>JBHJGN010000036.1:0-2897 GCA_050331735.1 Cyanophyceae cyanobacterium
GATTGGGGTAGATGCGACGGCGTTCGTGGAAGTGTCTCTGCGAGAAGTGGTGATCACCCTGCTGATTGCGATCACTCTAGTAATCTTAATTATCTTTATTTTTCTGCAAGACTGGCGAGCGACGATTATTCCCTCGATCGCCATTCCGGTGGCGCTCATTGGCGCGTTTGCCTTCCTGATGGCGTTTGGGTTTGAGATCAATACGCTGACGCTGTTTGCGATGGTGCTAGCTACAGGAGTGGTCGTCGATGACGCCATTGTGGTGGTGGAGGCGATCGCCACTAAAGTCGAGCGGGGCATGGTGCCTCGCATTGCTGCCCTCGACACCATGAACGAGCTATCGGGAGCGGTAATTGCCACTTCTTTAGTGTTGATGGCGGTCTTTATTCCCGTCTCGTTTTTCCCCGGCTCGACGGGCATTATTTATCAGCAGTTTGCGCTGACGATTGTGTTTGCTATCGTCATTTCAACGTTTAACGCCCTGACCTTTTCGCCAACGATGTCTGGGATTTTGCTACGGCGCAAGCAGGAAGCTCGCGGACCGTTAGGCTGGTTCTTTGGCAAGTTTAATCAAGGCTTTAACTGGGTGAGCGATCGCTATACGCAAGCGATTACCTTTCTGACCAGAAAGGTGGTGCGTCCATTTGTGATGGCCCTCTTTGCGGGAGCCTTGGTGTTAACCTACTTTTTATACAGCATTGTGCCCTCGGGTTTTGTCCCCGAAGAAGACCAGGGCTACTTCTTTACCATCATCCAAGCGCCTGAAGGGGTCTCTCTCAACTACACCCAGGAAATTATCGAGCAAGTTGGCGCAGAAATGGCCAAGATTCCCGAAATCGAGCTATATTTTGGAATTGCCGGTTTCGGTTTTGGTAGTGGTAATGCCAGTAACCGCGGCTTCTTTTTCACGCGCCTCAAGCCCTGGGAGGAAAGACCCGATCCGTCCCAGTCCGTTTACGGCGTTCTCAATCGCCTGAACGCGGCCTACGGCAACATTATTGGAGCTAGGGCATTTTCCGTCAACGCTCCAGCGGTACGGGGTCTGAGTAGCTTTGGCGGCTTTGAGTTTCAGCTTCAAGAGCGCACCGGCAACCGTCCAATTTCTGCCCTTGCTGAGACAGCGCAGCAGCTAATTGCGGCAGCAAACCAAAGACCAGAACTCCAGGGGGTCTTTACGCAGTTCTCCGGCAATACGCCGCAGATTGAAGTTGAAGTTGACCGTAACCGCGCTAAAGCCCTCAATGTTGATATCGACGATATCTTCTCGACGCTGCAAATCTACCTCGGCTCGAGCTACGTCAACGACTTTGTGCTCGGACAGCGACAGTATCGGGTTTACGTGCAGGCCGATAGCCAGTTTCGCTCGGACCCCGATGATATTGGTCAACTCTACGTCCGCTCTCAGGACGGCGAGATGATTCAGTTAAATAACCTAGTGACGCTCACCTCGACGGTAGGACCGCAGACCATTCCTCACTACAATATCTTTCGCTCGATTAATATTCAGGGAGCTCCAGCTTCGGGATACAGTACCGGACAGGCGATTACCGCAATGGAAGAAGTGGCCGCTGAAGTGTTACCGTCTGGATTCGGCTACGAGTGGACCGGAACGGCCCTGGAGGAAATCTCCTCTGGCGGACAATCGCTAATCATCTTTGGCTTAGCGATTGTGATGGCGTTTCTCGTTCTGGCCGCTCAATATGAAAGCTATGTCGATCCCCTGATTATTGTACTGACGGTGCCGATGGCGGTGCTCGGAGCGATTGGAGCGGTTTGGCTGCGGGCCAACATTTTGCAGGCCAATAGCGTTTGGCCCGTGATCAACAACGATGTTTACTGCCAGGTTGGATTAGTAATGCTGATTGGCTTGGCCAGTAAAAACGCCATTCTGATCGTCGAGTACGCGAATCAACTCAGAGAACAGGGACTAGATATGGTGAGGGCGGCCATTAGAGCCGGACAGGAACGTTTTCGGCCTATCTTGATGACCGCCATTTCTAGCTTAGTGGGCTTTTTTCCTCTCGTCACGGCATCGGGGGCGGGGGCATCGAGCCGCTGGTCTCTGGGAACTGCCGTGTTTGGGGGTCTACTAGTGACAACGGTGTTGAGTTTGTTCTTTGTGCCCACAATGTACATTACGATCAAAAACATCGCGCAAAGAACCTTTGGTGATGGCGATGGTGGCGCATCCCAGGAGGAAGAAAAGCGATCGCCTTCTCAAGAGGAGGAGGAAGTCGTTTCCAGCTTTCAAGCGTCTCCTCAAAGCGAAGCGTAGAGCGCAGTTAGTAGAGCCACTGCTATCCCACCTGAAGGGTGGGATTTTTTTAGCTCCCTCTTTAGTACAATTGTACTATAATAGAGAAGGCACTGACCGAGGTTTTCCATGAACAAACACTATGTCCTCAGCATTAATCCCCAGGCTCAATACGACTGGGAACGCTGCGTTTTGAGAAATCCAATTACTGGGGAACGTCCAGACCTAAACGCAATCGTGGCTCAAGCGGTGGGCAATCAGCCCGGCTCCTACCTAGTATCCGTCAATATTGATGTTCAGGTACTGGAAAAAGCTGCTGCATCCTCCAGCGAAGCCAGGACGAAAGCTGTTGCTCCCACATTTCGTAAGTTGGCTTCATAAGGAGAAGCTCTGCAAAGAATTACCTTCAAGGAGCTATTAGTTATGAGGCGTAGACCTAGGAAAGCAGAGGAGTAGAACTTGAATAGGCATTGCTACCTTGTTAAAATTCTTTCAGTTTTCGATTAACAAGAGGTCGCGGAAATCCCCTTCTTCAAAGCAGTAAGGAGGGGATGGACAGCGACGCTACGACTTACCGTTTTAGTATATAATGGTAAGTATGATTAGAGTCACTCAGAAAGTCCGCATCTATCCTGAACCTGAA
>JBHJGN010000037.1:0-116857 GCA_050331735.1 Cyanophyceae cyanobacterium
GTGTTACTGTTTCGCCGTTAAAAGCTTATGTAGAAAAGCAAAACACCCCTGATTGATAACTTCCGCGTTCGCTTCAGTTATCGCGCTATCCTTCTCGACGCTCACCTGTCGGTAGAGCGCGGGGCTGTCGCGACTAGCTCATGGCTGCCAGCCCTGATTGGAGCTATTCGCGTCTTCCTCCTTAATCATGGTTAGAATAAATACTTTGCTAATTTACTTAAAATTCAGACCGCATCATTGGTCAAGGATTGAGGAGTTGTTAAGGGTATGTTTTTCGCTCAGGTAGCCACACCCCCTGCTCAGGAAATCGTTCAACCACAGGAGATCCGGGCGTTACCAGGAGAACTCGATCAAACGCCAGTTTTCAACAGTAACAGCCCTGAATTAATCTTAGAAGAAGGCATTTTACTTTCGACGTTTCCACCCTTTGGCGAAAATCCGGCGGTTCACTTAAATTTTCCTTTCTCCGGGCGTTTTGATATTTTTGCTCATCACGTTGCCAAAGCTCCCGCGCCAGAAGATCTCCGAACGCTTTATTTGGGGATTCTGCTGCATAACCCAACACAAGCAACGGTCACGGTAGATGTGTTGGAAGCCGCGACTCATCTCAGTCAACCCGATGCTCCCTTTATTGAATTACCGGCGCAAGTCCCAACCCCGCAAGTTGACATCTATGCCGGACCGGGAAGCCGCGTCATGGGGGACATCTTGTGGGGTCGCCAGCAAGAGATGTTTCCGGCTCAACTCAAGATTCCGCCGGGACAGAGCCGAATGTTGCTGAATGTCCCGATCCCAGTTGCCACCTTAGACCCCCCGATTAACGGTCGTTCTACCTATATTCGGCTCAACAGTACAGACACCATTTATGCGGCGAGTCTCAGCATGTATGCACCGATAGGTGAGGAGGGCCAAGAAAGAGCGCCGACTCTCCCGGAGTGGCAGCAGCTTTTAAACCAGGGAGAATTAGCTGGACCTCGCGATCGCCCGCCGACCCCCTTAAACACTACGGGGAATTTGGTTTACGGGCGCGTCGCTGGAGTTTCTCAAGGCGGACAGTGGCAAACAACGCTGAGCGATCCTGGTTCTGTATCTCTGGCGATTCCGACCTCCGGTCAAGCGTTTTCCTACGGCTTAAGTACCCTTGAGCAGGGAACGTTTGGAAGTGATCAAACTCAGAGCGCACCGATGTTAGTGCGCTACCCCGATACTGCCTATCAAGCTCACGGCAACTACGGAGTCCAGTACAGCCTGACTCTGCCGTTAATTAACCCCACTGCTGAGACCCACACCGTAACGGTATCGCTCCAAACGCCGATCAAAAAAAATGAAGGGGAAAGTCTCGAATTTTTCGACCCCCCTCCTGAACAGGTGTTTTTCCGAGGTCCGGTTCTGATTCGCTACACCGACGATCGAGATTTACCCCGCACTCGCTACTTCCACTTGGTTCAGCAACGCGGACAACCAGGAGAACCGCTGGCAACGTTGACAATGCCGCCAGGCGATCGCCGTCTAGTCGAGATCGAGTTCCTGTACCCTCCTGATGCCACCCCGCCACAGGTTTTAACAGTGAGAACTCTCTAATCATTAAGGACCGTTGGCTCACAGAGGCGAACTTGTTTGCTTGGCAGTCTGCTGATTTTTTCTTGGATCGAAAGAAAAGGAAAATGAAGCAAATCAGGGGGGCTTTTTATTGGGCGGAGCCAAAATCCAACACCATCTCTGGAAAGTAAAGCGACAAATGCGGTGTAGGGGGAAAATGGGAAATAGTTCCTGTCGGAGCGGAAAAAGGGAAAAGTTTTAGCTCTCTTTTGTTTGTATGGCAACACTATTAATCAATAGTATAAAGATTTAAGACTTAACAAGAATAGCTAAAATTATCGCTGTAGATAAGCCAGAATCTAACGCTTGTTTTGAGCTATCTGATTGTTTTTATGACGGCCTTTATTCTTCATTCCTAAAACGTTTAAACAACGATATAGGAACGACTACAACCCAGAAAAGCGCAGCTAAAATGAGTACCAACCAAGAAATAATATCTGAATTTGGCGTGGTTGTGTCTCTTAGAAAGAAGGTGAGATAAACAACAAATACTACTAAGGCGAAAAACAGATATGCTAGCAGGATAAATCTAAACATAATTGCCGTTCTAAGGTAAACCTGTGTTGATCAAAGCAGCGGTTATTTTAAAAAACAGCTTTAGTGCTTCATTACATGACCGTACACTACGTATAGCTGTAGACAGCTATACTCGTCAGCCCCTTCTGGCGCAAATTCTCTGATTTTAGCTAAAAATTCAAGAACTGCTGCTGTTTCGTGAAGTGTTAATAAAGCACGTTGCTATTTAAGCCCATCATGCTAAGCCGAGCTTGAAAATTATTCTTGAAAAATCTAGTGCTTCTTATCGAAACAATTGAAATAGCGATATAATAGAAACTAAAAATAGCAGCATCGAAGATGCATTTTGTAGATTACAAACAAATAGTCTAATCACATAAGTTTGTTTGCCTCTATCTTCATTGTAAACGAGGCGCTCTTGCGATTGAGTTGGCTTTAGCAGCCTTTTTTATTTAATTCAAAGAAGCTTAAGTCAAATAAGGTAGTAGCGTCGCTTGTCACAGCTTCAGGCACATTAAATTAGCAGTAGACAAATCCTTAACGATGAGTGTACTTCCCAACCAGCATCAATCTGCTGGAAGCAAGCTCCTATACCTAGTTCTTTCTTGTCAAATTCGTTTGAGAAGCATTTTCAACAGCATTAGCTATCAGCAGGCTTATTGATAGGCAACCAGCACTAAATCTTCCTGGATACTAAAGTAGATACGCAAATTAGCGTAGTCAAGGGAGAATTTCCAAGTTCACCAATTCTTCGGCAAGAAAAGCCGATTTTTAAAACTTGTATAAAGAGTTACCATAGTATTTTCCAAAAACCATCAGCCAGAAAAGAACAATTACCGACTAAAAATGACATCACCAACCAATATTTTTCTAGCAGGAGCCAGTCGAGGAGTTGGACGAGAAGTTGCTCAGCAGGCTCAACACAGAAGATTAATTGCTCTGCTGCGTTCAGAAACAGTACGCCCAGAATTAGAAGCGATGGGCATTGCGGTGGTAGTGGGAGATGCGTTAGATGCTGCCTCAAGCGCTGCAAACGTTAGGCTCTGTTCTCGCTGAAAAAGAACAAGCGGAAGCCTACCTAATGGCTAGCGGGCTCACTTACGTTATTATTCGACCGGGAGGGCTAAAATCAGAGCCAGCCACTGGTGATGGAATGGTAACAGAAGATTATAGAGTAGCCGGAACCATTCATCGTGCAGACGTAGCTCAGTTAATCTGGCGATGTCTTGAGAGTGAAGCGGCCAATAATAAAATTCTCTCAGCCGTCGATCGCACGATGACCTACGTAGAATTCCCTATTGATGAGTTAGAGCTAGATTAAAGTTTCTGAGGAGCGAGGGGAAGATGTCGCTCCGCGACGGGGAAGGGGGAACGGGGAAACTGTCCCTCGAGATGGAACAGAACACAGGATCAAGGAACAAGCTAATTTATTGCCCCTTTACCCCTTCCCCTTTTCCCTTTCCCCGCAGCGCAAGCTGCTTTCTACTTTTCTACTTTTCTAGCTTTTAATGATTAACCTTACCAATTTGAGGTATATTACTGACAAAAATAGCGAAATAGATAAGCTTTTTAAGCTTTCGATACTATCAAGATTGTTGGGAAAGAGCATTTCTAGCTAGCGGCCTCTATGAATCAATTGCACAACGCTTTTACCCTGTTTATGAGCCTACTGGTGGAGGCAATGCCGTTCTTGCTGCTGGGAGTTGTGCTGTCTAGTCTGCTGTTGGTGTTTATTGATGAACGTCAGCTGATCACCAAGCTGCCACACAATCCAGTGTTAGGCTCTTTGATCGGAAGCTGTATCGGTTTTTTATTTCCCGTTTGCGAGTGTGGAAACGTCCCGGTGGCACGGCGACTTCTGATGCAGGGTGTACCCTCTTCGGTCGCGATTGGGTTTCTCTTGGCAGCACCAACCATTAATCCCATTGTCATTTGGTCAACGTGGGTTGCTTTTCGAGATCAGCCAGCAATCGTGCTGCTGAGAGTGCTGTTTTCTTTGATCATTGCTATTGTCATCAGTTTGGTGTTTGGGCTCCAAAAGGATCCGCAGCCATTACTACAGCCGCTTGTCGCCCGCCGTCGCCGGAGCTTAATGTCACGTTTCCTCTCTATTGAAAAACCACAGCCTGTATCTGCTCTCTTGCAGTCGGGGACGTATTTCCTGGGTCAATCTGAGCCACTCACTGAATTAGCGACTGCCATCGCCCCCTCTTCAGGAAAAGGGCGATCACAACAACGGCGGGATGTGTTTGTCAATAACGTGGTGCAGGAACTGCGAGAGCTAGGCGGCATGCTGATTTTAGGAAGTGCGATCGCTGCGTTGATTCAGGTATTCGTGCCCCGCGAGCTAGTGTTGAGCCTAGGGCAGGGAACTCTGAGCTCGGTAGTGACTATGATGCTTTTAGCCGCACTCGTTTCGATCTGCTCGACGGTAGATGCATTCTTTGCGCTTTCCTTTGCTGCTACTTTTACAACCGGTTCACTGCTGGCCTTTTTGGTGTTTGGTCCGCTTATCGACCTTAAAAGTATCGGCTTGATGCTGTCGATTTTTAAGCCGAGGATCGTCCTGTATCTGTTTGTGCTTGCTGCTCAGCTTACGTTTATTTTGGCTCTCTCCTACAGTTACTTCTTGTGATAGCCTATGTCACCTGCTAAACTGCGATCGCTCAGCTCCAAATTTCCCTGGTTAGATGTCGTGGCTCTTCTCGCTTGGGGAGGATTGCTGTTAAAGTTTTGGCTCACGGGTCAGCTAGGCTTACTGATTCATCCCAACTACTTTGGGCTGGTTTTTGCGAGTGGGATTGTTTTGCTGCTCCTCGGGGTGCTAAAAGCTGGTCAACTACTCAAGGCACCAGGAACAGAAGTTGGTCATATTTCGCTGCTCCCTCCGGGATGGGGAAGCGGTTTGCTAGCGGTGACGGCTATTTTAGGCTTTGTCATTACGCCGAGTGTGTTATCGAGCCAAGCGGCTGTGCAGCGGGGGATTACAGAACTACCAATGACTAGAACACAGCCGCAGTCTTTTCGGGCGACAACTCAACCCGAAGAACGCTCATTAATTGAATGGATTAGAACACTCAATGTCTATCCTGAGCCGGATGCCTACGCGGGACAGAAGGCAAACGTGACGGGTTTTGTGGTCCACTCGCCCAAACTTTCAGACAACTATCTGCTGCTCTGTCGGTTTGTCATTACCTGCTGTGCGGTGGATGCCTATCCGGTCGGGATTCCCGTTAAGCTCGACGTGAGCCGCAGTACCTATGCTCCCGATACTTGGTTAACCGTCGCGGGGGAAATGATCACAGAAACTCTGCCGCAAACAGATAGCATGTCGGACACCATCTCCAACAAACGCCAACTGGTTTTGTCTGCCAGTCGTGTTGAGACAGTCCCAACTCCAGCCAATCCCTATGAATACTAAACCAAACCAGCCGCTGAGGTAGCCGAGTCACCGAATACTTCGCTGTAAAACGACGGAGCCTGCGGTAACCGTTGGTCGCTTTCCCCGTTCCGGAGGCGCTAGATATCTAAATCTGTCAGGTTTAGTCGAGAGCCGTGGGTCTCAATAAATTCTCGCCTCGGCGCAACGCGATCGCCCATCAGCACGGTAAACATGCGGTCGGCTTCGGCGGCATCTTCAATTTCTACCTGCTTCATCATGCGGGTTTCTGGATTCATGGTCGTGTCCCAAAGCTGATCGGGCATCATTTCGCCTAAGCCTTTAAACCGCTGAATAGTGTAGTTAGCGTTAGCTGGAAAGTCGCTGATTTGCCGCGCCTTATCGCGATCGCTGTAGCAATAATAGTGATTGCGACCTCGCTCTATTTTGTAGAGAGGAGGACAAGCAATATAGATAAAGCCCCGATCGACTAACTCCCGCTGATAGCGGTAGAAGAAGGTGAGTAGCAGCGTACGAATGTGCGCTCCATCCACGTCTGCATCGGTCATAATCACAACGCGGTGATAGCGAAGTTGC
Organism: Cyanophyceae cyanobacterium; assembly: GCA_050331735.1. Classification (GTDB taxonomy): domain Bacteria; phylum Cyanobacteriota; class Cyanobacteriia; order Cyanobacteriales; family JBHJGN01; genus JBHJGN01. The sequence goes on from JBHJGN010000037.1 coordinate 6,092, forward strand.
GCCGGGTCGAACTCTTCCCCTTTAATACCGAGTCCTAACGCGGTAATTAGGGACTGAATCTCATTGTTTTTGTAAATCTTGGCATCGTCGGTTTTTTCAATGTTTAAGATCTTACCTCGGAGCGGCAGGATGGCCTGAAAGCGGCGATCGCGACCTTGCTTAGCGCTCCCGCCAGCGCTGTCTCCTTCGACGAGAAAGATTTCCGATTCTGCTGGATCTCTAGAGCTACAGTCGGCTAGCTTACCCGGTAGAGGAGAAGATTCTAGGACAGACTTGCGGCGCACCAGTTCCCGGGCCCGACGAGCGGCTTCTGCGGCTTTAAAGGCCTGCACCGCCTTTTCAAGAATGGCATCCGCTACCTGGGGGTTAAACTCTAGATACTCGTTGAGGACTTCCCCCACCAGAGAATCAACGATACCGCGTACTTCGGTATTGCCTAGCTTCGTCTTGGTTTGCCCTTCAAATTCTGGTTCTGGAACTTTGACCGAAATCACTCCGGTTAATCCTTCCCGCACGTTTTCGCCGCCCAAGTTCGGCTCGTTGTCCTTAATCTTGTTGCGCTTGCGAGCCACCGTGTTCATTGTGCGGGTGAGTACGGTTTTGAGTCCTTCTAAATGCGTTCCGCCGTCAACGGTGCGGATGTTATTGGCGAAGCCGAGCAGATTATCGCTATAGGCATCGATACACCACTGGAGAGAGACTTCTACCTGGACACCATCGCGTTCTCCTTCAACATAGATAATGTCTTGGTGCAGCGGTTCTTTCTCCCGCGTCATGTAGGCAACGTACTCTCTAATGCCACCTTCATAACAGTAGGTTTCCACGCGGGATTCAGGGGAGCGATGATCGCTGAAAGTGATTCTGACGCCAGCATTCAGATAGGCCAGCTCCCGCAGCCGTCCCGCTAGAGTGTTGTAGTCAAACTCAATTCCTGTCGTAAAGATCTGCTGGTCTGGTTTAAAAGCCACCGAGGTTCCGGAGCGATCGCTTTTGTCTGCTTTCGCTGCTAACTCCGTTATCGGCACTCCCCGCTCGTAGCGCTGAGTATGAACTTTGCCCTCTCGCCAAACGTTGACGACAACCCATTCAGACAACGCATTGACTACCGAAATCCCAACGCCGTGAAGTCCTCCGGAAACTTTATAGCCACCGCCGCCAAACTTACCACCAGCGTGGAGGACCGTCATCACGGTTTCTAAGGCTGATTTTCCCGTTGTTGGGTGGGTATCGGTGGGGATGCCGCGCCCGTCGTCGGTAACGCTTACGGAACCATCGGCATTAATGTCTATTTCTATGTGGGTACAGTATCCCGCCAGAGCCTCATCGATGGAGTTATCTACCACCTCGTAGACAAGATGATGCAGTCCCCGTGGACCTGTAGAGCCAATATACATTCCAGGACGCTTCCGTACTGGCTCTAATCCTTCGAGAACTTGGATTTGATTTGCACTATAACTGCTGGTCATGTAAATCTCCGATAATGGCTTAGAGCGACAATGAGGCTCTTTCAGGGCAAAATCATCAAAAATTCTAACACAAAAGGGGTAAAGACGGCTTGAGGATAATCTGAGAAGAAATTTGTTAAACGGTTTATCCTGCTGTAGCTGCCCGATAAATGTATTATAGCGTTTCTATAGTACAGCCGTTCTTGTTCAAGCGGCAGGAGAGGGAAGCACTAACCTGTGACTAAAAATCTCTTGAGAGTAGCAGTATATCCAGAAGCACCCCGGCTGAAGTTTAAAATGAGCTTGGCCTGATCGATAAATAGCGACGCACACCTTAATTACTGCCGATGCTTATTGTCATTTGTGGCGCTACGGCGACTGGTAAATCTGGATTAGGGTTAACCTTGGCTCAGCGGTTGCAGTCCAATATTATTAGTGCCGATTCTCGTCAAGTTTATCAGGAGTTTGATATCGGGACGGCGAAACCAACGCTTGTTGAACGCCAGCTCGTCCCTCATCATCTCATTGATATTTGCGCTCCGACAGACACATTGACTCTAGCGCAGTATCAGCAGATGGCCAACGGGCTAATTGCTGGGGCTTCTACCCCTCTTCTCGTTGGCGGTACAGGTTTATATATTAAGTCAGTAGTGCGGGGGATGAAAATTCCAATGGTGTCGCCCCATCCTGAGTTGCGATCGCAGCTTCAGTCTCTCGGACAGCGCCAGCTTTATGCTTTTTTATCCCAAGTCGATCCCCTAGCAGCACAAAAAATTCATCCTAACGATTCGGTTCGCACCTTGAGAGCCTTGGAAGTATTTTACGTCACCGGCTATCCGATTTCGCAACAGCAGGGAGAAGATCCGCCACGGTATCCCATTCTCCAAATCGGTTTAGACTGCGACTCCCTAGCGCTTACTCAGCGCATCGCACGGCGGACTGACAAGATGGTGAAGATGGGGTTTGTGGCTGAGGTAGAAACGCTCCTTCGCAAGTATGGTTCAATTCCGCTGCTGAACACCCTTGGTTACGGAGAAATCAAACAGTATCTTGCGGGTGAAATCTCTCTTGATGAGGCTAAAGAACTGACGATACTGCACACCCGCCAGTTTGCTAAGCGCCAGCGCACCTGGTTTCGAGCCGATCCTCAGATAGAGTGGTTCAATACCGATGCCCCTGATTTGGTCGAGCAGGTGTGGGAGCGAATACAGAGATTTGTTAATGGTTAATGGTTGATTGTTTCCTCGATATCAGTAGCGTCTGCATTTCAGCAGAGCATCGTTTTCTGACAAACTGCTACACAGGTTTAGAACATAAAGACAAAACAATCTCTTCCTTTCCCCCTTGCCCTTTACCCTTTTCCCCTGTCTACTCTCTATAGAAAAAAACAAGAAAGTGAAGATTAAACTAGTAGTTGGTAACTAAAATTTCTCGGATCGCTCCTCTTCTGTCAGCTTTAGAATTGATCGCCCGCGATGCCATGACCCGTTTAATCTTAAACTCTTTGTATAATTCATCAAAAAAAGGATCGTTTACATAATTAGTTGGATCTGAATTACTGAGCATTTGCAAGGCTCCTTTGTGAGAAGCTGCCGCAAAAACGTCCCGCAAGCGACGCTGTTCGTCGTCATTAAATTCGGATGCAGCGTAGGAGTTAAAGCTAGCAGTTTTACTGATCGGTCGATAGGGAGGGTCGTAGTAGATAAAAGTATGAGAATCTGCGTATTTAAGGACTTCTGAAAAGTCCCTTTGTGCAATATGAGCAGATTGAAGTGCTTGACTAACTGCCTTTAGGTTTTGAGCATGACAAATTGTCGGATTTTTGTATTGACCAGCGGGAACGTTAAAATGGCCTTGACTGTTAACGCGATACAGTCCATTAAAGCAGGTTCGATTCAGAAAAACTGTTAGTGCCGCTCGCTTTGCCCAGCTTTTAGAATAAGACTCGGTGTTTACTTGTTTGTTAAAGGTATTATACCTATCTCTACAGGAATAATAGAAAGTTTTCCTATAATGATTCTCTCGGTTTAGATAGCACTCTTCAAGCTTGGTTAATTCTTGAATCAAAGTCTCAACATCTTTTTGAATAACTTTATAGAGAATAACTAGGTCAGCATTAGTATCAAACAAATAGGATTGTTGAAGATTAAAATTACTAACAACATTAAAAAAAACGGCTCCTCCGCCCACAAAAGGCTCAATATACGTTGAAATACTGGCATTTAGCTCTGGCGGGTAGTTCTTCTCAATTTGTGGAAGGAGTTGAGTTTTCCCACCTGCCCACTTTAAAACCGGAGATGGCTTCATCTGTAGTTGTGCATCTAAGAGCTATAACAAGCAGTCTCACTAATAAAAAATAATTATAATCAAATGTAATTGTACGTCTAACCGTTAACTGGTATGAATACGATCAACTATGCGTTTATTCTGCGGCGACTAGCAACAATTAGTGCGATCGCCACTCTTGCCCTCAGCCTAACGGCAGCCGTGACTGGGGTACTGCTGTCTTTTTACTACGAACCTACCGCTGGAGGAGCCTATAATTCCCTAGAAATGATTACATCTCAAGTCTCGTATGGATGGCTAATCGATCGCCTACATTCGGTAGCTGGTAACGGATTGATTATCGTCTCTTTGATAGCGATTGTGGTGATGTTTCTCGGAGAAAGGTTTCGCCCTAGCTGGTTGGTAGCGTGGATTAGCGGGATTCTGTTAACGCTGAGTGCGATCGCCCTTAGCTGGAGTGCGATGCTCCTCGACTGGACGCAGCTTGGCTATTGGCGTTTTAATATCGAGCTGGGCATTATTGAAGCCATTCCTTACTTCGGTTCAACTCTGCGAACCCTGTTAACCGGAGGAGGAGCGGTAAACACGATGACGGTGGCGCGTTTATACTCTTTGCATAGCTACATCCTCTCAGCAGGAGCGCTCATTCTCAGCATTGTTCATCTTGCTGGGATACTGCAACAGGAAAGAGAACAAGCCGCCCCAGATTCAGAAGAGCCTACTTACTCTTCCTAAGCAAGAGGCTCAACCACGGCTAAGCTTTGGCCTTCTCCAGCATCAGTTTTGACCGCTTTAACTGATTAGGAATGGCAATCGGGTAATCTCCGGTAAAGCAGGCCGAACAGAATTGATTGGGATCTTCTCCAGTCGCCAACAACATTCCCTCCCAACTAAGATAGGCGAGGGAATCGACCTCAATTTGCTCGGCAATTTCTGCTACCGACTTGGTAGAAGCAATTAACTGTTCTTGGTTATCGGTGTCGATGCCGTAGAAGCAAGGATGAGTCACCGGAGGAGAGGAGATGCGCATGTGCACTTCCGTCGCCCCGGCATCTCGCAGGGCTTTGACAATCTTTTTACTCGTCGTACCGCGAACGATAGAGTCATCAACGATGATCACTCTTTTCCCCTCTAGTACATCTTTAAGGGGATTGAGCTTCATGCGAATTCCGGCTTCCCTCATGGTTTGGGTGGGCTGAATAAAAGTCCGACCGACGTAGCGATTTTTGATCAGTCCTTCACCGTAAGGAATCCCCGAGGCCCGCGAAAAGCCGATCGCCGCTGGAATACCGGAGTCAGGAACGCCCATGACCACATCTGCTTCAACAGCAGATTCTTTGGCCAACTGTTCTCCCAGGCGCAGGCGGTAGCTGTAGAGTGTTTCCCCGTGCATTTCACTATCGGGACGGGCAAAGTAAATCATTTCAAAAATACACAGCTTGCGCTCTGGTTTCTTGGCCCAGTGACAAGAGGCTATCCCTGCTTCGGTAATCCACACCACTTCTCCTGGCTCGACATCCCGCAGATACTCAGCACCGATAATATCGAGAGCGCAGGTTTCCGATGCTAACACGTAGCGAGTGGGGTTCTCTTTCAAAGTTCCAATAACAAGGGGGCGAATGCCGTTAGGGTCTCTCGCGCCCATCAACCCCACAGGAGTACCAATAGTGAGGCTGAAGGCTCCCGAACACCATTTGAAAGCGCTAATGGCCCCTTCGAGCCAGTCTTTACCGCCGTTAACTTCTTCAGCAATGGCGATCGCAATCATTTCTGAATCTGTGGTGGTTACGAAGTCGCAGTTGCGCTTCTGAAGCTCGGAACGCAGTTCGCCGGTGTTAACTAAGTTACCGTTGTGAGCTAAAGCCAGAGTGCCGAGACGCGTAGACAGCACGGCAGGTTGAGCATTCACCACCAAACTAGAGCCAGTGGTGGAGTAGCGAGTATGTCCTACCGCCAGCTTGCCAGGAAGCTGCTGTAGAATTTTTTCATTAAAGACTTGAGACACAAGACCCATGTCTTTATGAACGTGTACTGCTTCTCCTGCAAAAGTCGCAATTCCTGCTGATTCTTGCCCGCGATGCTGGAGCGCATAGAGACCAAAATAGGTTAGCTTAGCCACATCTGCTTCTGGTGCGTAAATTCCGAATACGCCACAGGCTTCTTCTGGTTTATCGGGGACGGAGGAATCTTGAATTGAAGACGGATCGGGGGAAATAGCGCTCATGCGAGAGTTTGGCTCCTGGTAGCGGCAGTAGGTCGTTTAGTGGTCTTGCCAGAGCAGAGAGCTGTTCGTAACTCGCTCCGCTTAACCATTTCTTAGTGATTTTATAGTTTCACTATAACGGATTTGTGCTATCTAAACTGATAATCTTTTCTCAATAGCACTTTGCCAACACTGGGTAACGTTAACAATTGTAACGTCAACTAAAGAATCGTCACCGATTGAAATCCGTAAGTGCTCCTCACTGCTGACTCGGCCAACGGCTATCCAGTCCGCTTCTAGGTGTTGCTGAAGATAGCGTTCCCAATCAGCCTGTGCCTCCGGTCTGACAGAGACAATCACTCGACCCGCAGCTTCGCCAAACAGCAGTTCGTCGATTCTAGCAGCCTTCGGCAGGCGGACTGCTGCGCCAAGCTGTCCGCTGATGCAGCATTCGGCGATCGCCACTGCCAAACCACCTTCAGCACAGTCATGAGCCGAACGAATCCACCCTTGGCGGATACCATAACGGCAAGCTTCTTGCACCCGCCGTTCCAGGTCAAAATCGACTCTAGGCGGTTTCCCCGCCACCTGATGATGTACGGTAGCGAGATATTCAGAAGCTCCAAGCTGGGGGGAGGACGACTCTCCCAACAGGTAAATTAACTCTTCTGGCCGTTGCCACCCTTGAGCGCATACCTGAGTAATATCCGGCACTAATCCCACCATGCCAATAACTGGAGTTGGATAAATCGGTTGGGGGTTTCCCTGCGCATCCAGGGTTTCGTTATACAGAGAAACGTTCCCTCCCGTCACCGGAGTTCCCAACTCCTGACAGGCTTCGGCAATTCCGCGACAGGCAGAGGCGAGCTGCCAATACCCGACCGGATTTTCTGGACTGCCAAAGTTCAGATTGTCCGTTACCGCCAGCGGCTCGGCTCCTACACAGCTTAGGTTGCGGGCGGCTTCTGCCACGGCAGCTTTGGCTCCTTCGTAGGGATCGAGATAAACATAGCGGGCATTACAGTCTACGGTAGCGGCAACTCCGCGTCGATAGTTAGCAAGGGGAGCGTTGCCTGCGGCAGGGCGAACCCGCACGACTGCCGCATCCCCATCTCCAGGAAGCAGCACAGTATTGTTTTGTACCTGATGGTCGTACTGACGGTAAATCCAACGTTTAGAGGCAATGGTGGGAGTTTCTAATAACTGGAGAAGAATCGCATTCCAGCTCTTGTTTTCTCCGTCAATCTCAATGCCCTCACGGGTACAGGGTGGCAGAGAATCTGCCGTCCATTGCCACGCCTGCTGGACATAGGCTGGAGGTTCTGCTATTAGTTCTCGATGGTACACTGGCGTGTCGTCGGCTAGAGCGGTTGCCGGAATTTCGGCAGCGACCTGACCTTGAAAGCGAATCCGCACAACAGGATCTTCTATCACGACTCCCGCAACGACGGCGTGGAGTTCCCAACGCTCGAAAATATCGATTAATTCCTGTTCTCGTCCTTGCTGGGCAACGAACAACATCCGCTCCTGAGACTCCGACAGCAGATACTCGTAGGGAATCATTCCCGCTTCCCGTACCGGAATTTTGTCTAAATCCAGCTCAATGCCAACGCCTCCTTTGGCCGCCATTTCTGACGTTGAACAGGTAATGCCCGCCGCCCCCATATCCTGGGCCGCGACGACGGCTCCAGTTTTAAACGCTTCCAGGCAAGCTTCGATCAGAGATTTTTCTAGGAACGGGTCACCAACCTGCACCGCCGGACGGTCATCTAAGGAATCTTCCGTTAATTCTGCACTGGCAAAGCTGGCTCCTCCCATGCCGTCTCTTCCTGTTGTTGAGCCAACGTATAGCACTGGGTTTCCCACACCAGAGGCTCCCGACGTGACAATTTCTGGAGTTTCCATCAGCCCCAACGCCATCGCATTGACGAGGGGGTTGCCGGCATAAGCTGAATCAAAGTAAACTTCTCCGCCAATGGTAGGAACGCCAACGCTGTTGCCGTAGTGAGCGATGCCTTCTACGACTCCTGCAAAGAGTCGGCGGGTGCGAGTATCGGCTAAATCTCCAAAGCGCAGAGAGTTGAGAATCGCAATCGGACGCGCTCCCATTGTAAAGATATCGCGGAGAATGCCACCGACCCCCGTTGCGGCTCCCTGGAACGGTTCAACGGCTGAAGGGTGGTTATGGGATTCAATTTTAAAGGCGAGGCGCATCCCGTCACCCAGATCCACCACTCCGGCGTTTTCACCGGGGCCGACCAGAATGCGATCGCCCGTTGTGGGAAACTGCTTCAGTAAGGGGCGGGAATTTTTGTAGCAGCAGTGTTCCGACCACATTACCCCAAACATGCCTAGCTCCGCTCTATTGGGATGACGACCGAGCCGTTTGACAATTTCTTCGTACTCTTGAGGAGTCAAACCCTCAGCGGCAATTTCTTCGGGGGAGGAAGCAGACATGAGCGCACACCATCAGAAACAGCGTTTATTGTAGCGATTCTTACGCAGAGTTTAAATACCTTCAATGGGATGAGTAATTATAGTATTTGTCTAGTACTACAATCGGTACGTTATTTCTAGCCATAGGGAACAATCTTGTTCGTCCGGATCGAGCGACCACCCGCTCATAACCGTTCCTTGCCAAATCCTCCTTCAATTATTCATGCTTTAAGCCGCTTGGCGGAATTCTCAAACCGTTCCCTTGAGTAACCGCAAACCATTCAAGGTCACTAACAACGTCGATCCCTCATGACCTAATACCCCGGCTGGGAGGGTCAGACTCCCCCAGAAATTGGCGCACAACAACAGACCAACCGAGACAAGAGCAATAACGATATTTTGCCGGATAATCCGTTGCGATCGCCTGCCAATGGTGATCGCTTGCTCCAGTTTCTCCAGCCGATCCGCCATCAAGACCACATCCGCCGTTTCCAACGCCACATCCGTCCCGGTTACTCCCATCGCTATTCCGATCGAAGCCTGAGCGAGGGCAGGAGCGTCATTAATGCCGTCGCCCACCATCGCTACCGTTTCATAGCGTTGTTGCAGGCGCTTGAGCACCGCTACTTTGTCCTCTGGCATCAGTTCTGCATAGACTCGCTCAATACCAATTAACCGGGCTACGCTTTGAGCCGTGACGGGATTATCCCCCGTCAGCATCACCATGGCTTCAACGCCCGTCTGCTTGAGGGTTTTCACTAACCGAGGGGCATCAGAGCGAATTTGATCGGCTACCGCAATCAGGCCCAGGACTTGCTGTAGCCGCACGACCCAGATGACGGTTTTACCTTCGGCTTCTAGGCGCTGGCTTTCCAACTCTAGATCAGGTTTCCCGTTCGTTAACGCGGCTAAGGCAAAACGCCGCTTGCCTAAGCGGAGCGAGTCCCCCTTTAAACAGCCAGTCATGCCCTGTCCAACGTGCGCCTGAGCCTGAGTCGCCGGAATTAGGGACACCTTGTTTACCTGAGCTGCCCGGACAATCGCCTGGGCAATAGGATGCTCGGAGTAGGCGGCAATCGAGGCGGCAGTCTGTAGCAGATCTTGGCGACTAGCGGTAGAAGCAGGAATCATTTCGCTCACCTGCACCTGTCCAGTGGTGAGAGTTCCGGTTTTATCAAAGGCGATCGCCCGCACTCGTCCAAGCAACTCTAGCTGCGCTCCGTTCTTAAACAAAATTCCCTGTTTAGCGCCACGGGCAATCCCAGACAGGAGTGCAGGCATAATCGCCGCCATCAGCGCACAGGGGGATGCCACGACGAGGAAAATGAGGGCGCGGTAGATGGTGGTTTCCCAACTCCAGTTCCACACCAAGGGCGGCAGCAGGGCTAATAGCACCCCGACAACCACAATCACTTTGGCGTAGCCCCGTTCAAAGCGTTCAATAAACTGCTGCGACGGGGGTTTCTCGGTCTGAGCCTGTTCTACCAGCCGAATCACTCGCACAATCAAACTACTTTCTGGTGGTTGATGGATCTGGATCTGCAACGCTCCGTTCCCGTTGAGAGTGCCGCCAAACACCACTTCTCCTACCCCTTTGTCTACCGGCATCGACTCTCCGGTAATCGCCGCCTCATTAATAGTGCTATCGCCGTCTAAGATCACGCCATCGGTGGGAATTAACTCCCCTGGTTTCACCAGAATCACATCCCCAATCTGAAGACGGCGTATGGCGACCTGTTCTTCCCCGCCAGAGCGCAGCATCCGGGCTGTATCGGGAGTCAGACTCATCAAAGAGCGAATGCTCCGTTCCGTGCGCTGCATGGCGTAGTGTTCTAGAGCGCCGCTAATGGCAAAGATTAAAATCAGCACTGCCCCATCGACGAGCAGAAAATATTCCTGACGCCACAACCCTAGTCCGGCTGCCCCTAGTGCCGCCACGATCATCAACAGATCGACATCGAGTTCTTTTTCTTGAAACAGCGTCGTTAAGCCTTCGCGGGCGCTTTCGTAACCGCCGATCGCGTAAGCCGCCATCAGAATCAGGATCGCTAATCCCACCCCCTCGAAATTAAGGGCTAACCAGCCCAGGAATAGCAGCACGCCACAGACAATAGCCGCCAGGATCTCGCCGTGGTCCCGGCTGAAGGCAACGAGATGAGAAGCAGACGATCGCCTCAATTTCAGCATAAGCAGCCCAATACGTCAACTTCGTTATGCTAAACCTTGACACTAATGTTAATGTCAAGGTAAATCCTCAGATGCGATGGATTACATCACCATTAAAGAATTGACCGATGCCGTCGGGGAAGGCATTACCCCCCGGATGGTTCGCCACTATCATCAAATTGGTTTGATGCCTCAGCCGCCGCGATCGCCGGGAAACTACCGCCTCTACACCGAAGCCGACGTGCAGCGACTCAAGAGGATTGCGGCGCTCAAGCAACAAGGATTTCAGCTCGCCCAGATTCAGAACTTGCTAGAAGCGGATTTGAACGAGCCGGAGGTTTTGTTAACTCAACTACAGCGTCAGTACCAAATGGTGATGCAGCAGATTGCTCAGTTACGTCACACCGCCTCGGCACTGGAGCATCTATTGGGACGCGATCGCCACTGTCAGTCCGCGCAGGCAAAAGCTCTGTCCCACTTGAAGCAGCTAGAAGCGGAAACCCAGACTTATCTACATCGCTTTGATTGGAGCAACACGGATGGGGCAGTGCATCAGCATCCCGAAGCGTTTCAGGAGTCCCTATCCTGGCTAATGCCGGACTTAGGCAATCGCTCTGAGATTGAGATCGATCTATTGTCTAGGCTCGTGCTCGCCTGCGGGGATGTCAGTCTGGTATCGTTGATCCGGCTGAGTCGAAAGGCGATTGGCGAAGCCACCGCGCAGAGCGCGATCGCCGCCAGTCGAGAGGCACTCAAAGGGGGCTGTGCCGTTGTCGGAGATATTCCGACGGTAACGGCAGCACTCGATCAAACCCGATTGAGCCATTTGGGCTGTCAGACCACAACGTTAATAAACGACCCTCACATTACGGATGCTATCGAGGCAGAGCAAGCCTTCTGGCAACAGCGTGGACAGGAATTAGCCCGTTGTCCCCAGGGCTGCATTCTGGTCATTGGCTATGCTCCATCGGTTCTGCTGGCGGTTTGCGAGGCGATTGAGCAGCAGGTCATTCACCCCGCTTTGGTGATTGGAATGCCCCTCGGCTTTAGCCATGCTCCTAGCGCCAAACGGCGATTGATGCACTCTGGAGTTCCCTTCATCACAACCGCCGGGTCAGTGGGGGGCGGTTTATTGGCAGCAACGGCACTCAATGCCCTTGCCGAGTCTTTGATCGCAAAACCCAATTGTCATTGTTACCTATCCAAATAGACACTGTGTTGGCTTAAACCTAGTGGGCGTTGCCCAATCGGTAACGTGGGGGCAGTTGGTTATTATACCAATTGGAAAAACTAATGAGAGAATTTGGTGAATGGCGTTAGTCGTTGCTCATCCACTTCACTGGAGTTTAGGTGAGAGTGTCATCAATCAGCCACGCCGAATAGTAACAGCGGTTGAGGCGTATAGATAAAAACCTCTAGTGATAAAAGAAGTCAATTGATAATCTCTCAATTAGAGAAAATTAGCAATAAGTTACTGAGAAGCTGAAGCATTTCTGAAGGTTTTCATCTTTCTTGAACACAGAAGTGTTTGCTCCAAGCTTTAGAGGAATAAAGCTTCTTACCCCCAGCTTTGCTTAGAGAATTAAACATTTGTTAAAAATGACAATTGCTATCAATAATCATGATAGTAGTACTATGATCCAAGTTAATGAGAAGTGCTCTTAATAGCTGTCCGTGAGTCCTTCGCGGTATTGACGTTTCCAGAGGGGAGACTAAAGAACAATGGATGACAAGCAGGGGAAGAACTACCGTCATCGACATCGACAAAAGCGTCTGGCTGACGGCTCCTCCCAAGAACGCTCCCTGATGATCCTGGCCAAGGCGCAAATAGGCGATCGCCTGTGGATTGCTGGCTACGAAAGTAAAGACGGCATTAATCGTCTGCTGGGAATGGGATTAGCGCCAGGGATCGCCATTGAAGTCCGGCAAAATCTGGCGGGCAATTTTGTCGTTGCGGTTGGGGAAAGTCGTATTGGCATCGATGGAGGCATGGCAAAGCGCATTCTCGTCTCCGACCGTCCCTTTGATTATCTTGTTGAAGTGGAAAACCAAGACATGAACCGTAAAACCACCCTCAGAGATTTAGAAGTCAATCAGCACGGGAAAGTGGCGCGTTATGAACTAAGCGACAGTCCGACCCAAAAAGCTTACAAAAAAAAGTTACTGGCAATGGGACTGACCCCCGGTACAAAGTTTACCGTGACCCGCGTGGCTCCTCTCGGCGATCCGGTAGAAATTCTGGTGCGCGGTTTTAAATTGAGTTTGCGCAAAGACGAAGCAGCGGCACTCGTTGTTGAATTGCTCTAGAGGAAGCGGAGTGTAGAGGCAGAAAACCCAAAATCACCCTGAACCATCAATCATTAACAACAAACCACTAACCCTCAAACTTTTATCAATGCATTATTCACAGAGACGATGAAAAAACAAACGATCGCGTTAATTGGCAATCCTAACTGCGGAAAAACCACTCTCTTCAACGATCTCACTGGGGCCAATCAGCGCACGGGAAATTGGCCCGGTGTCACTGTCGATCGCAAAGAAGGAAAATATGTTCATAAAGGCGCAGAAATTACGGTCGTAGACTTGCCAGGGGTGTATTCCCTAGATGCCGAAGATGAAGGCACAGGACTAGACGAGTTAATTGCGCGCAACTATCTGCTGTCTGGGGAAGCGGATTTAATTATCAACATTATCGATGCAGCGAATTTGGAACGCAACCTTTATCTGACCACTCAGATTATGGAAATGCGCGTCCCTATGGCGATCGCCATGAACATGATTGATGTGGCGCGGGAGAGAGAATTAGACATTAATACCGATGTTTTGTCTGAGAGGCTAGGGTGTTTTGTCATTCCCATGAGTGCTTTTTTGGGAGAAGGAATCGAGATCCTCAGAAGCAAAATCAATGAACTGAGCGACAATCCGGGGAATTTGCCAACGGTGGTGGCATATCCAGCCGTGATTGAAGATACTCTCAATCAAATTGAACCCCTGGTTAAACAACAAGGACGCAATCAAAAGATTTCGACTCGGTGGATGGCTCTCAAACTTTTAGAATATGAACGGATTGCCCCGGAACTCAAAGGCAAAGAATTAGATCGCCTGGTGGTGGAAAATCGCCGTAAGATTCACCAGCTCTTGCAAGAAGACATCGACATTATTGTGGCGGACAGTCGCTATGGCTTTATTCGCAGCCTCATCCAAGGCTCAGTCCGACAGAAGAGGAATATCAGCACCACCACCTCCGACAAAATCGATCAGTTTGTGCTGAATCGTTGGATTGGCATTCCGCTGTTTTTGGTGGTGATGTACTTGATGTTTTTCGTCGCTATTAATGTTGGCGGTGCTTTTATCGATTTTTTCGACATTGCCTTTGGCACCGTCTTTGTCGAGGCACCGCAAGCGTGGTTAGAGTCCCTTAATGCTCCAGGCTGGTTCATTGGCTTTGTCACCTCTATCGGCGGTGGCATTCAAACGGTGGCAACTTTTATTCCCCAAATCGGCTTGCTGTTTGTGATTCTCTCGATTCTCGAAGACTCTGGCTACATGGCAAGGGCAGCCTTTGTGATGGATAAACTGATGCGTCTGGTAGGATTGCCGGGTAAATCCTTTGTGCCGATGCTGGTCGGATTTGGCTGTAACGTCCCGGCGATTATGGCGACTCGCACTCTTGAAAACAGACGTGATCGCCTGATGACCATCATGATGAACCCCTTCATGTCGTGCGGCGCGAGATTACCCGTCTATGCGCTGTTTGCGGCGGCGTTCTTTCCTCGGAACGGGCAAAACCTGGTGTTCGGTCTGTATTTAATCGGCATTGCGGCGGCAATCTTTACCGGAGTGGTGATGAAAAACACGATCATGCAGGGGGAAGCTTCGCCCTTTGTGATGGAGTTACCGCCCTATCACCTACCTAAGGTTAAAGGAGTACTGATTCGTGCCTGGGACAGACTCAAAGGATTTTTACTGAGAGCCGGTAAAGTCATCGTTTTGATGGTGATGATTTTAAGCTTACTCAACTCCATCGGAACCGACGGCTCTTTTGGACAAGAAGATAGCAGAAATTCTGTTCTGTCGGCGACAAGCCGAGCCGTTACCCCGGTCTTTGCCCCAATGGGCGTTCGCCAGGACAATTGGCCCGCGACCGTCGGCATTTTTACCGGCGTGTTTGCCAAAGAAGCAATGGTGGGGACTCTTGATGCTCTCTACGGTGAGTTAGCCGCAGAAGAATTAGGAGAAGTAGCTGAAGAGGACTTCGATTTTTGGGGCGATATTGCGGCTGCCTTTGCCAGTATTCCGGCTAACTTAGCCGACTTAGGCAACCAGCTCCTCGATCCCCTTGGTTTAAATATTGGCGATGTCCAAGACCAAGCCACGGTGGCAGAAGAGCAAGAAGTCGCCGTTGGCACTTTTGGTCAGATGGCAAGAAGATTTAACAACACCGCCGCCGCCTTTGCTTACCTATTATTCGTGCTGATGTACTTTCCCTGCGTGGCTGCCACGGGTGCCGTTTATCGGGAAACGAATTTGGGCTGGACGGTGTTGGTGACGCTGTGGACGACGGGGTTGGGCTATTGGGTTGCCACTATGTTCTATCAAATCGCCACGTTCGCGCAACATCCTGGTTTTTCTCTGGCTTGGCTGATTGGCGGCGGAGTAGCGATGGCGGGAACCATCGTCTTGCTCAAGTCTCGCCGTCCCCCGATTGCGGCGGAGCGCGATCGCTCTCAGCCAACCCAAACCACTACCCGCGTTTGAAATGTAGGAAAAAGGAGCGTTATGCTCTCTCGAAAAACAATCGAGCGCCTCAACCAGCAAATCATGGAGTATGACGATTCCCCGTTTTTTTTACTTCTCCAGCCGCTAACAATGCCTCGCCAGCTAATCAGAATGAACTCATGATTTTAAAAGAACTTCAAGACTTCGTTCTTGATTATCATCGCGTTTCTTTAGCCGAAATGGAACTGCACTTTCATATCGATGGAGACGCCCTCAGACATATGCTCAACAAGTTAATTTATAAAGGCAGGGTGCGAAAAGTTCCAACTCCAGAGAAGTGTCATGGCTGTACTTTCTGCAATCCTGATACGATCGAATTTTATGAATGGGTAGACCCTTCCATGAATTCTCCCCTGCCCAAGTCTACTCCCACGAAAGCTCAAATTCACAGCATTCACGCTCTAGACGAAATTCCTCATTCTGAATCCACCAGGGTGAGCTATGCCGTCATTTTGCACATCGGTGAAGCAGCGAAGAATTACAAATCATCACCATCAGGAAATTAAAAACGAACTGGTTTCTTAAGCGATCGCCAACACCAGAAATTCAGTTACACATCGAAGATCTGCACTGCTCAATGTGCGCTCAAACCGTGAGAGAAGCTCTACAAACCGTTGCCGGAGTCAAAAAAGTTCGAGTCAATTTAAGACGAAAAGAAGTGGCGATCGCTGCCACTTCAGAAACGAAAATTGAATCGTTAATAGAGGCATTAAAAGCTACAGGCTATCGAGCCAACCCAGCGGCAGCTAAATCCTACTCGTCTTCTTAATCCTTTGTTGACCTAAAATCCATTTTTTCTTAACCTAAAGTAGGAGGAAAACAGCCGTGACAATAGCAACCGATAACAGTAGCCTCTCTAGGGAAGACGTCACAGCTCAGCTCGGTGCGTTCTTGAAGGAACATGGAGAGATAGAAGCAATTCTGCCTGTAGTCATGGGCGTTTTGGTCACGAGTCAGTTTAAATTACGAGGAGCCAACGCTCTGCTGGTTAACCTGTTGGTAAGCCAGTTTAGCTCGCCAAATTTTTACTCAGCTCAAGCAAGAGCAACCCTTGGCGATCGCCGACCATTATGCTGGGGCAACAGAAGAAATAGAAGCCTCAGAGAATCTTCAAGGCTATGTCATCGCTCATGCAATCCCTGGACGAGTTCGGTTGCGGATGCCTCAGCTTGCCATTGATGCTGACTTTGCTCATCGCCTCCAACAGGCTCTCAACCGGGATGACTGTGTGAGTCACGTTCGCGTTAATCGCGCCGCCGCTTCGATCGCTACCACAATCAAGGACTGTCTGATTGGGAGTTAAGCGTACGCCTGATGACGATTATCAATAGCGTACAGCAAGTATCAATAGCGTACAGCAAGAACTCTCATCCCCACCTCATTAAACCCTAAGCTAAGTGTTAAATTTTGGCTCCAGCGGCATGGAGAGCCAACTGAATCGCACAATTTGCTTTGCCTTATTGACAATGGCAGCTAATTGTGCAATAGCTTATTCAAGCAACACGGATTGCTGAATCGAGTCTGCATAGGTCAAAGAAGCACAATTACCCAGATTCAAGTAATGGCTCTTTCAAATTAATGAAAAGACTTTCAACTACTTGTCAAGAAGATTAACCGGGAGCGCGGCGACGCTCGTACCACTTCATCAGCGGCGTGGCGCTAATCCCATGCCCAATGACAGAGAGAACAATCACGATAAAGGTGATCCAGGAGATCTGCTCGGCAATGGCTCCTTCTACCCCGTGACCGAGAGCATAGGTTAGGTAATAGAGCGAGCCAACGCCGCGAATGCCAAACCAGCCAAACAACCAGCGCATCGCTGGCTGTAGAGGAGAGCCAAGCATACTGACCCAAACCCCCAGCGGTCGAATCACAAAGAACAGTAAACCAGCAACGAGTATGGCTTGCCAGAGGTTTTGAAAGATTGGTTCGGCGATCAGCAGCGTTCCCAGCAGTAAAATGGTAAAAATCTCTAGCAGCTTTTCAATCTGTTCGGTAAATTCTAGCTGTTCTAAACGCTTTTCCTGATCGCGGTAGTAATGGCTTTGCACCACGTAACCCGCAACAAAAACCGCGAGGAAACCATAGCCGTTGACTAATTCTGTGAAAGAGTAGGTGAGCAAAATAGTGCTCAGCGCTACAAAATCCTCGATAACATCATCCGCCGGGCGAATGCGCTGCAATTGCTTATCGAGCCAAACGATGGCCCTCGCCACCAGCATTCCCATCACAATACCAGCGGTAATGGCCCACAGCAGGTCGATTCCGACCCAGCTTTTAAACCAGTTGTCCCAGTTGCTATCTTCGAGCCAGTAGATACCAAGGTAAACAAACGGGAAGGCTAAGGCATCGTTGAGGCCGCCTTCTGAGGTTAGCCCAAAGCGGAGCTCGTCTTTATCTTCGATGCTCGCTAGCTGAACTTCTGATGCCAGAACGGGGTCGGTAGGGGCGAGAACGGCTCCGAGGAGGACGGCGGCTCCCCCCGGCATTCCCAAGAGCCAGTGAGCGATCGCTGCCATAGCAATAATCGAAATCGGCATTAAAAATCCGATCAGCCGCGCCGTTGTCTTCCAATCCCAGATGTTAAAGGGGCGGTTCATCTTTAAGCCGCAGCCAAAGACGGATACAATGACGACAAATTCTGCTAACCGCTCCAAAAACTCGGCATCAGGACGAAGCTCGATCAGGCCAAAGCCGTAGGGACCAAGCAGAACACCAGCAACGAGGTAGATCAGAGCATAGGAAAGGGGCAAACGGGAGATCCAGCCGGAGCCCAGGGTAATAATCAGCAGCAGTAAGCCAAGTACGAGAAGTTTAAGAATATAGGGGTCCATTGGTAAGCCTTGCCGGGTTGAGACAGTCAGGTTTTGCTACAGCATCAGGAAGCCACTATAATTCATTGCCAGCGGTTTTGGCTGATGTTTTCTTTCTGCTTACCGCACGACTTGCTTTGCTGCGTCGCTCCCAGACCGTAAAAAGATGTACTTCCTAGCTTGACTTCAGCTCAGTTTAGGCTGCTATAGTGCTAGTCCGTTATCCCCAGTTGATGAAGATCGAGGAGAAAAACGGTTAAAGTCTTTCCTCGCTCGGTGAGCACGGCCATCTCGTCAACCAGCGCCAACAAACCTTGGCGTTTAAAGGTTTTGGGCAGATTGCGGATGCTGTTGTGGGGGATTTTGAGCAAGTTCGGTGGTTCATCTACAGGAATTGCGTACAGCTCTTCCTGGCAGTAGGCAATGACGAGAAAAGGGGGGACGGAGGGAGTTTGACGGACAAGAAGCGGTGCAGCGGTAACTTCGCCACCGTCAAGATTTGGGGGCATTGGGGCAGCAACATCTGTCCCGGCAGCTTTCGCCACTAAAGCCGCGCTGGTTGGCAATTGCTCGTGCAGGTTAAGCAGGGGAATAGGCTGCTCGCTCAGATAGATAAATCCTGTCGCTGCTGACTCGTTGTTGACTAAAGGATAATTGACAACTTTCACGACTGCATGAATGGGGAGCGCTAACAGAAACTTGGCAACGGGAAAAACCACGAAAGAGTCTGCTTCAGGTGAATGATGCATGGTGAGAAAGCCTAGGGAATTAGCTTCATTGTGTCAGCAAACCGGTAACCGTCGCTAGCAACTGCTGCTCGGGACAGGGCTTATTGAGATAGGCGGCTGCCCCAAGCTCGAGCGCCATCAAGCGATGCTGTTGCTCGGTTTTCGAGGTTAAAATAACGACGGGAATGTTTGCCAGGGTCGGAGATTGCTGACAAGTGCGCAAAAATTCAAATCCGTTCATGTGGGGCATTTCCAGATCGCAAACCACCACATGAATTTCTGCATTTTGAAGAGTCTGGAGGGCGCGATCGCCGTCTTCTGCCTGCATGACCTGAAAGCCAAATTTTTCTAGCGTCAGCGCGAGGTTTTGTCGCAGAGTCAGAGAATCATCGACCAGCAACACCGTCGCTGCCGACTCCGCCTCTGGGAGGCGAAGGGTATGAATGGGTCGCTGCTCGGAGGGGAGAATCGGTAACTGGGATACCGAGCTTTTCTGGGGGCGATTGCGCTCCAGCGCCTGCTTGGCCAGCGCGCCCCCATCGATGGCGAGGGTCAAACGACCATCAGGGAGAATACTGCCCCCGTAAACGTAGGGAGGCGGTACGATCGCCGCGCCTAGCGGTCGAATGACGAGCTCCTGTTCGCCGATAATTTGGTCTACTTCTATGCCCAACAGTTGCTCTTCCGACCGAAGCAAAATCACCATTCCTCCGGGCTCAGCGGCCATAGCAGCGGGGGCGATCACCGGCCCCGTATCAGGAGTCGTTGTCGGGGAGCTGTAGGACAACAGTTGCTCGAGTCGATAAATCCCGATCAGCCGTTCGCGCTCTTCTATGCGCCATTTGAGAGCTTTAACTCCCTGCTTCAGAAAAATTTGGTGTGGTTGAGGAACGAGCACTTGCTCGACGGCATCCGTGAGAAAAGCGTAAGTGGTTGAACCAGTCTGAGCCAGCAGCAGCTTAGACATCGTGAGGCTAAACGGAATCTGCAACACAAACGTCGTGCCTCGCTGCGGTTCAGAATAAACCGAGACAGCTCCCTGGAGAGATTCAATGTGGGCACGGACGGCATCCAAACCAATGCCTCGACCGGACAGATTGTTAACCTGTTCTGTTGTTGAAAACCCCGGCTCAAACAAGATATCCATCAGTTGGGCTTCATCGAGCTGAGCAGCTTCCTGGGGAGACATCAGCCGTTCCCCGGCTCGCTGACGGATACGCTCGTAGTTAATTCCCTGGCCGTCATCTCGCACTTCTATGGTGAGATGGCTACCCTGATAGTACGCTCGAATGTCGATGGTTCCGGTTTGGGCTTTGCCCCGCTGCTGACGGACCTCGGGAAGCTCAATGCCGTGGTCGAACGCATTGCGAACTAAGTGCAGCAGCGGGTCGTACAGCTTCTCGGCGACTGCTTTATCAAGCAAAATGTCCCTGCCGTGGAGGGTGAGAGTCACTGGTTTGTGGTGCAGCGTTTCTAACTGCTGTAGCAAAGGCGGTAAGCGACTAAAAATTTCCCCAAGCGGCATCATGCGAGCCTCCAGAAGCCGATCGAGGGTACTGGTAAACAAAATCCGCTGTTTCTCTCCCACCTGACTCGACCGGCGGCAGAGAGCATCGAGGGACTCGAACACGACTTCTAGTCCCTCGGCACTGTCTAGCAGAGGTTCAACGAAGGAAGGTTCGTCACTGCTCGATGCTGACGTCTCAAGCTTGAGCCGGGCTAGCAGATGCCGATGCTGCCCCCACCTGGCTAGCAAGGTTTGTACGGTACGCTGTAGCTGTTCGTCTTGAAGGGACTGGCGGTTCTGATTCGTGAGCAGTTCTCCAGCAAGATAATTGAGGCGCTCTAAATGCTCAACCTCGATGCGAACTGTGGGCGCCGGGGAAACCGGTTCTCTGGGAGGTGGTGCTTCGGCGGAGGGAGCTGACCATAGCTCCAGGAAAGCCTCTTCATCGATTTCGTCTGCCCCAACATCGATAGCCTGAATAGACAAATCGAGCGGCTCTGCTTCCGGTTCTCGATCCTGTTCTAGTTGTGCCTCGGTAATCCACTGCTGGAGGTGGTTGAGCGTTCCACCGCAGGAGCGATCGCCGGCGAGAACGTCTGCCTGGGCCTGCTGGAAGTCGGCCCAGGCTGCTTCGGCAATCCTCATCACCTGATCGGGATGGGAGGTCAGCGCCCTTGTCGTCGCCTGAGCGAGGTCACCAAATCCCGGCAAATTGAGGGACTGAGCTAACCCCAAAAATACCTCTGCCTGGGTTTGCAGGGAATCCGTCACCGCTTGGGGGTCGCCAGTGGCGATCGCCTCGGCAATCTGCTCGAGGCGCTGCGCTACTCCCACTTCAAAAATAGACTGGGTAACATCAAAGCCCAGTTCTTCTGAAGTCGGCAAATAAGCTTCCTCTCCGAAACAGTCTCCGAGCTTTTCCTGGAGCTGGGTAAACACCACCGCTGCCCGGTCAAAGACATCCGAGTGATCGGTCTGACTGCCCGTCAGTTCCGCCATAAGCGGAATCCGTAAGCATTCGTACCCCTCCCGCAGCAGGGCTTCTGTTTCGGCATCAATGGTCGTATTGGGCTTACAGAGCACTTTAAAAATGTCCTCTAGCGAGTGAGCCACTGACTTGATGCTTTCCAAGCCCACACTGGCGGCAGCTCCTTTAAGAGTATGGGTTGTCCGCATCAGGGTATGAACTTTATTGATGCTCCAGTTTTCACGCAGATTGAGCAGTTCCTGCTCTAAAACATGAAGCAGTTCCGGCGCTTCCTGAAGAAAGTAAGCGTAGCTTTGATCGCGAATCGTTGGGTCAGTCGTCATAATCGCTCTGATTGGAGAGTAGTAGACATGGAGATCAAAAGAGGGGGAAGCCGCGATCGCGGCGGAAAAAGGGAGCTTGATTAGTTTGTTCCTTATCTATATTTTTTCCCCGCCGCGATCGCGACAATTTTCCCTTTCCCCTTTCCCCGTCCCGCCGGGACTTTTTGCTGCTTATTCGACTTTAAATTGCTTGACGCTGGCCTGTAGGTTATGAGCTACTTTTAAGAGTTCCTCAAAGGAAGCAGATAGCTGAGTAGAATCGTCAGAGGTCGCGGAGGCGATGCTGGCCACGTCGCTCATAATGTGAGTCACCGATTCTGACTGTTCCTTATGAATTTGCGTGGCTTCCGTAATGCTGGTTACTAGCCTGCTAATTTCGGCGGTAGCTGCCACGATGGCGGTTAGCTTTTGGCGAGCTTCATCCACCAAATCTGTTCCGGTGACGACCTGCTGACGTCCCGTTTCCATTTCTGAGGCCACCGCTGCCGTTCCCTCCTGAATTTCCTGCACCAGCGTACTAATTTCGGTAGTCGCTGCTGCCGACTGCCGAGCAAGCGAGCGTACTTCATCGGCGACTACGGCAAACCCCCGCCCGTATTCGCCAGCTCGGGTGGCTTCAATAGCGGCATTCAGGGCCAAGAGCTGAGTTTGGGTCGAGAAGCTGCTAATGAGGCTCACGACCTTAGAAATCTTCTGGGACGACTCGCTCAGTCGCTCTAGGCGCAGATTCGTTTCCGTCACGGTTTTCTGAATATCGAGGATGGCTTCGACGGTGCGATTCATCGCGACATCCCCTTGCTCGACCGTCTCGTTCGTACGCTGGGCCGCTGCTTCTACCTGCTGAGCGTTGGTGGCAACTGCTTCGGTAGAATCACGCATCGCCTCGATCTGACCCAACGCCTGCTCAACGGACTGGAATTGTTTCTGGGCTTGGGCAGTCAGAGCGGCAAGGTCGCTTTCGCTAGACTGGGAAGTGTCGCTGACTTCCTGCGCCGCTTGCTGAAGCTGCACCACAATCTTTTTCATGCTTTGCAGAATGTTGTTGTAGGCGCTGGCAATGGTTCCGATCTCGTCTTCAGTAATGGGAACTCGAACGGTCAGATTGCCATCCAAAGCGGGTCTGACGGCAATCAGCAGGTCGCTCGCTCGCTGCTGAAGCTGTTCTTTGGCGGCTTTCTCTCGTTTAGCGACTTTGACTAGTTGCTCAGACTGACGGCGAATCTGGTTGACGTAATCTGCCTGTTTCAACACCGCACCTACCTGGACTCCAACCTGAGCAAGAATACTCACTTCCGATTCTTCCCATTCCCGAGGACCGGAGTTTTGATAGGCTCCCAAAATTCCCCACAGGTGCTGATCCACAAAGACCGGAACGGTCGCATAGGCTCTCGCCTCCATCTGCTCGAGTAGTTCGATATGGCAGGGAGCATGGTCGGCAGCATAAATATCGTTAACGGCGAGGGTTTCGTTATGGCGATAGCGTCCGCCTTCCGTTTCTTGTAGATAGGTATCTTCGACCACCGGCACCATTTCCATCAAGTAACTCCATCCCGCCGTGACGGATTCGGACACAAACTTACCGCTCCAGTCTGAGTTGAATTTGTAGAGCGCTACGCGCTCGACTTTTAGGAGCTGCCGCACTTCCTGGGCCATCGTTTTAAAGATGGTCTGAAAGTCCGACGAGCGCAATAGCCGATTGGTGAGTTTGGTGACGGCTCGCTCTCTAGATGCTAATTGAGCGAGCTGCTCAGACTGCTGGTTAATCTGCTTCAAAGACTCCGCCTGCTGTAGGGCTACTCCCAAAGGACGGCTAACCTGAAGCATGATTTCTATTTCTTCAGATTTCCACTGACGCGGACCCGTGTTTTGATACACTCCCATCAAGCCCCAGTACTCTTCTCCTCGGTAAATCGGCACAATCACGTAGGCTCTGACCTGGTATTTCTCCAGGTTTTCCAGGTAGCAGGGAGAAAATTCCATCTCATAGATATCGTCTACCCGAATGTATCCTTCTCCCCGGGCATAGATTTCTCCTCGTGTTTCTTTAATTTTGCTATCGGCATTAAAGGTGTTGGGAATTGCCAAGTCCTGTATAGGGCACTGGTCATAGCTGACCCGATCTCCCTGGAGGCTGGGATCGGTTTCCTCTAAACTCCGCAGAGGAGTCCAGCCAGCACCAACGGATTCGGCGACCACCCTGCCGCTCCAGTCGGGGTTGAAGCGATAGAGCAAAAAGCGATCGGCCCCGAGCAAGCGCCGCAGTTCTTGAGTGGTGGTTCTCAGTACGCTATCAATATCGAGAGACTGGCGTACGCGCTCGACAATTCTGGTCACGGTGCGCTCTCTTTCGGCAATTTGGGCAAGCTGCTCGGCTTTACGCTGAAGCTGGCGGCGGTCTTCGGCTTTTTGCAGAGCAATTCCCAAGGAAGTACTGAGCCGCAGCAATAAATCTACTTCCGCATCTTCCCAGTGACGGGGGCCAGAGTTTTGATAGGCGGCTAGCAACCCCCAGTATTGTTCATTTTGAAAAATCGGAACGAGAATATAGGCTTTAGCCTGATACCGCTCTAGCTTGTCTACATAGCAGGAGGTAAATCCCTGGGTGTAGATATCGTCAACGCGCTTAAACGTTTCGCCTCCTCTGCTATAGCCGCCGCCCTTGGTTTCCTGTAAATAGGTGTCCGTATCTATAATTGAGGGGGCTTCTAAATCTTTGAGGTTACAGCGGTCGGTAACAACGAGATGGTCGGAGGTCAAAATGGCGTCTTTTTTCTGCTCCTCCATGACAGAAATCCATCCTGCCGCGACGGATTCAGCAATAAACTCACCGCTCCAGTTGGGATTAAAGCGATAGATGACTGCGCGGTCCGCTCTGAGCAACCGCCGCAGTTCTTCGGTGGTGGTTCTAAAGATAGTGCTTAAGTCAGAAGAACGCTGGATCTTCTCAATTACTGTGTCGAGAACTTTTTGCTGTTGAGCCTGTTGCTGGAGACGAACGTAGTAATCAGATTGCTGGTGTCGTAACGTCAGCTCGCTCACAAGCGCCGTGAGCAGGTTAATCTCTCGTTCCTGCCACTGACGCGGACCGGAACACTGCTGCACCACAAGTAAGCCCCAAACTTGGTTTTCGGTGATAATCGGGAGGCTGAGGCTAGCGTGAACCTGAAACTTCTCTAGTAGCTGGAGTTGGTAAGGAGTCAGTCCAGCCTGACGGATATCGCTAATAACGACGGCTTTGTGGAGAGAAGCATCTGCCGATAGCCCAAAGGCCTGGACGGGTAATACTTCTCCTTGGCTCGGAGTATAGCCACTAACCAGCGATTCGGCGAGGACAAGGCCCTGCTCCTCGCTTTGAAAGCAGAACATTAGCGCACGATCGCAGCGCAGATAGGAGCGCACCTCATCAACGGCGGTGGTGTAGAGCTGTTCGTCTGGTGAGGAGCGAATAGCAGCGGCGGTCGCCTGGAGCTGTTGCCGCTCCTCCTGAATCAGTTGCTCAAAAGCAGCCGTTAGTTTCTCCTGGAATCTGCCGTGGAGAATTTGAGACAGTTTTTCAAACTGGGCCTTTTTGTGGTATTCCTTGGCGGGAGTCAATAATCCAGCCTCTTCGAGTTCGTTCTTGATGCTGATGATAAAAGTATTGTCTTGATGAATCGGAATCTGATAGTTAGGAACCCAGCCGCTATCGCTAGCGAGGGAAAGCGTCTGGTCCTGGGGCTCTTTGTCTGACGAATGATTTGATTTAGATTGGTTAAATAACTGCATGATTATTCTTGCTAGGGGGATTTTAAATAGTTTGAGAAGGTTCAGGAAAGAGTCGTAGAGGAGCTGCCTCACCCTTGCTAGCTAGCTGCGGTGAGTCTGCCAAGCCGGGTAGCGGGCGATCGCCTCTGGGGCTAACACCACGCTGCCGTCTTCGGGTAAATAGCCTTGCAGAAATGGCAGTAAGCTTTGGGGAAACACCCCCGGCTCAGCCGGCTGAATGCGATGCGGCTCGTACTGCTCAACATCATCAACCGCTGGCACCACCGCTCCCAGAAACTGTTCGTTGATTTGAATGACCATAACCGAGGCAGTTTCGTCTTGGCGGTCTAGGGATAAATCACCAACCAAATGACTGAGATCGATCAGCCACAGCATTTTTCCACGCCAGTTGTAGATGCCCAAGACACAGCTTGGCATTTCTGGTACTGGCAAAATGTTTGCTGTTTGGATCGCCAGCACTTCTGCTAACTGCTCGAGGGGAAGCAACCCGCTATCGGAGTTCCCCAGAGCGAAGCGCAAAAAAGCAGTCTGCGTTTGCTCCTGAGAGAGTTCAGTCAGGGTCGTCAGGTTAGAAATTAAATCAGAGTTCATCGGGAGACGAGCAACTGTTGGACCACGGGAATGAGTTGTTGCGGATCGACGGGTTTTGCTAAATAGGCACTGGCTCCGAGCATTGTTCCCCAGAGTTTATCCACATCGGTTCCCTTACTGGAATAGATTACCACCGGAATTTGTTTGGTCTCATCATTCGTCTTCAAGCTATGACAAATTTCAAATCCGCTCTGACCCGGTAGCATCACATCAAGAATAACGAGATCTGGTTTTTGTGACTGTAGCTGGGTTAACGCCTCTTCCCCCGTCGTGACGCTAATAATTGTTAACCCCATCTGTCGCAGGCAGCGGGTGATAACCTCCGAGTCGGTGAGGCTATCTTCAACAACAAGAACTGTACTCACGTCTCTCCTAAAAATTTCAAAGGAATGTCTCTAAATGTTGAATTCAGACCTGCTGAGCCTGCTTTCTTAAAATTGTGCCAAAAATACTGACTTTAGGTCTAATTCAGCAAAAACTGGAATTCAGAGGTCTGAAATAAGATTATTTGTACTCAATCAGTCTTCAGACTAACAGGATTTTAAAGTCTTTTTGACGGTTCCTGCGCCTCTATATGCTGCTCGGTAACACAGGCAGTAGTGACTGACGAGGAGAGCACGGCGGTTTTGGAGACGGGAGCCTGAAATAATTGGGTGCTAAGCATCGCTGGAATGATTTTGTTCTCGTCTCAGCCTCAGTTTAAGGGGATTGGCGAGCGGCAGATACTGTCGCAGAATGGCCAACACTTTTCTCTGGTCGATTGGTTTAGCCAGAAAATCTGTTGAGCGAACAATCCGAGCGCGAACCCGGTCGACAATCCCGTCGCTATTCGTCACAATAATCACGGGAATTTCTTTAAAAGCCGAAGTCCGCCGGATTTGAGCACAGATTTCATAGCCGTTGGCAATCGGCATCACTAAATCCAGAAAAATTAGGCTTGGCTTACTTTCTAGCAGCGTTGGCAGCGCCATGACCGGGTCTTGAAGACTTAAATACCGATAGCCTGCTTTCGTAACGATCTGTTCCATCACTCGACTATCTCTGGGACTATCGTCGATGTAGGCGACCAGGGGAGCAGAGGATTCTGGCTGAGCTGGCGTAGAAACATAAAGCGAGCTAGAGACCGCTGGTTGCGATTCTCCTCGCTCTAGATCCGCGACCTCGACTAACTGGACGATGCCTCGCCGGAGGAAAGGAACGAGCGAGCGAGCGAGCAGAGATGGCTCTTGCTTTAACTTGCAGGCTAAATCTCTCAAACTGTGCTGCCCGTCAATCAGGGTCGCCAGCTTTCGGTATACAGTAGCTGAAGCCTGTAGTTCAGCAGGTTTAACCAGAACAGGAGCGAGATTCGGCGAGCAGTCTTCTAACCCAGCCTCTTGCCAGAGTTTCCACGCCTGCTGTGCCTGGGTCCAGGCTTGGTCAGGAGCGATAAAAACTAGCGGAGAAGAGTAGAGAGTATCTTCTGGACGATAAGAGTAGAGCAATCGCTCACTAGTAGGGGAGGAGCGCAGCAGTGCCTCGCGCTGAATCAGATCGAAGAGAAGCTCTGTCACTCCGGCCCGGGTAATGCCAATCATCTGCTCGCGCCGGATACGGTGGAGCTTAACCTGTTTTGCTAATGTTGGGTAGTCGATAGTGTTGTATTGCCAGAAACTCGCTAGATCGCTTCCTACTTGTGGGCAGTGCTGAGAGATATTTCTGCGCCACCGCCGCAGCGGATGCTCTCCGCCAGATTCACCGATGAGATGGCCAAGCTGAAAATACAAGCTCCACTGCCGACCGTCAAAGTCCCTAACTTCTAGTCGTCCTTTCGTGAGCTGTCTTTGGCTGAAAGCCCAGAGCCAATCAGACAGATTTTTCGCCATTGTTGGGTTAGTTGTCATCAAGCGAGTAGGATAGTCGTCTATCGGAAGATTGCGCCGTTGGGGGCAATCTTCACTAGAATTTTACCAGCATTATCAAAAAGGCAAGCTCTAACGCTTTCATCCTCTGGTTGTTAGTGACGGCACAAAATTTGGCGAAATCAACGCTTGAATTTCAAAGTAACATTTCGTTGGCAAGCTCCCCCTATAAAGTCATGTCTAGCTGCTGAAAAGTAACAAGTTTGGACAGTTATTAGATTTGAGGAGAATACTTGTCATCGTCCTGACACGAAAATGTTGGTCAAGGCTGACCAAAGAGGATAGCCCTAAGAAGGGAGGCGAAATGAATGAGAAGAGGCAGGGGGCAGAAGGCATTCTCGCAGGAGGAAAGCAACGAAACACAACTAACACCGCTGCCTACCGGCTTTAGGTTTTCTGTGCGGACAGCTCACGGTAGTGACTCTGATTTGCCACCGGTGTCCTTGTCTTCGCAGCGTCCGGAGCCTCCATCTGGGAGCCAGTTGTGTCCTGGAACCGAAACTACTTCCGGTGGAGCGTTGAGTTGATAATTGCGACTGAATCGAACCAATCGACCTGGAGGCGAGATTGGGCGCTACCGCCGTTCACCGCCACTTCTACCCAGCCATGACTACCAGCCAGCGCGATCGCCTCTCCCGTGGCGACATCGCTGTAGGTTTGTCCGCTAGGAATGACGGTTCCTTTGATCGCCATAGCCCAGGAACCCTGAACCGCTGTGGCCGGAATCGTCGTAATCAAATTACCAAAAATATCAATATACTGAACGCAGCCTGTGAGCTGCGGATCTATAGAGCTTGGCAAGGATAGCTGGACTAAGCTATTGGGATTGATGACCGGTCCAAGGGCTTCTAAGGAAACGCCATTGGCGAGATGAGCTCCGACAGGAGCAAAAATATCTCGACCGTGAAAGGTTGCACTCGGAAATGGTGAGCGCCAGTATTGGGAATGAATCAGTTCTACCGCAGCCGAGGCTGGAGATAAACTCAGAACGCCACTGAACAAGCCGTTGTCGGGTCCGACAAGATACCCTTGCGCAAACTTCACCGCTACGCCCCGCCGCGGACTACCCACTCCCGGATCGACGACCGCTATATAAACCGTGTTGGCCGGAAAATAGGCGAAAGCGTTCATCAAGCAAAAGCGCCCTGCCGCTACGTTTTGCGGGGGAATCTGATGAGTCAAATCGATCACCGTTTGAGACGTGATAGTTGCGATAATGCCTTTCATCACGCCGACATAACTATCCTGCAGGCCAAAGTCACTCAGTAGGGCGATTACTCTTTTCGTCATCACTGATTAGTCGTCGTTAGTTGTGTTACTCACAGTATTTATATATTTTCTGTAACAAATAATACTTTCTGTCTCAAACCTGTTACTTTATAGAGAGTAATCACTGTTTATCTCAGCTATTTTTATTAGAAATGAATAGAGATCGTCAGAGAATCTTAACACAAGCGGCTACGGCTCACCGTCAAAGCCTGCGTCAAAGCCTACAGCGTCGTCTAGAAGCGGCCAAAGCCAAAGGTAACCTCAAGTTAGTTGGGCAATTGGAGGCTGAAGCTTACTATTTAAAGCTCAAGTAAACGGCGCTGTCGGCGCAGGGGAAGGGGCAAAGGAACTTAACAGCGAGCAGTTAACTGAACTAGTCTGGTCACTGGTCACTGCTCATTGTTTTTCCTTTTCCGAAGGTGATGTCACTCACGGGTTCAGCAAGCTTGCCTTTCTAAATCGCCTATCCTGGTGCTTTCTAGGAGGTTCGCGGGTCGCTAGGGAGCGATCGCTCTCTAGCTGTTCTAGAATTGTGGTGTCCGCGATTCCCCATGCTCGGTCCACTTTACCCACACCTAAGCAGCTTCTCGCTCTAGCAATAGCGTGACCGGACCATCATTTTCAATACTGACCTGCATCATCGCCCCAAACTGCCCCGTTTCTACGTTTAATCCGCTCTGGCGCAGCTTAGCCACGAAAGCCTCATAGAGCTCCCGGGCGCGGTCGGGAGCCGCAGAACTGCTAAAAGAGGGGCGGCGGCCCTTCCGACAGTCGCCGTAGAGAGTAAACTGACTCACGACTAATAATTCGCCTCCTAGGTCTCGCACCGACTTTTCCCAGCCTTCCTGTTGGTCGGGAAATAACCGCAGCTCGAGACACTTGCGCACCATCCAGTCTAGTTCAGCTTCTGTATCAGTCGCCGCAATGCCAACCAGCAAATTTAGTCCCCGGCCAATCTTGCCGATAATTTTGCCCTCCACTTCAACAGCAGAAGATTTAACTCGCTGGACAATAATACGCATCTTTCAACAGTTATCGGTGACCAGTAAGCAGGACACAGTTAATTAGGCAATTCTGGTGACTAGTAACCGACTAAGCACTATCAATCGGTCACTGGCCACTGCTTATTTGCCGAATCCTTTGCCTCGATTAGCGGAGGGTAAGCAGACGCAGTTTTGGATTTGCTGGCGGAGTTTGTCGTGGTCTAGATTTTGTCCAATGAGCACTAATTGGGTTTTGGGCTGTCCTTTCCACTCGTCGTCTTCGATAGCAAAGCGTTTCCCGCTGAGATGAAAAATATGGCGACTGGGGCTTTCGTCGAACCACAGCACTCCTTTAGCCCGGAAGACGTTTTCCGGTAGCTGATTGTCAAGAAAATACTGGAACTTGCGAATGGCAAAGGGTTTGTCGCTCTCAAAGGAAACGGAGGTAAAACCATCATTTTCTAGGTGATGAGAATGATGGTCGTGGTCGTTATGGTCGTGGTCGTGATGGTCGTGGTCGTGATGGTCGTGGTCGTGGTGCTCCTCCGATGCCTGCTCAAAGTATTGATCGGATTCAAAAGCGCCAATACTGAGAATGAGAGGCAGCGGCACTTGCGATTTCTGAGTTCGCAGCACTCTCGCTCCTTCTTTAATATCACGGATGCGGATCTCTAAAGCATCGACATCCGCTTCATCCACTAAATCGGTTTTATTCAGAATGATGACATCTCCATAAGCAATCTGGCTGTAAGCCGCTTCACTGTTGAAGAGATCGAGGCTAAAGTTGGCTGAATCGACTACTGTCACAATTGAATCGAGACGCGTCATATCTCGCAACTCTGTCCCGAGGAAAGTCAGGGCAACGGGGAGCGGATCGGCCAGTCCGGTTGTTTCTACCACTAGGTAATCAATTTTTTCTGGGCGTTCTAAAACTTTGTAGATTGCCTGGACTAAATCCTCGTTAATCGTACAGCAAATACAGCCGTTACTCAGTTCCACCATGTTGTCTTCGGTGGTGACAATGAGCTCGTTGTCGATTCCGATTTCGCCAAACTCATTAACGAGAACAGCCGTTTTTACTCCTTCTTGGTTACTTAAAATATGGTTGAGCAGCGTTGTCTTCCCGCTGCCCAAAAACCCAGTGATGATTGTGACGGGTAAACCCTGCTTTGGGGTATCGAGTCCTGGAGAAGCTTGGGGCTGGTTGTTTACTGTTGGCATAATTTAAGCGAGGAGAAACGTCAGAATAGAATAGGAGTTGTGAGGTTGGTTCTTCACGTTTATACTTATGTACCTATTATTGCTCATTCTTCACTCGTGATTGCTGTTTGCAGCAATCCACGATCGCTGCTAATCCCCTCTCTAAAAATCTATGTCTTTAGTCCTCGCCAACACCCTCACTCGTCGTCAAGAACCCTTCGAGCCGCTTGAACCCGGTAAGGTGCAGATGTACTGCTGCGGCATGACGGTGTATGACTATTGCCATGTCGGTCATGGACGGACCTGTTTAGTGTGGGATGTCGCCCGCCGCTACCTAGAATGGCGCGGCTACGCGGTTAACTATGTGCAAAATTTTACCGATATTGATGACAAGATTCTCAAGCGGGCGCAAGCGGAGGGAACCTCGATGCAGGATGTCGCCGAGCGTTTTATTGCTGCCTATTTTGAAGATATGGAACGGCTGCATATTCGTCCGGCAGATGCCTATCCCCGCGCCACCCATACCATCGACGGCATTAAAAGGCTGGTGCATCAGCTAGAGCACAAAGGCTATGCCTATCCGGCTGAGGGCGATGTCTACTATGCTGTCCGCCAGTTTGCAGGCTACGGCAAGCTATCGGGACGGAAGTTAGAGGAAATGCAGGCAGGAGCCAGTGGACGGGTGACAGAAGCCCCTGGAGAAAGAGCCAAAAAAGACCCTTTTGATTTTGCCCTTTGGAAAGCCGCTAAGCCCGATGAACCCGCGTGGTCCTCAGATTGGGGAGAGGGCCGTCCAGGCTGGCATATCGAGTGTTCAGCGATGATCCGCGAGCATCTGGGGGAAACTATTGATCTGCACGTCGGGGGTAGCGACCTGATTTTTCCCCACCACGAAAACGAGATTGCCCAATCGGAAGCCGTGACCGGAAAACCCTTGGCACGATATTGGCTGCATACCGGCATGGTCAAGGTGGGCGGCGAGAAAATGTCTAAATCGCTGGGTAACTTTATTACCATTCGAGATTTACTTGACCGGGTTGACCCGATGGCGGTGCGGCTCTTTATTTTGCAGGCGCACTACCGCAAGCCAATCGACTTTACCGAGGAAGCGCTACAGGCAGCGACTCACGGCTGGTACACTCTTAAAGACGGGCTGCTGTTTGGACATCAGTACGGTGAACGCTTGAGCTGGCAATCGGCTGATGCAGTTGATGATCGGATTATCCAGCGGTTTCAGGATGTTGTGGATGACGACTTCAATTTTGCCGGCGGCTTGGCGGTTCTGTTTGAAGTGGCTAAAGAATTGCGCCGGGAAGGAAACTTGCTCGTTCATCAGGGGAAAACCGAGTCCTCACCACAAGTGCTACAGCAGCAGTGGCAAACGCTTGTGCAGCTAGCCGGAATTTTAGGCTTTGAAGCACAACCGGAAACAACTGAGATAAGCGGACTCAGTGATGCTGCCATTGAAGCGCAGATTCAACAACGAACTCGGGCGCGTCAGGCTAAAAATTGGGCCGAGAGCGATCGCATCCGCGACGAACTGCACTCCCAGGGGATTGCCCTCATCGATCAGCCTGGTGGCCTGACGAAGTGGTATCGACAGTAAAAAAAGCTAATCGTTAATAGCTTGGAGCCGGAAATTCCTGCTCCCGATCATCCCTTGTTAAACTGTGTTAAGAAATAAAAATTAACACTTACTCAATGCTTAGACTGATCACTGACTTTGATGGTCCAATTGTGGATGTTTCAGAGCGCTACTACTCTGTCTACCAGTACTGTTTAAACACTAGCAAACGTTCTGAGCAAGCGGTGCGCCAGCTATCGAAGTCGGAGTTTTGGCAGCTAAAGCGCTCTCGCATACCGGAACGCCAGATCGGTCTTTTGTCTGGGCTAGACGAGGAGCAGGCAAAAGAGTTTGCTCTTCTGCGTCGACGAACGGTTCACAGTCTTCCGTATCTGGTTCACGATCGCCTGTTGCCAGGTGTTCGAGAAACCCTAGAAAAACTGCAGTATCTCCAAGTAGATGTTGTTGTGATGACGATGCGCCGAGTGCGCGAGCTCGAAACCGCTTTAGAAAGCTTCGACCTGCATCAGTTTTTTCCATCTAACCGCCGCTATTGCCTCAGTAACGAGCATCAAAAATCTACTGACGTTGAAGACAAGACTCAGTTGATGAAACAGGCTCTGCAAGAACTTCCCGCTCGTGAAGTCTGGATGGTTGGCGACACAGAAGCTGATATTGTCGCCGCCAAAACCTACAACGTGAGAGTGATTGGCGTGTTGTCTGGCATCCGCGATCGCCTTCAGCTCGAGCGCTACGAACCCGATTTCATCGTCAATAACTTTAGTGAAGCTGTCGCTCTCCTTAGTACGCCACAAACCAGCCGCTAGGCTGAGATATTAGCGCACAAAACTACTGCTTAACCAA
This sequence comes from Cyanophyceae cyanobacterium, assembly GCA_050331735.1. Lineage (GTDB taxonomy): Bacteria > Cyanobacteriota > Cyanobacteriia > Cyanobacteriales > JBHJGN01 > JBHJGN01. The sequence continues at coordinate 39,903 of JBHJGN010000037.1, forward strand.
AAAATACAGAAGGTCACTAATACTGTAAACTGCTCGCTTTCTAAACTAACTCCTCCACCTTGAGTTCCCAAAACACTGGCTAATCCAGAACCAACCGTAATTCCTACCAGCAAGCCAGCTAGCGAAATGAGAAGTGAGCGCCCAAATCGCTGCTCTTTACGATTAAGGAAGTAAATGTTGGCGCCAAACCCTAACGCAACTAGCAACGGCAGCAAAGAGCCTTCGGGGTTTTGGTAAAAAACTGCTACACAGGCGAGGGCCAAAAACACCGCCGCTGACGCTAAAATGTCCGAGCGAGAAGGCGTATCAATTAACTGCTGTAACCAAGTGGGACCACTCGGCGATGCCGGTGTCGGATTCGGGGGAGCTTCAGTTCTTTCAGGGAAGCGAATGCGTTCGGGGACTTTAATTCTGCCTTCCTGACGCATTCTCAGTCGATCCATAATGACAGCATCATAGGCAGCCTCAATGCTTTCTACGGCCTTGGCATCGTCACGGTACTGTTGACTCAGGCGTTTTTTAGCATCTTGAATTTCTTCAAAGGAAGCATTTTCTGTTACCCCAAGCTTCTCATAGGGATTTTGCTCGCTCATCGATAAACCTCCTTCGATCCTCCCTCTCAAATTGAACACGTTCAGCAGTCAGTAACAAATGGCGAAAGCGGATGCCTCAGTTAGCTAATTCCCCTAGGTTTTCTAGATAAGTGGTCCTCATTCAAGCCTAAATTGCTACTCTCTCTCAAGCTAGTTTAACTTGAGAATTCGTTTCTCAGCGTTTTTCTCTTAAGACTTGTGATCTGCTTTTCTATTTAACTTTACAGCGAATTGTTGAATTGCTAAAAAACTTGATTCGGATGGGGGTGGCCGTCTAAAAGTTACCCTCAGCTTAGCAGGCTGTAGTTCAGGCAAGAGCAAAAAGTCAGTGAGCCAACCGCTCCTGGAAAGCAACGAGTAAGACGGTTCGGCAAGTATTACAGTTGTATTATTGGCAATCCCTCAGTAATGCTTCGATAATTGACTAAGCCATTGAGTGTTATCATCATTGTCCTCATCTTAGGCTTTTAGCGATCATTTAGTTTTAGAGCCAAAACCTATGGATACGCCCTCGACTAAAATCCTCGTTGTAGACGATGATTCTGCAATCCGTAACTTAATTTTGCGCTTCCTCGCTCAAAAAAACTACCAAGTAGAATCTGCTGAAGACGGCAAGTCTGCCTTAAGTATTTTTGACCGCTTTGCCCCGGATCTGGTAATTTTAGACGTTAACTTGCCAGATGCTTTAGGTTACAATCTCTGTGAGGAGATGCAGAGTCGTACCGACGTTTATATTCTTCTCTTAACCAGCCGTGCCGATGCGGCGGATAAAAAAGAAGGATTTTTAAAAGGAGCTGACGATTATTTAACCAAGCCTTTTGATCTGCAGGAGCTAGAATACCGAGTTAAGGCTATTTTGAAGCGTCGGCGCACTATTTCATCGGCTAGTCAGCCTCAGCTCATTTTTGGTGATTTAGCGATTAATCCGACCAGTCGTCAGGTCAAAATCAAAAATAATCTCATCGAACTGACCGCCCTGGAGTTTGATTTGCTTCATTGTTTAGCTAGTCATCCTGGTCGGGTGTGGCGACGGACGGAACTGCTTCAAAACGTATGGGACTACGATTATGTAGGCGATAAACGAGTAGTCGATGTCCATATTGGCCAGATTCGCAAAAAAATTGAACCCCACATTACTGACTCCTCTCTAATTCAGACAGTGAGAGGAGTTGGCTACAAGTTTGAATTGTCGGCTCAAAATTGACCGCGCTAAGACCCCATTGTTTCACAACAATGTCTTGGCTGCGCTAGAGAGAATTTGAGCCATCAAAGACAATGGCTTGTCGTTCTCAGCCATTAGCCTGGGATTCTTTATCCGTCACTGCTGATGATTTATCTTCAAGCTGGGCATTCATCTTCACAGAGTCTTCAAGCTGTTGGGCTTCGCGTTTAAATTCATTTTCAAATTCTTTAGAAGCATCCTGAAAACCTCGAATTGCTTTACCAAGACTGCGGCCAATTTCCGGTAACTTTTTCGGGCCAAAGACGAGTAGAGCGATGACCAGAATTAAGGTCATCTCCGGTAAACCAATCCCAAAAACGTTCATAATTTTCCTCGATAGATTCCGCCTTTATTATGACGAAAAATCCCGGACAAGCCGGGATGCCTACAGGATCTAAGGATTAACCAGCTATTGTCCGAGGCTTCTCCAGTCCACATCGAAGCTGTTGAGAAGCAGTGAGGAATTATAGATTTGCAGAATAATTAAGAGAAACACGAAAAATAACCCCATAAAAACAGCCATGAGCGGGGTTGTTCCCCAACCAGGGGCTACTTTACCATATTCAGAGTTTAAGGGTCTCAAGATATCCCCTAACCGAGTCCGTTGTGCCATAGGTCAACCGTAATGGATTTAAATGAATTTTTGTAATGTTCTGTAATATTATATAAGTAATAGGAATTATCAGTAATTTGAAATATGGAATCTGCAACAGTTCTTAGCATCGGTATTGGTGCGGTCGTGATCGCGATTACGGCTTTATCCATTTACACCTCTTTCGGACCGCCATCGGCTGAACTGGGCGATCCCTTTGAAGATCATGAAGACTAGAGCCTCATCGGTAGAATAGACATAGCTCATTTGAGTGGATGTGCCCTCAGCCTCAAACTGGTAATTTTCCAGGGCTTGACGGGCAAATATGGCTTGCTCTCCGCTGAGGGAAGGGGCCGTTCTAACCCATCGACTCGGGAAGTAATCTCCCAATCAAGATCGCCCGTTACCGCAAGCTGTGTCTCTTCTCCCCAGCATTCGTAACAGCGCATCACCCATTCATGGGCGGTTCCCTCCGACTGCTTGAGCGCCATTAAAACCACATTGTTTGAGGACAAATTGAGAAACTGGTGAGTGGGAGAGAGTTGAGCATCCGCTGTGCGGCCTGCTTCCCTGACCTGAAGGGGAATATTCAGCTCATAGCCGGCACGGACGGTCTGTGCTGCTTGCCAGTCCCCTTGATGGGGATAAAGGGCATAGGTAAAGTGATGAATTCCGCGGTCGGCATTGGAATCGGGCCAGCGAGAAGCCCGCAGGAGGGTGAGTCGCAGCGACTGAGGCTGGCTATCGTAGCCGTACTTACAGTCGTTGAGTAAACTGACTCCGTAGCGGTAACGAACATCGGTTAAATCTGCCCACCGGAGAGCGGGTATTTCCCACTTTGCTCGCTCCGCAGGCGTCTGTGGCTGCGTGGGGCGCTGAATGGCCCCGCAGGGAATTTCGCAGGTGACGGTATTGCTGGTAATGCTCAGGGGAAAAGCCGCTTTGACTAACACGTGACTTTCCTGCCAGTCTACCGTCGTGGCAATCTTGAGGAGTGGCGATCGCGCTTGCAGAATATAGTCTTGGCAAAACTCCGACTGTCCGAGCCGTCGCCTGACTCGCACCCGCCACTGCACTGGCCCCTGGTCGATCCACTCAATGGAAATTAGTTGCGCTGGGGGTAAAGGATGCTGAGCGTAGTCGGGGTCAATATTCCAAGCATCCCAGTACTGACCGCGATCACGAAAAGCCTGAAGCTGATTGCCTGGGCCTCCCAGCACTTCCCGCTGCTCAGCTTGATCAAATATGCTATCTAGGTTTCCGGTGACTGGATTAATGACTACCCGCAGCTTCTCGTTTTCTAACACAAACTCTCGGTTGAGGTTCAGTGGTTGCGTCTGTTGCAGAGACGGGCAAATCCAGTAGAGACGGTAGCCTACTGAGGGAGTTTCTGCCACAAACAGCAGCGACTGTTCGCTGCACTGGGTCGGTATCTGATTCCCCTCGAGATCAATCACGGTCCGGTTGTTTTGAGCAATCGGATAGGCGACAACCTCAGTACGCTGCCAGTTAAGGGCATTGAAAACCACCACAGGCTGAGCCTCTGGGTGAGGCGGTTGGGGAAAGGCAATGTGGGAGGCGATCGCCTCGAGAGACTCGGACACTATTTTGGTTCCTGCCTGGACGACGGCTTGCCAAGCTTGATTGGCATCGACGAATACTTCTGGAATCGACGTACCGGGGAGAATATCGTGGAACTGATTAAACAGTAACTTTTTCCAAGCTTGCTTTATTGGCTCTTGGGGATAGGAATAAGGCGCAGCAGTACTGGACGTGCAGATGGCGGCCAGAGTGGCCCACAGTTCGGCTTGGTAGAGCAACCCTTCCCCATAGCGATTGAAATATTTTTGCTCTGCATGAGTCGTATAGCAGCCACGATGCAGTTCTAGGTACAGTTCATCGTTCCAGGTAGGAAAGGAGGAGGCAGTGACTAGTGCAGGAGAAGGCGGGGAGGAAGATTGAGGCTCAGCACTGGCAATCTGTTCCAGATATTGGGTGGCCGTGGTCCACTGGAAACGGGGGAAGAAGGGAGATTGGGCTGCGCGTTGCTGCACCTCCAGCATATCTCGACTCGGACCACCGCCGTGATCGCCAACGCCGGGTAGCCAGAAAGCATCTTTTAAGTGAGTTTGTTGCTCCCAGTCCACGGCATAGCGAGACATAATGACTGGATTAGTATCCATCACCCCGGCCAGATTCGGTGGCGACATCAGCGTAAGTAGCCGGGTACCGTCGGGAGACTGCCACCAAAAAACACCGTGGGGAAAGGGAGTGCTGTCGTTCCAGTGCAGCTTTCCGGTGACGAAGTATTCAATGCCACCCGCTTTCAGAATTTGCGGCAGTTGCCAGGTAAACCCGAAGCTATCTGGTAGCCAAGCAACTTTAGTAAGCTGGCCAAATTTTTCTTGGGTGTAGCGCTGTCCGTAGAGGAGTTGCCGAATTAAGGATTCTCCGCTCAGTAAGTTCGCGTCTGGCTCGACCCACATGCCTCCTACCACTTCCCAGCGTCCCGCCATCACTGCCGCTTGCACGGCTTTAAACAATTCTGGGCGATGCTCCTCGATCCAGGCGTAGAGAGCAGGGGTTGAGTGACAAAAGGTTAGATGAGGAAACTCCTGCTGGAGACCGAGCACAGAAGTAAACGTGCGTTCCGCTACCTCCCAGGTTTCCTCGACTGGCCATAGCCAAGCTAAATCGAGATGGGCATGACCGAGTAAATGCAGACAGCGCTGCTGAATGCCCGCAGCGAGGGGAAGGAGACGGTGACGGAGTTGCCGCAGCGATCGCTCAAACTGCTCCGCATTCGTGACCAGCTTCCAATCAATAGCAGTCAAAATGGTAGCTAAGGTTGCTAACTTTTCCGGTGCAAACGCTTCTAGATAGTTGTGTAACACCGTGAGTTCATCGGCAACAAAACCAGGATCGACCAATTTTAAGTCTTGACTATCGGGGTCTTGTGGCTTTTCTGTTTCGTAAACACACCTCGACTGCATCAGCGCCCCAATATCGTGGCCTGGACTGACAAGGCGCAGGGTCACGATGATGATGTTGCCAGGAGTGGCAGCATCAGTCAGCAGCACTCTGGCTGAAGAATCAAATAAGTCTCCTTCCTGCACCAGTTGCCCGTTAACATAGATTTTTGCCTCTTCTGCCCACCAGGTCAGAACGAGCCGCAGGGAGAGACCCGCTAAAGGATAACCCTGTAGATGCTGAGGAATCACAAACTGCTGGGCCAACCAGCGAACGCGGCGACCGGCTGGCCAGGTAATGTATCTCTTGTCATTGAGTGGAGACAGTTGCCAGTCTGAAGGTTTAATGACCTGCGCTGGACTCGTTCTATCAGCAAAATTGAGTTCGCCAGCATAGCAATGCCACCCAGCTTGGACATCAACCTGAGTGAGCTGGCGAAGATTCTCAATGGTTTGGGAAATAGCGTGAGCAGGTGAGTGATCCATGATAAGAGGGGACAGAGGAAGAGGGATTAAGTTTCTATTCCTTTATTTCCATACCACATTCAACACGCTATATCTGTTTGGTTTATTAGTCACTGATCGCTCACTGTCTTGCTTCACTCGTCAATTCCTGATTGAGGGGAGCTTTTTGCCAGTGGTTTTCATGAACGACGGTATGCACTTGCCAGTCGGGGGAGGGGTGAGGGTAATCGGTGCGGTAGTGTCCACCGCGACTTTCTTGACGAAAAGCAGCGCTTTTAAGAATCAAATAGGCAATATCGAGCAGATTAAAAGTTTCTGCGGCAGCTTTTACCTGTTCTGCGGCGGCTTCTTCCAGGTCAACGCTGTGGGTCGGTGACAGGAAAAGATACTGAGCTAACTCAGAGATGGCTACCTCCTCTCGCCAAGACTGGACTCGAGCGATCGCCTTTTCCAAAAGGACTTGAGAGCGGCAAATTCCGGCACTTTCCCACATCAATCGGGGTAACTCGGCCCGGACGACCCTCAAGGTTGCTAGCTGTGCCTCTAGCGGTCGGTGCCCAGTGGTAGTAGTGACGTCGCCTACAGGAACGTCAGCGGCTTCTAGTTCCAGATGAGCCAACTGCTGTGCAAACACCAAACACTCTAGGAGAGAGTTGCTGGCTAAACGATTGGCCCCATGAACGCCAGTGCTGGCAGTTTCGCCGATGGCGTATAGCCCGGGAATCGACGTTTGATTCGTTATGTCAGTGGCAATGCCTCCCATCCAGTAGTGGGCAGCGGGAGCAACGGGAATTGGTTCTTTGAAGACATCAATGCCCCACTGCTGACAAACCTTGATGATGTTGGGAAAGCGGCGACGAATGCGTTCTGGCTCGATGGGTTGCAAATCTAAATAGACATGAGCGCGTTCAGGATGAGCCGCTGTTTTCTGGAGGTGACTAAATATGGCGCGACTGACGACATCTCTGGGGGCTAATTCTCCGGCAGGATGATAGTCAAAAGCAAAGCGGGAGCCGCTGGCATCGATTAGGGAGGCTCCTTCGCCCCGCACCGCTTCGCTGATTAGAAACCGCGGCGCACCTGGCTTGGTTAAAGCCGTGGGGTGAAACTGAAAGAACTCCAAATCGCGCACTGCTGCCCCAGCGCGCCACGCCAGCGCCACGCCATCTCCGGTACTGACGGCTGGATTGGTGGTTTGGGCAAACACCTGACCGCCGCCTCCGGTGGCTAAAATCACGGCACGACAGCGCAGCCACTGAATCTGATTACGGTAAAGAAAACTAATTCCTTGACAGCGACCCCGATCCACCCACAAACTTAACGCTAGCGCCTGCGACAGGACTTGAATATTGGTTTGCTCTAGCACTCGTTCGGTAAGAGTGCTGACAATCGCTCGTCCGGTGGTATCGGCAGCATGAAGAACGCGAGGGTGAGAATGGGCTGCCTCTAGAGTCATGGCTAGCTGGGCGCCTTGACGGTCAAAAGCCACGCCTAAATCCACTAACGAGGCGATGGCTGCTGCGGCACGATCCACTAGAAATTGAACCGCAGCGCGATCGCACAATCCCCCTCCTGCTTTGAGAGTATCTTCCCGGTGCAGTTGGGGAGAATCGGCTGGACTAATGGCGGCGGCAATGCCTCCTTGGGCCCAGTCGCTTGCCCCAGTATGCAAAGTATCTTTGGTAATCAGCGCGACGCGCCAACGAGCGGGTAAACAGAGCGCGGCATACAGTCCCGCGGCTCCAGTACCTACGACTAGCACATCAAACTGGGTGGCGAGCCGTTGAGAGTCAAGTGGAAGTGGCGCTTGAGAAGAATTCAATGAGCTACGGTACAGAACTAAAATTTTAGTAAAAACCCACCCCGCTGTGGAGTGGGTGAACAAGGCTATTGGCAGATTGCGATGCAGGCGACAGGCTCTGATGACGCTAAACGATTAATAGTAACCGGGATTATAGCGATCGCCGCCTTCGGTAAAGACGTCGGCAGGAGGAGTCAGCGTAAACTGCTCGAGATTGGCCTGTAAACGCTCTTTTTGGCGATCGCTCAAACCCGGAATGTTGAGCACGTCCTCAACATTCTCATACGGAGCGTTGTCAACAATTTTACGAGCTAAGTTGGGGTAAAAGCCCCGCAGATCGCGAAACAGACGCACATTGGCGTTGTTGAGATCGATTTTTTGACCGTACTCGGTACTCAGCTTGAAGTCTGCCGGATTGCGCAACTGAGACTCAGCCGCCAAAAAAATGGACGATGATGGCACAGTCAAACTATTGAGGCTGGCTGCTTGGGCTGAGCCGCCTACCCAAATGCCTAGAATTGCTGCACACGTCACTAATACGTACACCAGTTTTTTCAATTTTATTCCTCCTTGTTAATCAATTGTGTATTTTTCCTTCTGTTGCGATCGCTGCTCAAAAGAATCAGGATAATGAAGCAGATACCACAGTTCAAAGGACTTTATGCTTTTGTTTAGTATTTTTTATACTATCGCGTTCCGGGATGATGCAGTCAAGGACAACGGCGAAAAACCTAAACGACGGCACTAACAGTCATTCATGATTGGTAATGGTTGACGCAGAGGGAACTAGCTTGGCGAGTTTTTTAAACACCGAAAACCCGATCGGAAAACCGTAGTTTTATGGCAAAATCAAAGAAAGTGTTTCAACAAATTGATTAGGAAGATTGAATTATGTCTCTTCAACTAGGCGATACCGTCCCAGATTTCAAGCAGGCTTCGAGCGAAGGCGAAGTTTCATTCTACGACTGGGCTGGCGATGGCTGGGTGGTGCTGTTTTCTCACCCGGCAGATTATACTCCCGTTTGCACCACTGAGTTAGGCGAAGTGGCTAAGCTCAAGCCAGAGTTTGATAAGCGTAACGTTAAAGTGATTGCCCTCAGCGTTGATGACGTAGACTCTCATCAGGGCTGGATCGGCGACATCAACGAGACTCAGCAGACCAACATTAACTACCCCATTTTGGCGGATGCCGATAAAAAAGTGTCTGACCTCTACGGCATGATCCACCCTAACGCCAACGATAAAGTCACGGTACGGACAGTCTTTGTTATCGATCCAGAGCGCAAACTCCGCTTAACTTTGACCTATCCTCCCAGTACGGGACGTAACTTTGACGAAATTCTACGAGTGATCGATTCTCTTCAGCTAACCGATAATTACAGCGTCGCTACTCCAGTAAACTGGAAAGAGGGAGATGATGTCGTCGTTGCTCCTTCTATTCCAACCGAAGAAGCCAAGCAAAAATTTTCTAAGGGAGTGACAGAGATTAAGCCTTACCTGCGGATGACTCCTCAGCCTGATAAGTAAAAGGGCGTTGGTCTTGGTCGTAAAATGAGTAGGGTGGGCAAGGCCCACCTTATTTTGCAGATTACTGCAGAGATGGCCCCGTTACACCGTAAGCTATAGGTATGGATATTAAAGACGGTTTTGTAGGTACAGTTGGCAACACTCCTTTGATTCGGCTTCATAGCTTCAGCGAGGAAACGGGGTGCGAAATTTTAGGCAAGGCAGAATTTCTGAATCCTGGAGGCTCTGTCAAAGACCGGGCTGCTCTCTATATTATTCAAGATGCCGAACGAAAAGGTTTGCTCAAGCCAGGAGGAACCGTTGTCGAAGGCACGGCAGGCAATACGGGCATTGGTTTAACGCACATCTGTAATGCCAAAGGGTATCGCTGTCTCATTATCATTCCCGAAACTCAGTCCCAAGAGAAGATCGATACGTTAAAAACTCTCGGAGCCGAAGTTCGGACTGTTCCGGCTGTCCCTTATCGAGATCCCAACAACTATGTCAAGGTATCGGGGCGATTAGCCGAGGAGATGGAGAACGCCATTTGGGCGAATCAGTTTGACAACTTGGCAAACCGCCAGGCGCACTACGAAACCACCGGTCCAGAAATTTGGGCGCAGACGGACGGCAAAATTGATGTTTGGGTGGCCGCTACCGGAACTGGCGGAACCTACGCCGGAGCCGCTCTGTTTTTTAAAGAAAAAACTCCTGATATTCGCTGCGTGGTGGCAGATCCAATGGGTAGCGGACTTTACAGCTATATTAAAACGGGAGAAATTAATCCCGAAGGTAGCTCCATTACCGAAGGCATTGGCAACAGCCGCATCACCGCCAATATGAAAGGAGTGCCCATCGATGATGCGGTGCAAGTAGATGACCCTGAAGCAGTCCGGGTTATCTACCAGCTCTTGCAAAAAGAAGGACTATTTATGGGAGGCTCAGTGGGCATCAACGTGGGTGCTGCCGTTGCCCTTGCCAAGGAAATGGGACCAGGACATACCATTGTGACGGTGTTATGCGATAGCGGGCAGCGGTATCAGTCGCGGCTCTACAACCGAGAGTGGCTATCGTCTAAAGGACTCCTGCCTGAAGGACTATGAGCAACCCCATTAAAACAGTATTAGTGTGTCAAAACCGGACCTGCCGCAAGGATGGTGCTAAGAAAGTTTTGGCAGCTTTTAAATCCCATGACGTGCCGGACGTAAAAATTGTTGCCTGCGGCTGTTTGGGACAGTGCGGCAGTGGTCCGATGGTGCTCGTAGAGCCGGAGCAGGTGTGGTACGCTCAGGTACAGCCAAAAGAGGTTCCCGTCGTCGTTAAGTCTCATTTGCGAGGCAACTGTCCGGTTAAAGCAATGCTCTACCCCAAGTTTCATCGTCATCAGGCTTAGCACCTATCGATAGGGAAATTGTAACAGAATGACCAACAGCAATCATCAGTTGGAGGCGGTCAGAAATATCCTAACTTCGTTAGCTGCCCTCGCTACTATCCTTGCTATCTTCTATGGTGGAGTTTGGTTTCTAGTCGGAGTTCAAGTTGGCAGCATCAAAACTCAGATTCAGGATTTGAAAGGTACTATCTCTACCAAGATCGAAGCCTCAGAAGCCAAGTTAAGAGCAGAGATTCAGATAGCCAAGGTAGAAATTCTTCAACAAGTTAGAGAAAAAAAGGGAGAGCCGTGAATCTGAGCTATACGAGCTGATTACCCTCAAATGAAATGGAGAAATTATGGAAACTAATGCGTTACTCCCAGAGTTGAGGAGTAAAATAGCAGCGATCGCACTTCCTCTGCGCCAGCGAGAAGCTGCAATAAGCGATAGCGAGCCTCCGGTCATCTTCTTTCTACAGATATTACACTAGCTACAGATATTACACTAGCTGCTGGAGTGTAATCGCGATTGCTACCGTATGCTCTCTGAACTCTACAAAGCTGGAGAAACGACTGGTGTAAAGAACCTTCTTGAAGAGAGCGGTGCGATCGTTTTCCACTCCAGCGGATACTGACAAAGAGCCGTAGCAAACTAATAGCAAGTTTAACCCTTTTTATTAATGACCATTTTGACTCTACCTGACGGAGCAAGGGTCACGCCTCGTCGCTGCGGTTGTTCCGGTTTACTGCCAACCAAATCTAGCTCATAGTGTTTCAGGATTGTTGCTAGAACGAGCTTCATTTCCAACAGCGCTAGCGCATCGCCCACACAGCGACGAGAACCGCCACCAAAGGGCAGAAACTCCCAGTTGGCATACTGGCGTTCTAGAAAGCGCTCTGGCTGAAACTGTTTGGGATGGGGATAAAGCTCTTCACGCTGATGCACTAAGTAAATACAGCCCATGACTGCCGTTCCCGGCTCGAGCGGATGACCCATCAGCTCGACTGGTTCTTGAGCAATTCTGGGAAACATGAGCATGGCTACCGGATAAATTCTTAAAGTCTCCTGACAGACGGCGGTGAGGTAGGGAAGTCGCGCGATGCTCATCGGGTCTTCATCAGCGCTAGCTAGCTCCTGAAGTAATTGTTCTTTGACTTCTGGCAAAAAGTGGCTCCAGTATAGCGCCCAAGCCATTGCTGTTGCTGTGGTTTCATGTCCAGCAAACAGCAGCGTCATCAGCTCGTCGCGCAGTTCCTGGTCGGTCATGGGGTTTCCCGCTTCATCCCGCGCCGATAACAGGAGAGAGAGAATGTCTTGGCGTGTTGACTCAGCCTGGGCGCGACGCTGGGTAATTTCAGCGTAAAGAAGTTGATCGAGCTGCTGCCGTTGATGCACGAAATATTTCCAGGGATTCCAGGGGAGAAAATCCTGCTGGAGAAAGCGAAAGAAGAGAAAGCTGGAGGTTAGGGGAGAGCGAAAGATCTCGGTCATTGCAGCGAGCAGTTGCTTGAGCTGCTGGCTGGCCTCGCCCTCATGGAGTCCAAAAACAGCTTCGAGAATGACCTGTAAAGAAATCTGCTGCATCACCGATCGCGCTGAGCAAGGCTGACCGACCTCTAGCTGATTCATCACCGACTTGGTGATGTGGCAAATCAGCTCGCCATAGGTTCGCAGCCGTTCTCCATGAAAAGGAGGCATGAGTAGCTGCCGTGCTCGCCGATGGCGATCGCCTTCGCGCATGATGACTGAATACTCCCCCACCAAAGGCTCAATGAGGCGGTTAGCGTAACCAGGAGCTAAAAACGTGCGGCGCTCCTGCATTAGTTGCTGAATGGCCTGGGGATGGCTAACAAACACCAAGTCGCCAAGGGTGAAGCCAATTTTGGCGGTGAAAAAATCGTCGTAGCGCTTTGCGGCTCCTTCCATAAAGCCGACGGGATTAGCGATCCAATGGGCAAGCTGGACGGGAGCAGGAGATGATAGCAGGTTAGGAGAGGGCATAGGCTCTGTTAAATCAGGTATCAGTAACCAGTTATTGGCGAGCAATTCATGAAGTTAACTAGTCACTCACTAAGCACTATAGCTGAACACTCAGCACTGTCCATCGGTAACTGCTCACGGGTCACTGTTAAATTGAGCTAACGGTAGCCTGAGTAGAGGGGTGAGAAACGCGATCGCCCGTCACCACTAGCGGCACCTCGTTGGCTGGGGCAATGGTTAAGCCGCGCCGCGCTGCCTTGATGGGCTTATTGTCTCTCAGAGCAAGCTGGTAACGGGAGAGAACGGTCGCCAACACTAGGGTCATTTCTAACATAGCAAGGGCCGCTCCTAAACAGCGACGATTGCCGCCACCGAAAGGCAGAAATTCGTAAGCAGAATACTGACGCTCAAGAAAGCGCTCTGGCCTGAACTGCTTGGAGTCTGGGTAGAGGTCTTTGCGGTGATGAATTAAATAGATGCAGGGGAAGAAGAGCGTATTCGCTTCATACTGGTGTCCCATTACTTCTACTTCAGAGCGAGCAATACGAGGAAACGTCACCGGAACCACGGGATAGATGCGCAGCGTTTCTTGGCAGACAGCGGTCAGATAGGGAAGACGGGCGATCGCCATTGGGTCTTCTACTCCATCTAGTTCTTGCAGCAGCTTGTCCTGGACTTGAGGATGCTGGCAAATCCAGTAGAACGCCCAGGCAAGAGCCGTTGCCGTGGTTTCGTGTCCGGCAATGAGGAGCGTGAGCAGTTCGTCTTGGAGTTCTTCGTCGGTCATGGCTTCACCCTGCTCATCTCGCGCCGCCATCATCAGGCTAAGCACGTCTGTACCGCTGCTATGGCAAGCGCGGCGCTCCTCAATTTCTGCTTGCAGCAGAGCGCGAATTCGCTGCTGGCGCTGCTGAAACTGCTGCCAAGGACTCCACGCCCCCCACTTTTTTTGCAGCCAGGGAAAGAATAGGGGACTAGAGCGCAGAGGCGAATCGAACATATTGAGCATTGCTGCCAGTAGTGGCTTGAGCTGCTCGTAGCGATCGCCTTCGGCCAGGCCAAATACCGCCTGAAGAATTACCTCTAAGGTAATCTCCTGCATGGCAGCGCGAGCTTCAAACGGCTGCCCCACCTGCCACTGACTCGCTACCTGCTCAGTAATCTGGCAAATAATATCGCTATAGGTGCGAATACTTTCACCATGAAAGGACGGCATCAGCAGTTTGCGATCGCGGCGGTGGCGATCGCCATCGAGCACTATCAAAGAGTTTGCTCCCACTAGCGGCTCAACGATATCATTACCCCGTCCAGCATCAAACTGTCTGGCATCGACACTGAGGATTTCCTGGACCCCTTGAGGATTACTCATTAGTACAAAGGGTTCAAAGTTGGCTAAGCGCAGGGTAAAGGTATCGCCATAGCGTTTGGCACACCTCTCCAAAAAATTTAACGGATCGGCGACCCAGTAGATGAGCTGCAATAGGGAAGGAATTCTGGGACCACTTGGTAAATAACTCATCGTTGTTCTTTCTGAGGTCAGTATCTCTCTCTAATCTAACGAACCAGACATAGACAAAAAAGGTCTACAAAATTGGGGACAATCGCTGAAGTGCCCAAGCGCTAAATACTGTATGATTTTGGTGCTTCGCAACATACGCGAAAGCCGAAGGTGAAGTCGCGGCTTATATGCGTTAGGTAGAAGCGAAAAGCAGAACGGCAAGATTCTGGACCATAGAACCAGCAACCGCCTCGCAGCACCTTTCTATTGTCCGCCGTATTTTTTTCTAGCCATGTCCTGCCGTCTTCTGGTGCTCCTTTGTAATTACTATGCCAGTCATCTTCGCACCACTCTGATACGTTCCCATGCAGATCGTGTAATCCCCAATGATTGGCAGGAAAGCTTCCTACGTCAGTTGTTTGTTCCCGGTATTCGCCTTTCGGACTACCTTTGTAGGTAGCGTTTCCATTGTAGTTAGCGAGGTTTGTCGTTATTATTCTACCGAAGTGAAAAGGAGTATTTGTTCCGGCTCGGCAAGCATACTCCCACTCTGATTCACTGGGTAAGCGATAGTTTTTTCCTGTTTTGGCTGACAACCTCCTACAAAACTCTACTGCCTCCTCCCAACTCACCTCCTCTACCGGATGATTGTCTCCTTTAAAGTGAGATGGATCGAAGTCAAGCGCTCGATCGATTTGTGACCAGGCAGCGACAATACGCCACTGTGCCTGCGTTATTGGGTAACGTCCCAGGTAAAAGGCTGACAGAGTTACCTGATGTCGAGGTTGTTCCCGGTCACAATCAAGTTCTACGCCTTCAACTTCATTTCCTGGGGCTCCCATGACAAAGGTTCCACTTGGTATAGAGATCATTTCTAGTCCAATCTCTTCATTAAGAACTTCAGTGTAGCCCCAGTTAGTAGCGCGGCGGCGAACGATTGCTAATTGTCCAACTTGACTAGAGGGGGAACTGAACGAGCCTCCACGTCCTTGCCATTCTATCTGGGCTGTCTCAAACTCGAATCGCTCCAATATATGGGTAATTTTGGCTGGCTCGTACTCAAAATCTTGTAAAGGCGGAAAGTTAATGAATTCGGCGACTTCGTATTCAATATCTTCGAGGGGAAGCTCTTTGGTCGTAGTTGTGTTTCCATTGAGGAGAGAATAACGACGAGCCAGAGTCGCATAGTCGCCTCCAAGACGGCAGAGCGTATTAAGACCTACCCGTGCAAAGGGCAGCGCAGCTTCGCCCAAATTATGCTCTGACTCCTGCAAGTAAACAAGAAATGCTTCAAAACTGTTGAGGCTGAGACCCGCTTTCTGACTGATGACCTGCGATAGACGATTGAGGACGCTAACGGCTTTGTCTTCCGGCAATCCATCCAGGAGCAAATAGCGCACGCGATCGCTCGTATCTGTTGCTCCATCCCCGAAAAACTCATAGTGAGTTTCCTCATCTTCTGTATCGCAGCGCCGCAGTAACCCGCTCAGCAATACTTCTGCAACATGGGCTTGCTGTGCTTCTGGGAGAAACTCATCCCGCAGGAGGTCGATGACGGGCAAACTGACAGAGGTTGCCGCCATCAATCCGGCCAGTTTCTGCGCCGTTTGGGATGCCGTTGCCTGAAACAGGGCAACCCGCTGCCGTGCCGTCCGGGATGTCAGTGATTGCAAAGCGGGAGTTTCGGTAGCACGTTCTCGCACAAACGCCAGTTCAAAAGTTCGCCCAGGGATAGGTTCTCCTGTCCCTGCCACTACCTGTGCCCAGCGATGAAGAGGATTCGGATCGAGGGTAACGATAGGCAGCGTCAGCAGGCGCTTGTCTATGGGTTGTAAGGACTCTTCCTCGTCTTCTGCCCACTCATCCCTGTCATCGAGGATTGGCAGCCCGTACACCTCTAGCTTGGCGTTGGGCGTTCCTGGACTGATTGAGCTTAATTGCACTCGATATCCATCGCTCAGTGCCGTTCGTCCCCATAGCCGCTCCGGGAGCATCTGTACAATGGCAATGGGCTGCACCTCCGACCATCGCCGCAGGGTTTCGTGAATTAGCCCCTGTCGCCACAGCGCTGACGTACAGTCAGTGACGAATAGCACCAGTCGTCTGCCGCTGGGGTCGAGGATTTCTTTGGGGTTCCGGGGGCGTTGACTCGTTTTGGATTGAGTTTTGAAGGTATTCCAGCGGGGAAAAAGTTGGACTGTGCTATTTTGTGCTTCGAGTCGCCAGGTTCGTACTGTCCGAAAGGCGCCGTGGTATTCGGTGAGATGTTGCAGCTCAGCAATCGCTCTTTCCCACAGTACTGTCGTCTTTGAGCCTTCTACGACCAAATCTAGGTCAAGCCAGCGTTCGGGACGGGGGCGTTTTCTAGGCATCCACACGCGGGTTTCGGCAATTTGCGTGACGGTTTCCTCTTCATCGAGGTCGAACCTTACTTTCGACGGGACTTTTCGCATCAGGGGCTTGAGAGATCGCGCTAGGTCGAGGCGCGTCCGTAGCGCTGGCGCTGCTGTGGCTGGAAACGGCATGCCTGTGGGTTGTTCTGCTGAGCGATCGTCCTGAACTGAGGCTGGCTCTGAAACTGATTCCGATCCAGAGGGTCTGTCTGTGACTAGAGCGAAGTCTGATTGCTCGGCGGTTGACGTTTCAGTTATTTCAGGGAGTGGCGTTGTCTTCTCTCTCTTGGTTTGCTTATTGTCGATGTCCTGACGCACTGCTGCTCTCGGCTCGATAAACTGAGTGAGCCAGAGGATATCGGCAATATCTACGGCGTTAACGTCTAGCCCAGACTGCTTTAACCTGGACGCGAACTGTCCGATTGTTGGTCTTCGCTGCTGCTCAAATGTTTCCACAGTCGTTCGATGAGGTCGTCTGGAGTATGAACATTGTCACTTACGTTGGGTGCTCGTTCGCGGGTAACCAGATAGATAGCGTTGAGGAGCTGGTCTGTTGCTAAGTCGCCTTTGCTGCGGTCGTTGCGCTTGTTGACAAACCGCGTGATCAGCTGCTGGATCAGTTCTTCCGATTGGGCAATTAGCTTTTCCCCATCCTTTTCCTGCTTGAGGTGAGCTTTGACAATGGCTTCGAGGCGCTCTTCGTCGGGTTCTGCCATTGTTAGCCGCACGCAGCGACGTAAGAAGGGAGGCGGAAAGTCTCGCTCGCCGTTACTGGTTAGAACCATCAGCGGAAACTGCTGACTGGTAATTTTGCCCCCCTTAATAGTTGCTGTCGTATCGGCAAAGGTAAATTCTTGTTTGTCTTTATAAGCTGTTCGTACCGTCACCTCTGGCTTTTTCTCTTCAATTCGCACCAGTTCCGGTATTTCAAACTCCCCTTCTTCAAAAACGGTGAGCAGATCGTTGGGCAGGTCGATATCGCTTTTGTCGATTTCGTCTACGATTAACACGCGGGGCTTGTCAGAGGGGAGAAGGGCAGTTCCGAGGGATCCCAGACGAATATAGTTGCCGATATTGTCGAAATTGCCCCGCTCTTTCTCGCCAACATCCTGCAAGCGCGCGATCGCATCGTAGAGATACAGACCGTCCTTGAGGGTAGTCCGGGTGGTGATCGGCCAGTAGAGCACCTCTCCGAGGTTCAGTTCGCGGGCGATCGCATAGGCGAGGGAGGTTTTGCCGCTGCCCGGTTTGCCCGTTACAAGCAAGGGTCGCCGCAGATACAGCGCCGCATTCACTAGCTCGATTTCCTGGGGCTGAGCCTGAAACGTTTTTCCCCGTTCCTGCTTGCGACGGTCAGACTGTCTCCAGGGAGGGGGAGGAGGTAGATGGGCGAGCGGGTCTAAGCCTGGATCTGGATTGGGTTCTCCGGTTCCTTTGAAGATGGGCTGAAAAATTGGCTGAATCTTAGGCTGGTCGTTCATGACCTTAACAAGCCTCCTGATCAAATTGCAGGTCCATCGTGGGCGGCACAATCTTCGCATCTTCCCAAACTAGACTAAGATGACCCCCCAGGCAATGGTTGTCATCTTCCCTCAGTGCGTCGAGCCTTTCTTCATAAATTCGCTGAGGGAGTTCGGCTACGGTGCGGTCTAGGATACGATCAACTTCATGACATAGTTTTGAGTGTCTTACCCACAGTGCAACAGGGAGTGCTGTTTTTCTAGCGATAAATTCAAAGACGCTCTCAACTTGCTCTGCTGATAAATTTTCCAGGATTGCCATCTCAGCAGTCTTTAATCCCAACAGTTCTGCATTTTTTGTTGTATCAACCCAGACGAATGTTTCCCGCGCAGTATGTTGTGATTTCGCTTCTATATGCTGCCATTTATCTTGCCAGCGCCTAAAGTACTTCTTCCCCGTCGGTGATTGGTTGAGATCGGTTCGCATTACCACTTTATACTGACTTCCCAGGGTTAAATCTGACAACGTTTTAGAGGAGTCGAAATCGCGATCGAGCCAAGCACGCGGCACAAAAAAGTGAACCATTGGCTCGTTTAAGGTCGATTTCTCTTCTAGGCAAGTTTCAACGAAGTCTGGCAAATCTGCATAGGGAAGAGTATGTTCTTGCAGCAAGTAGGGCAATGGTTCTTGCGGGTTGTAGGTATGGCGATCGCTAATCTCCCACATTGAGATCCAAACCTTTTCCTTGTCTTTTTCGTCTGGTCTCACTTCTACCACTAAATGTTCGGACGAGTCAGCGGAAGAAACGTTGCGCTCTCGTTTTTCTAAGATGGCGCGGCTCTGCAAGCTATCGAAGTAAAATCCGCGATACTCAACCCAATTTTTAATTTGTTGGTACATGGAACCCGATACCGCATCCATTGTTGCCAGAAAAATTGCAAACTGTGTCAGTCGATCAACGTTATCCCAACCGCGATTTCCTAACTGGCTCAAGCTTAGCAGCCGCGACTGCAACATCTTTTTCTCCCCCCAGACAGAACCAGAATCGCAGAGGCGAAAGGCGGTGGCGATCGCACTGCTGAGTTTCTGCTGGTTGTCATTAGAAAGTTGTTGCAGATGGTTTTCGATCAGATCGCACAGGCTATAAACACTAAGTTTTTTGAGAACGCCGTCTAGCTCTTTTTTCGGAATGGCGTATGCCTTGCTTCTTTGCTCATCTCTGGAGACTAACGCCGTAGCAATCATGCCAATGACGCAGGTTCGTTGTTCATTCCAAACAGGTGCGCCGCTAAATCCTGCTTGAATTGTTTCATCGTTGGGATTACCTGCTTTATAAAACTGAAAGCGTCCTCCAGCAGTGCGTATTTTGGGAATGTATGCATCTGAGCGCTCACCGTTTTCATTGCTAAAGCCATAAACAGAATGTTCGTCGTTTTCAATATCTGACAAACTGACTTGAACAAGCGGAATTGGCTTAGATTCACTCGGTTCCGCTTTGAGTAGTTTTAACCCAGCAACATCCCCTCGACTGACGCTATAAGGGAGCCAAGCTACCACTTTTGCCTTAATTTTGTCCCCGTCAGCGAGAATAGGAAAATCGAGGAATACCAGTTCTTTAACGACTTCTTTGTAAGAAGCAGATTTTTGTTTGTCAAAGTCGATACCGACCGCCTGTAAGACAACGTGGGCGCAAGTCAGCACGTAACCAGGAGCCACTAGGAATCCCGTCCCGATCGCCGTCTCTGTGTCTTGGTAGAAAATCCGCGCAATAGATTGTTCGTAATCTTCCCAAGTGAAAGTCACTTCTTCTGCCATTTCAGCGTTATTTCGTAATTTGCCTCTCCGCCAACCTTGGTGAGTACCGCCCCTACTTCACCGTTGAGCTTAACACTAAACTTTACCTCTACCTCGTCTGTCGGCTCGATGACTGCATCTAGCTTTTTCTTGACCGATTGAATCATAGGCAGCAGGTTATCTAAAGCCTGAGCGAAAGTTTTTCTCGCAGTTGCAGCTATCTCGTTGGGCGCCCTCGAAATCGGTCGAATTTCTTCGACATCTTCAACTTCAACAAGAATTCTTCCGCCTTCACCCGTGTCGAATTCGACAAGCTGTGCCATTAGCTAAACGTCTCCTGAAATCACTTCGGCAGTAATACCTCAATAGTTTATACAGTAGTTGCCCCTGAATTTCCGTATTTTTTCTCAAAGGAGATCAAAAAATAAATCGACTCGCCGTTAGGTGAGAAATCAAAGGACCAAGAGAAAAGGGCTAAAGTGCCTGAGCGCCAAAAGTCCTCGGCATCTTGCAACACACTCGAACACCGATATCTTTGAGGCGGTAGTCACGCAAATCCCCGTAGCGGTTAGTAGAACGGCAATTCTTCGGATACACGAGCCAAGAACCACCCCGCAGAAGCTTATCAGTATCTGTCGCGTTCTCCTCTATCCATGCGCTTCCATTCACTGGTGCTCCTCTATAGCTATCATGCCAATCATCTTGACACCATTCCCAGACATTTCCGTGCATATCGTGTAGTCCAAAATTATTTGGGGGAAAGATACCTACTTCTGTCGTTTCTCTTCGGTATTTTCCCACTATGCCTTTCCCGTAAGTTCCTTTATAAAGAGTATCGCCAATCTTTTCGTCCTGAGCGCGATAGTTTGCTAGTTCGTCACTCAGTGTTTCGCCAAAATGAAAAGGAGCTTTTGTCCCCGCTCGACAGGCATATTCCCACTGCGCCTCGCTGGGCAGGTGGTAGGTTCTACCTGTTTTGACTGATAATCGCTGACAAAACTCTATCGCCTCTTCCCAAATCACATTTTCCACGGGACGGTTGTCTCCTTTAAAGTGCGATGGATCTGAGTTTAGCTTGCACTTGTCTTTGGGCCAGTTGGCAACGATGCGCCATTGAGTTTGGGTGACAGGATATCGCCCCATCAAAAACGATGAAACTATGACTTCATGTTGCGGTCGTTCATCGTTGTAACTTTCCAGTTCATCTTCCGGTGCTCCCATCAGGAATTTGCCACTAGGAATCAGCACCATATCCAAGCTAACTTCGTCACTGAGGGTTTCGATGAAGTGTTTGCCCCTGCGCCGATAGCGGCTGACGAGAATACGTTTTTCGGCGGTTTCTTCTGCCATTTGTTGGAGCTGCGTTTTGGACCGGACCACTGAATTTAATGTCCGGTTGGATAACTCTTGGGAGTTTCCTACCAAGAAGCCCTAATCTTACCTTAAAGCGCTGGCGAATGAATTGGTGGACTACAAACCGTAATCCGCTATTAGAGTTTCCAATTTGAGGAAAGCGATCGCCCTGAGAAGTATATATTACGGCTGCTGCTCTCCTGCTAGCCGAGAGAGCGATTGAGCAATGCTAGCCATGTTCTCAGCAAGCGTAACTCTATCTTCATTGAAACCTTGAATGATTTCAAACATAGTTGCTTGATGAGCTGTTAATGCCGAAACATCTCTAGTTAACTGTGCTATTTGAGCATCGGTTCGCCGACGGTCACGAACGACATCTGAAGTTAAAGCCTCAATGGCCTTAGCATTAGAGTTAATCCTGGCATCAGTCTGAACCGACTGCTGAGCCAATTGCTCTAGCAAAGCTTCTATTCTGTCGAGGCGATCGCTTGGCGTTCCCGAAGGGCGATCGCCTCCATCGGGATTAGTTATCGGCATACTCCTAGCAATGTTTACTGTCTGATTGTTGTCTATTTCCTTGGAGATAGCGATCGCCTTCAGAAGGTACGGTCTCGTATGTTTTCATCCTAATGCTTTCTAAAAAAAATTAGACTCGTCTAACGGCGAGATATCAAAGGGCTAACCCCTAAAAGCTAAGGGCTAAAGTGAAGAATCCTCGGCACCTCGCAACACACACGAAACCCAATATTGCCGTAGCGGTAGTAGCGTGGATCGCTGCGGCGGTAAGCAGAACGGCAATACCACGGAGCGCTGTTCCAAGCACCGCCCCGCAGCAGCTTGTTAGTCTGCGTTCCGCCTGCTCCCAGCCACGCCCTACCGTCTACTGGTGCCCCTTCATAGCTATCATGCCAGTCATCTTCGCACCACTCCCACAGATTTCCATGCATGTCGTGTAATCCCCACCGATTGGCTGGAAAACTTCCTACATCCATCATCCCACCTCGATATTTTCCTTCGAGGCTGCCGTTGTAAGTTTTCGTAGTGTCGTAGCTCGCCAACTCTGCCGTAATCATTTCGCCATAGTGGAAGGGCGTTTCTGTTTCTGCCCGACAGGCGTATTCCCACTCGGCTTCACTCGGTAGGCGATAGCTTCTCCCCGTTTTCGCTGATAGCCGCCGACAAAATTCCTTAGCGTCTTCCCAGCTCACCTGCTCTACAGGTCGATTCTCGCCTTTAAAGGTCGATGGGTTTCGCTCTAGCTCCCGCTCAACTAGCGGATAACCTGCCACCACGCGCCACTGCGCCTGAGTCACCGGATACCGCCCCAGCAAAAACGACTCCAGCTTCACTCGATGTTGCGATCGCTCGGAGCCACTACTTTCTGGCTCACTCTCTGGTGCGCCCATCAAAAACTCACCCGCCGGAATAAGCATCAGCGTCAGGGTTACGCCCTCAGCCAGTTGTTCGTGCAGGCATTTATTTCTCCGTCTGTACCGATGGAGCATTAGGCCAGAACTGGCAGGAGCGTTAGTCATCTACCAGCCCTTAACACTTGTTCAGCCGTCAGTTTCAAATCCGGGAAGGTTGGAGAGACAATGGTTTGCTTACCCCGAAGTTTCTGAATTTCATACTCCTCATTCACTAGCATACAAACAGAGAGGGTAGGCTGTTTGGGCTTGCCAATATGTCGAGTACCACCTAATCCGGCGTAGTCTGCAATCCAATATTCGGGAATACCTAAAACCGCGTAGTCTTCGACCTTACGGGCATAATCATTTTGCCAGTTGCTACTAACGACTTCCGCTACAAATTTAATCGAACTACCCAGCGTCAGGATCGACTGGTCAGACCAAAGCAGTTCTTTAGTCAATTCATCTCGATCAACAACTGCAACATCAGGTCGAAATGCTGTCATGCCAGTATTAGAGGGGCGAAATAGACCCCGCTGAAGAACAAACCAATCTAAGCCTATGCTGTCGATGTGAACACAGACCTTTGCGGTAATGAAGGCTGCAACCTCTTCGTGCAAGCCTGTTGGTTCCAAGTCGAACACCTCTCCATCGATCAGTTCATAACGGTTATAGCTACCATAACAAGCAAGAAACTCGTCAAAGCTAAGTGGCTTTTGCTGTATTGGTTGATTGATCGCAAGGGTCATAGGTCAAATTAGCCTAATTATTGCCCTCAGTCTACCAAATTGAACATAGGGCAATTGAACTCCCGCTTTAGTCGGTGTGCGTAGGCATGAACGAACGCTATGCCACCTAATAGCTCACGCTTAACTACTTGATATTAAATACTGATCGCGATTCGATTCCGCGTACCACCCCAGCAAACTGTAAGATTTACTTAATACTTGCAGCTAGAAGAGGTATTTGAACCGATGACCGTTGCCAGCGCAACCCCTGCCTTTTGTCAAGGAATTCAGTATTTTAGTGAAACTCTGCCCCAACTCGACCAATATGGAACAGAACCAGTAATCAAGCAAGGAGAGACCAAAATTGCCTCTGCCACCGATCCAGGAGCCGTTTATCAAACTCTCCTCGCTGCCGATGCTTTGCGCTATTTAACTCTACAAACCACCGCAAGCAAAGCATCAGGGCATCCCGGCGGCTTTGCCAGTATTGCCGAGGGCATTGCGTCTCTAGTGATGTTGGGCTACAAAAACCTGATTACCGAAGTCGGCCATCATGCCCCCGGTTTCTACAGCAATATGTTTTTAGACCGCTCCCTAGAAGAGATGGGCATTGAAACCGTACAGCAGCTACGGGAACGGTTTCGGGAAATGCACGGTCTTCTGGGGCATCTTTCTGGGCAGATTCCCGGTTTGCTCAGTCCCGCCGGACCACTAGGGCAGGGGCAGCATTTTGCGATGGCGGGAGCGAAACTCCATCCCGACGTTCTCTTTCCGGTCACTATTGGCGATGGCGGCATCGGTGAACCCTACGTAATGAGCAGCTTCGGGCATTTTCATACTGCGTATCCCCACATCACCAACTTTCTGCCGATTCTGGTTTGGAATGGCTACTCTCAAGAACACCACAGCATGGTTTCGACTAAACCTAATGAGGAGATGATCGAATACTGGGAGGGGAACGGATTTAAAGAAATTATCTTGGTGAATGCCAAGGACTACGACGATACGAATCAACCCGGTGATTATGTAGACAGCACCAAGTTCTCCTTTTCCAAGCGCCTGGAATTTACCCAAGCTGTCCTCGAGGCGACAGATAGGGCTGCTAAATCTGCCCTTGGCGGTACGCTGACGGTCCTCATTATTAAACAGCTTAAAGGCGCTGGAGTCCACGCGCAAGGCTCCAAATCTCACAACCTCTACGGCTACCATACCCTAGATAACGAAGACATTGTTAGTGCCCTAAAAACTCGCGCCCTGCCGCCCCAAGCCTGGGAAATTGTCAGAACGAACTTTGAACGAGCAGGCGGTGGTCCGGCAGTGAGTCACGTGGTCACTGAAAAAGAGCTACCGCTCCCGGACTTGGGCAAATTACCTCTCCAAGAATTTGAAGTTAAAGGCGAGAAGCAGGTAGCAACGACGGCAATGGGAAATTTAGTGGCTCATGTGGGCAAAAAAGACCCTAACTTTATCATTACCAATGCTGATGGCAATGCCGCTTCTGGTATTAACAACGTCAATATAGCGCTGACTATTCTGCACCCTACCTCCGACGATACTTACTACCAGGGACCAAAAGGACAGGTATATGAGCCGTTGAGCGAAGATGCCTGTGCCGGACTAGCAGCAGGATCAGCTCTCTTTGGAGGACGTACGCTCTGGTGTTCCTACGAATCCTTTGCCGTCAACGGCTTACCGATTTGGCAAACCGTTACTCAGGCCATGGCAGAACTGCGCCGTGCAACGCCTTCTACCATTACTCTGTTTACTGCCGGGGCATTGGAACAAGGGCGCAACGGCTGGACTCACCAGCGTCCCGAAATTGAAAATTACTTTGCCGCGATGATGCGCAACGGCAATATCTTCCCGCTGTTTCCCACAGATGCTAACAGTATTCAAGCCTGTTACGAGTGGGCGCTCGGAACGAAAAATAAGGGCATTACGATTACGGCCAGTAAGTCACCTCTACCCGTATTAACCACCTTCGACCAAACCAGACAGGCATTGCAGGATGGCGGCGTGGTGCTGCACGAAAGCGAAGGTCGGAAAAAAGTGGTGTTTGCCGTGATTGGCGATATGCCCCTCATTCCAGTATTTGATGCCGCTACCCATTTAGAGAACGAAGGCATTGGGGTGCGCATTGTTTCCGTCATCAGTCCTCGTCGCCTGTATCGTCCGAGCGATGTTGCCTGGGAAACTTGCGCTGAAGCCGATAGCCATTTCCTGGATGATGAGGGGTTTGAGCGGCTATTTGGCGGGGATGGCTTAGTGGGAGTTACAGGCGGCGCTAGCGCCATGCTGGAACCCGTTATGCTCAGAAGTCCCGTCAAGCGAGATACATTTGCCTGGAAACGAGGGGAAACGGCATCGAGTGCCAGTCAAGTGATGGAGTTCAACGGGTTAACGGCGGAAGCGTTAGCCCAGCGAGCTGAGCAGTTAATTCAGTAGTTTATGAGATTCTTGTTGATTGTTGATTGTTCATTGTTTTTCTTAGCATTGCGCTATCAGCAATCAACTCCGCTTACGTGGAATAGACTGGCCCTTGCTTTTTAGTAAAAAAAGGTTGCATTAGGCAACAGTAGTGGGAATAATTGCCTATTCCTATGAGATCCTTAAAAGTAGGTGATGACCATAGGAGGGTGAATCTCATGAATCAGTTAACAGTCGTCGTTACAGGAGCTTCTTCGGGAGTAGGACTGCAAGCGGCAAAGGCTTTGGCTCAAACCGGTCAATGGTACGTCGTGATGGCGTGCCGGAATTTAGACAAGGCGAAAGCAGCGGCTCAAGAAGAAGGCCTGTCGCCGGAAAACTATACGGTGATGCTTCTGGATTTAGCGTCTTTAGCGAGCGTACGTCAGTTTGTTGAGGAGTTTCGAGCCAGCGGCAGGACTTTGGAGGCGTTGGTGTGTAACGCGGCAGTGTATTTTCCGCTCTTAAAAGAGCCGCTGCGCTCCCCAGATGGCTACGAATTAAGCGTTGCCACTAATCACCTCGGTCATTTTCTGCTGTGCAACCTGATGCTAGAAGACTTGAAGAAATCATCTGCTGCTCATCCAAGGCTGGTGATTCTCGGCACCGTGACCGCTAATCCGAAGGAGTTAGGCGGCAAGATTCCTATTCCTGCACCGCCAGATTTAGGAGATCTTCAAGGCTTCGAGGAAGGATTCAAAGAGCCGATTGCCATGATCGACGGCAAAAAGTTCAAGTCGGGCAAAGCCTACAAGGACAGCAAACTCTGCAATGTATTGACTATGCGAGAACTGCACCGTCGCTATCACGATGAGACAGGTATTGTGTTTAGCTCTCTCTATCCGGGCTGCGTTGCTGACACTGAACTGTTCCGCAATCACTATTCTCTGTTTCAAAAGATCTTTCCCTGGTTTCAAAAGAACATCACTGGAGGATACGTTTCTCAAGCGGTAGCTGGTCAACGGGTGGCAGCAGTAGTTACTGAGCCGCAATTTAGCGAGTCTGGAAATTACTGGAGTTGGGGCAATCGCCAGCAGCCCGACCGCAGATCCTTTGTGCAGGAGGTTTCCGATGAGGCAAGCGATGAAGATAAAGCTAAGCGCCTGTGGGAGTTGAGCGAGAAATTAGTCGGATTAGCATAGGTTGAGCTAGTCTCTTTTGGAAGCAAAATTTTCCGAGATGTCTCTCTACCAGACTATAGTTGAAAGAGAAGTTGCTTACTAAAAGTCAAGTATCAAAACGAAAGACTCTCTTTAAGTTGGCGACGAACGATTGTTAAACACCGTCGTCGCATATTACTGGCGCTTGAAGACAGTCCTAGCTTGAAAGCCCACCTCCAGGAAGTGTTTGAAAGGTGTTACGCTGCCGCCAGACAAGATGCCGCGACCGAAACTGGTTTGCCCCTTACGACTTTTCCAGTGCGATCGCCTTTCACCGTCAAATTTCACCGTCGAACAGGTTTTAGCGATCAATTTTCTCTCGGCTAAAATCTAGGGCTTCCAAAAAAGAGCTGAGCACCAATGCCCAGTAAGGCTGCTGATCAAACCGAGCTCAACGCCCAAATCTGATTTGTCTACGAGCCTTTAATCCTACCAACATCTTTAATAGCAGCAACCTTCTCTTCTAGCTTGGCTACTCCCACTTCAACCTTGCCGACTCTCTCTTCGAGCTTCTCAAATTGAGTGTTTAGCTTACTCTGACCTTCTATAGTTAGATCGAGTTTATCTTCAATCTTAGTAAGGCGATCGCTTTCGATTCGATTCGTCATTTTTAATCACCAAAAATATCTAGCTGAGCAATCGACTGTCCTTGAGAAGTGGGGCGCGTTGAGGACTGAGTACTGATGCCCTGGCGCAACCCCAGCGCAATCTTGCTGTGCTTCTCGATTTGCTTCATCACCTGTTTAGCACGTCCAATCACTGAAGGGGGTAATCCGGCTAAGCGTCCGGCTTCAATGCCGTAGGAACGGTCAGCCCCACCGGGGCGCACCTGGTGTAAAAAGATAATCTGATCGGGCATTTCCTTGACCGTGACCTGGAAATTAGCCACGTTGGGAAGAATCGAAGCCAATTCGTTGAGTTCGTGGTAGTGGGTGGCAAAAATGGTGCGCGATCGCACCTCCATCGCCAGATACTCCGCTACAGCCCAAGCAATGGAAAGACCGTCGAAGGTAGCCGTGCCGCGACCGATTTCATCGAGGAGTACCAAAGAGCGCGGCGTGGCGTGGTTGAGAATATTCGCCGTTTCGTTCATCTCTACCATAAACGTAGACTGCCCCGTTGCCAGGTCGTCTACCGCCCCAACGCGGGTGAAGATGCGATCGCAGATTCCTAAGCTTGCCGTACTAGCCGGCACAAAACTACCGATCTGTGCCATTAGCTGGATCAGTCCCACCTGCCTCAAGTAGCAGCTCTTCCCGCTGGCGTTGGGACCGGTGAGAATAATTAAGTCTGGATGACCCTCCTGCCCCATCTGCGCTGAGTTAGGAACAAACAGGCCCATCGCTAGAGTTTGCTCGACGACCGGATGCCGACCGTCAATAATTTCCAACTGCCGTCCTGAGACAATGTCTGGACGACAGTATCCTTGAAACACCGCTACCTCTGCTAGTCCCGCCAAAACGTCGATGGCGGCAACGGCTTTAGCAATATCGCGGATTTCTTGGGCTCTTTCGCCCACCTCACCCCTTAAAGCAGCAAAAATTTCGTATTCTAAGTTGTTGAGATCTTCTTTCGCCGTCAGGATGCGCGTTTCCCGTTCCTTCAGTTCTGGGGTAATGTAGCGTTCCTCATTTGTTAGAGTCTGTTTACGGACGTAGTTAGATGGCGCTTCTTTGGCCCGAGAACGGGGCATACTGATGTAGTAGCCAAAGGTTTTGTTATAGCCTACCTTTAGGTTAGAGATGCCGGTACGCTGCCTTTCGGTGACCTCCAGGTTAGCTAGCCACTGTCGATCTTCTTCTAATTCGCGGCGCATGTCGTCTAGCTGGGCGTTAATGCCGTCTCGAATCATGCCTCCTTCTTTAAGATGAATCGGCGGCGTTTCTACGAGGTGCGCGGCGACGTAATGACCAAGCTGCTCTAGTTCTGGAGGGACTTTTTGTAAAGCTTTGAAATAGAGGGAATTTCCCTGTGCCGCCAATTCAACCAGTTCCGTCAACCGGAGCAAAGAATCAGCCAAAGAGAGTAAGTCGCGGGCATGCGCACTGCCGGAGCCCACGCGACCCGACAATCGTTCTAAATCGTAGATGTGTTTCAGCAAGGAACGCAAATCCTGGCGCAGCGCACTATTATCCATCAATTCTTGGATCGTTTCTTGGCGAGCGCGAAGGCCTTTTTCATCCACTAAGGGCTGCAATACCCAGCGGCGTAAGGCTCTTCCTCCCATTGCGGTACAGGTGCGGTCTAACGCCCACAGAAGCGAGCCGCTGTAGGCTCCATCTCTAACCGTCTGCGTAATTTCTAAGTTGCGGCGAGTTTGATTGTCGAGAATCAGGTAGTCTGCCAGTCTATAGGTGCGTAGAGGCTGAAGCGGCACTGCAAAGGCTTTTTGGGTCTCTTCGATGTAGGCAAGGAGACCTCCAGCCGCCCGAATGCCCAGAGGCAATCGTTCGCAGCCCATGCCTTCTAAAGAGCGAACTTTAAAATGAATCAGCAAGCGCTGCTTGGCTTCGGTAAGGGCAAAGGGAATTTGCGATCGCAGCGAGTAGCAAAACGTGTCCGGTAGATATTCCGGGAGCTGCTCGGATTTTTCACCCGGACGCAGCAGACTATTTAAATTGGGAGCATCTGTGGGAACCAGCACTTCCGATGGCTGAAGGCGCAGCAGTTCTGAAGCGAGGGCGGTTAAGTCCTGTCCTTGAGTGGTGAAATACTCTCCGGTAGAAATATCGGCATAGGCTAAGCCCCAGTGCTCTCCGGCAACAACAACCGCTGCCAAAAAATTGTTCTGCCTAGCGCTAAGCATCCCCTCGTCTGTTAGCGTTCCTGGAGTCAGCAGTTTTTGAATCTCTCGTTTAACTAAGCGTCGCCCCTCTGCTTTAGCAATCGACGCATCTTCTACCTGATCGCAAATTGCCACCGCATAGCCTTTCTCTACTAGTTGCCGACTGTAGCGCTCCAGAGCATGGTGCGGCACTCCCGTCATGGCCACTCGCCCGATTTCTGGTCCCCCTTCTTTACTGGTCAGCATCAGTTCCAGTTCCCTCGATACTGTGACGGCATCTTGAAAGAAGCACTCAAAAAAGTCTCCGACTCGATACAGCAGTAAAGCGTTCGGATTTTGCTCTTTCACCTCCACATAGTGCTGATGCATGGGAGTCAGCTTTTGAGTGTCGATAGTTCGGTAATCAGTATGAGGAGATTTTTTCGTCGCAATCTTCGGGTTTTGAGCACTCATAGAAGGGTCAGAATTTCAGCACTTCTTCTGACTCTACCTTAAGGCAAAGGGGATTGGCAGGGCAGCTTTCAAAAACTCCATAGTCTGCCGTATCGAATGGCTAGAGAACCACCAATTGAATCTCTTCCCTTGTATCGTGAGGGATAAAGCCGATAGCGCTTCTCCCAAGCTCTAGATTTGAGAAACCCAATTCCTGGTAGGATTGATGGAAAGAAATTTGCTTGGTAAAGTTATGTCTATAAAATACCTATCTCGTCTGTTAGCGTTAGTTCTGGCTGTAGTCGTCGGTCTCATGGGCTGCTCTACCAATGTTGCCGGACTCACAGGAAACTATAGCCAAGATACCATTACTGTTTTAGAAACGATCACGGCGGCCATTGACGCACCAGACGCAGACCCGAATAAGGAATCGCTACAGTCTTTAGCTCGGACTCAAATCAACGACTATGTTTCCCGCTACCGTCGAGATGTGAAAACAGCAGGATTGCGCTCCTTCACAACGATGCAAACGGCTCTTAATTCTCTTGCTGGTTACTATACCTCCTACGGCAATCGTCCCCTCCCAGAGAAGTTGAAAAAACGGCTCAAGCAAGAATTTAGACAGGTAGAACTGGCTGTTAAGCGAGGTGGCTAACCCAACTTGTGAATAATAGCCAAATTACTCAACCGTGAACAAATCCTCATCTAAAGCGTCAGCATAGATGGGGGTTTTGTGATCTGGAAAAGATTTCCTCACCCCAGCAAAAATGCAGCCAGGTGATCGGTAACGATGGCCTTTTTGGGTAACTTGAAATGAAAGGGAGATGCCATGGTCGGAGATCCCGCTGATCGTCATAAAAGAGAGAAATTTGTGTTGAGATTACGGAGAACAACCCCTCGTCGCCTTTTATCAGCGCTGCTAGCTAGCGGAAGCGCGATCGCTTCATGGGGCTTTATTAAACCCGCCGCCGCCGAGCTAAACACCTACTGTCAATCCCCCCAAGAGTCCATCGTTACCAAGGAAAATCTGCTCCAGGCTTCTCTAAAAAACAACCTGGATGCCCAAAAGGAGTATGAAAGTTTAATCAAAAAAGACGCTGAACAGCTTCGTCAGTGTCGCTCTCAAAACTGGCCGCAAACCCAGGCAATATGGCTGCGTCTCTACGAATGCGATGCCACTCCCGGAGCCCTGGAGCGCCTGCTGGACCGCATTGTTCACAAGGGCTACAACCAGGTCAATGTTGAGGTGTTCTTTAACGGGCAGGTTTTGCTGCCTGCCAGCGACAATCCGACGCCCTGGACTTCGGTGGTGCGATCGCCAGGGCGTGAAAACGCCGATCTGCTCGCCCAAATCATTGAGAAAGGACGCGAACGCGGGCTAAAAGTCTATGCCTGGATGTTTACGCTAAATTTCGGCTATGCCTATGCTCAACGGCCCGACCGCCAAGCAACCCTCGCCCTTAACGGGGATGGGAACAACAGCTTGAGCGTTGTCAGCGATCAAGCTTTTGTCGATCCCTACAGTCGGCAAGCTCAGATTGACTACTACGATATGCTCAAAGCCGTCCTTGAGCGTCGTCCAGATGGGGTACTGTTCGACTACGTTCGCTATCCGCGCGGCAACGGCAGGCAGTCAGTGGCCAGTGACGTTAAAGATTTGTGGATCTATGGAGCTGCCTCTCGGCAGGCTCTTTACGAGCGAGGACAGAACAACAAAGGACGAGACCTAATCAAGCGATATCTGAGGCAGGGCAGAATTACGCTCAGAGATGTTGAGGAAGTCGACCGGCTCTATCCCCAAGAAGGAGCGCCTCTTTGGGAAGGTCGCTCTCCCGCTCCAGGAGAATCGAATGCGTCTCTGCAAGCTCGTTATCGACGCTTTAGCTCGGACTTGTGGTATCTCAGCGTTGCTCATGCCGCTCAGGGAGTGATTGATTTTCTTGCCTTAGCCACTCATCCGGTTCAGCAGCAGGGAATTCCAGCCGGAGCCGTCTTTTTTCCCGGAGGCAATCAGGTCGTTGGCCAGCAGGGGTTTGATTCGCGCCTCCAGCCCTGGAATAGCTTTCCCGCCTCTCTGGAATGGCATCCTATGTCCTATGGCACCTGCGGTCATCCTGGCTGCATTGTCGATCAAGTGCAGCGAGTGGTAGGGATGGCTGCTGAGCAAACGCAAATCACTCCAGCCCTCGCTGGAATTTGGGGAGAATCCTATAGAAATCGCCCACCCCTAGAGGAGCAAATGCGGGCGATTTATCGGGCTGTGCCGGAAGTCAAAACGGTGAGCCACTTTGCTTACTCTTGGCAAGAGCCACAAAGCGATAGCGCTCGCCGTTCTTGCCGCTCTTAAATGAGCTCAGCCTCACTGGTTGTTGATCCCCTAGCCGAGATAAAATCCTGAGCCAAAATCGCCTAATTACTCTTTGTCTCTGCTAGGATAGTAGACGTCTTAAGCGGATGTGGCGGAATTGGTAGACGCGCTAGATTTAGGTTCTAGTTTCTTCGGAAGTGAAGGTTCAAGTCCTTTCATCCGCATCAACAATCTTTAGCTAGCGCCTGGGAGGGCCACAGGCGTTCAGCTTCTTGCCTGCTGGGTAAACATTTCTTGTAAAACCAAAGCAGGATCGACATCGTTACCAGCGTACATTAATCCCCAATGGCGATGGGGCCCAGTTGTGCGTCCAGTCATGCCAATTCGTCCAATTCTTGTCCCTGCCGGAACTTGCTGTCCCTCCCACATTTGAACGCCGCCGTCATGGTCGATGACGTAGCGCCCGTTCGCGCTGGTTTCGACGTGCCCATCTAAGTGGCAATAAACATGCTGCCATTGCCCAGACTGAATTTTGATCGTCGTGCCGCAGGGCGTATTATCTGATACCGAAACAATTTGTCCTGCCCACCAGTTACGAACATAGCTTCCAATTGGGGCCGCAATATCCAAACCACGATGAAACTGTCTTTTACCAGTGGTTGGATGAATCCGGTACCCGTAGGGAGACGTATAGCCCTGAAAATTCTCGACAGGGAACGAAGCGTGTTGCCAAGCGTTAGCAACTTCCACCGGTTCTGACTGAGCCCAGAGGGGGCGTTTAAATTCTCCGATCCACAAACTAGCAACCGTGATCAGGAGCAACAAGAGATATTTCCATTTCCGTCTGAAGCGTTCTGCCTTGATTACTAGCTGCATAAATGACATTCCTCTAATAAATAAAGAGTCGTAGGAGTACCAAAAACAACTAAAGATCTAAACAATCATAGCCAATCTTGTTCGTCTGTCAAGACTGGCGCCAGCGGCGCGGGGAAAGGGGCAATGGAAAGGGCCTTTGGTACGGGGAAAGGGCAAAGGGGAAGGGGAAAGGGGCTTAACCGCGACCAGTCATCAGTTGAATGAACGAGTTTGGTTACTGCTCGCTGTTCACTGTTTTCCCATCGCAAACGCGACAGTTTCCCCTTTTCCCCGTCGCGAACGCGACAGTTCCCCGTCCCGGAGGGACTAACTTAACAACGGGATCAGTTCTGTTACAATTCACAAAAGATCGTTATTCCTGTTTACAGTGATCCTGCCCATGCTGAGAGAAATCCTGCCATTTCAGTTCGAGCTAGATACAGCAGCCATTGCCGGTAGCTGCCTGTGGTCGCTAGCGCTCTACTTAGGGTTTTCAGGCATCGGGGAGTGGATTACTGATCAGCTAGACCGGTGGTTTAATTTTGCTGAGCGATCGCTATACACCTCAGCAGAAGAATTTGAAAAAACTCGTTCTGCCAGAGAATCACAAAACGCCTTCTATGCCTCGGTTTTCAGCATCATTCCCTTTCTGATCGTGGGCGGACTGTGTAACTACGGAGTAGAACTTAGCTTAGGTCGCAGTTGGGCAGTCAGTATGGGAATACTAGCCTGTATGACGTGTGGCGTTTATGAGCTAGGACGGAGAAGCAGCGAATTATAGATTAAGTCCCTTCGGGACGGGAAAAGGGGAAACTGTCGCGTCTGCGACGGGGAAAGGGGAAAGGGAAATCTGTCCCTTTCCCTAACGGGAACGCTCCGCGAACGGGATGGGAAAAGAACACAGGATGAAGGAATAAATTGATTGCTTCTTCTTTGCCCTTTGCCCGCAGCGTAAGCTGCCTTGCTGCTTGCTCAGGAATCTCTCATCAATCCCTCAGAGGAACTTCACGGTGCAATTGCATGTTGAGAAGTATCGAACGATAGTCGATTGCTCGATGAAATTAGGAACCATTGTTAAATTGGCTGGCGGGACGGCAGCAGTAGTGATCGCGACCCTAGCCGCCTTGGTTGTCCAGGCAGGCGGTTGGGAAAATTTTAAGCTGAAGCATTTTTATCTGACAAGTGTAGTTCACGATCAAGAGCAGGAACTAGACGACCTCCGCAAACAGGTCAACCTCGCAGACGCCAGCCGCATCGACCTTGCGGAGCTTCTCAACGGAGGACCGCCGAAAGACGGCATTCCTAGTATCGACAATCCCAAATTTGATACGGCTCAGACAACGCCTTTTCGTCAAGAGGATCTGGTGATTGGGATTGTTGTTAATGGAGAGGCGAAAATCTATCCGCTGGGAATTCTCAACTGGCACGAACTGGTTAACGACCGAATTGGGGGGGTTAATCTGAGCGTCTCCTACTGTCCGCTGTGCGACACCATTGTTGCCTTTGAACGCAACGAGACAACCTTCGGAGTATCGGGCAAGCTGTATCAAAGCTGTTTGGTCATGTACGACCGAGCTGACGATACAGGAACCGTCGCAGTTTGATAGCCCACGAGCTTTAGCCGTGGGTGGAAAAACGAGTTATCCCCCTTAGGGCAGTCAGACTTTTCCTTGTGCTTCGACATATTCTTTGATTGTTTCTAAGCTAACCTGACCAGCGGTAGAAACAAAGTAGCTGCGAGTCCACATCGAAGGCAGCTTCATCAACTAAGGAAACTCTTTTCTTAAATATCTAGCCGATGCACCTTTAACTTTGTGCATGATAGCTGGAATGCCTAAGTGAAAAGGCGCGTTGATGAATAGGTGTACGTGGTCAGGCTCTATAGCTAGAGAGATTAATCGACAATCTAGAGCTGACAAGGCTTGATGAATTAGTTCGCTAAGCCTTTGCTTGATCTTCCCCTTCAAGACTTTTCTACGTCTTCTCGGTATCCAAATGAAATGATAGTTGATATCTGAAACGGTTGTATGAGTTCGTCTATATCTTTCCGTTATCTCTACAAATTATGTCTATCTAACGGTATTATAGACAGATGAAAACGTTTAAATTTAAGCTATATCACCAGAAGTGGAATCAACATCTACATCGCGCTATCAATGCAGCCAGCAGTGTATATAATCACTGCATTGCTTTGCATAAGCGCTATTATCGGATGTTCAAAAAGCATCTAAACAAAAATAAGCTGATGAAGCATATAGCTAAACTAAAACGGAGCAATGCTTATTGGCTCCTGGTTAACGCCCAGGCTGTTCAAGATATCGTTCAGCGGATAGACCGAGCCTACGAGCTATTTTTCAAACACCACAAGAAGGGGGTTAGACCACCGAACTTTAGAAAGAAAATTAAGTATAAAGCTATTACGCTTAAGCAGAATGGCTATAAGTTTTTATCAGGCAATCAGTGCGGAATGCACCAAGCTTGCGACCCAAAATCGATTCCGGGTCGTTCCCGGTTGAGGATTGGAAAGCGAGTATTTAAATTCTGGCTCAGTCGAGAAATCCAAGGAAAGATTAAAACTGTCACTATCAAACGTAATGCTCTAGACGAGTTATTTGTGTTTGTTGTGACTGATTTTGTAGATCGCCAAGTCCCAGTCATGACGGGTAACAGCGCAGGTTTTGACTTCGGCTGCAAAACATTTCTAACTTGCTCGGACGGCACGGATATCAAATCGCCATTGTTCCTTAAGCAATCTTTAAAGCAGCTAGCGTTAGCCAGCCGCAATCATTCCACCAAGAAACGAGGTTCCAGGAGGCGAGAGAAAGCAAGGGTAAATCTGGTGCGAGTCCATGAGAAAGTTGTAAACCGCCGCTCTGACTGGTTCTGGAAGCTGGCACATAGGCTAACGGACAAGTTTGATTACTTGTTCTTTGAAACTCTCAGTCTCAAGGGAATGCAGCGTTTGTGGGGTCGGAAGATCAGTGACTTGGCTTTTGCTGAGTTCCTGAAAATCCTGGACTTTGTCGGCGAAAAGAAAGGCAAGGTGGTTAGCTATATTGATCGTTGGTTCCCTAGCTCTAAAACCTGTTCTGAGTGCAATTTTGTGGTAGATAAGCTGGACTTGAACGAACGTTATTGGGTCTGTCCAAGCTGTTCGGCTAAGCATGGACGCGATGCTAACGCTAGTCGAGTAATTCTAAGAGTTGGGGCTACAACTCTAAGGTTAGGAGATGTTAGTCTGCCAAACAGACGAGACGATTGTGTTTCGAGTGCGTCATCAAGATAGGCTCACGCTGCATCCGAAAGCCATTGTGAGCCATGTCTGGGAAGCAGACAATCAAATGCCCCACAACCGCTTCTCCGGTGACAGCCGGCAATTTCCCCACGAGGAACTTAAACAAGTAGAAGAGAAGGTGGTAGTCTTCAACGGACGCACCATCAAAGCGAGATGGGATCGCCAATTAGCAACGGTTGTTGTGACCGAAATGGATGGCACTGTGATTCCAAGTTCTACGGCCTTTGCGTTTGTCTATCCAGCGTACTTTGAATAAAAATCTGTGCCAAGGAAAGAAGCAGGAGAAAAGAGCAGTAACTTAAAAAAAAAGGCAAGCGCGATCGCCTAGCTCCTTTGATAAGATCTGCTACATATCTAGATCGCGTTGCTGTTCATGCTAGCTTCTACCGTTACGCTCAAAAGTACCGTCAATCAACAAACCTTAATTATTGCGCCAGCGTCCGGGGTTTCTCTGCGAGGCAGATTTCGGGTTCCTGGAGATAAGTCTATTTCTCATCGGGCGCTGATGCTGGGGTCAATTGCCGAAGGAGAAACAATTATAGAGGGATTACTAGTTGGAGAAGATCCTCGCAGTACAGCGCGGTGCTTTCAGGAGATGGGGGCTAAAATTTCTCCGCTCAACGCCGGCAAAGTCATTGTTGAAGGCGTTGGATTGGGGCAGCTCCAGGAACCAGAAAACGTTTTAGATGCCGGTAACTCTGGCACCACGATTCGCTTGATGATCGGTCTGCTGGCTGCAACCCCCGGACGGTTTTTTACCATCACGGGAGATCAGTCTTTGCGTTCCCGCCCCATGTCCCGCGTGGTCAAGCCGCTTCAGCAGATGGGAGCTACGATTTGGGGTCGTAAAGGAAATTCTCTAGCTCCCCTGGCGCTCAGAGGTCAACAGCTTCAGCCCCTGCACTATAGTTCTCCGATGGCTTCGGCCCAGGTTAAATCCTGTGTGCTGTTGGCTGGGCTGATGGTTCCAGGAGAAACCACCGTCACAGAACCAGCCCTTTCTAGAGACCACAGCGAAAGGATGCTGAGAGCTTTTGGCGCTGACGTTCGGGTGGACCCAGAAACCCACAGCGCCACGATTACTGGTTACCCTCAGCTCAAGGGCCAACGGGTTGTTGTGCCGGGAGATATTAGTTCAGCCGCCTTTTGGCTGGTGGCAGCCGCGATTGTGCCCGGCTCAGAACTCGTCATCGAAAACGTGGGGACGAACCCAACCCGCATCGGTATTTTAGAAGTGCTAGAGCGCATGGAGGCAGACATTGAACGGGAAAACGAGCGCGTCGTGGCCGGAGAACCCGTGGCTGATTTGCGCGTACGGTCTGGACCCCTCAAAGGCTGCACCATCGAGGGAGAAATGATTCCGCGGCTGATTGACGAAATTCCTATTCTCGCGGTGGCGGCTGTTTTTGCCGCTGGCACAACCGTGATTCGAGATGCCGCCGAGCTGCGCGTTAAAGAAAGCGATCGCCTCGCCGTGATTGCCTCTCAGCTAAACCGCATGGGCGCTAAAATCACGGAGCTGCCCGACGGTTTAGAAATTGAAGGCGGCACTCCTCTAGCGGGAACCGAGGTAGATAGCTACACCGACCATCGCATCGCCATGAGCTTGGCCATTGCGGGGCTGAACGCCACTGGGACAACGACGATTTATCGCGCTGAAGCAGCGGCGATTTCGTATCCAGACTTTGTGGCTACCCTGGAGCAGGTGTGTCAGCAACAGTGATTAGTGATAGTTTAATAGCTGTTCGCTCTGAGAAAGCTAACAGCTTCTTTAAATGACAGATTGGACAAAAATTATAGAGTTTGCGCAGGAGACGACGGAGCAGGTTGGCAATCAGCTCGTTCGTTCTGATACGCGACAGGCGACCCATAAAGCTGATGGTTCTCTGGTGACGCAGGCAGATCGGTGGGCAGATTGTCAAATTAGGGAAGCGATCGCAGCTCGCTTTCCGGACCACGGTGTTCTTACTGAAGAAACGACTCATGTTTTTCCAGAACATGACTGGTGCTGGATTGTCGATCCGATCGATGGCACCACGAATTTTACCCGGGGTGTGCCGCTGTGGGGCATTTCCCTCGGGTTACTTTATCAAGGAACGCCAGTATTTGGACTGGTGCATCTCCCTCCTATCCAACAGACGTTTCACGGTTTCTGGTACGGGGACTCTGGGTTAACCGGACCCACGGGAGCTTATTTAAACCATCAACCGATTCACACGAGTGCCGATGCTCCGAGCAACAGTCATCTCTTCAATATCTGCGCTCGCAGTACGGCCATTCTGCAACGCCCGTTTCCCTGCAAGATTCGCATGATTGGCGTTGCTAGCTACAATATTCTGCTGGTGGCTGCGGGAGCCACCCTCGGCGGGGTCGAAGCCACGCCCAAAATTTGGGACATTGCCGCTGTGTGGCCTATTTTACAGGCAGCCGGGGGAGTCTATATTGCTCTTGGAACAGAACCATTTCCTCTCCAAGTGGGTCAAGACTACGGCAGCCGATCGTTTCCTTGTTTAGCCGTCAGTCAGCCGAAGCTCGTGCCAATATTCCAGCCGCTAGTAGCAGCGATTGGGAAAAGAACCGAGAGAAGGACATAACGAAGGGCTAATTCTGATAATTCTTCATCTTGGTTTATATTTCGTTAGAATTTTGGGCAATATAGCACCGTAGTACATAAAGAAAATCTTGAAAGTGGTGCGATGAGCATAGGGAGAATCTGGGCGATCGCAGCCAACGGCTTTCGGGAGGCGATTCGCGATCGCCTTCTGTACCTCGTTGGTTTTTTTACAATTCTGCTAGGTATGGCTTGGCGATTGCTGCCGGAGATTTCGGCAGGAACCCACGAAAAGATTTTCCTCGATTTTGGATTGGGGGCTATGGCCGTTTTCAGCGTTGGGGTTGCCATTTTTGTCGGTACTGGGTTGATCAACAAGGAGATTGAACAGCGCACGATTCTGGTCCTCATTCCTAAACCTATGAGCCGCACTGAATTTATTGTGGGTAAACATCTAGGCTTAGTGGCGGTGCTGGCAGTGTTACTGTCTGTGATGTCCGGTGTTTACTTGGCTCTGTTGCAGATGTCAAATACGGCCTATCCTCTGGGCAGCATTATAGTTGCAGTAGTGTATCTGCTGCTGGAGACGATTTTGCTGAGCGCTGTTGCTGTTGTTTTGGGAGTATTTACGAGCTCC
Organism: Cyanophyceae cyanobacterium; assembly: GCA_050331735.1. Classification (GTDB taxonomy): domain Bacteria; phylum Cyanobacteriota; class Cyanobacteriia; order Cyanobacteriales; family JBHJGN01; genus JBHJGN01. The sequence goes on from JBHJGN010000037.1 coordinate 79,529, forward strand.
ATCTTGGCAACCCTGCTGAGCTTTGGCATTTTCTTAATGGGACACGTCAGCCGTGATTTGGTAGAACTTGGTGAACTCAGCCAAAATCGAACTGTGGAAAGGTTTACGGAGGCTCTTTATCTTATTTTGCCAGATTTGTCCCGACTAAATCTGAGAAACGAAGCCGTTTATGGTTTACTGCCTTCGACTCTAGAATTGTTTAGCCATGCTCTTTACGGCGTTTTGTATACAATATTGCTATTGGCGGTCGCCGTCGTCATTTTTTCGCGACAAGAGTTTTAAGTCGCTGCTATCAGAATAAGGGCTAGCAATAAGAATCTGCTTAAAAAAGCAGGACAGGATTAAAAACCGAGTAATTTTTGATAAAAATATCCTCTTTAAAAATCTTTATCTATGTTAGAAAACAAAAACATGATTTTTTCAATAACCATTTGGATAATGAGGGAATAAAAACGCCTCAATTGAGTAGCTCGCTGCTCTATTGACCGAGGTCTGTTAAAACATTGTCCCGTTGGTTCGCCACCGAGAATCAAATTGCCTAATTTAGGCATCTCGCCTATGGATTGACCCACAAAGAGGCTCTTTTCTCCAAAAACGGCTTCATCGGCAACCTACCAGTAGAGCAATTTGGGAGACTTAACGCTATTTTTATAGAAGCTAATTCCGTCGCCGATTCTCTATATCCTAAATAGATTTTAGTGTTAACAGAGCAGCCTTAATGCTTCGTGATCGCACAGCCATGATAGAACAGCTCGTTCAAGTCACAGAATCTCCAGTCGAGAATATCCTTCAGTCTACTGTTGAGCTCATCGCAGAAACTTTCAATGCGGGATGCTGCTTAAGCTGGCAGCCTCAACGAGATAGCAAAGCGCGGGTGTGTTATTCGTCCAAGTCTGTTACCCAAGAATTACGGCAGCTTTGTCAAAAACTCTGCCATTCCTACCGCTCTACTCTCGCAGAAGGAACCCTCAGAGCTTTAGCTCGTGGAGATTCACTGCCGCTCGTGGAAGTGGCTATGCGCGAGGCTGATATAGACTCAGTTCTGCTCATACCGCTGTTAACCGAAAATACCTATAGCGGAGAAATTAGCCTGTATCGTCAGGCGATGCAGTGGACGGAAAATGAACGACAGATTATTCGGGCGATCGCGTCTCAGTGCGTCAGAACCATTGAGCAGGCAACGCCCCCCTCTCCAAAAGCTCAGTCTCTACACGAGTTAAGCCAGCAGATTTTTCGGCTGCTTAATTCTCCCCGTCAGCCAGAGCAGATTCTCTTAGAGATATTAGCCAAAATTGGACAAGGCTTTCAGATCGAGCGGGTTGTCCTATTGCAGCTCGTCGGAGAACAGCTCGAGGTTCATCAAGAGTGGCGGCTACACGACCACGTTCCTCAAATTCGGATAGGGTCATTTAACTTGGCCCCCCGCGAGCTGGTGTTCAACGGACGCGAGCGACAGTATGTTGCTACGGCGAGCGAAGCAGAAGCGATTTGGGGGGATCAATGTGTGCTGACGGTCCCGGTCTTCGTTCGCGGTCAGTTTTTTGGAGGAATAGCGCTGCAAACTCAGACAGCACGAACGCTGACGCAACCGGAACTTGAGCTGCTGGAGTGTACAGCGGAGCAGGTATCGGTCGCTCTAGAACGTGTTCAAACGAGCGATCGTATCGAACAGTTGGTGGCAGAAAAACAGCGTTCTGATGAAGCGAACCAAGCTAAAAGTCAGTTTTTATCGGTGATGAACCACGAGCTACGGACACCTCTAACCAGCATTATTGGCTTTTCCAATCTGTTGATGGAGGAAATCTATGGTTCGTTAAACCAGAAACAGATGCAGTACGTCAGCGCCATTCTAGAGTCTGGCGAGTATTTGCTAGAACTGATCAACGATCTCCTCGATATCTCTAAAATTGAAGCGGAAAAAGAAGAGCTGTTTTTAGAAAAAGTCCCGGTAGAAGAAATTTGTTTATCTTCGCTGTCGCTAGTCGCAGAAAAAGCTAGGCAAGAAGGGCTCAGGATAGAAGTTAACATTGCTCCCAACGTTGGTGTTTGTTTGGCTGACCAGCGTCGCCTAAAGCAGATTTTAGTCAATCTGTTGTCTAACTCTGTTAAGTTCACAAGTGCTGGAGGTTCAGTCACTCTGCAAGTACAGCAAGATACTGAAATCCGCTTTTCCATCATTGATACTGGAATTGGTATTAGCCCAGAAGATCAGCAGAAGCTGTTTCAACCCTTTGTGCAAATCAATAATCGTTTCAGTCGCAAACAGAAGGGAACAGGCTTAGGCTTAGCTCTCTCCCGTAAGCTCGCTCAACTCCACGGCGGGGATATTACCCTTGTCTCAGAGGTTGGCAAGGGAAGCTGCTTCACGCTGCATTTACCGCTCTAAACACGCTGAGGTTTAGTCGGGAAAGCTCGATCAGTTGACGCACTCCCACCGATAAATCGAGTGGAATTCGGCGATCCTGGCGCAGATTGCTGCGGTCCGGCAGTCTGACATCTACTCTCACCCTAGACAACGCCCTGCCTAGCTGCATTACTTCAGGCAACCAGGATGGTTTTCCTTCTTTAGATCGTTCAGAAGCTCAAAACCTGGATTTTACCCCTAGCGAATTGATTGACCCATTCAAACTGAAACGATGACATTCTCACAGTGCGTTCAAAGTTTTACCCAGACGACTTCTAGCCAGAACCCGCTACTTTGATTAAATCGGAGATTTTAGGAGTAAACTAGCATGAAGTAGCTTAAAACTACAGCTTTCCACGGCAGCTAAAGCTGCTAGCTCGTTTTCCCCCCAAGGCTGAAGCTCGTGGGCTATCAAACTGCGACAGTTCTTGTATATTTTTCATGCCTGAAGCAGAGCTTAAGTGTGCCAAGAACGACAGGAAAGTAGGTAACGTCAGTTTGGGATCCCAATAGCGGCGGTTCCTCAAACCGACCATTTCTGTAGTCCGTGAAGACGGCCTTGGCTTGTGTAGCTGCAAATTCATTCGCCATGCGCTGCTCGGCTAGTATTTTTGTGCTCCTTGGTTTGCTGTTGACCCCTCTAAAGAAAGATGAAGGACAGTTTTCCGATCGCTACCTTGAGGAAAAACTATCCAAAACAGATCCTCAATCTCAATTCAGCAATACGACAAGGAGTAACAGAATGACAAAGGTTGCAATCAACGGCTTAGGAAGAATTGGCAGAGCTGCCTTTAAAATTATTCTTGACTCCCCCAAGCTTGAGCTAGTGGCCGTTAACGATTTAGTGCCGCCTGAAAATCTGGCTTACCTATTAAAATTCGATACCGTTTACGGACGCTATCACAAATCGGTAGACTACGACGACAATAGCCTGAGCGTAGGTGGCAAAGAGTACAAAGTTTTTGGAGAAAAAGACCCTTCTAAACTTCCTTGGAAAGACTTAGACATTGATGTTGTCTTTGAATGTACCGGAGTGTTTGATAAACGTGACGGGTTAGAAAAACATTTGCAGGCTGGGGCTAAGCAGGTTATTCTGTCTGCTCCGGCGAAAAGTGATGATATTGGTATGATTGTCTACGGAGTTAATCAAGAGCACTCCGATCCGGTTGTTTCCTGTGCGAGCTGTACCACGAACTGCATCTCTCCAGTCGTAGAAATTATCGGTCGTCGCGTGGGCATTAAAAAGGCAATTATGACGACGATTCACGCCTATACGGCTAGCCAAAGTATTGTCGATGGACCGAGTAAAAAGCTTCGTCGCGGACGTGCCGGAGCGGCCAATCTCGTGCCGACTTCGACCGGAGCGGCGATCGCCACGACCAAAGTGCTCCCTCAGTATCAAAATCGGTTTGATGGGGTGGCTGTGCGATCGCCCGTTGCCGTTGGCTCAATTGCAGATATCACCTTTGTCACCGAGAAATCTGTTTCCCCAGACGAAATTAATCAAATTTTTCGCGAAGAAGCGCAGAGCGAAAAATATACGGGAGTGGTCGGCGTTTCGGATGAGCAGATCGTCTCGTCTGATATTATTCAAGACCCCCGCGCCTCAATTGTCGATTTAACCATGACTCAAGTGGTTGACGGCGATTTGGTCAAAGTGATGAGCTGGTACGACAACGAGTGGGGCTACGCTAACCAAATGATTAGATATGCTCTTAACGGTCATTCGTAGACAGTTGGGGAAACCAGAAAGAGGCAGAGGGAATCAACGATTCCCCGTTCCCTTTGACCCGAGAAGGAACGGGCTGATCGCAGCAGAAGCTTACCGGGAAGACAACATCCGCAGGAGGATAGTCTCAACTGCCATCTCTCGAGTACAATCAGCCTAGTCAAGCGCCCGTGAATATTCCCTGACAATTTTTACAAATTTTTACAAAAGAGAGTAATGATTGAGTTTGGACAAGAACTAGCTAGACCGGTTACCCCCCTGGGCATTTTAGTCAAACAGCTTCACGAAACGGTAAAAATAGCTCAGTCGACGGAGGCTCATCCTCGGCTGACAGAATCGCTTCAGCAAGTCTACAGTTTAGCGGCTGGCTTAGATCCTTATTTAGACGAATGTACCACCCCAGAGTCGTCTGCTCTAGTGAATCTCGACAGAAAAACGCGCGAGGAATCCTGGAACCAGCGCTTTTCTAATGGAGAAACCGTGCGTCATCTAGAGCAAGAAATGCTTTCAGGGCATTTAGAAGGACAAACGCTCAAAATGTTTGCCTACATGATGAGAGCAAAGCGGGTGCTAGAAATTGGCATGTTTACCGGATACTCCGCCCTCGCCATTGCCGAAGCCCTGCCAGAGGATGGTAAAGTGATTGCCTGCGAAGTTGATCGCTACGTTTCTGAGTTTGCTCAAGCCTGTTTTGACCGTTCTCCCCACGGCTATAAAATCTACATCGAAGTCAGACCCGCCCTCGAAAGCCTGCAAAAGCTGGCCGATGCTCGAGAAAGCTTTGAGCTTGTGTTTATCGATGCTGACAAAAAAGAGTATGTAGACTACTTCAACCTCCTGCTTGAGGGAGACTTGTTAGCCCCGAACGGCGTAATCTGCGTTGATAACACGCTGCTGCAAGGACAGCCCTACCTTCCCCCCGGGCAGCGCAGCCCCAATGGAGAAGCGATCGCCCATTTCAACCGCGTCGTGGCCGACGACCCTAGGGTAGAGCAGGTTCTTCTGCCTCTCCGGGATGGCTTGACCGTTATTCGCCGCAAACAATGAACAAGGTGAATCAACAAATCAGTGAATGGGGTCATTGCTTATTGTTTATTGGTGACTGTTTGGCCACTGTCCACCAGGCGATCGCATAGGGTTGCGTAGCCTGATTCACTTGCTGGCGATACTGAACGCGAATTTTATAGCGTCCGGTGGCGGGAACGGGACAGAAAATATGCTCAACGCTGTCGGCTCGACTATAGGAGGCACAGGCGCTTCTCACTGGGTTTTCTTCGTCGAGGGGCATTAAATACAGGTCGAGGTTGTTCAAGCCGCGATCGCTAAATCGTTCTCCAATATCGAAGCGACCGTTGTCGTTGAGATCGACAAGCTCTACCACTCGATCCCAGGCTAGAGTAATGGCGGCAAAACTCCCTTGACGAAGCGGAGCCTCTAAGAGGTAGTCTTGGTGGGAGCGAGCCGCCACGGAGCGATAATCCCACCCTCGATTGGGAGCCGCATCGGGGTGGCCTTGGCCAGCACTGAAAAGCTGGTAGGCGCGGAGCACGTTGAGATGTCCCGTTCCCATCTGCATGTCGAGGGGAACTTTTTCGTTAATGTAGGCATCAGAATCGAGCCAGGTATCGTTGTGCTTGTTCAAAATGGTGCGGTTCATGCCAAGCATCAAACCGTCCCCACTGTCCTGGATTTTGTCTCCTGAAGTGAGTAACACCGCTTTCATAACTTCGTGCCGGCGAGAATCTAAACTCCAGTCTGGCCGAGATTGTTGCAGTTGGCGATCACCGTATTCTTGCAGGAGCGCCACCGAAGCCGTTACATGGGGAGCCGCAAAGCTGGTGCCGCTGACCTGACTAACTTTCCCACTGAGCGCTGGTAAAGAGATTTTGCTGCCAGGAGCAATTAGATTAATCGCGCGTCTTGCTCCCACGTTAATCTCTCGGGCTATTAAGCGCCGACCGATTCCTGTGGGTAAATCACTGAGGTTGGCAAAATCGACTTTTGTAAAGCTGCCTTGGCGCGTCGTGGTATAGGCAGCGGTAATGCCGTTGAAGTGATCGGTGGGAATGGGAATCCCCCCTTTGCCCTGGTTGCCAGCGATCGCGTACAGCACATCGTGAACTCGGGCTGACCAGTCTACACACTGGGTGAGCAGGGCATTGCCGTCTAGCTGAGCCTCTTTTCTAGAGTCTCTCTCCAAAGACTCGCCAAAGCTAAAGTTAATCGCTCGCACATCGCCGCTATTTTGCAGCGCTACATGCTGACTGGAGAGACATTCCTCCGGCTGTCCAGCTCGTCTGAGAGAACCTACGGCTGACGCATACAGCTTTGCCCCTGGGGCGACTCCTCGCAGGCGTTTATCTTGATTGACCATGACGGCAGCAACCATCGCGGCATGATTGTCAACATTTTGGTTGGCAGCAGCCGGAGCATCGCGATAGAAAATACCGGCTAAGTTAATCGCTGGATTCCAAGATACGGCTTTATCGTAACCAAATTTTCCCGGTCTACCGATTTCCACCTGACCGATGGCAATTTTACGACCTGTCAAATTGTAGGGAGCTTGATGGAGTTGGCGAGCATTAATGCCTTTGTCTCCAACAGAGTTTTCCAGAGCCGAAGCCGGAGCAAAAATTCCTGAAGCGGCTAAGCCCCAAGCTAACCATGCCAATTGTTTACTCATTGCTTTGAGAACGACCGTAGCCATATCATATCAGTATCCCCAAACCAGTCGCCATTGCAGACTCACAATCAAAAATGCTTTTCTCCTCGGGCCATAGGTTTAAGTCTTCCCGATTCGTCTTCCTGCCGTCCCTCAGAGGTAGTAATTACCGCACTTTTTGAGCAAAAACTTGCAAAAGAGTAGTCTGCTGCGGTAAAACTATAGTAAGTGTGTAAAGACTTCCCGACTGTCTAAACTTCGATATCGGTAAAGCCTTTTTGGGAAGCAGAGCCTGCCAGTTATTTGCACAATTCATCAACTTTTAAGTAAATTTATAGCATCTATGACTAATACAGTTGCTCACCCGATGGTGAAGCTACAGCGCAAGGTGTCTTCTTTGGTAAAGGCAAAAGTTTTGAAGCCAAGCGACAGTATCTGGAAAATCGCTCTACTGTATGGAGATAGCTGGGCATACTGGAAGCAAGAACTCCAGGAGTTTGGCTTTACAATGCAAGATCCGGTCAGTGAGTTACTCCTGGTAGAAGCCTGGGACGAGGAATAAGCTGAACAGCCAGCCTCTGCAACGGTTTGGCCGCCGCCGTCTCACTGCCCCTCTAGCGCCCCGTCGCTATGCTCTTCTAAAGACGCTGCCAACCTCGGTCGGCCCCTCCGTAGAGCCGCGGCCTGGATTCTCCGAGGCGGAGTTCTTGATGACTCTCAGCGCCTTGCCAACGAAGCCAAGCGGAGTCGGCTTGGGGAGGTTGTTATCTGGAGGTAGGCTCTAGTTTGGGCTGCACCTTCACTCTAACAACGACGCCAGTCAGATTGTCGTGACCATTGTGTTGGTCGGCAAAGTCTATCAGTTTGTGTAATCCCTGCTCCAAATTTGCTCTAGAACTGAGCAAAGGCAAGAGAGATTCATCGGCAGCTTCCAACAGCTCGTTGTCAGACAGCCCATCAGAACAGAGCAGCAAAAGAGTATCCTCCGTGGCTTTAAAGAAATGAAGATCTGGTGACACAGATTGGCGATCGCTCGGTCCTAAGGCTTGAGTGAGCTGATAGGCATCAGGGCGCGAGTAAGCCGTTTCTGGCTCAACTCCTCGTAAAACTTCCTGCTGGCCAACGGTATGGTCTAACGTCAATTGCTCGACACCGCGACGAGTCACGCGGTAGATGCGACTGTCGCCAACAGTAGCAACCGCTATTTGAGTATTTTGGACTAGCGCCATTGCCAAAGTCGTTCCCATGCGCTGGTTGCCCGTTCGCCGATTCTCTTGGTTAACCTGATAGATCGTTTGATTGGCAAGTAAAATTCCCTCTTTAATGGCTTGGGCGCTCGGAAATTCCTCTTGCCAGTGAGTTTGAAAGTATTCCTGGAGGGTTTTGACAGCTAGTTTGCTAGCCAGCTCTCCGTCAATATGGCCGCCCATGCCGTCACAGACAATATATAGCCCGCGAGCCTGTACTGTCTGACCGTAACAGCTTTCTTGCTTCTGGCATGAGGTTTCGATCCAAAAATAGTCCTCGTTGCGATCACGTTGACGACCCACATCTGTTGCTCCCGCATCGCAGAGGCTACGCAGCTCCATGGGCAAAACTACTGTGGGCATTTCGTCTTGGTTATCGTCTGGTGTCTCTAAGTCAGCCGAGAGAAAAGGGGCACTGCTAGCGGTCGTCGTGGGTTCCCCAGCTAGCTGGTTTAGCTGCGCTCGCAAGGAGTCTGCCTCCAGGCCATTTTGAGCAGCCTGTACTAGCTCGAGGAGTTCTGGCTCGGTTCTTCCAGCCTGTTCTAACCAGGTTTGCCACATCTGCGCTAACTGAGTTAGGCTGGGACGTTTGTTAGCAGGATCGCCATAGAGCTGCTGTAGGGCTAACGCTTGCTGTTCGTCAAGCCGCAGATTTGTGGCCACCAGCAGGCTTTGACAGCAGTTCTCCTCCGCTAAGAAGAACCAAAGCTGCACCATTCGCTCTAGATATCGGCAGATCTGTGATACAGACAATTGGGTGAACTCCTCTGTTAATAGCGACCACTGAGAGCGATCGCTAATCAGGACGACTTCTCTGGCTTCTTCTCGCCAAGCATCCTGAATCTCTGGAATGGTGGGAAACTGTTCCTGAAGGTTGATGTATAGTAGAGCACTTTGGGGCAAGTTGCCCCGCAATCCTTCATCGTTATCGGTTGCTAACTGCTCTTCAAGAAGATCTAACTGCTCTTCTAGTCTAGTTTTCTGCCACGGCTGCAGGTCTGTTACTTGACAGCCAAAACTGTTTTTAGACTTAATATCAAGGCTGTTTCCGTTGGCTAAAAGTCGATAACGCTTTTGAGAGTCTAGATAAGTTTCATCGTAACCGGGCTCCGATGTCGTTGTTTGCGCTCTAGAACTCTGAGCGGAATTGGATAATTGTTCTTCTAGTGGCACTGAAGACTCGCCCATTGTTTCTTCTGATTGAGCTTGCTTAAAGCCGCTGGAACTTGTTCCGGCAGAACTCTGAGAAATTGCCCACCATACGTTATCCATATTCATCTGTCGAACCACATTAGATTTTTTTGACAAGACGCGATCGCAATCCGCCTGCTGAATTCGACCGCTTAACGGGAAGCCCAAGATAAAAACGCAGTCTCCTAGAGCAGGTATGCAGGTATCGCTGAACAGGCGTTAGAATCGCTGTTGCAAGAGCGCCGTGTGTGCTATCAGTAGTATGCCCGTCCGGGGGAAAAAAACATCAAACCGCAGCAAAATGCGCTGTCAGCGTAGTTGTTTGACCAACTGAGGCGACAGTCCACAGCAAATAGCCTGGGGAAAAGGCAATCAAGTATCCACCCCAGAGAATTACAGCGAGTCTCCACGTCCTGTCAAGCTTTTTTGCGAGGGCTGTAGGTAAATTTGCCGAATATCTTCAGGGATTCCGGCTTGAAGTGCTTGATATCCCTGGTCCACGTAACTTTGAATATCTTCTGGGGTTACTCCTGATGGAAGATGTGGGATGATTTGTTCGTTGCTCCAGCCGAATTTGTTGCTCATTACCAACACAAAGCGCTGTCTCGGTGGCAGTTGCTCTAGCGAGCGGTCAACGTAACACCATAGCGGCGGTGATATGGCTAGCTCGTCGCGAATGAGTTCATCCTCGAGATGAGGGTGCTGAATGAAGGTGGCGGCTGTATGAATCAGCCAATGTTGAAAAGAATCGAAAGTGGTTTGGTCTTCTCGCATTTGGGAGAAAATGCGTTGCCACGTTAGCGCATGCAGGTAATGTGCCTGTTGGGCAGAGTGGGCGGCTGAAGCGACTAAAACGTACAGGGTCGAACTGTAGCGGCAAAAAATGGCGGTGAAGTACTTTCCTTGTTGCGGATAGCGCTCAAATAACGCTAGCAGTTCGCGATCACTATAGTGAGACAGCGACTGAATTAGGGGATGTGAGGATTCCGAAAACTGGGGAATTTGCACGAGAGAGCGATTAGCTTTGTTGAGTGAGGAACAGAACGCCGTTACTTCCTGGCGCAACTGCGTCTTCATCGTCGATATTTAAGTTAGCCTATAATTATAGGCTACATATTCTATCTGTCCCAACGGGCCAGCTTTTCGTTCCTGCTCGCAATTTTACTTTGGTCTATGACTCTAGCAGTAAACTTTAATTTAGCTATCCCATCCCATCTTGCCGCTTTTTTTCCAGCGCTAGATAGTTTATTTTCCACTCAGGGCATTATGGTCATGTTACTGGCTGCCTACGCCGTGGCGATGTGGATGTTTCTCACTAGCGCCCCTAAGGTACACACCGTCATGGTATCTGATCTTAAAGTAGCTCAGCAGTTTTATGAAGGTTTACTCGATTTGCCAGTTGCCGATGTTCCTTTAAGTTATTACTACAATTATGAGCAAACTATGGGGGCTGGTAGTCTCGATCCTCTTTATCTGTCTACGAGTCCGAATGTAACGACAGCCGCTGGTCCAAACGGTTCAGAGGGACTTTGGTATCAGCTTAAAAAGAATACTCAGCTCCACGTGATTGCCGGAGCCAGCATCGGTCGCAAAGAGCGTCAAAGACACGTTTGCTTCGACCGCGATTGTTTAGAGGAACTGTTGCTCAGAGTCCAATCCAGACGATTAAAGTACAAAATTCGCCGGAATAAACCTCTGAACTTTCTGGTCAAAGACTACGAAGAACGAGTTATTGAGATGGCAGAGGTGTCCAACTAAGGCAACGCTAGGCACTGAAAAATCATCAGGTGTTGTTGCGGTAACGCTTTTGTTTCCTGCCACGTCAACCCAACTGCCGCCATCTCTTTTTTAGCCTGCTTTTCGGTCATCTTATGGAGAGCTTTGATGGGAATGAGGGGATTTTCCCGTCGATACTCAACCAGAGCCACTTTCCCCTCTGGTTTAAGGGTCTTCACAACTTGCTCCATCATTTCTCTAGGATATTCAAATTCGTGGTAGGCATCTACCATCAGCACCCAATCTACACTGCTAGGAGGAAGATGGGGATTTTTGAGGCTGCCCAGGACTGTGGTAACGTTCTCAACGCGATTGTCTTTTAAAAACTCAATCGCGTTCAGCATTTCTGGCTGAATATCAACCGCAAAGACTTTTCCCTGGGGTACAAGGGGAGCCAGGCGAAAGCTAAAATAGCCGGTTCCAGCACCCAGGTCAGCGACGACATCAGTCGGTTTAAGCTCAAGAGACTCAACCACTCGTTCAGGCTGTTCAGTAGATTCTCGACTTGGACGTTCTAACCACAGCATCTCTTGATGTCCCATTACTTGAGCAATCTCTCGTCCCAGATAAAATTTGCCAATGCCGTCTCGGCTATGGATAGCTCGTTCCTGATAGTATTGGCCGACATCGGTTGCTACTGGGGAAATCCTAAAGCTCATCACCCCCAGCAGCAAGATGGTGCAAGCCGCCGCTACTCCATAAAAATATTTCATATCCTGGGTTTTTTGACGACGGTTTTCTCGATCCGTTTAACTATGGTAAAAAGAGTCAAGCAGGGAAATTTTCGTCTCTGGTGAATCCCTTTGTGCTGGTATGCTTCCCAGTTAAAGGGAAGTCAATCCGCTGCTAACTGAGTGAAACAAATGATGGCCAATCGAGTGAGAGTTGCGAAAGATAAAGCCGAATTAGTACAGAGTTTGATCGCAACGAATAATCCTCATAGTCCTTTTCAAACCTATGCAGATGTGTTGGCGTTTGCGGCAGCTATCGGGGCAAAATACCACAAGCAGGTGCCTCTAGAGAGCGTATCTACCCATGAACCGGGTCCAGTCAGCTTAGACGTATTTATTTCTCGCGGGTACGACTTAACGCTCAAGCTATTGGCAATCGCTCATACTCGCGATCTTCAAGTCCTCGCCGTTCTCGATCCAGAAGCGGAAGAACGCAGAACGGCTATTTTTGAAGAATACGCTAACGGCGGACTAGAATGGTTGCGGGATGAGTTAAGAGGGGCCGTTGATTACTCTGAAAGGCTATTACTAATTCTGAACAAAGAACGACTTGACCCAAATTCTCAAGCAGAATTTGATCTGAGTCGTTTTTTGTAGATGTTAGTCCATCGTTCAGACAAGCTCAGCTTAGGATAGAGGAAAAGACAGGAAAAAAGCTCTCTGTTTCTCCTTTACTCTTTACCCCCTTAGAGTGAGTCCTCTATTAGGGAGCCGTCACTAACGCTCGACGCTCAGATGTTCGTTAACCTCATGACTATGACTGGCTCACTGTCAAAACTTACTCAAATCTAGACCCGCTTCATTAGCCATTGCCTGTAAACCTTTCTTTTCTAGGGTTTTAATGGCTTTAGTAGAAAGGCGTAGTTTGACCCAGCGATTGCCTTCTGGCCACCAAACTCTTTTCGACTGAAGATTCGGCTGCTGGAGTCTTTTGGTGCGGCGGTGAGAGTGAGAGATAGAGAAAGCATTGTTAGCCTTCTTCCCGGTGAGCTGACATCGACGAGACATGATTATTTCCTGTTAACCAATAACTTATTGATTGTAGCTGATGAGCCAAATAAATGAGAGGCGATCGCCTAAGAGCGCGTTCGGCGCCGAATTTCGCTAGCGCGACGGCGAGGAGAACGCTGGGTTGGACCGCCTAGCTGACGGCTCACCTCGGCAAAGATATCTCGCTGTAGCAAGGGATATTCGCCAATCCAGAGGTTGTGTTGAGGAATATAGACATCGGTAATTTTATCGATGGGAGCTAGCTCTGGCTGCTGAGACAGCACGACAAGTTCCGCGACTTGGCCAGGAGCGACGGCTTTATGAATCCGGCGCAGAGGAGCCTGAACGGTCGCCCGAAAACCTGTTTCGTCCCCGACTTCTAGATTGATGCGGCGTTCGCGGTTTTCAATGATAACCAGTTCACCTCGCTTGTTGACGGTTTCTTCTTCACTCACCAGCTCTTCGGTCAGATAAACATCCAGCACTTGCCCTCTGAGAAAACCGCTATAAGGATAACGCCGATAAGCGGCATTTCGCAGGCTGGCCCAATAGACAGGCCCCCAAAGCCAATAGAGTCCAGCGCTAAGGCACAAGATTAGAGTAAGTGATTTTCCTCCGTCGCCTAGCAAGCTGCCGAGGATGAGCATGACAACAACGGCCACGACTGAAATCAATAGCTGCTTGAGGAAATTTTGCACATTCTTCCAGTGATGGGCATACTGAGGCCCTGTGGCAATGAGGGGAACAATTTGTTCAAATTTCTCGCGAGTGAGGGGAATAAGCATCAGCAGTTATTAGTGAGCAGTGACCAGTGCAGGAAATCGAGCAGTAGATTCGCGTTCACAATCAATGATTAACCATCAACAAAACGCTAGCATGTAGCCAACAATTCTGTTAACCAAGAACGGCTACAGAATCTTTTCTAGCCCATAAACGAGGGATTTAAGCTGGGTGACTTTACGGATGGCCAGTAAGACGCCAGGCATATAGCAGGCACGGTCAGTGGTATCGTGGCGGAGGGTATAGAGTTCACCGGGAGCACCAAAAATGAGCTCTTGGTGGGCAATCAAGCCGGGTAAGCGGATGCTGTGAATGGGGATATTGGCGTCGGCCAGTCCTCCTCTCGCTCCCGGCAGTTTTTCAGTGGCTTCCACAGCGGCGGGATTATAGCTTTTCCCAAGTTCCGCCAGCATTTGAGCCGTTTTGAGGGCGGTTCCGCTAGGAGCATCAGCTTTCTGGTTGTGGTGCAGCTCGATAATTTCTACATGGTCAAAATACTGGGAAGCAGCGATCGCTGCCTGCTGGAGGAGCACCATCCCAATCAAAAAGTTGGGGATGATCAAGGCTCCGGTGCTGGCTTTTTCGGCAAAGTCGGCCAGCTCTCCGAGCTGTGTGGGACTCAACCCGGTGGTGCCAACAACAGGTCGCACTCCGTAGGCGATCGCCGTGCGCACATTTTCATAAACGCTATCGGGATGGGTAAAATCCACCATTACCCCCTGAATTGTTTCCTGAGTTGCCATCACCAGAATTCCCTGGAGATCGTTGACAATCGGCACTTCTACAGCACCAATCCCGACGACTTCCCCCACATCTTGACCCACCGTTTCCGGGTGGCGAGCTACTGCTCCCAGAAGCATCAGATCTTCTGCTCGAGTAACGGCTTTGATGACCTCACGTCCCATCTTTCCGGTAGCGCCGTTAACCACTACGGGAATGCGATCCTTCGTCATTCGTGATTTGTCCTTTGTCCTTTGTCATTAGAATAACAAGAACGAGCTAGAGAAAATAAACCGCTTCGACGGTAATCTGTTCTGCTTCCGGCCTTAGCCTGACAAAGTAAAGGCCAACGACAGGGGACTCATCACTGATTTTTTGCTGTAGTCTTGGCTGCCGTAAATGAGAATGATATACTAATTAGACCAAAAACCGGGCATCCCGCGATGGCTACAGCAACGGAGCTAAAACAGGTCTGGCGCTCTCGTTTGGGGCAGGAGTGTTCCGACCAGAGTCAGCAGGCGCAAATCAGTATTGTATGTTGGCTACTGGGGGAAACGCCGTTTGAACAGCTTGAACCGCATCAGGTGATAGTTGCTCGACAGGCAATGGAGCATCGCTATCGAATTCTGCGCCAGCGCTACTTAGGAGTATCCTCCTCCCAGGCTTATCGTCATCTAATGAATCGTCTGGGGAGCTTAACAGTGCTGCGTAGCAAGATCTATCGGTGGGTTGCTCTCAGTCGTGATCGCCAACGAGCTGTCACCGATGTTCTTGAAGAACTGATTCAGGAAATGCTCAAGCGCGATCGCTATCTGCAACAGCAGATGACTCGTATTGCTCAATATACTCAGGCTTTACCAGCGCAAGAGCAGAGGCGACTGCGGGATAGTCTGTTGCTAGCTACGGTTGAAGAATACTGCTTGCGTCCTATTCATCATCAGCCCCTCGTTGTCTATCGCTTTGTTAACTACCTGCGTCGTCAGGAACGCAGTGGCATCACTCAGGTTCCCCGTCAAGAAACAGTCCGCACAATTTCGGAAGAAACGAATTCTGAATCTGCCGTCAGTCTGCTGGATATTGCCGCTAGCACTCCCGGTCAGGAAAAAGCTTGGGAGGAACAGGTGATGCGAGCGCAGGTGCAGCAGGAGTTTGAAGGCTATCTATTCAAGCAGCTAGGAGAGAGGGCGGTTCAGTGGCTCAGGCTTTATCTTCAGGGACAATCTCCAGAGGCTATTGCAAGAGCGCTCCAGTTACCGATTCAGCAGGTTTATCGCTTACGGGAAAAGGTGATCTATCATGCCTCGCGAGTTGCCATTAAAGTGAACCCAGAGCTGGTTGCAAGTTGGCTAGAAACCTCCCTTCAAGACCACAGCTTAGGGCTTACTCAATCCCAGTGGCAGGAGTACTGGCAAAGCCTCGATGCTGACCAACATCAACTGCTCGCTAGCCTGAAGCTTGGCATTTCTTTAGAGAAGATCTCTCAAGATTTTGACTGGAAAACGAGCAAAACCGTACAAGAGTGGAGTAAGCTATATCAGGCCGCTCAGCAGTTGCGGAATGCTTCAGCTAAGCTCTAAAGCTGCTGACTCAATGATGGGGAGCAAAGCTCGTCGCTTATTCGGATTTACTCCCCGCTAGCCCAAAAACTCCATTGTTACTAAAAGTAACAGCTCCCTTGACGAATCACTCGCTTCAGCTTACTATTCTTGATTCTCTCCGACAACTTGAGTTTTCAGAGCATCAAACTCGGCGACTAGCTCCTGACGAGTCGAGGCTCGCAGCAGGTAGCGATAGGTGAACCACGCGCTATATCCCAGTCCAACAAGCTCAAAAACGGGTGCCAGCAACGGAATATTATTGATAGCATCCAAGACTGCTAGCGTAACGTAGACAGTGACGGCAACGGACAGCAGTAGCAGCAGATTGAGGAGGGGCTTGCGATAGTCGGAAAAGAAATTAGCAATTTCCTCAGTGATTCGAGATAAATAGCCAACAGCAATGTCAACCCACTCCTGCCATACTGGTTCTGTAGAGGGAGCATCAGCCGGAACAATAGCTCCGGTTTCCGTGTTGATCGCTGCCGACTGTTGCGCATCTGCAACTGTCGTTTCGGTTGGTTGAACTTTAGATTCCATCGTTAACCTCTTATACGATTATGAACAGTATTTTACTAAGAAGACAGTCAGAGAGAAATTTAACCTGACTGGCTTTTGCCCATATTACCAAACCCGTTTAGTTGCTTCATCTACCTGCGTATTTAACGATTAGTCGTCTTTTTCGTCAGCGCTTAAATCGTTAGCTTAGCTGGAGCTGAGTCGATTCTTTTCCTTAGGCTACTCTTTGAGTCACAATTTTTCTCTCTTTCAAGGGAAAGATTTTAGCTCGCGACCAGCAATACCAACCCTCTCTAGAAAAGGCATTTTTAGACTAAACCAAAATGGGTTTTTGGTCAAAAAAACTATTCTGCTGCAGCTCCGATTGGCGACAGTTAATCTCGCAAGAATTATTGGGGCTTTCGATTAGCTTGACTTTTTCCAGCTCGACTCCTAGCTCCTGTACAGGAGACTGCAAAAGCTGAGCGATATGGAGAGCGATGTTTTCGGCAGTGGGAACTACCTGAGCAAAGTGAGCGATGTCTTTGTTGAGAAAGGTATGGTCGAAGGGATCGATAACGCGATCATCAATTACTTTCTGGAGAGCAATGAGATCGACAATCATGCCTGTACGGGGAGCGATTGGGCCAGTGACCGATATCTCCAAATGGTAGTTGTGCCCGTGGCCATGAGGTCGTGCGCATTTCCCATAAATTTCCACGTTTTCTTCATCACTCAGTTCCGGCAAAGCGAGCCGATGAGCAGCACTAAAGTGGGTACTAACCGTTAAAGTTGCTTCCATAGTTCCTCGATAATCAGCCCAAAGTTCAGCGTTTTCATATAAGCGAATGTTGACAAGCGGTAAATGAGCCGCCAAGCGCTGCCAAATGACTCTGGCAAGGTTTTCGGTCGTTGGCAAAGTCTGTTGAAATTCCGGCCAGACTTCATTTAAGTAGGAAAAATCTAGTTGACTGGTTACTTCATCTTTAATAACTTGCTTCACCTGGGACAGGTTTTGCACCATGCCGTAGCGATCGATGTCGCCAGCCAAAGAGACATAGAGAACGTAATTGTGTCCGTGTCCTGGAAACCGGCTACAGGGTCCGAAACGCTCTCTATTTTCTGCCGGAGCGAGTTCAGGCAGCCAGTAACGATGGCTGGCCGAAAATTGTGCCCGTCGGTTGATAGTACAGTTCATCTCCGCTGTCGTTGATACATTAGTAATCAGTAAAGCCTTTCTCAGGATAAACGATTCTCGCTCTCTTCAACTAGCTCTGTAGCTGGGAGAGAACAGCCGTGAAGGAATCCTGCTTACCGTTAATAGCTGGCTCTCGACCGGCCAACCACAACCGCTCACAAGATGATCGCTTTTGCTGTCGCCTGGGCTTCGCCATAGAGTCGGTGAGCGATCCGAAATAATTCTTTCCCCGTATGCAGGTAGTGCTCGTCATAATTGAGGGTAAACCATTTCAGCTCATCGATGCCATCGCTAATTTGATTCAGGCAGAAATAAAGATGGGCAGCAATATTGGCAAATTTAGCCGGATTTGGCTGAGAGGCTAGCACAAGCCGAGCCTGTTCGAGAGTTTCTCGGCATTCTGTTAAATAGTCTTCAAACTCTGCTACGAGAGTGTCATCAAAGGGATCGGCAGACAGAGCCTCTAATTGAGGGTCTAGAGAATTAAGAATAGACGTGACAATGCGACCAATTGGCCGATAAACCTGCTGGAGCCACTGGTGCTGAGAAAAGTTTGATTGGCGTTGCCGCTGTTTTCGGTAGCTGTTTTGAGCTTCGCTAGTGCGCTGCTGTCTTTGAGGAGTAGCGTCAACCACGAGCTGCCGGTCGTAGGAACGACGGCGCTGGGGATCTTTGAGCACTTCGTAGGCTCCGTTGATCGAAACAATCCGCTGGCGATCGCCCCCATCGCCCTGGGCATCTGGGTGAAACTGCTTGACCAAGCGTCGATAGGCTTGCTTGATTTCTGTCTGAGTGGCCGTTTGACTTACCTCTAAGACCTGGTAGTGATTATCCTTGGCTATCATGAGAGGCTGTCTGGAGGGCGTTGTGTTTCGCTTGTTCACCGTTCCACAGACTCAGGTTCTGGCGGAACTTCAAGCTTCAGCGGGGTTAACTCCCCGACAGGGCTACCGGCACTCGCGGCTCTAGGTTTTGATAAAGCGGCGTACTCAAGTAGCGCTCTCCAAAGCTGGGCTGAATCATCACGATGATTTTGTTTCGATTTTCGGGGCGTTGAGCCACTCGAATGGCCGCACACAGAGCAGCTCCGGTCGAAATACCGGAGAGAATCCCTTCTTCTCTAGCTAAACGACGACCATAGGCGATCGCCTCATCATCGGAAACGGTGATCACCTCGTCGATCAACTCGACGCGCAGCACATTAGGAATAAATCCAGCACCGATCCCCTGAATTTTATGGGGTCCGGGACGACCACCGGAAAGAATGGGGCTACTCACGGGTTCAACGGCAATCACCTTAAAATCTGGCTTGCGTTCCTTAATCACCTGAGCTACTCCGGTAATCGTGCCTCCGGTGCCAACGCCTGCGACAAAGAAATCAATGTGTCCGTCGGTATCTGACCAAATTTCCTCTGCTGTCGTTTGCCGATGCATCTCTGGATTCGCAAGATTGTTAAACTGCTGTAGCATATAGGCTTCAGGGACAGACTGCACAATCTCATAGGCTCGTTGAATACAGCCACTCATGCCTTCAGCCCCCGGAGTCAGCTCTAGATGAGCGCCATAGGCCCGCAGCATTGCTCGCCGTTCGCTACTCATCGTTTCCGGCATAGTCAAAATCAGAGCGTATCCCTTAGCTGCCGCCGCCATCGCTAGAGCAATCCCGGTATTTCCCGAGGTTGGTTCTACGAGCGTTGTTTTGCCAGGGGCAATCAGTCCTTCGGCTTCAGCCATATTAATCATATTAACGCCGATGCGGTCTTTCACCGAAGCCGCTGGATTCATGCCTTCTAGCTTGACCAATATTTGAGCCTCACATCCTTCTGACTGAGGCAGGCGATTTAACTGGACTAAAGGAGTGCGTCCAACAAGTTCTGTAATATCTTTAGCAATTCGCATAGCGTGGTTGGAGTTGACTAGATGTAGTACATAAAATCTGATTGAGATTGAGCTTTTCGTTTGTCACTTAAATCCTGGAGAGTGTAGTTTTGCAGCACTTCTAGAGCACTTTGATATACCTCGCGCCACACTTCCTGAACAACATTTTTTTCAACTGTAGCAACATTGCCATCCTGGGAGCCTGTAGATTCTGACCCTTCTAAACAGCTAATGACATCTAGAAGCGTGATCCGTCGAGGGTTTCGTGCTAACAAATACCCTCCTTTTGCTCCTCTTTGACTTTTGACTAAGCCACCTCGTCTTAGGGTTGCTAGCAACTGTTCTAAATAACGGTCTGAAATATTTTGCTTCGCTGCAATCTGTCGAATTTGCAGCGGCCTTTGCTGATACTGGTCCGTCAATTCCAAAAGAGCAAGCAGAGCGTATTCCGTTTTGCAGGAAAGTTCCACAAATTTATTTTCAGAGCCACTGCCTCTAGTATACTCCGGTTCTCCACCAGAGATTCGGAGTTCCTGTATCGGTCATGAGTCGACGGTTTTCTGTTGCTGGCTGTCGGAATAGTGGTGCTTCAAGAGCCCATGAGAAGCTCAATTCGCTAATGCTCGAGGACAAATCATGTAGAAGACCTGCCACTACAGGAGAAGAATGGGCTTGAATATCGTTAACTATTTTCGCTCCATAAACTATCCGCTCCTACAAAGCACTACCGGAAATTGAGGTAGCGTTTTGTAAGAGCGGTGTAGTGGGTCTTCTAGTTAACACCTGACTGCCGGGAGGAACCCATGCAGCCCTAACGCGAGTTGGCTTCCGAAGAAGCCATTAGCGACTGCTAGAGAACAGCCCCGGCACACAGCCGGCTAGCGTCAACCAGGAGACCCATAATTTTACTACTTTCAATCATGGGCATCACCTCCTTTGTTGCCTGAGCGGTCTGTTTCTCAGTGGGTACTCGACTATACTAGCACGCTCATTTTGAATTGGGAAGAAGTCGGTTAATCGGGCTTGCTGTTAACTCGAAAAGCCTTACACTGCTGGAGAAACCTTGCCAGATAGCGTTGATACTCGCCGAAATGAACGTGAATGTAAGAGGCGTGCAGATGCTTGAGCTGCCAGCCGTCATAACCAACGAAGCTAGATAAGGAGCGGGTCTCAAACAGGGGTCGAGGTGAAGCCATTGTCAATTGGGAGCGGTGAAATTCGTGTCCCCAAACCCTCTCTTTTGAACGCAACAGCAGGCTATTGGCGAGAGTGGTTGCCCGACGATACCCTAAAGTCAGTCGGTTTGTCATCACGGTGGTTGTTGGTAAAACTCCGGTCATTGGCCAGCTTTGGCCCGTAAAATCAATAAGCTGTTCGCACAGATACATCAAGCCGCCGCATTCAGCGTAAGTCGGTAGCCCAGTCTGAATTGCCGAGCGCACTGTGTCTAAAGCTGGGCGGTTTTGAGCAAGCTGCTGGGCAAAGACTTCAGGAAAGCCCCCTCCTAAGTACAGCCCGTGAATCTCAGACGGCAAGGATTCGGTGAGGGGACTCCAGAAGACAAGTTCAGCGCCCTGCCTGAGAAGATCGAAGTTGTCCTCGTAGTAAAAGTTGAAGGCGCGATCGCGAGCAACGGCCAAACGAATCTCTGGAGAACGGCAGGCCAGTAGCGGGGAAGGGCTGGAGCGAACGGCGGGCAATTTGAGCAGCGGGAATAACCGGTTCCAGTTGAAAACCTTGCCAATCTGGGCCAACTGGTCGAATCGCTGCTCTAGCTGAGTCAGTTCAGCAGTGGGCACTAAGCCCAAGTGTCTGCTAGGCAGGGATTCATGGCGGCGTAGAATGCCGATAACGGGTAGCTGTAGAGGTTCCAGGGCATCTTTGAGAAGCTGGAGATGGCGATCGCTCCCGACTCGGTTGAGGACAATTCCAGCAATAGTAATTCGAGGGTCTAAGGAGCAGTAGCCGTGTACGAGAGCGGCAACCGACCCCGATAGCCGACTTGTATCAACCACCAGCAGCACGGGCAGGTTGAGTAACCGAGCGACATGAGCAGTGCTAGCATAGTCGTTTGGTAAATCAGCAGACGACAAGGATTGCCCGGTTTTGACCCCGTCAAACAAACCCATAACCCCTTCGACCAAAGCCAGTTCAACGCTCTGACAGTGGCGGGCAAAGCAAGATTTGACGTAGCTAGAAGAGGTGAGGACCGGGTCTAAATTGCGGCAGGGACGACCGGTAATCGCGGTGTGAAACATCGGGTCGATGTAGTCTGGCCCGACTTTAAACGACTGCACTCGCCGACCCTGCTTGGCTAAATAAGCAAGGATGGCAAGCGTTACGGTCGTCTTGCCCACTCCACTTCTTTCTCCGGCAATGATGAGAGCCATCCAGAATGCTGAAGGTTAACTTATTCAGCAGTCGCTAGTCTCAAAATTCCTGTCGTGACTTTCATACTTTCGTGATAGAGCAGTTCGCGTCCACCACGCTGAAGCTGTCGTCCGAGTAATTTTTCGGTATCTTGGTCAAACAGAGAAGTCACCTGCTGAATGCGGCAGGATTGAGCCCCGCCGCCAGCTTCCATGCGCATACAGCCTGTTGTTTCCGAACAGAGAACTGTACAGCAGTCGGCATCAAGATTAGTAGAAGACAGACGTAGACTAATCAGATCCCCCTGCACATCTCCGGTATCGGCGGTAGGAACTCCAGCTAGTTCGGCTTCGATGGTGCGCTGCTCAGCGGTGGTGAATTTGACCCGTCTAATGTCGTAGTCGCCTCCTTCGTGCTCGTACGATACAGGATGCCACTGAAGACGACTCGCCAACCACCCCAGATACATGAGAGCCTGAGTCTGATTTCCTTTTTCGTAGTCAATTGTTACCCGGTCAATTTCTGTGAGAGCAGAACGACGTTCTGGAGGATCGAAAGCTTCAGCCGCTAGCTCCTGCCAAGCCGCTAACCGTCCCCAGTTGAGATCGGCAATGGGCAGCTCTTTTTCAATCAGTTCTCCGATGCGCAGGAGGTCAGCTTCGGGAGCGGTAAATTTACTAGAGTCGATAATGATGCTGTTGCTCTCGCTCACCAGCCGCTTAAAGAGTCCGTATTCTGGTTCTGGGCTGGCTTTCCACCACACAAATTGAGGGAGTCCGCTAATCGTGAGCGCCGAGATCATCCCGCCGATTCTTTCTAGGGCGGCAGCGGTTCCTCGCAGCGTAATATATTCGCAGCAGACTAAGGAACTTTTGTTGGCTTTTTGAATCGGGCAATAGGCAGAGACCTGGGCCGATACTCCTTCATCAGGGCCAACCGTTGGACAGAGGGTAATAATCCGACAAGGATTAGAGGCCGCGATCGCATCAGCCACTCCCGATCCTTCTAGATCTGGCGAGAACTGCTTGACATCTCCTCCATTCTTCGATTGAGCGTTAAATTCGCTCTGTAACTTCGCTAACAGCTCTTGATTTGATTTGCCGGTTGGTTCTACTCCATAAGCTTTTTGAGCTGCCTTAATCGCTGCTGTCGTGCGCGGACCAGCAATGCCATCAACGGGACCAGTGTAAAACCCCAAAGCGGCTAGCAGCGGCTGTGTTGGTTCTGGTTCGTACACAATAAAGCTAAAGGTTGTTGCTCTAGAGGCGGCGGGTCCATCTTCTCCGCTATAGTGTCGCCAAATTTCCTGAAGTTCTCCCTCGATTTCATCAATGGAGATGTCTTTTGGGGCTTGTAAAGAGACTAGAGGAGGAGAATCTGTGATTGCCATGCTGATAGTCCTTAAACGAGTAACAATTATCAATAAACAATGATTAGTAACCAGTTATCGATTATTAGTGCTGAGTATTCAGGCAGAGTGCTTAGTTAGTGACTAGTTACCAGTTATCTAACCCAGTTAATTTGCTCACTAGTCACTGATTTTACAGTCTTCGCCAGTGGCGACCATCGCGATTGATCAGAAATTCCGCTTCTGTCGGTTCCCAGGTTCCCGCTTCGTACTGCGGAATCGAGGCGGGATCGGCGGGGGCTTCCCAAGCTGTTAGGATTGGGGTGACGACTCGCCAAGCTTCTTCGACTTCATCTCCTCTTGTAAAGAGAGTTTGATCGCCGAGCATACAGTCTAGCAGCAGCCTATGGTAAGCGTCGGCGGTAGCCATGCCAAAGGAAGTCCCGTAGCTAAAGTCCATATCTACTGTCCGCGTCCGCAGTTCGGTTCCCGGCATTTTGGCTTCAAAGCGCAGGGAAATTCCTTCGTTGGGCTGAATTCGCATGGCGAGAACGTTTGGACTCGTTTGCTGAGACGCCGACTGAAAGATCAGTAAGGGCACGTCTCGAAACTGAATGGCAATTTCCGTCACCTTCTTCGGCAGGCGCTTGCCTGTGCGCAGGTAGAATGGCACTCCCTGCCAGCGCCAGTTATCGATCATCAGCTTGAGTGCTACATAGGTGGGAGTGGTCGAATGGGGATTAACCCCCGATTCCTCCCGATAGCCCGGCACTGGCTTGCCTTTCATCCAGCCGGAGGCATACTGACCGCGAATGGCTGCTCGCTCTAGATTCTCAGTATCGGCGAGATGAGTTGCTTGCAATACCTTCACTTTTTCGGTGCGGATGCTGTCGGCATTAAGGGCGTTCGGCGGCTCCATCGCGGTCAGACACAGCAGCTGAAGCAGATGGTTTTGCACCATATCCCTTAAGGCACCGGACGTGTCGTAGTAGCCAGCGCGGTCTTCGACCCCAACTGTCTCTCCGACGGTAATCTGCACGTGATCGACAAACTGCCGATTCCACAGCGGTTCAAAAATGGCGTTGGCAAAGCGGAACACCATCAGATTCTGAACGGTTTCCTTTCCCAGGTAGTGGTCAATCCGGTAAACCTGTTCTTCTTTGCAGACTTGCTGCACCACTCGGTTGAGAGACTGAGCCGAGCCTAAATCTTTCCCAAAGGGTTTTTCAATGACCACGCGGTTTTTGTAGGAATCGGTCAGCATTCCTGCTGCACCCAACTGCTTTAACCCTGGCTTGAAAAATTTAGGAGAGACAGCCAGGTAAAAAACCCGATTTCCCATCGTCCCTCGCCTGCCGTCTAGCTCCTCTAAAAAAGCTTTCAGCTTTTGGTAGCTTTCTTCGCTATCCATATTTCCGGAGCAGTAGTATAGCCCCTCGGCAAAATCTGTCCAGATGTCTTCTGACCGGATTCCGGTCGAGAATTCCTCGATCCCCTGGCGCATCTGCTCTCTAAAGTAATCGTGGCTCCAGTCTCGACGGGCGACCCCGACGATAGTCAGTTCCGCCGGGAGACGGCGCTCCTGCTTGAGTTGATAAAGAGCCGGAACGAGTTTGCGCTGAGTTAAGTCACCAGACGCACCAAAGATCACCAAGATTAGTGGTTCTGGGGTTCTTTCCTGGCGAAGACCAACGCGAAGGGGGTTTTCCTGTAGGCTAAGCATAGCGATGAGATGCAGGGACGATGGAGTTAACAGAGGCAGGTTGCTTGGGGTGTACGAGTACTAGCAGCCTGCCCAGTGCTGAATGCTGACTCTATACCGGAGCCAACTGCTTCACTTTTTCTTCTAGAGAGGACATGAGAGACTCAAAAGGCTTCACAAATTTGTCGATGCCTTCGTCGAGGAGTTCGCTCATTACCTGGTCGATGTCGATATTTACGTCGGGATCTTTGAGAGACTCCATGAGTTTGTAAGCCTGATCGACATCGGTTTCAATCCGGGAGGCGGGGCTACAGTGGTCGGCGCAGGCTTCAATGGTGTTGGGAGGCAAGGTGTTGACGGTATTAGAACCCACTAGCTCGTCAACGTACATAACATCGCTGTAGTCGGGGTTTTTGGTACTGGTGCTGGCCCAGAGCAAACGCTGGACTTTTGCGCCTTTTGCCTCCAGTGCTTCCCATCGCTCGCCACTAAAAATCTTTTTGAACTCTTGGTAGGCAATTTTAGCGTTAGCGATCGCCACTTTCCCTTTGATGTCTTTAAGCTTACTCTCTTTTTCGAGCTGGTCAGCTCCCTTGAGCATTTCGTCAAGCTGGCCGTCGACCTTCACGTCGATCCGGCTTAAGAAAAAGCTAGCGACCGAGGCAATGTTACTGATATCTTCTCCTTGCTCGGCTCGCTTTTCTAAGCCCTTAATATAAGCCCAAGCCGTTTCGATGTAGCTGTCTACTGAAAACAGCAGAGTAATGTTAACGTTGATGCCTTCGCTAATGGCTTGTTCAACGGCAGGTAACCCTTCATTCGTTCCCGGAATCTTGATCATCACGTTGGGACGATCGATTTCTTGAAAATAGCGACGGGCTTCCTCGATGGTTTTTTGGGTATTGCTCGCTATGTTGGGCGGAACTTCGATGCTTACGTAGCCGTCTAGACCGTTAGTTTCGTCGTAGACGGGCTTGAGAATATCGCAGGCGTTGCGGATATCTGTGAAAACGAGAGATTCATAGATTTCCTCGATAGAGTGTCCGGCCTTGATGCCAGCTTCAATATCGGCATCGTAAATTTTGTTGCCGGCGATCGCTTTTTCAAAGATAGTGGGGTTGGACGTAATCCCGTGAACGCCGCGACTCGAAATTAACTGTTTTAATTCGCCGGACTCGATAATGTCGCGACTGAGATTATCCATCCAGATACTTTGACCATACTGTTGTTCAATCTCGAGAATGGGATTATTTGTCGTTGCCATAGTTTTTCTCCTATAATACAGTTCAATTTGACACACTTTGCTGTTTCAGTCTGTATGCGGTCTGACAAGATGAACACAATTTAGTCAGCTCCCCGTTAGACTGCTTCAGGATTGGGTCTTGTCTTCAATGCTAGCGGATGCACCGCCCATTCTAGCGCTCAGCAGGAGAGATCGCCGCCTCTGTATCTCGTCTAGAACGGTCTTGAATAAAAGACTCTACCAGCTTGACATCTTCTTTACTTCCAATAACTAGCGGAGTGCGAGCGTGAAGGCGGTCGGGGACTACATCTAGAATGTCTTGAGTGCCCGTGCTCGCTCTGCCTCCGGCTTGCTCAATGAGGTACGCCAACGGGGCAGATTCGTAGAGCAGCCGCAGCTTTCCCTCTGGCTTTTTAACCGTACCAGGATAGAGAAAAACTCCCCCCTGCAGGAGAATGCGATGAAAATCCCCCACTAAAGCACCGCTATAGCGAGCAGTGTAGCCTTCGTGACGGTGAACGTAGCGAGTATAATCCCGAATGGCTTCCTTCCACTGCCAAAAGTTGCCCTCGTTAGTACTATAGACCGGTCCGTGGTCTGGAATCCGGATGTTCTCCTGAGACAGAATAAATTCTCCTAGACTGGGATCGAGAATAAAGGAGTGGACTCCGTTGCCCAGAGAATAAACCAGTATCGTACTGGGACCGTAAAGAACATATCCGGCGGCAATCTGCTGGCGACCATTTTGCAAGAGGTCGTTAGCTTCGCCACTTTGATCGTTGCCTTCCTGCTGACGAATGGCAAAAATTGAGCCAACGTTCAAGTTAATATCTACATTAGAAGAACCATCGATGGGATCGTATAGAAGAGTGTAGCGACCGATTGGACAGTTTTCCGGGATATAGTAAGGTTTATCCATTTCCTCCGAGGCAAGGCGGCAAACCAAACCGCTTTGCTTAAAAACGGAGATAAATACTTCATTGGCATAAACGTCCATCTTTTTGACGGACTCGCCTTGAACGTTAACTTCTCCTGTAAATCCGAGCGCTCCCGCCATCAAACCAGCGCGGCTTAAACGGCGAGATACGAGTTTCGCTGCTAGGGCAATGCGGTTCATAATTGCGCTCAGATCCTGCGCCTGATCGGAAAAGCTCTGAAGCTGCTGGAGTACGTGACGGGATAAGGTGGTACAGTCCCGATCGAGGCTATGTTCGGTGGCAACAGGCTGCTCAGTATTTACCATAATTGTGTCCTCGTTGACCTTCTGTGTTTTTCCCACACTCTTTTAGGAAGAGATGAGCTTCGTCTGCTCAAATTAGAAGCCAATCCTTTGCTGAGAAGACCTCATTAAAAGACTTTCTCTGTTAGGTGCTTATCGTCTACCTCGGGTGGGCCTCTACTCAATAGAAATAGACTGAGGACGGCTGCTGTGACCGTTTGGATGAGGTTGAGTAGCTGTGTAAGGACTCACGCCCTGTCGTTCCAGCCAACTCTTCAGCGGATCTTCGTTAAGATTTAGCCGTAACACCCCCGAGAAAAAGCCGCCTAAAAAAGCCGCTGGCTGTTTGGTTAACTCTTGAATAACTGGAGATAACTCTTCAAGGAACATAGATTCTGAATTTCCGCTCTGTTATTACTGTCAGTTTACCTAAGATACTAGCGTGAAGACTCTTAAGATAGAATCAGCCGCTACTAATCGCAATTTTGACAGCGCTCAGGGATAGACTGATATAAAGAGAGCGGTCAGCACTGTGCTACCGCTCCTGAGATTTTTCCGAGTTTAGAAGCCCGTTTGCGCTTGATTAACGGGGGTGATTGTTGTGGTTATGATCGCTGTGGTGCGGTTGAATCACACCGTAACCGCCGTGGTTGCGCACGTAGATCACGTTGATTTCGTTCGTTTCGCTGTTGCGAAACATATAGAAGTCGTGATCGACAAGCTGAAGCTGCTCTTTGGCTGCGGCAATGGTCATCGGCGGCATCGAGAAGTATTTCATTCTCACAACTTCGGTCGGCAGTTCAGGGGCGCGATCACCGACGAGGTTCGTTTCCACTGAATCGTGGGGTAAAACTTCTCCCACCTTGACGTGAGCGTGAGTTTTTTGAGTATGCTTCTCTTTGTACTTCCGCAGTTGACGAGCAATTTTATCAGCCACTAAATCGATGCTGGCATAGAGGCTCTCACTGCCTTCTTGCGCCCGAATCACCGTTCCGTTAGCGTAGACCGTTACCTCTGCTTTGTGGCGGTCCTGCTGACGCGTATGATGAGCAACGGATAAATGCACGTCTACCTTGCTGGTCATGTTTTGAAAGTGCTTGACGGCCTTTTCCAGTTTTTGATGCACGTAGTCGTCGATTGCATCGGTGATGGCAATGTTATTGCCCTGGATCAAAAGCTTCATACTCAATACTCCGTTCTACAAAAAATGATGAATGGCAGAGGAGATGAATGGGCTAAGCTAGAGTCGAAGTAACGTTAAGGCTCTGTTCCTCTCCTCTCACCTTGTTTTCAACAGTAAAATTGATAGTTGTCTGGGAAGAATTAGCCCTGATGATAACTACTTTTACCTCTTGACTTTTGAAAAAAGCAGACGAAATTACCCCTTCAATTTATAGGTAGCTACAGCAACTAATAGCACTAAACTGGTTGCTTTCATTGACTTAACCAAAGGCAGTGAAGCTTGAGAAAACAGCTCTATTTTTTGTCGCTTTTAGGCATTTGGGTTTACGAATGCCTAAATAAAAAGCTATAGGAAGCGGGTAAATCGAGCGCTTGAAAAGAGACCTCCTCGCAACTTTTTCTGTTGTCTTTAGATTAGCACTCTGTAATCTTAAAGACATTGTCTTTCAACTTCTTTTTATCTTCCTTTGCATCCCTTGACATTTCTTGACACAAAATTTCATTCGTCTCGCCAGTGCCTCCTAGACAGCCGCGGAATCGTTTCCTATACGGCGGCCTGGGAGGAGCAGCGATCGCTAGTGGCGCAAAAGCTGGCCGACCCCAGCATTCTAGATCGCCTCATCTTACTAGAACATCCCCCCGTCTATACTTTAGGAACAGGGGCTAGCCAGGAATTTTTAAAATTCGAGCCAACACAAACAAACTGGGAAGTGCATCGCATTGAACGAGGGGGGGAAGTGACCTACCATTGCCCTGGTCAGCTTGTCGGCTATCCAATTTTGGATCTGCACCACTATCGACAAGATTTACACTGGTATCTGCGTCAGCTTGAAGAAGTGATCATTACTGCATTGAAACAGTACGGACTGACAGGAACGCGCCTAGCGGGCTTAACCGGAGTTTGGATAGAGGGACGTAAAGTAGCTGCCATTGGCGTTAAAGTCCGTCGCTGGGTGACGATGCATGGTTTTGCGGTTAATGTTTGCCCAGACTTAAGCGGATTTAGCTATATTGTTCCCTGCGGTATTGCCGACAAACCCGTCGGCAGCCTCGCTCAGATGATTCCTGAAATTAGTGTAGAGCAGTTTCGTCAAGATATTGCCAGCGCTTTTGCAGAGGTTTTCCAAGTTGAACTGCTCTCAAAATTAACTCAAGGCGTCACGTCATCGAGGCGGCCACCCAAAATAAACCATCAACAAACAGAGTACTGAGGATAGCACCGCCAAAAGCCCACCAGTGCAGCGGCTGCTTTTGCAGGGACCAGATTCCAAGACCGAGAAGCAACAACACTAAAACAGCGGCCCAACTGATTCCCCAAGGCGTTTGCATTTGAGCGATCGCATTTTGAAAAATCGGCGTGTACAGTTCAGGGTCTGAAGCCATTAGCTGGCGCCAGTAGGGAATGAGATCGACAAGGTAAAAATAGAGGTCTGTGATGGCGGTGCCGATGAGAGAACCAAGGTAAAATAGGTTGCCAATTCGCCCCCAGCCACGCCACAAACACCACAGCGCAAAGGGAAGACCAATCGCTTCTACCGGTAGATGAATCAGTGGTTCCCAGCGCAGCCACCCCCAGTAGATTGAACCAGCCAGCCAACTCCAGCTAAAGCCTAACAGCAAATCTCCCCAGAGCCGAGATTGAGGATGTGACCATAAAATGAGCGCCAAATAGACCCAGCCCGCCGTCAGCAGGAGACTAAAGGTTGGCAAGGTCCGTACTAAAGGCGCTTGTATAAAGACCGGAACTGATACTAAGAAAGCAGCGGCTAAGAACATGAGCCAAGCCTGACGCGTCATCCGCTCGATGAGATGGAGAGGATTGGTGCTTGTGCGGGCTAAATAATCGGGAGTAGAAGTCACAGGTATTGAATCGTTAGGTGTCGGGTTAAAGAGAAATTTAAGTTTCTTTACTTATCTTTACACTAATTGTAGGGGATCCGTCAAAAAATATCCCCCCTGGGGGCATTAGATCGGGCAGATTGCATCGTAACCCGATCTTCAACGATTGGTCAATCAGTTCCTGTGGAGTACTGAGGTTTCAGACTCGCTCTCATGACTCAGCGAGCATCAGATTTCGCCTAGGCAATAGCAGAAAACCTTTGTATACTCAAAGCGGCAAGGTGCAAAACTTTATTTGGATAGGGTGCATTAATGTCGAGCAGGACGCAGAAACGGAAAGACTGGGTGAGCAAAACGAAGAGGTGGCAGTATAGAGGATTATCCGTTGTCGGTGCGCTGAGCTTAGGCGCAATGCTAGTTGCTTTCTTAGGTCGTTTAAAAGTTGCGTCAGCTAGTGTTCGTGGAGTGACTGCCATTGATAGCTGGAGTGTGAGTCAAACGCCGCCGGCAGCAGCGATTGATCCAGGAACGCAGTTTAACTGGTTTCGAGCGATAGTCCTTGGGGCAGTGCAGGGATTAACGGAGTTTTTACCGATTAGCAGCACGGCCCACCTCAAAGCGGTTCCCGTTGCCCTGGGATGGGGCGATCCGGGAGTAACTTTTACGGCTGTCATTCAGTTGGGCAGTATTGTCGCCGTGATTTGGTACTTCTGGGAAGATTTGGCCAATGTAACAGGAGGGGCCGTGAGAGCAATTCGCAAGTCGGATTATCAGTCCCAAGAATTTCGTCTGGCGATGGGAATTATGTTGGGAACGTTTCCGATTGCGTTCTGTGGCCTGCTGATGAAAGCGCTTATCCCCGACTTAGACAACTCGCCGCTGCGGAGTATGACTACCATTGCCATTGTTTCTATTGTGATGGCGTTGCTGCTGGCGCTATCGGAATTTGTGGGCACCCATAAGCGGAATTTCGAGCAGTTAGGCTGGCTGGATGGTGTGTTAATGGGGTGTGCTCAAACTTTAGCTTTGATTCCTGGAGTATCGCGTTCTGGCTCTACTTTAACGGCTGGTTTGTTTATGGGTTTAGATCGGGCAACGGCGGCTCGCTTCTCTTTTTTGCTCGGGATTCCAGCGATTACCCTAGCTGGAATAGTAGAATTAATTGGGGTGTTTGAGGAAGGCTGGTCGAGGGCCGAGACGGTGCCCTTAATCGTCGCGGTGATTTCTTCGGCGGTGTTTTCCTATTTGGCGATCGCCTGGTTAATTCGCTATCTCCAGCGCCATAAAAC
Organism: Cyanophyceae cyanobacterium; assembly: GCA_050331735.1. Taxonomy (GTDB): domain Bacteria; phylum Cyanobacteriota; class Cyanobacteriia; order Cyanobacteriales; family JBHJGN01; genus JBHJGN01. The sequence continues at coordinate 111,120 of JBHJGN010000037.1, forward strand.
CTGGGTGTTCGTCTGGTATCGGCTCGGATTTGGGCTGCTGATCCTGGCGGCGATCGCTCTAGGAAGACTCTAAAATAGATCTAAGAGCCAACAGCTAGCCCTGCGTCTTCCATTTCGCATTCCACATGAACGTTTTGCCTGCCCGCATTTCCAAAGTGCTTGCCGACTCTATTGCTGCCGAAGTTGGTTTTGAGCCGGGAGATGCGATCGTTTCTATCAACGGAACGCGTCCGAGAGACTTGATTGACTACCAGTTTCTCTGCGCTGATGAAATCTTAGAGCTAGAAGTCCTAGATAGTGCAGGAGAGGTTCACTTCGTTGAACTAGAGAAAGACACCGATGATGATTTGGGGCTAGAGTTTGAAACGGCTCTGTTTGATGGCTTAATTCAGTGCAACAATCGCTGTCCTTTTTGCTTTATCGATCAGCAGCCGCCGGGGAAACGAGCGAGCCTTTATCTTAAGGATGATGATTACCGCCTCAGCTTTCTCTACGGCAGCTATTTAACCTTAACGAATCTGTCTCAGCGAGAATGGCGGCGTATCGAGCAGATGCGACTGTCTCCGCTTTACGTTTCTGTTCACGCCACCGAGCCAGAAGTCCGCACACGGCTATTGAAAAATCCCCGCGCCGGACAGATTATGTCTCAACTGCACTGGTTTCAGGAAAGGCGCTTACAAATCCATGCTCAAGTTGTCGTCTGTCCGGGAATTAATGATGGAGTTCATCTAGAAAGAACGCTACTAGACTTGGCCTCCTTTCAAACAAACGACATTCCGGCAGTGATTTCCGCTGCCGTGGTTCCGGTCGGGTTAACGCGCTTTCGCCCTCCAGACGACGAGTTGTCTCCCGTCAGTCTCGAAAAAGCGTCTGAAGTGATTGCTCAAGTACAGGCGCTCCAAACAAAGTGTCAACAGCAGTTTGGCAGTAATTTTGCTTGGCTCGCTGATGAATGGTTTTTAATTGCCCAGCAAGAGCTCCCTCCAGAGTCTCACTATGAAGACTATCCCCAAATTGGCAATGGGGTCGGTTCGATTCGCCAGTTTATCAAGCACTTTCAAAAAATGGCTTTAGACCTGCTCCCCCCTCGCGTAGAACCGCGTCAAATGACCTGGGTTGTGGGAAATGCCGTAGAAAAAGCCTTCCAACCTTTAGTACAGCAGTTAAATGAGGTAGAAGGATTAGTCATTAATTTAGCTGCTTTACGCAGTCAGTATTGGGGACAGGAAATTACGGTCACTGGCCTGTTGACTGGTCAAGATTTATTGTCTGGGTTGGCAAACCGAGATTTAGGAGATGCTATCCTGTTGCCTGCGGTGATGTTGAAGCACGACGATACAAAATTTCTAGATGATTTAACAGTGGCACAGGTCAGCCAGCAGTTGAGAGTGCCAATGGTACCAGTTAAGAATGTAGAAAAGTTGCTAGCTGCCTGTATAGAACCTCGCTGTTTTAGCTAAATGGGAATTAGAGGTTTAATGTACTAAGCATTATCAAGGCTCTGTCGCAGACACGACTAAAGCTTCTAGCTCGCGCTTGCTTGTCGCCTAGAGATATCCCAGTGAGCAGAAGCGCTTGCGTGAGTAGGAATAGTTGGGATAGGGAAGCCTGAAGTTTTTTCAAAGAGGGCATTTTGCAGAGGTTCCGCTTTGACTCTACCTTTCAACCCGGGAATCATCGTTGGTATTATTGCGGGCTTTAGCAGCAACTCTGTAATCAGTAGCCTGAAAGTCAGTGTTTTTTCGGTACTCAAAACGTTACCCAAAAGTATTAGATAAGTAACGTAAAGACTAGATTTTGCAGGTGTTTTTCTGTATTTTCACATCAAACCTACAAAATCCCTGTTGAATGTCTTTTTTTCAGTGAGTTTCTATCGAGGGATAAAAGTTCCGACCCCAGAGAAGTTAGCTGTCGGGGCTGTAGCCCTAATTAATTGTCCAAAGAGGACTCTATACGTCATGAACAAATTGTGTTTTCCAACTAAGAGGAAGAGTAACTATGGATTCTGCTAATTCGCTATGGCAGGAATACTTCGATGACCTAGCCAATCAAACTAAGTTCGATCAGGGCAAGACAGCGTGGAGCACAGACACGTCTCTTGCTCACAACCCTATTTTTGAGGTTAAAAACGGCAAATTCCTTGCCCAAAATACCGATGGAGTGGCAGTTTGGAAATCTGAGAAAATTGATATTTCCTCGGCAGAGACCGTTGATTTCTCCCTTGATGTTTGGAGCCAAGGGGATCTAGAATCCTCGGGAAAGTATGCAGATTTTGTCGAGGTTTCCTACATTCTTGATGGCGGCCAGGAAATTTCCTTGGCTCGTCGGGATGGCATCATCAAAAACGGTCCATCTGAAATAGGAACGAAAGGACTTGATGGCAAAACGTTACAGCTAATAGTTCGTGCTCAGACAACTGGCAGCAAAGAGTCTTATCTGTGGGACAATATCGCTGTGACTGCCGCTGCTTCCAAGCAACCTGATGAGCCCGATAATCACGATGGTGGGGATTCAGGGCATTCGGATGACCTGACAGGAGGCCACACCGACCCTGCTAAAATGGGCGAGCATGCCTCTTTGCTTAAATTAGTTCCTCACTCCGCTGCAACCCACGTGGCAGTTAACGACGGTTCCTGGTTTGATGCAGGCACTTGGAAAGATGGCGCGATCCCAGACGATGATGCTGATGTATTGATTCCGAAGGGCACAAAGGTTGTTTATGACGGCAAAAGCGATGCAAGTTTGCATACGATTCGAGTTGATGGTACGCTGCGCTTTGCCCATAATGCCGACACCAAAATGGTCATCGATACGTTTATCGTTGCTCCAGAAGGAACTTTAAACATTGGGACAAAGAGTCAGCCTATTCAGAAGAATAAAACAGCCCAGATTATCATTGCCGATAACGGTGCCATTGATTTGAAGTGGGATCCAGATCAGCTCAGTCGAGGGCTTGTCAGTCACGGTCAAGTCACCATGCATGGGGCGGAAAAAACGGTTCACCTCAAACTCTCCAAGGATGCTCTGGCTGGGGATAAGGAACTGTTTCTTAGCGAAGCTCCTCAAAACTGGCAGGTCGGCGATCGCATTGTCTTGACGGGCACTCACCAGATACCAAGAACCGCCTCCGATCCTAAAAAAGATTTGGGAACTCAGGACGAAGAATTACGAATTGCCCAAATCGACGGTAATCGAATTGTTCTTGACCGCGCTCTGCAATATGACCATGATACGCCGCGTAGTGATTTGCGAGCTAGCGTAGCGAACTATACACGAAACATCGTTTTTGAAACTGAGAACTACCAAGATATCCCCAACAACCAGAGGGGACATATTATGTTCATGCATTCTGATGATGTTGACGTGCGCTACGCCGAGTTTTTGGAGCTTGGCAGAACGGACAAGCATAAAGCCTTGAATGATTTTCGCCTAGAAGGTGCTAGAAACAGTGAGCGAGTACTAGATGCCAACGGAGATCCAATTCCAGGTGAACGCACAAATATCCGTGGTCGCTATGCGTTTCACTTTCATAGAACAGGTGTTGATTCCGCTAATGACCCAGCGGTAGCGATAGGAAATGCGGTCTGGGGTTCTCCAGGATGGGGCTTTGTGCATCATGATAGCCATGCTGTGATGAATAATAACGCTGCCTACGATGTTTTTGGCTCTGCCTTTGTTTCTGAAACGGGCAATGAAACTGGAGAGTGGAAAAATAATATAGCGATCAACGGTCAAGGCCTTCTTCGTAACATTAAATTCGGCGGTTATAACCAGGATTTCGGTATGCAGGGTAATGGCTTTTGGTTTCAAAGCCGCACGATCGAAAATGTCGGCAATATTGCTGCTGGTATGAGCGGCATGGGAATTGCTTATTTTCACCGAGGCATTGACAATATCGATCCACTGGCTGAGAACTTAGCTAATCCTGAGATTGCTCGCTATACAAAACAAGTCGAAGGTGAAATACCACCACTTGAGCTGTTTACAGACAACGAGGTTTTTGCTTCTGGCAAAGCATTGCACATTGCCAAAAAAGAACCCAACCAAGGTCATGATATCCGTAATATGGTTACTGACTTTACCGGATGGGAAGTAGAGGATGGAGTACACCTAGAATATACTCGTCACTACACGTTAGAAGATCTCACTCTGATTGCTTCAGAAGCGAGTCGTCAAACAGATAACATTGGCGTTCGTTTCGGTAATCGGACAGAAGACATGGCGATCGCCGATTTCCAGATTGATGGGTTTGATAAAGGCATTTCTCTTGTAGAAGGGAAAGACAACGGTAGCTTTCTATTCATGGATGCGAAGCTCACAAATAACAGTAACAATCTTGTCAGTGACACAACAAAAACTTCAGACTTTGTTTCATCTGATAGTTATTTACGTAAAGGCGACTTAGTCTTTGAAACGGATGCAGACAAATCATTCAGCGCAGGCTCAAAGCTGAACATCAAGGGTGAAAAGATCGATAGCTTGGGTCGCAGTGAATACATGGTTGGTGGAGATCGGATTCTATTTGAGGATGACAATATTTCCAATCGTCTGGAGAAGGGTTATTACACTCTTGAGGATGGTACGCCGATTTTGACCGTAGAGATTTTTGTCTCAGACCGGCTGACAGGTAACTTTAAAGAAGCTGCTATTCCAGTTCGGTTAAATGATGTTAACGTTAGTGAAAAAACTCATTTGGGAGTTTATGATCCCAGCGACAATGCTGATGGGGCTAGCCAAGATTTAATTATTAGGCAATTTGTCTCCCGCCAAGACAGTATCATTGTCGGCACTAGTAGCATAGATGAATTTCATATTGACCCAACGAATCTCAGCAACTATGCCACGGTTTATGCCTTTGAGGACGACAAAGATAAACTTTCCCTGTCTTCTGACAAAGACTACACTCTCTCCGATACACAGTTGAAACTCGGAACTACTTCTGTTGAGGCAACAAAAGTATCTTTTCCCAATAATGAAGCGGTTACCGTCATTGGTGTTACAGCAGAAGAACTGCTGAACGATATTATGCCAGCGGCAAGCACATAACCTAGTCCTCACTATCGGCTGTTTCCTACAGTCCATCCTATTAAATTCCCCTCCCTAGAAATCCTAGGAAGGGGAAAACTTGTTAACAATATTTGACTACTTAACGTGAGTTCGGGATAAGAAAAGGAGGGGAGTAGTAAGCTGAAAAATGCGACTAATTCAGCCTCCCCATCCTATGTCTAGTTTAGAAGAATTATTTTGTGACATTGACGATTTTTGTCTCAAGTTTGAACCGAAGTGGGACACTCAGCTACTCTCTCAAGGACTAAAAACCCGCAGACGAACAAGGAGACTGAGATTAAGCGAAATAATGACGATTCTAATAGCGTTTCACGCCAATCATTACCGCAACTTCAAACACTACTACCTGGGTCATGTTCAGGTCCACTGGCGACAAGCTTGTCCGGGACTGCCTAGCTACCAAAGGTTTGTCGAATGGATGCCCTCAACTCTACTGCCGCTGTGTGTTTACTTAAAACAACCTGAGTTCGGGTTAAGCTGGCTGAGGCCAAGCCCAATCAAAACGAAGCGATGGCTTCTTGGGTTGATGAGCTGGTTGACTGACAAAACTAAGAAGCTGGAATACGTCTGAGGACAGTAAATTCACGCAGGAAGACGCGCTCGTGTTGTCGTTGGGAAGCCATAGCAGGTTGAGGGTCAGGCAGACTTGGTAGAAATAGCTGAACTTGGAT
>JBHJGN010000038.1:0-37382 GCA_050331735.1 Cyanophyceae cyanobacterium
TGCTGCCGCGAGATCTTAACTCGGCTGTACTGATTCAAAAAGTGGGGCTGGGCGTTCGCCTCACTATAAAACGCGAATCCCGTCAAGGGAGGAGAAGCCAGCGTTGTACCGCCTAAGCGGTCAACTTCTGGAGTACGTCACATAAAGAGTAGAACCGCTTGCCCACATCCCCATGCTGCGATTGAAGGTGCGCTCAAAAATAGACAAGCGACCGGAAGGCTGCAAACCCACAAAAAAAACTTTGCCAGCTTGATACGTAGTAAAGGCAAGGCTAATTTGTTGCTCTGTAAGCCAGGCAGAAAGCTGGCGAGAGCCAGTTATTTCTAGGGAAGGAACAGATGTCTTTTGATCGTGCATCGTGCCGTTTTCAGTCCCCGTGTATTGAGTAAAAGAATATTACATTATAGGAAGTCCTCTAGCACGTCAAGCCAGGAGGGCACAATAAAAAGCTTGCTAGCCGGATTCAAAGGCAGAGCAAATCTCCATCCAAAAAGACGGGGAAATGACCAATTTTAGACAAAAGTGAAAACAGAAGCTTTGATTCTTAGATTAGGAGCGACATTCTCCAATACAGCAGTACGCTGATGGGATATGTAAGCGCAGTCAACAGAGGACAATCAACAATCAAAAAAGCTCAGTGATAAAATTGCACTTTCTATTTGTATCTATATATTCTATTGACTGGAGCAAGAGTTGATCGGGAGAATATGAAAACTGCACGGCACTTATTCTTCCTGCGGAGTTAATTGTCTATGGGACGCGGACTGTTTGTTGGAGCGATCGCTCTCGACTTAATTTATCTGGTAGAAAGCTTTCCCAACAGCAACCAAAAGATCGTTGCCCTCCAGCAAGCAGTGTCAGCAGGAGGTCCGGCAACCAATGCCGCCGTCACCTATGGCTATTTGGGAAACCGAGCCAAACTCGTCGGCGTGATTGGGTCTCATCCGGTCAGCCAGCTCATTCACGGCGATCTCAAAGCTCATGCTGTTGACATTCTAGATTTAGAGCCAAATCGCTCAGAATCGCCGCCAGTCTCCTCGATTATCGTCACTCAAAAGTCAGGCGATCGCGCCGTTATTGCCATCAACAGCACCAAACGACAGGCAGCGGTCGAGCAACTGCCACCAGAAATTCTCCAGAGAGTGGATGTTGTACTCATTGACGGTCATCAACTGGCTATTAGTCGGGCGATCGCCCAGCAGTCTTCGGTTCCCGTCGTTCTCGATGGAGGAAGCTGGAAGGAAGGATTAGAAACAGTGCTGCCGTTTATTGATTACGCGATCTGTTCGGCCAACTTTTATCCTCCTGGTTGTGACACTCATCAAGAAGTCATTACCTGCTTAAAAGACGCAGGCATTACCAAGATTGCCATTACCGGAGGCGAAGCCCCAATTCAGTACAGTGACGAAGGCAACAGCGGTACGCTTACAGTTCCCTCTATTCAGGCCGTTGATACCCTCGGCGCTGGCGATATCTTTCACGGAGCCTTCTGTTACTATATTCAGCAACAGGAATTCGTCGGCGCTCTTGCTGCCGCCGCTGAAGTGGCCTCCGCCTCGTGTCAGTTTTTCGGCACTCGGCAGTGGATGCAGCAACATGATAAAAAGAAGGATACACAAGGCAAGGAGAGACGATGACAGCAACGAGCATTAATTCGATGAGACTAGACGATCTGTTGGCGATCGCCCGTTCGGTAAGCTGGGGAGCAACTGACATTCTCCGCTCTTACTATCGAGAGGGAACAACCGTTCAAGACAAAAAAGATGGTCCTGTGACCACAGCAGATCTGGCCGCCAACCGCTATATTCTCGAAAAACTACAGGGCGCTTTGGGCACTCAAGATTTCGGCTTCCTCAGTGAAGAAACACACAAAGGAACCACTCCCTTATCTAATCCCTGGGTATGGATCATTGACCCGCTAGACGGAACGCGAGATTTTATCGATAAAACTGGGGAGTACGCGATTCATATTGCTCTGGCCTACGAAGGAAGACCAATGCTCGCTGTTGTGGCAATTCCCGAAGACGATAAAATTTACTACGCGACTAAAGGCAAAGGAACCATTGTAGAGACTCGGGACGGAGATGTTCAGCCGATTCGAGTTTCTGAGCGCAGTCAGATCGAGGACTTATACCTCGTTGTCAGTCGTACCCATAGAGACGAGCGCTTCCAGAAATTGATTGACAGGATGCCGTTTAAAGACCGTAATTACAGAGGCAGCGTTGGCGGCAAAGTGATGACGATGCTAGAAAAGCAGTCTGATGTCTATATCTCTCTTTCCGGTAAATCTGCGGCCAAAGACTGGGATTTTGCGGCTCCAGAACTGATTCTCACTGAAGCGGGCGGAAAATTTTCTTACTTTAACGGAGATCCGGTTCTCTACAATCAAGGAGACGTAAAAAAGTGGGGAGGCATTATGGCCAGTAATGGGCACTGTCACGAAACTCTCTGCGAGATGGCAACAGAAATCCTTAAGGAAATTGACGGCGAGTCGTAGATGAGTTGGGGAAAGACCATTAAAGAAAGTTAATCCCTTTCCCCTTCTTCTCCCTCTGCCCTTATTCAGGCAACCAGCTATCGTCCAACACCAATCCTAGATCGTAAGGGCAGGCTTCTGGAAAACCTGAAAGCTCCATTCCTGTTTGCTGTGCCGCTTTTCGGCGAGCTTTTTGATAGCTGCGTTTAAGCTGCTCGGCTGGATAATCTTTAAGACTAGGACTATCTTGAATCGCCAGCTCGATTTGGGTGCGAGCGTCCGTAATAGAATCGAGCCAGCTATCCGAGCGACGCTGAGGCTGATATTGCCACTTGAGCAGATGGAGGAGGAGGCGAATTAATTGACTTGCAATCCCCCGCCGTTCGCTCTTGCTCAAATCTTCAACCTCCTCAATCAGTTGCTCTAGGTCGATCTCTTGCCAGCGACGGTTTCGCAAGAGCTGAGCTGTCTGTTGGACCCACAGGTTAAAGTCTGTTGTGTTAGCATCCATCACTAATTTGTCTACTGACACTGATTTAAGGTTTGATTTAAACAAAATCAGCTTTCTTACCTACAAATATAGCGTTTTTTGGTTTTATTTCCGTGTTTATCCTGTTATCGAAGAATATTGAGAAGCTTACTGTATTAAAGAACAGTTTAGAAGAAAAACTACCCCATGCAGGCTCCGCTTATTCGTTTTTTGCAGAAAGATCTGGAGATTCCGGCAGATTCAATTGCGATCGCCCTACGGCAGTGTAAATTGACTCCCGATCAGTTGCCGATGATTCTCTGGCAATATGGTTTAATCACAATTGAGCAGTTAGAAAAAATTTTTGACTGGTTAGAAACTGAAACAGGTACACCCGATTCCAAGATCGCTATTTCCCTTCGCTCTCAAAATAGTGAATCGAAAACTGAACATTTATCGGCACAAGATACAGCAACCTAGGCTCAATAAATCACGGGAATTTAGTCAGTTTGCTTTGATTAACCGTTGCGTATTGCTGATTTTCATCATTTGATAGAAGATTAAACCACCTCTTTTGGTTATCTTTTTCTACGGCATGTTTTAACAAAATTCAGTACCCAAAAATTCTAGCAGTCCTTCCAGCGCAGGAAGAATATCTTGCAGCAGTAGGAGACAATTAATTATATCTATCAACAAAAAACAAGCATCTAAAACCAGACTTTATTAGCACAAAAACTGTCAGATAAGTGTTTGACTCTTTAAGAATTAGCATTGGTGCGTTCGCGATCGCCGCTTTTGTGATTGCGCTGGTCGGAACTCGGTTAACAAAAGTTGCTGACCGCTTGGCCGATCGAACCGGTCTAGGAGAAGCCGTTGTGGGGGCGTTATTCCTAGGCGGCAGTACTTCGCTACCGGGCATTGTTACCTCAGTCACGGCGGCGGCGGGAGGATATCCAGAGCTGGCAGTTAGTAATGCTTTGGGGGGCATCGCTGCTCAAACAGCTTTTTTGGCGATCGCCGATATTGTTTATAAAAAAGCTAATTTAGAACATGCGGCTGCCTCGGCTGCCAACTTAACCCAAGGTACGCTACTCATCAGTCTGCTCTCGATCCCGCTGCTGGCAACAGCAGTGCCTCAGCCAGCAATCTGGTCGATTCATCCTGCTTCTTTTGTCCTGATTGCTGCCTATGGCTTTGGATTACAGCTTGTTTCTGCCGCTCAAACGAAGCCGATGTGGGGACCGAAACAGACGGACCAAACGCGCACCGATGAACCAGAGGAAGAGATCGAGGGAACACGATTAACGAACCTGTGGCTGCGTTTTTTGTTCTATGCTGCAATGACGGCGGTAGCTGGCTTTGTGATTAGTCAATCTGGAGTTTCTATTGCTGAGCAAACCGGACTGTCTGAATCCGTTGTCGGCGGCTTGTTTACCGCTGTTTCTACCTCTTTACCGGAATTGGTGACATCGATTGCGGCAGTACGACAGGGAGCACTGACGCTAGCGGTAGGAGACATCATCGGCGGCAATAGTTTTGATGTTTTGTTTATTGCCTTTGCCGACTTTGCCTATCGCGAAGGCTCTATCTATGGAGCGATAACCAATTCCCAAAGCTTTACTGTCGCCCTGACAATTCTAATGACAGGAATTCTCCTGCTGGGCTTGCTGCGACGAGAAAGACACGGCATTGGCAATATTGGTTTTGAAAGCGTTTTAATTCTGTTGCTTTATATTGGCGGCTTTGCGCTGCTATTTATCGGAGTCTGAAAGCGCCGCAGGCGCGGGAAAAAGGCAAAGTTGCTCCGCAACGGGAACAGGGCAAAGGGGAAGGGGGAAAGGGTGGCTGAATTAACTTGTTCCCTAGCCCTATGTTCTTTCCCCGTCCCGGAGGGACAAATTTCCCCTTTCCCGTCGCATTTGCGACAATTTCCTCCTTCCCCTTTTCCCAGCAGCACTGCTTAAATCAGCTCCCGCACATCGGCTACTTGTCCCTGCACCGCTGCCGCTACAACCATAGCTGGACTCATCAGCAGGGTGCGCCCCGTTGACGAGCCCTGACGACCTTTAAAGTTACGGTTAGAAGAAGAAGCGCTAATTTGGCTACCCTGAAGCTTATCGGGATTCATCGCCAGACACATCGAACAGCCCGGTTCGCGCCACTCAAACCCAGCCTGGAGGAAAATTTGATCCAGACCTTCGGCTTCGGCTTGCTGTTTGACTTGTTCTGAACCAGGAACGACAAATGCCTTGACTCCTTTAGCCACATGCCGTCCCCGCGCAAATCTGGCCGCCTCTTGCAGATCGCTCAGTCTCCCGTTAGTGCAGCTACCGATAAAGCAGACATCGACAGGAGTTCCCTTGATGGGCGCACCAGGGCTGAGGTGCATGTAGCTATAGGCTTGCTCGGCGATCGCCTGTTCGCTCTCCGGTAGCGTCTCGGGAGTTGGAATCGCTTCGCTGACTCCAATTCCTTGTCCCGGCGTGATTCCCCAGGTAACGGTTGGTTCGATTTCGGCGGCGTCAAAGGTGACGACATCATCGTACTCTGCATCGTCATCACTCCGAATGCTCTGCCACCACTCGACGGCTTGCTCCCAATTGGCCGGCGCAAACGGCCTGCCGAGGAGGTACTCAAACGTCACCGCATCGGGGTTAATATAGCCGCAGCGCGCTCCCCCTTCAATCGACATATTGCAGACGGTCATGCGTTCTTCCATGTTCATCTGCTCGAAGGTTGTGCCAGCATACTCATAGGCGTAGCCCACCCCACCCTTAACGCCCAGTTTGCGGATGATGTGGAGAATAACATCCTTGGCGTAGACTCCAGGAGCAAGAGCGCCGTTCACTTCAATCTTACGGACCTTGAGCTTAGACAGCGCTAAAGTCTGGGAAGCCAATACATCTCGAACCTGGGACGTGCCGATGCCAAAGGCGATCGCGCCAAACGCTCCATGAGTAGAGGTATGGGAATCTCCGCAGGCCACGGTCATTCCTGGCTGCGTCAGTCCCTGTTCTGGGGCAATCACATGCACGATGCCCTGACTGCCAGAGCCAACATTGTAGAACCGAATGCCGGTGTCTCGACAGTTTTTTTCGAGGGCTTGGATCATCTCCTCTGCCAAGACATCTGCAAACGGACGAGCCTGGTTTTCCGTCGGCACAATATGATCGACTGTGGCTACCGTCCGTTCGGGATAGAGTACCGTCAGTCCCCGTTCCCGCAGCATGGCAAAGGCTTGCGGGCTAGTCACTTCGTGAATGAGGTGTAAACCAATAAATAGCTGGGTTTGACCCGATGGCAATGTGCCTACGGTGTGTAAATCCCAAACTTTGTCGAACAGCGTTCCTCTACTCATATAAAGGTCAAATATTTTTCGTGTACGCACAGACTTATATATTAAGATACTAGCTTCTGACCTGGCGATCGCCAGGAGCCATAAAAGCAATGGGACTAACAGCTTCTGCTAGCATTGAATCAGAATAGATAACTTACACCCCGCTTACGCAAAACTTGCGAGTATGACAGTCGAGCAACAGATAACAGACATCAGTGTTCATCATCTCAAACCGTTAGCCGACTAGTTGAGACAGCACAACGAGCTGCACAAGCTAGTGAAGCGGCTGTTGTTGCTCAAAGCAACCAAAATGCCATCCGAGATCTGATCGAAGAGTTACGGCAAAGAGAATATATCTATTGATACTCCGGGCCATCAATTTAAGTGATCAAAATGGATTGCCGATGAACCACCAGTTTTTAACGCAGAGAATTACTTGAAATTAGACTCTAAAATTGGATGGATTTAGTTACCCGTGGCGGTGAGTGAGAGAGTGGGGCACTTCTAAGCCATGATCTTCCATCAATGGTCGCTCTTTCATCACCTCTTGAGGAATACCATCGGCGACGATTTGTCCTTCGTCTAGGAGCAGAACGCGATCGCACACTTCTAGCACTAGCTCTAGGTCATGAGTGGACAGAATAAACGTTTGCTGAGAATTGGCCAAAAACCGAATCAGGCGACGACGCGCTCGCAAGTCGAGGTTAGCGGTTGGCTCATCGTAGAGAATGAGCTGAGGACGCATCGCCAACACCGAGGCGATCGCCACCATACTCTTCTCGCCTCCGGAAAGATTCTGGGGAACTCGGTCGATCAATTCGGCCACTCCAGTAGCTGTTAAAGACTCGCGAACGCGAGTTTCTATTTCCTTAGTATCCAGAGCCATATTTTTTGGGCCGAAGGCCACATCATCGCGGACAGATGTAGTAAAGAGCTGATCGTTAGGATTCTGAAACACCAAGCCCAGTTCAGGACGAAATTCTCCAGTTTCCACAGCTCGACCAAACAGCTCAATTTCCCCTGCTACTGGCGTTAAAATCCCGCAAATCAGTAAAAACAAGGTGGTTTTACCGCTGCCATTTGGACCAATTAAACCAACCCGTTCTCCTGCACCAATTTGCAAACTGAGGTTTTCTAAAATGCTATCTTGCCCAGGATAAGCAAATGACAACTGAGAAATTCTCAGAGCTGCTGCTCCATCCCGATTAGATTCTTGAATCAGTTGTGCCATAGAAGTCGTCAGCGGAAATTAAACTCTAAACTTCTGAGAGAAGATGGGGGAAAGGGCATTATTCATCAATGAACCATCAACAATCGACGAACTGTATCTACAAAAAAGCTTCTGCCGCTACAAACCCTGTCGCAACCAACAAAACAGACCAAAAAGCGATCTGGCTGTTGCGATCGGCTTCATAGAGATCGCTAACAAATCCTTCTTGCTCGCTTTGCCTGCTGAGGGAGCCACCGTATCCCCGTAGCCGCATCGCTTGATACACTCGTTCCGAGCGGTCATAGCTGCGTATCAGCAAGCTTCCCGCTAAACCAGATAAAATTCTGATCGTTTTAACGCTAAAGCGATTGTCGAAGCCACGCATCTGCATCGCTCGCCGCATCGTTTTTTGGGTGTCGCTAAACTCTTCCAGGTAGCGATAGGCGAGGAGAGTCATATCTGCAATTACCTCCGGTAGCCTGAGCGATCGCATTGCTTGTACGCTGGTCATAAAGGGAGCCGTACCAAACAAAATTAAGCTCACCGTTAAAATGCACAAGAAGCGAGTGGCAATCAACAGCACTGCCTCCACTCCTTCTTGCTTAACCGGCAACGGTCCAATCTCAAATAATACCGTCGTCCCAGACGCAAACGGCAAGACAACGATAACTGCCAGAATAAATAAGCCTGGATAGTGCAGGCGATGGAGGAGAAACCCGAGCGGCAGTTTGGATAATCGGTACAGAGTCGCCGTCACTAGAATCATTGGCGGCAAGAGAATCAGACGATCAACAAAAGCAAACGCAAAGATCAAGGCAATGAGCGCCACCAATTTAGAGCGCTGTTCCCACCGATGGATGGGTGAATTTAAATTAACGTATCGATCTAGCCCTCGTTTCATTTACTTTCTAACAGTTCCGGTTTGACGCGCTCTAAAAAGGAAGCCAGCATCATGGTGAAAATTCCCTCAATGATGGCGGGAATAGAATAAACCAGGAACGATAGGTAAACAGCGTTTCGCTCTGTTTGAGCATCTAGGTCAGAGGTAATTGTCGTAATCACAACAGTGGCAAAGATAGCAGCGGCAATCATCACGCCGCTTGCTCCAGCCACAAAGGCAAAAATTCTCGTTTTCTGTTGGTCGTTAATTTTTACTCGATGCCGTAGCCGAAAAATAGCGTAGGCAAATAGAGCGGGAATTCCCATAATGACGGCATTGATTCCGAGGGTTGTGATGCCTCCGTGCTGAAACAGCATGGCCTGGAAAAACAGCGCCACCAAAATAGCCAAGAAAGCGTAGTACCCTAACACAACTCCCATTAATCCATTCAGCACCAGATGAATGCTCGATGGCGGAACGGGAATATTGATGAGATTGACGACAAAGAAAGCGACAGTGAGCAGTGCCGCTTTCGGGATCTTGGCCTGGGGATTTTTTTCTTTGTTAATCTTGTGCAGACAGTACCAGGTTACGCCGCCTGTAATGGCATAGCCACCGACTAGGACAGTGGGAGAATCAATAATCCCGTCAGGAATATGCATAATCTAATTTGTCTTTCTGCGGGCAAAAAAGAGCGCTGTGCCAAAAAATCCCCACACTCCTGCTGCCCCAAGTAACGCTTTTTGAGCGGTCATCGTCTCCTCTCGCTCGCCAGCCAGCCAGCTCAATGATGTATTCTCGCCCTGAGCCGCTTCCTCTTCCTGACCAGTAGAGGACACCGGAACTGTAATCAAGTCACCGTGACCTGCTTGGCGAACCTTGACTTCCCAGTTTCCGGGTTGGGAATAGTCGGGAGTGAAGGAAAAAAGTCCTTCTTCGTCAGTCGTTCCCGTCATCCAGGGGTCAGCGGGATTATCGGGAGCATAAACGGTCACTTGGGCATTTGCCATCGGCTGACCCCCCGCGTAGGCAGCATCAACCTGAACCGCCTGAACGTGACGATACTCAATATTTGTGCCGTGAGCCTGAGCTTCGGCGGACCAACCAATCATCGATAAGAGGAGGGGAAGACAATACTTGAACATTTCCGACAACACTAAACTTAAGTAGTTTTGAGCTTTTAGCGATTAGCCGTTACCGATTAGCTACGTAGGCAACAGCAATTAATCAATAAGTTTGAGAATTGAAAGCTAAGAGCTAATAGCTAACGGCTTTAAAGTTATTCGTGAGAATGCTCCACCACCTCACCTTCTAAACGGCAGTGTCCTTCGCCAACGTGACCTAATCCGTTGAGCGCCGCCTGTAGCTTCTGGTAATCTTCAGCAGGTAGTTCTGCTTCTAAGGTTGCCTGATCGACCTCTAACGTCCCATCCTGGGCAAGAGCGACAAATGGTTCAAACCCAACTGCCCCTTGATTGATAGGATCGTCTGTGGGCGCTTCCCCATCGCCAAATAGGTGGTCGAAGTGAAAAGTCGCTTCTAATTCTGCTTCGTCGCTCAAGATTCCTTTGCGCTCGTCGCCCACAAACTGTCCGCAAGTGTATTCGAGGGGCTGATCGAGATTCATTGCAAAATTTACGGTTTGACCGTCCTTTGTAGCAGTGCCGTTAAGAACGATAGTGTGTCCGGCGGCAGGTCCTTCTGTTGCTTCTGTCACTTTCCAGGCAAGAGCATTATAGGTTCCTGTCGGAGCTGTCTGCGTTGCTACCTCAACGGGATCTGCGTCTTCGTCGCCAGCAGCTAAATCAACCGTTTGGGGTTCTTCGATAAAAGTGACTTCGTTGGTGGCAGAAAGCTCTTCGCTGCTATCTGGGTCAAAGGGTGGCTCGGTTTGATAAGCCGTTGCATCATCGAGGGTGATGTAGACGTTCTCAAAGTCGATTTGCCATCCATCTTTCGTGACAAACCCCTGGCGCACAAAATCTTCTCCGTTAGCAACTAGAGCTAAGGTTCCTTCTCCGGCTGCTTGGGTTTCAGTGGTCGAGGAGCTAGGCTCAGCCGCTTCATCAGCCGCTTCAGGAGTACAGCCGATTAGCAGGTGCGCTGCCAATACACCTAAACCAGCTAGAAGTAATCGTTGTTTCATCAACTTTAGTAACAATCAACTTTAGTAACAGTCAAGTAGTCTATGACATTTTATTGTTCTAGTTCCGATTACTAATTACAATGCCCCCAGAGGGGATAAATTGAGAAGAGGCCAGAACGATGACGCGGCTATCCCCTTCACGACTCGCAGCAGGGAGGGGAAGGATAGCGGGTTGTTGAGCGGACATCGAACCCCGCTCAACAACCAAATCCTAACCCCTTGAGTGAGCTTGAATATATTCTTCCAAAACCTTTAGCGGAGCGCCACCAGCAGAGCGAATATAAAGCTGGTCGCCCCAAAGCCCTTTTTTCCAGTTAGGAAAGTGTGGTCTTAGTTGAGCCTCAAATTCTTTTCTGATAGTGCGACTGGTAGCCGACTTAATTGACCCGAGTAGTGTAGAGATGTTGTTCGCTGGATGCAGGTCAATGAGTAAATGAATGTGGTCTGCATCGCCTTGGCATTCAAGCAGGGCAGATTGTTTTTTGACCAGTATACTTCCGGCTACTGCGACAAAACGCTCAGTCATTAGTGATGACAAAACCTTCTTTCGATAAGCGGTGACAAAATAGGTGTGCAACTGAATAGAATAGATGCAGTGAGCGCCTTTGTTATAGATAGTTGTCACGCTGTTCGACTCATGGTAGGATGTTGATATGCTAACACGCAGAGTCACCTATCGGCTGTATCCATCCCGTTCTCAAGCTAACAAGCTACATTGGGCGCGGAAAGCTCACTGCGATCTTTATAATGCAGCGATTGCTAATCGGAGGACACAGTATAAGCGGTTTGATCATTCAGTAGATTACCGAGAGCAGCAAAATTCACTGCCAGCTTTCAAAGATGTTTGGTCCGAATACAAAGAGTTTGGCGGTCACGCTTTACAGGCGACGCTGAAGCGAGTCGATTTTGCTTACCAGCGTTTTTTCAACGGACTTGGAGGCTATCCAAAGTTCAAAGCTAAGCGATTCTATCGTGGCTGGACTTATCCGTGTAAGCAGAGCTGGAAAGCTCATACCAGCGGGGTCAATGGTAAGCTTGAGCTTCGGGACTTGGGGTTGAAACTCAAGATGCGAGGGCAAGCTCGAACTTGGGGAACTTCCAGTACCTGCACAATCTTTTTTCATCAAGGGAAGTGGTACGTCTCTATTACTGTCAAGTGTCTTCCCGATCGCAACACAGGCAGTGGTGCTGTTGGCATTGACTTGGGCTGCAAGGATGCTGTAACGCTTTCTACCCAGGAAAAGATAGCTAAGCCAGAGTTTATTAAGGAGGGGCAGCGGCAGGTTAAAGCAGCGTCAAAGCGACTAAGGCGCAAAAGAGCGCCTAAGCGAAACAAAAAGAGCGCGGAATACGACTGCCCGTCTGAGTGCGGGAACCGAGTTCCCGCACGAGGAGCGGTTAAGGCTTCCCGACGCTGGAAGCGTAAAAGAGCCAAGGTTTCTCAACTACAAAGGAAAGTAGCCCGTCAGCGAGAGGACTGGCTACATCAACTCACCAGCAGCATAGTGAGCGCTAATAGCCTAGTTGCTGGCGAACAGCTCAACGTAAAGGGCATGACCCGCAAGGGGAAACGTCAGTGCAAGCGCGGTCTGAACCGCTCTATTTTAGAGGTAGGTTTTGGCACAATTGGGGGACTGCTTGATTACAAGCTCAAGGAAGCCAACGGGGTCTATCTTGAGTCACCGACTCGCACTCTCAAGCCAACTCAACGATGCCTTAAGTGCTGGGAGCTAACACCTAAATCTCTTTCAGACAGGGTTCACGTCTGTCAGCACTGCCAGCACACCGAAGACCGTGATGTTAATGCTGCTCAAGTCAACCTGGCTTGGGCAAGGGGGCAGGAACTGTCCTCTTTAGCCGTCGAGTCGCCTAGCTCTACTTCCGGCGGAAGCATGAAGCAACTGGGGATGTTGAAGCGTCAGAAACCCCGTCCTCAGCCGTCAGGCAGGGCGGGGTAGTTCATGAAGCACGGTATGATCGAGTCAATAGTCCTCTGTCGTTTTACGACAGGACTCGCCAAGTATTTGCCCGCTCTGACCTCAGAGGGCGCAATGTCGTTCAAATTTCATTGATAATGTATGGATATTAGTGCTGCTCTACCAACGTTTTTAGTAACGCTGCGAGAAGGGTTTGAGGCGGCTCTGGTTGTCGGGATTGTGTTAGCCTGTCTTAAAAAAGCCCAAGCTACCTCGCTGTACCGCTGGGTTTATCTTGGTATTGGCGGTGGTATTACTGCCAGTATCGTCGTTGGTTTATTTCTTCAAGAAGTTTTACAGAAGCTAGTAACGGCTAACGGGCTCTACGCCCCAGTTGTCAAGGAGAGTTTTGAAGGAATTCTGGGCTTGGTGGCGATCGCGATGCTGAGCTGGATGCTGATCTGGATGACGCAGCAGGCCAAATCGGTCAAATCGGAAGTAGAGGGGTCTGTTGGGAAAGCATTGGCCCAAGGCGGCGCTGGCAGCGGGATTTTTTTGCTGGTGTTTATCGCTGTGCTGCGAGAAGGGTTTGAAACAGTTATTTTTATCGTTGCCAAGTTTCAGCAGGAGTGGACCTCCTCGGTGGTTGGTTCTGCGGCTGGATTAGCGGGAGCGGTTGTTCTCGGAATTTTGCTGTTTCAACTGGGAGTAAAAATCAATGTGCGTCTCTTTTTCCAAGTGATGGGAGTATTCCTGCTGTTGATTGTTGGTGGTTTGGTGGTGGGAGCGCTGAAGCATTTTGACGCGGCAGCAGGGCTGCTCTCAGAACTGAACGCTCGCTACTCTCTCTGCTTTGGGAGCGGCTCATCATGTCTTTTAGGTCCGCAAGTGTGGAATGGAGCCGATGTTTTGCCCGACAAACAGCTTCCCGGCATTGTCCTCAAAGCGCTATTTGGCTACAGACAAACGATTTATCTCGGACAGGCGATCGCCTATGGACTCTTTTTAGCTTTCGTTGGCGGTGCTTACTTTCAAAGCTTGTCTGAGCGTACTACCGGGCAAAAAACTCCCTCCGCCGGAACGAGCTAATCGCAGTTTGGGCGCTCTCAGGCTGTTCTTGTTTAAGCCCCTGTTACCAGGCAGTATAAAAATTAGTCTTTTGACCCGTGCCAAACAGCAGTTTTGCTTGGATTCCTTAACCAAGAAGCTGCTTGAGAAGCAAACTTTTTCCTCAATAGCTTCTCGCAAAGGCTGACGTGCCTACAAAGACCTATTTTTTACCCCAAGAAGGAAAATCTAGATAGATTTTGCCGCCTAAGTTCTAAAAAAAACGGGAAATTTTGTAGTATCAGCGCTACCACTTATAGCTGAGAAAAAAGTCAAGTCATTTACCGATTTTTTTACCTTTGCTTCTTAGCGTTTATCAGTAAATCAACTAACCATGCCAGCAATACTCCTCAAGGGAAGATGTGGCACTTACTGAGGATCTCTAAAAAGATGAAGAGACAATTATTAACATTAGGGAGTTTAGCGCTAGTGCTGCTATCTGGTGGCGCTGTCGCTCAAGCTCAAACGACCGAACCATCCTCTGAGCCGACAACCGAGCCATCTCCTGAAGCTCCGGTTCAGGAAACAACCCCAACCGAAGTCAGCTCAGAAGAACTTGAGCAATTCGCCACTGCTATGGAGCAAATGCAGGTAATTCGCCAAGACTACGAAGGTCAGATGGTGCAGGCTGTTGAAAGCGAAGGACTCAGCAAAGAGCGATTTATTGAAATTAGCCAGGTACAGCGTGACCCAGAAGCTCAACCGGCTTCAGAAATTAGTCAAGAAGAACAGGAGAGTTTTGAGAATGCCGTTGCTCGACTCGTCGAGCTTCAGCAGGAAGCTAAAGACAAGATGAAAGAAGCTGTTCAATCCCAAGGGCTGGAGGTATCTCGCTTCAACGAAATCTTGGCAGCCGTTAAGCAGGATCCTAATCTTCAGCAAGAAGTTCAGCAAATGAACCCTAACTAGAAAGCTGCCCTACAGTGGCCCCGTTCTAGCTAGTTAACCTCCAGCGTTTAAGAGATATCTCGTTAACCTACTCATTCTTACGGAAATATGCTTAAGACACTACAGTTAACAACCCTGTCCCTATTTCTAGGATCGGCTCTGTTTCTGGGAGCCTGTGAATCTCCTGACACAACCGCCCCCGCCCCAGAAGAACCCACTGAAGAGGGAGTTGAAGCCCCACCGGAAGCCCCCGAAGAACCAGCCGGCGAATAAATTGACGAGTCTGCGGTGATTGTCAATTCCTTCTAGACTAGAAATTAGCCACTAGGATTGCTTAGTGGCTAATTTCGGGGAGGAGCTTGTCGATTGTTACCGTGACAGACTACCGCTAGCGCCTTCTCTAGATTCAGAATAGCAACAGCGACAGCGTTCTTCAGATCAAAAGCGTCCGTTGGGACTGTTGACACGAATGACGCGACTCTCACCGTCGAGATGGGAATGAGGAGCGCTGAAAACACTGTTAAGAGCGGACATAGAGCATGAAAATTCTGTTAGTTGAGGATGATGAACGGATCACTGATGCCGTCGTTGAAGATCTTAGCGATCAACACTACGTCATTGACGTTGCCTATGATGGAGAGTCGGGATGGGACTACGCTGATGCCTTTGATTACGACCTCATCTTGCTAGATATCATGCTCCCCAAAATAGACGGAATCAGCCTGTGCAGGCGATTGCGCTCTCAAGGATGTCATATTCCCATTTTGATGCTGACAGCCCGCGATACGGTTCACGACCGCGTAGCTGGTTTGGATGCTGGAGCCGACGATTATCTGGTTAAACCCTTCGATCTCCAAGAGCTATCGGCTCGGATTCGCGCTCTGCTCCGGCGAGGCAATTCGCCGTTACCGCCCGTGTTGGAATGGGGAGAGCTAGAGCTAGATCCGAGCACCTGCGAAGTCACCTACGAACAACGCCCGCTGACGCTTAGCCCAAAAGAATACCGCTTACTAGAGCTATTTTTGCGCAATGGTCGTCGGGTCTTTAGCCGAGCTCAAATTCTCGAACAGCTTTGGCCCTTTGAGCGGATTCCAGAGGAGGCAACGGTCAAAGCCCATATCAGAAGCTTACGACAGAAGCTAGAGTTAGTAGGCGCTCCCACCGATCTGATTGAAACCGTTTATGGTCTGGGTTATCGTCTTAAAGAGAAGCCCTAAAATCTAAGTTATCTCAATAGTCACTGATGTTTAAAGGTCTGCGCTGGCGTTTACTAGCGTCATACGTAATCGTGATGGCAGCCATTCTCAGCGTATTTGGCGCTGGCGTTTATATTTTTGTTGGTCGCAGTCTTTACCGTCAGTTAGACAAAAAATTACAAACTCTGGCTCAAGCAGCTACGCCCTCACTCAAAGAAATCAGAGTCAGCGGCAGTGAGTATCTCAATGAAGTGGAGGAAGCTCCTTGGCGAGATATATTTAATCGCGATCAGCAAAGCTTGGAATGGTTCGATGCCCAAGGCAAACTGCTGGCCAATCGCGGTGATTTAGTTCTGGGACTAGCTCCCAAGTCGGGTTCCTGGACAATCAAGGGCACGGCTGATGCTCCGCAGATTCGCACGTTTACCGTTCCGGTGCAGTTAACCGAAGAATTAGAGCCAGGACAGACTTTTTTAGGAGGGTATGTTCGCGCTAGCCAATCAACAGAATCGCTAGAGATCTTTCAAAAACAGCTCCTGTTTGGCTTAGGGATTGGCGGAGTCGCTACGTTGGGTCTTGTTGGGATTGGCGGATTTTGGCTCACGCAAAAGTCAATTGAGCCGATAGAGCAAAGCTTTCATCAGCTCAAGCAGTTTACCGCCGACGCTTCCCACGAGTTGCGCGGTCCCCTAACGGCGATCAAAGCTTCTGTGGACGTGATGTGTAATCATCCCGAGAGAATTCATCCTAAAGATGCCAAAAAAATCTCGGCGATCGCCAACGCGACCTCGCAGATGACGAATCTGACCGAAGACCTGCTGTATCTCGCTCGTACAGACGGCACCAGAGCCGTTTCAGATGACAAATGGCATTCCGTTGCTCTCAACCCCATGCTACAGGGTTTAGTAGATTTGCTCGAGCCGTTTGCTCAAGATAAAAACATTGCTCTCAAGTTCGAGAGTTCTACCAAAGCCTACGTCATGGGAGATGACGCTCAGCTCTCTCGGCTATTTTCTAACCTGCTCGAAAACGCGCTTCAGTATACTCCCGAAGGCGGTAGAGTCACGATCCGCCTGATGAAAAACAGCATTTCGGCGCTCATCAGCGTTGAAGATACGGGCATTGGCATTGCTGCCGATCAGATCCCCTTCGTATTCGATCGCTTTTGGCGGGCCGATAAAGCTCGCTCTCGCCGCCAAGGAGGAACCGGCTTAGGACTGGCCATTGCCCAGGCGATCGCCCAACGCCACCGCGGTAAAATCACGGTAACGAGTCAAGTCAACGTCGGCACCAGTTTTCAAGTCCGCTTGCCCCTCAAAGGAATTGTCATGAACCAAAAAGCGGGGGGACGCTCAGCCTCTTCTCCTCCCTCAAAATCGGTCTCAGAAAGCGTGAGCTAAAGTTCTCTAGAGTACAAAATTCTCTGGTAAGCGAAGGCGGTTGACTGTGAGTGGTGAGTCGACAGCCACAGACCGATTTACAATCACCAATTAACCATTAACCATCCCAATGACATTGAGAACGCATCGCGATTTCAAAATAAAGACTAGCTCAAAATTGCCTTTGAGTGCGAGAATAGTTATTTCTTTGGTATTTCATTGAGCAAATCCAATGAGCTTAAGCTGGATTAACCGCGCTGATCGCCTTTCTGCCCTGCCTCCCTATGTGTTCGCTCGTCTCGACGAACTGAAAGCCCGCGCCCGCGAACAGGGCCTCGATCTGATCGATTTGGGCATGGGCAACCCCGATGGCGCTGCTCCTCAGCCTGTGGTCGAGGCAGCGATCGCCGCTTTGGCTAATCCCGATAATCATGGCTATCCTCCCTTTGAAGGCACAGCAAGCTTTCGCACGGCCATTACTCAGTGGTATGAGCGCTGCTACGACGTGACGTTAAATCCTGATAGCGAAGCTTTACCGCTGCTTGGCTCCAAGGAAGGACTAAGCCATCTGGCTTTAGCCTACGTCAATCCCGGCGATCTCGTGCTCGTTCCTAGTCCAGCCTATCCGGCTCACTTTCGCGGACCCCTGATTGCTGGAGGAGAACTTTATCCCCTGATTCTCAAAGCCGAACAGGACTGGCTGATTGACTTAGCCGCGATTCCCGAGGATGTCGCTCAGCGGGCGAAGATTCTTTACTTCAACTATCCCAATAACCCGACAACCGCTACCGCGCCGCGAGAGTTCTTTGCCGATATGGTCGCGTTTGCCCGTCGCTACGAAATTTTGCTGGTTCACGATCTCTGCTATGCCGAACTAGCCTTTGACGGCTACCAGCCGACTAGTTTACTGGAACTGCCAGGGGCAAAAGAGATTGGCGTTGAGTTTCATACTCTGTCTAAAACCTACAATATGGCCGGCTGGCGCGTCGGCTTTGTGGTCGGTAATTCAGACATTATTCAGGGATTGCGGACTCTGAAAACAAACCTAGATTACGGGATCTTCGCCGCCATTCAAACGGCTGCCCAAACGGCTCTTCAGCTACCGGATATTTACATCAAACAGGTGCAGGAACGCTACCGCCAGCGCCGGGACTTTCTCATCGAGGGGCTAGCAGAACTGGGTTGGCAAGTTCCCCCCTCTAAGGCCACCATGTATCTGTGGGTTCCTTGTCCAGTCGGACAAAGCTCGACCGATTTCGCCCTAGACGTTTTGCAAAACACTGGAGTGGTCGTTACTCCTGGCAATGCCTTCGGCGAGGCGGGGGAAGGATACGTCCGCATTAGCCTGATTGCCGAGTGCGATCGCCTCGGAGAAGCGCTCCAGCGCTTCAAGCAAGCAGGAATTCAGTATTCTAAACGAGAAGTCGGTCACTCTGCCATCAGATAGCTAGCTGCCCTTTTCCCCTTACTCCTGCCCTTGCCTCCCCCCGAGTCCCCCATTTCAACCGCGTAGTTTTCTGCTAATATCTTAGAGAAAGTTTAAGATTCGTAAATAAAATAATCAATGAATGTATTGATAGTCGGTGCTACAGGCACTTTGGGAAGACAAGTCGCTCGTCGCGCTCTTGATCGAGGCTATCACGTGCGCTGTTTAGTACGAAATTTAAGAAAAGCAGCTTTTTTAAAGGAATGGGGGGCAGAACTGGTTAAAGGAGATCTTTGTAATGCTGACACATTTACCTTAGCTCTAGAAGGAATTGAGGCCGTTATTGATGCAGCAACAGCAAGAGCAACCGATTCTTTAAGCATTAAGCAGGTTGATTGGGAAGGCAAAGTGAAGCTGATTCAGGCTGCTAAGGCCGCAGAAATCAAGCAATACGTCTTTTTCTCTTTCCTGGATGCCGAGAAGTATCCCGATGTACCTTTATTAGAGATTAAACGCTGTACCGAGCTTTTCCTAGCAGAATCAGGACTCAACTATACCGTTCTGCATCTCTGCGGTTTTATGCAGGGGTTGATTGGCCAGTACGCCATTCCAATTCTGGACAATCAGGCAGTCTGGGTGACCGGAGAAAGCACTCCAGTTGCCTATATGGATACCCAAGATGTTGCTAAATTTGCCGTTCGTGCCCTAGAAGTTCCCGAAACCCAACAACAAAGTTTTCCCGTTGTCGGAACTCGCGCTTGGGGAGCTTACGAAATTATCAATCTCTGCGAGCGGCTATCGGGACGAGAGGCCAAGATTTCTCGGTTGCCGTTGGGTTTTTTGCGGGGAATGCGTCGCTTAACTCGTTTTTTCCAGTGGAGCCGCAACGCTTCTGACCGCTTAGCCTTTGCCGAGGTCTTAGCGAGCGGAAAGTCCCTAGATGCGCCGATGGAAGAGGTGTACCAGGTGTTTGGGCTAGACCCGCAAGAAACGACCACTTTAGAGACGTACATGCGGGAATACTTCAACCGGATTTTGAAGAAGCTCAAAGAAATAGACTACGAGAAAAACAAGAACAAAAAGAAAAAGAAAACGCCCTTCAAATCCAAATCCTAATGCGCCGGGGGCGCGGGGAAAAGGGCGCAATGATTGATTTTATGCCTCACTCTGTGTTCTTTCTTCGTTGCGCACCGAACTACTTTCCCTGACCCCCTTTCCCGTTCCGGAGGAACAGATTTTCCTTTCCCCGTCCCGCACCGGACAGTAGGGACCGATAAAATTAATCCATTGGACTAGACAGGATAAATAGCTGTGCCGAAAGCAGGCATTATTTATAACGATGAAAAACCAATAGCGTGTAGAGTCGCGCTAGAGCTGAAGAATGATTTAGTGGCTCGTGGTTGGCAAGTTTATACCGAAACAGGCTACGGGGGAATTTTAGGCTATTCCCGTCCAGACCATCCTGTTTGTCATACTCGTATCGAGCACATTACTCCCCCTCAATTTCAGCAAGACTTAGCTTTTGCCGTTGTTTTAGGAGGAGACGGCACCGTTTTAGCCGCAACTCGGCAGCTAGCTCCCTGTGGAATTCCTCTACTGACGGTTAACACAGGGCATATGGGCTTTCTAACAGAAATCTATTTGAGTCAGCTACCGATGGCGCTGGAGCAGTTAATCGCTCAAGACTACCAAGTTGAGGAGCGCTCGCTGCTGACGGTTAGAGTGTATCGTGAAGAGGCGCTGCTGTGGGAGGCTCTTTGCCTCAACGAGATGGTGCTGCATCGAGAACCGCTAACGAGTATGTGCCACTTTGAAGTGAAGATTGGGAGACATGCTCCGGTTGACATCGCGGCAGACGGCATTATCGTTTCTACTCCCACCGGCTCAACCGCCTATTCTCTGAGCGCGGGCGGTCCCGTTTTAACTCCCGATATCCCGGTACTGCAGCTAGCACCAATTTGCCCCCATTCCCTAGCCTCGCGCGCTTTAGTGTTTTCGGACACCGAACCGGTTAACATTTATCCGGCGACTCCTAACCAGATGGTGCTGGTGGTAGACGGCAACGGCGGCTGCTATATTTTACCTGAAGATCGGGTACATGTAGAGCGATCGCCTTATCTAGCTCGGTTTATTCGCTTGCAGCCTCCTGAGTTCTTTCGAATTCTGCGAGAAAAGCTAGGCTGGGGTCTTCCCCACATTGCTAAGCCTACTTCCGTAGAACTTCCCTAAAGAAAAGCTATTAGCTACTGGCGAGGAGCTTTTAGCTAACTAGCGGTTCTCTGTAAGAGCCAGTGTCCTTTATGCCCTCTTTTTCGTGGGCTGTCGTTTATAAACGAAAAATAGCTATGGCGGTTTTCAAGTGAATGAGCTACATTTTTACAGCCTAGATATGTGCTCACTGTTCATTGTTCATGATGCCTATGGCTTCCGCTTCCTGTGTGCTGCTTGTCAAAACCGATGAAGTTTGGACTCGACGAGCTAGAACTGACTTAGAAGAAGTTGGCTATGCGGTTGTCGCTGCGACCGATATTAGTCAGGGACTGCACCAATTTAATGAGCTTCACCCCGTTATGGTCGTAATCGACTACGTTTTAGCCGGGGACTCGGGACTTAATTTTTGCCGTCAGCTGAGAAATCGAGGAACCCGTCTCCCCATTTTGATGCTGGTTGAGCAAGAAACGGTTAATGAACGAGTCGCTTGTCTAGAATCTGGGGCGGACGACTATATGGCCAAACCCTATCATGCGAAAGCGTTTATTCAGCTCGTTAACTTTTACCTGCAGCCAGTAGAAACGGCGAAGGAACAGCTTCGTTTTGGAGGTCTATCTTTGGACCTGACCACTCGCCGCGCCATTCGCGGGGGTCAAGCAATTGACCTCACGATGAAAGAGTACGAACTTTTAAAATACCTCATTTCTCACCCCCGAGAAGTCTTGACCAGAGAACAGATTTTGGAGAACGTTTGGGGCTACAATTTCGGCGGAGAATCAAACGTCATCGAAGTGTATATTCGCTATTTGCGTCTCAAAATAGAGCAGGAGGGACAAAAGCGACTGATTCACACGGTTAGAGGCGTTGGTTATGTGTTGCGAGAAGGGTAGGCGATGACCGGTGATAACTTTGACGAATTTCTATGGTATGAGAAAAGTACTGAGTGCAATTGTCGTTTTTGGTTTGTTGCTGGGCTGTTCTAGTCAGCAGGCTGAGTTAGCTCCAGCGCCGGTATCTGAGGTGAGAGAACAGGGTCAAATGCTGCCAGTAAGCGCGACAGTGCGATTGGGAAACGAACAAATAGAGCTAGAAGTTGCCCAATCTCCTCAACAGCAGGCTATGGGGTTGATGTATCGGGAGTTTTTGCCTCCTCATCGAGGAATGCTGTTTCCGTTTGAGGAGTTACGCCTAGCTCGCTTCTGGATGAAAAACGTGAGGATTCCTCTGGATATGGTATTTCTGCGGGACGGCGAAATCCAGGCCATTTTTGCCGATGTTCCTCCCTGTACGACGACTCCCTGTCCCACCTACGGTCCGCCTATGCCGGTGAATCAAGTCATCGAACTGCCGGGGGGAAGAGCGGCTGAACTCGGGCTACAGGCGGGTGATCGCGTTACTATTGAATTTTTAGCTCCTGAATAAAGTGTGATATGTTAAAGTGTTAGGACTTCCTGAGGCGCGAGGAACAGCGATGGTCCTTTCGAGGGCTTAATCTTCATCAGTCTGGATCGAAAAAAGCACAATAATACCCCTGCAGATAGAACCTCCAGCAGACTCTTTAATATTATTCTTGATGTCATTGAAGGGGTTCTGCCGTTCGTAGTCATTTTGTCGAATTTTTGGTGTGAGACTGACCCGATTGCAGTCGGCTGCAGCAGTTTTACTGCTTGAGCGGACTTGCTGATTTGGATAGTCGTAGATATCAGAAAGTAGGCTCGGGAAAGATCCCTGCGGAAGGCTTTTTGACTACGAAGTGTTACTAGCTTACGTCATAGTACAGACTGCTGCCCCTCGCGCAGTAAAAATGCCAATACGACCCTACCCATTGTTGGCAGCGTTATCGAGGCAGGAACAGCCAATTGTCGGTCATCATCCTGTCCCTGCTGCTGATCGCAGTCGGCAATGAGCCGTAACGAAAATGTACCCTCTCAGTTCCGATTCGGGGTAGTTTAACGTTTAGAGGTTTGCTTGAAACAATCCCCCGGCTGTTGTGAGCCAGCTTAATCTAAAATTAATACTTATTTTTAATAAATTAGCTTTTTACGGCCAATGATACCGATGTCTCCTGGCACCTATTCTCGTTTTCTTCGCTTCTTAGAGCAAGAACTGTCGCTTTCTCGCGATTCAATTGCGATCGCCCTCCGCTCGTCGCAGCAAAACCCAGGACCACTGCCAATGATTCTCTGGCAGTATGGGTTAGTGACGCTTGAGGAGCTCGACCGGATTTATGACTGGCTTGAACAGGCCTAGGAACGCTTTTACCTCCCTTGAGTACGCTTGTTCTAGAACTAGAGTTTCTTGGAAAATTCGTGTGTTAAATCCTCGAAGGCTAAACGAATGCGGGTCGTGAATCGGCCCGCTTTTATTATGACCTATTCTTGTTACCTTTGCTCCTATTTTTATGACAAACTTAGTGCTGATGGATCATGATGGTGCCATCGACGACTTTTTGGCAATGATGCTGCTCCTGACTATGGAGTGCCAGACTGCTGGAATTGTGGTGACTCCGGCTGATTGCTATGTTGAAGCCGCTGTCAGCGTCACGCGCAAAATTCTTG
The DNA here is from genome assembly GCA_050331735.1 of Cyanophyceae cyanobacterium. Taxonomy (GTDB): domain Bacteria; phylum Cyanobacteriota; class Cyanobacteriia; order Cyanobacteriales; family JBHJGN01; genus JBHJGN01. Next base: position 23,200 of record JBHJGN010000038.1, read on the forward strand.
CTTTGATGCAGCGAGAGGAAGTCCCAGTTGCTAAAAGTACAGTGCGAGGGCTAAATCCTTTCCCGGCCAGCTTCCGCCGGGATTCGATTGTCATCGACCACTTTCCGATTTTGAATGAGCGGCAGACTAGGCCAACGCTCGTAGAAGAGAGCGGTCCTGTATTTATGGCGCAAACGCTCCAGCAAGCCGCAGAACGTGTGACTTTATTAGTGACTGGTCCGCTCACAACGGTAGCAGCCGCCCTGGAGCGAATGCCCGCGATTGCTCACAGAATTGCACGAATCGTGTGGATGGGAGGAGCACTGACCGTTCCTGGAAACGTAGCCAAGGCTTTTGCCCCAGAACACGACGGTTCAGCAGAATGGAATGTCTTTTGGGATCCAATCGCGGCGGGCAAGGTTTGGCAAACCGACATTCCCCTCGTCCTTTGCCCCCTAGATATTACGAACACGGTGCCTGTAACCGCAGAATTTGCCGTTCAATTTGCCGAACGGCGACGCTTTCCTCTCTGCGATTTGGCCGGATTGTGCTATGCCCTGGCCATGCCCCAAGACTATTACTGCTGGGATGTCTTAGCGACAGCATATCTCGCTCGCCCCGAACTATATCAAGTCCAAGAGCGGGAGACAAGCATTGTCACCACTGGAACCAGTCAAGGTCGCGTGAAGCTCGAATCTGGTGGACGAAAGGTGTTAGTGATGGAATCTGTCGAGAAAGAACAGTTTTGTTCCTATCTTCTCGAGCAGTTTACGTCTGCTCGTCTCTAGAATATTGTTTATGCCCGCTTCAAATCTCCTCGCTCTGCTTTATTATCGTCTAGCATCTGAGGCGTGACAGCAGGGTTATCCACAACTTCTTCCGGTTTTTTTTCGGTAATGTAGTCTGGCTTAATGGTTAAATCTCGCGGATCTGCAATTTCAGGTTGCTCGGCATGCTGCTGAGAATTGGGTTCGGAGTTAACAGTCATAAACAGTAATCTTGCTGCGGACCAGTTCAGCATAGGAGATGAAGCTCGCCCAACTAAACTATCTTCAGGTAGATCTCGCTTCCCAATCTTTATCAACTCTTTAACATCCGCTTCTCCCCTTCCTGGGAATTTTGTAGAAGAATAGAAAAGATTGTTTGCAGTACAAACTGGATGAAACTTGAGCTTAAACGTGAAATTTGTCGCCATGTTGCCCACTCTCAGCGACGAGAGTGGCTGGTCACTAATGGAATTGGCGGTTATGCCTCTGGAACAGTAGCTGGCTTGGTAACGCGAGGATATCACGGATGGCTCGTCGCCGCTCTCGAACCTCCCCTCAAGCGAACGGTGTTGTTAACTAAAATTGATGAGACGGCCTGGTACGACGGCTCGTTTTATCCTCTCTTTGCCAACTGCTGGGCAGATGGAACCGTAGAGCCCCAGGCTCATGCCCCCTGTGAATTCTACCTAGAAGGTACCGTCCCAGTATGGCGTTACGCTTTGGCCGATGCTCAGCTAGAAAAAAGGATTTGGATGCAGCAGGGAGCGAATACAACCTACGTACGCTACTCGCTGCAGCGGGGAAGTAAGCCACTTTATTTGTCCCTAAAAGCCCTGGTGAACTATCGCAGCTATCACAGCAGAACAAAAGCGCAAGGCTGGCAGATGAACATCGAGTCTACCGGACGCGGCGTCAGAGTGGTTGCTTTTCCAGAAGCAACTCCCCTCTATCTATTGGCAGACCGGGGAGAAACCTGCATCGTCAATGAGTGGCACTACGGGTTCAAGCTAGTGAGCGAACGCCAGCGGGGCTTAGATGACCTAGACGACAACCTCCACGCCGCTACCTTGGCAGCTACGCTTGAGCCAGGAGACTCGTTAACCTTGGTCGCTAGCACCCAGAGTACTCCGGTCAATGGAGCAGCACGGTTCGCCCAACGGCAAGCTGAGGAGAAAAAGTTGCTCGCAACCTGGCAAACGGCTTACCCAATAGCCGAACAAGCACCAGCATGGATTAAACATTTGGTTCTGGCCGCAGACCAATTTATTGTTGACCGTCCGCTGCCCGACCGCCAAAGGGGGAAAACTATGATCGCGGGCTATCACTGGTTTACCGACTGGGGCAGAGATACCACGATTAGTCTGCCAGGATTAACGCTAGCGACAGGTCGCTGGGATGTAGCGCGGTTGATTTTGAAAACGTTTGCTCAGTATATTGACCGGGGAATGCTGCCCAACTATTTTCCGGACCCGGAGAATGGCACGACGTTAAGCAACGCGGCCTACAATACAGTGGATGCTACGCTGTGGTATTTTGAAGCCATTCGAGCTTATCATGTTTTAACAGAGGACGATGAGCTGCTCCAAGAACTGTTTCCTGTCCTCGCTGAAATTATTGATTGGCACTGTCAGGGAACCCGCTACAACATTCAGCTAGATCTCAACGACGGACTGCTCTACGCTGGCAAAGCCGGAGTCCAGCTTACCTGGATGGATGTAAAGGTCGACGACTGGGTGGTAACGCCGCGCATCGGCAAACCCGTTGAGGTTAATGCCCTGTGGTACAATGCGCTACGAGCCATGTCTCAGTTTGCTCAGCGCTTGGGAAGATTTCATCAGCAGTATGAAGCGATCGCACAAACAACCCGGAAAGGGTTTCGACGCTTTTGGAGTCAGCAGCATCACTACTGCTTTGATGTCTTAGACGGTCCCGACGGCGATGATGCTACTCTGCGCCCTAACCAAATTTTTGCCGTCTCGCTCCCGGAATCTCCGCTTTCTGCTGACCAACAGCGACAAATAGTAGCGGTGTGCGAACGGGAGCTACTGACCCCCTACGGCTTACGCAGCCTCGCTCCTAGACATCCTCAGTACCAAGGATACTACGATGGTGATCGCCACCAGCGAGACGGAGCCTATCATCAGGGAACCGCCTGGGCTTGGCTCATCGGTCCCTTTGTCATCGCTCATCTACGAGTGTACAACGATCCGGCACGAGCGCGTCAGTTCTTAGAGCCGATGGCCCACCATCTCTGTGACGCGGGAGTTGGCAGCATCAGCGAAATTTTTGACGGCAATGCTCCATTTAAGCCCAAAGGATGCATCGCGCAAGCCTGGTCAGTGGCAGAAGTGTTGAGAGCGTGGTTGGCTACTCAAAGCGCCGACGGTGCCGGGAGAGCGCCGCAGGCGCAGGGAGGGGAAAGGGCAAAGGGGAAGGGAGGATGAAAAGTTTGTTCTCTAGCCCCAGGTTCTTTCCCGTTCCCCGTCGCCAAGCGACTGATTTTCCTGTTACCGTTCTAGAGGAACCCGACCGCCATGAATATTGAAGCCACCCAAGAAGGCCTGAGACTCGTTGAAGACCGCAACCGAATGCAGTATTGGAAACGGTGGGGTCCGTACGTGAGCGATCGCGCCTGGGGAACGGTCAGAGAGGACTATAGCGCCGACGGCAACGCCTGGGCGTATTTTCCCCACGACCAGGCGCGCAGCCGCGCTTACCGCTGGGGAGAAGACGGCATTGCCGGAATTTGCGATAATCATCAGCGGCTGTGTTTGGCGATCGCGCTCTGGAATGGAATCGATCCAATTTTAAAAGAACGCTTGTTTGGATTAACCAACACCGAAGGGAATCACGGCGAAGATGTCAAGGAGTACTATTTTTACCTCGACAATACGCCCACTCACTCGTACATGAAGTTTCTGTACAAATATCCGCAAGCGCCTTTTCCCTACACAGAGCTGGTGGCGGAAAACAAACGCCGCAAAGCCACTAACCCCCAGGCGCTAGAGTTTGAACTGCTCGATACCCGAGTATTTGAGGGCGATCGCTATTTTGATGTGGTCGTTGAATATGCTAAGCACACCCCGGAAGACATCGTGATGCAGATCGCGGCCACCAATCGAGGACCAGAACGCCACACCCTCCACGTGCTGCCGACCCTCTGGTTTCGCAATACCTGGTCGTGGGGATACGAGCAAAACCAGCCCTGGCTCAAAGAGGTTCAGGTTAACTCCCTAACGGCTATTGAAGCTTACTGTGCCGCCAAAGGCTTTGGGACTCGTTGGCTATACTGCGACAGTCCCCAGGAGCTCCTCTACACCAACAACGAAACGAACTTTACCGGATTGGCTGAGCGCTTCCCGGAGTTTGCCGGAGCTAACAATGCATCCCCTTATGTCAAAGACGGCATTAACGACTACATCATTCACGGTCGCCCAGCGGTTAACCCTAACCGCACCGGAACCAAAGCCTGTGCCTCCTACCAGCTAGACTTGGCGCCGGGAGCAACGCAAACAGTGCGGCTCCGACTGAGCGATGCTCGATTAGCGGACCCGTTTGGAGAGGAATTTGCTCGCGTTTTGCAGACCCGCCAGCAAGAAGCCGATCAGTTTTATCAAGCCGTCACTCCGTCCCCTTTGTCCCCAGAACAGCAGCGGGTGCAGAGACAGGCCTTTGCTGGCTTACTCTGGACGAAGCAGTTTTATCACTACGTTGTCCAAGACTGGCTTCAGGGCGATCCGGCCACTCCCCCGCCGCCGATTCAAAGAAAGCAGGGCCGCAACCACCGCTGGACGCATTTGTTTAACGAAGATATTATTTCCATGCCCGATAAATGGGAATATCCCTGGTATGCGGCTTGGGACTTGGCCTTTCATACCGTTCCTCTGGCCCTCGTTGACCCGGACTTTGCTAAGCGTCAGCTCTACCTATTCACGCGGGAATGGTATATGCACCCCAACGGACAAATTCCCGCCTATGAATGGGCCTTTGGTGACGTTAATCCTCCTGTACATGCTTGGGCTGCATGGCAGGTATACGAGCTCGAGAGACAGGTCTACGGGCGAGGCGATCGCGCTTTTCTAGAAGAAGTGTTTCAAAAGCTCGCTCTCTATTTTACCTGGTGGGTCAATCGTAAAGACGCCGAGGGCAATAATCTATTTGAAGGTGGGTTTTTAGGACTCGATAACATCGGCGTTTTCGACCGCAGCCACTTAAATATTCCCGGTGCCACCATCGAACAGTCGGACGGCACAAGCTGGATGGGGATGTACTGCCTGAATCTGCTCAAGATGGCCGCAGAACTAGCCAAAGACGACCCGACAACAACTTATGAAGACATGGCTTCTAAGTTCTTTCAGCATTTTCTGCTGATTGCTGACTCTCTCAATCACAGGGGCAGTGAAGACATTAACATTTGGAACGAAGAAGAGCAGTTTTATTACGATATCCTTAGAGTCCCGAGAAATACCCTGCCAGGAGGAAACGAGCCATTTGCGTTCGCGATGAAGCTGCGGTCAATGGTGGGGCTGATTCCCCTGTTTGCCGTTGAAGCCATCGATGGAGAAACGTTAAGTCAGTTTACCACTCCAGATTTTCAAGCTCGCTTTGACTGGTTTCTCAACAATCGTCCTGACCTCACCGAGCACGGCAATATTTCCCTAGGAACGGGCGATCGCCAAAATGATATCACTTTCGCGCTGGTTTCCCCGCAGAGATTACGAGCCCTGCTAACCAGAATGCTCGATGAAGCGGAGTTCCTCAGCCCTTACGGTATCCGCGCCCTCTCTAAAATCCATGCCCCTGACCAGCAGCCTTACCGAATGCCGTTTGCGGTTCAAACTGCTGCCTCCGACAGTCACGGCAATCGCATCTACGTCCAGCCCGAAGTATTTTATGAACCCGCCGAGTCTCAATTTGGTTTGTTTGGCGGTAACTCCAACTGGCGCGGTCCGGTGTGGTTTCCAGTCAATTACCTGCTCGTCGAATCGCTACGTAAGTTTCATCGCTATCTCGGCGATGACTTCAAAATTGAGTGCCCGACCGGTTCTGGAACGGAGATGACGCTGGCGGACGTTGCTGAGGAACTATCCAAGCGTCTGATCGACATTTTTCTTCCGGATTCGTCGGGGGGACGACCTGTTTATGGGGGGACTGAGCAATTCCGCACTCCTGACTGGCGCGAATTGATGCTGTTTTACGAATATTTTCACGGGGATAACGGTGCCGGAATCGGGGCTAGCCATCAAACGGGATGGACAGGGATGGTTGCTAGTCTGATTTGGCAGAGACAAGCCGCCGGAACTTTAAACGGTCCTCACTAGGTTTAGCTTCAAAGGCAGCAGTAGCAGTTACTCTTAATGGGCGATACAGGATTTGAACCTGTAGCATCCTGCTTGTAAGGCAGGCGCTCTACCGTTGAGCTAATCGCCCGTTTATGATCCTTAATTAGACTAACACAATTATGACAAAAAAAGCACTCAATGCCGTCCGGACGAACCCATGATCGCATTACCCTTTGGTGTCTCCCCTGGGTCGTGGGAGTCGCTTTCCTGCTGACTCGCAGCGGAAATCTCACTCTTATCGTTGCCCTCGCTTTTCTGTTTAGCGGACTGATGTTTGGACCCGACCTGGATATTTATTCAGTTCAGTTTAAGCGCTGGGGCGTACTCCGCCTGATTTGGCTTCCCTATCAAAAACTGCTGTCTCATCGTTCGTTTCTTTCTCATGGTCTGATTATTGGTACAGTAGGACGACTGCTCTACCTAGGAGGAATAGCGCTTACCGTCGCGTTTGTGAGTTGTGCTCTGCTCAAGCTAGCCTGGAATATTAACTGGAACTGGCAACGGATGTTCCAGGCAGGCATAACGTTCATTCAAACCTATCCAGAAGAGGCGATCACGCTGTTCCTTGGGTTAGAGTTAGGGGCTGCCAGCCATAGCCTCAGCGATCGCCTGGGCTCTGCCTACAGGAGAAGGCAGAAACGAAAACGCCAAAAGCAAGGGGAAAGGGGGAAGGGGAAAAATAAATAAGCTGACATCTGCACCTTTTGCCTGATGTGATCGTTAAAACTCAACTACCATTAGGGCTCAAACAGCATGGCTATCATAAAACGGGTGATTGTTGACTTTGCCAGAAAGCAAATTTTAGTGAAGAATAATTAAGTAGGCTTTATATTCTTTTCTATGTCGTCTTCCCAGCCGAAAACGGACCAAGCCATCCTCAAGGCTTTAGCCGCTCTTATCGATGTGGTAGCACAACTGCGATCGCCAGAGGGAGGCTGTCCCTGGGATTTGGCACAAACGCCGCAAACGCTCATTCCCTTTGTTATTGAAGAAGCCTATGAAGTGGTAGATGCCATTCAAAGCGAAGACCAACAGGCGATCACGGAAGAGCTAGGAGATCTACTCCTCCAGGTAGTTCTGCAAGCTCAGATCGCTAGCGAAGATGAAAATTTTGATTTAGAAGATGTCGCACAAGGAATTACCCAAAAGCTGATCCGCCGTCATCCGCACGTCTTCAGCGACGGAGAGGCGCAAACGGTAGAAGAAGTTCATCAGCACTGGGAGCAGATTAAAGAGACAGAGAAGGGAGCTGAAGGGCAGCCGCTTAGCCACAAGCTGAGGCGCTATGCTCGTTCGCTCCCGCCGCTGATGGCTGGCACTAAAATTTCTCAAAAGGCGGCGACGGCTGGCTTTGAATGGCCTAATGTAGATGGAGTTTGGGAAAAATTTTATGAAGAGCTAGCAGAATTTAAAGAGGCTCTTCAAAACGAATCTAAAACCAATCAGCAAGCAGAATTGGGAGATCTGTTATTTACTCTGATTAACATTGCCCGCTGGTATCAGCTCGACTGTTCAGCAGCGCTACAGGGAACCAATCGGCGCTTTGTTACTCGCCTAGAGAAAATGGAGGCGGTGGCCGAACGCCCGCTAACAGAACATACCCTAGATGAATTAGAAGCCCTCTGGCAACAGGCCAAAATTCAGCTTTCTCAATCTTAAAACAGCGCTCCTGAAAAGAGTTTTTTTACACAAAGTATGATTAAAGACAACGACTTGACGCCATCCCATCAAAACCAACCCGAGCAAGAGCAAGCTCAGTCCCCGAACTGGTGGCGGCAGATCTGGGAAAATTTGCAAATTGTGGTGGTGGCGCTGGCGATCGCGTTTCTAATTCGGGCTTTTATCGCTGAACCTCGCTACATTCCCTCCGATTCTATGCTGCCGACTCTGGAAGTCGGTGATCGCCTAGTGGTCGAAAAAGTCTCTTATTATTTCCAGGCTCCCCAACCCGGTGATATCGTCGTATTTTCTCCCCCGCCGCAGCTACAGATGCAGGGGTACGAGCCATCCCAGGCATTCATCAAACGAGTCATTGGAACCCCCGGAGACATCGTTATGGTTCTTAATGGCACCGTTTACGTTAATAATTTGCCGATTAGCGAAAATTACATCTACGACCTGCCGCAATACACCCTAGAGCCTCTTCAGGTTCCAGACGGACAAGTATTTGTGATGGGAGATAACCGGAACAATAGCAATGACTCGCATATTTGGGGATTTTTACCGCAGGAAAATATTATTGGTCAGGCGGTCTGGCGCTTTTGGCCCCTATCGCGGGTGGGAAAAGTTTAGCATTACCAGTTCCTCTGGGACGGGGAAAGGGAAAAGGATTGGCACAATAATGAACTATTAACGATACACCAGAATGTGAATTAAACCCGATTCTTTTGAGAACTGCTATAGTATCTCTGGAAGTTGTTGGCTTGCTGGTGGATTGATGTCTCATCAAAAAGTGTATGTCTTTCGTCATGGAGAGACAGAGTGGAGTTTGAAAAGTCGCCACACTGGAGTAACGGATCTACCGCTGACGGAAAAGGGCCGAGAGAAGGCGAAGTTGATCCAGCCCTTGCTGGCTAAACAAACTTTGGCTCTTGTGCTAACCAGTCCTTTACAACGAGCGCGGCAAACGTGCGAATTGGCTGGCGTGGGCGAGCAAGCTGAGGTAGATACGGATCTAGTAGAGTGGAACTACGGTGACTATGAAGGATTAACTACCGAGCAAATCCACGCACAAAATCCAGGTTGGTTCGTGTTCGATTCAGGCAGTCCAGGAGGCGAAACTCCAGAAGAGGTTGGGAAACGAGTCGATCGGGCGATCACTAAAATTCGAGCCGCTGACGGCGACGTGGCGCTCTTTGCGCACGGTCATCTGCTGCGGGTGCTGGTAGCACGCTGGCTTGGGCTGTCTGCGAGCGCTGGACGTCACTTTGATCTAGATACAGCAACTCTCAACATTCTAGGCTACTATCACGCTGTCTCTGCTATTTTGACCTGGAATGCTCCACTTTGCTGACTGAGTGCTCAGCAGCCAGCGATGAGATACTCATTCAATTTCTCGTCGGAGTCTTTTCCTTTCCAAACAATACAAGAACCGTCGCAGTTTGATAGCCCACGCGCTTCAGCCGTGGGTGGAAAAACAGAAAGGACTTCGACCCCAAACGATCTTTAACTAAAACTAAATTATGGGTCACGGTTAAATAAACTAGTTAGTACAAAGATTAAGGCTTTGACGCTAGCTCCTGTCAGTAGCATGACCGACTTATCCACCCAAGCTTCTCTGTGGCTGCAATTGTTGCAGCAATACCGGGCGATCGCCGTGATTCGTTCTCCTCAACTTCAGCTAGGGTTGGCGCTGGCGAAGGCGGTGGCAACTGGAGGCATCCGAATCATCGAAATTACCTGGAATAGCTCCCAGCCTGGAACTTTAATTAAGCGGCTTAAAACTGAATTACCAGAATGCACGATTGGAACTGGCACCATTCTCACGGTTGAGCAGCTACATAGTGCTGTCGATGCAGGAGTGCAGTTTCTATTTTCCCCTCACGTTAACCAAAGCCTGATTGAAGCTGCCGTTACTGCAGAAGTCCCCATCGTACCAGGAGCCTTAACTCCTACTGAAATTATCTCGGCTTGGCAAGCTGGCGCTAGCTGCGTGAAGGTGTTTCCCGTTGGGACAGTTGGGGGTGCTAACTACATTAAAAGCTTGCAGGGCCCCCTCGGGCAGATTCCCCTCATTCCTACAGGCGGCGTGACTCTAGAAAATGCCCGACAGTTTATCGATGCCGGAGCGCTCGCCGTTGGGCTTTCGAGTCAGCTATTTCCGGCTGAGTTGATCGAGAAACAGGATTGGCAGGCGATCGCCCAAAGAGCCAAAACACTGTGCGAACAGTTTCAAAAAATAAAATAAGAGTAAAAACAAGCAAGCAGCGATACCAGGTTGATTAGCAATTAAATATCTCAGGAGAAAGCGGAATGAAATGGCGTGTGGTTCTTGAAGTAGATTTGGAAACGGGAGATTGGCGGTTTGGTGTCCAGAGTTACCTGGTTGCGTTTCAGCGGGAGCAAACGAAGAAGCTTTAGAAAGCATTCGTGAAGCAATTGCTCTTTATCTAGAACCTGACCCAATTAAATTAAAATCAGGCGCGGTTTTACGAGAGGTATCAGTGGAATGACTCGTATTCGGCGCACGAATGCAGGGGATGTAGAACACATTTTAGCGCGATATGGGTTTGAGTTAGTGTCCCAAGAAGGAAGTCATCGGAAGTGGCGAAACTTAGAAAGTCAACTTCAGGTAGGCCTAGACCTAGGGAAGCTGTTGTTTAGTGACAACTCGCCCAAAAGCATTAATATAGAAGCGTTCTAGCCTCAGTAATTTAAGAATTTGATCGCTCGTGAACAGTCCGTTGTCAACGAGTTTGAGAATCTCAAAAACGAAAGAATCAGGCTTTTAGCTTCATACTAATTAGAAAAAGTAATAGGAGACTTGATGAGTTGGGGGAAAGGGAAGCACAGCAGCTCTTTGCCCTTGAACCTCCAATGTTTGGTTAGTTTAAGGAACTATCTGACTACTTTCGGTAAATGGTATCAGATCGTTGACGGCCCTACTGAGTTGGCACTCAATGCCACGAACTCTAAATCTACGCCTAGAGTCTTGTTCCTGCTTGCCTGTTGCTAGCAACAATTATGCCTAATCAGTTAATCGCCAGTTCCCGGCATGATCGCACCAGCGTAACCAATCACCACTTACCCCGGCAAACTCTCCTGACCAAATTCCTAGGCCAATTTTTAAGTCAGCGAACCAAGCAAGCGGGTTTTCTGAGTTGAGGGGTTGCTCCTGATACTGTCCTCCATCGAACTTGAAGTAGCGCAACTGCTGCGGTGTACGGCTATAAACTAGGTAGTAAGGAATCCGCAAATAGCGCTCGTACACCTCTAGCTTAGCTGGAGGTTTGGCATGTACTGAGCCATTCGGACCATCCCCTGAAGTCGCTGATTCCGTTCCTTGAGGCGGATCGACCTGTTCGAGAGGTTTATAGTTAATAGGAGCCATTGCCAACCTCCGCTTCCAGTTAAATTTCCTATGCTGCCTCACTGTGGAACTGAACTTGTTTGAGTTCCAATTCTCGCTCAAAGATTTCATCAATGGGCAGCATTTGACCGTCAGTGGTCATCAGTTTGTGGTCTTTAGTGGCTCGAATCGTTGTGCCATTATCTAGGGCATACTCAAACACTTCTTGCTGTCCGCGACGATGCCACTGGGCGATCGCCTGGGTATAAACAAACCCGTTGCGGTCTACGCTATAAACGTGACAGTGAATGTTTTCCTCTACAATTTTGCCAATCGGCAGCGGACCATACTCGACCGTCAGCACCTCCGTATCGTAGCTCAAGCAGTATTCAGCAAACTTAACCATTTGCTCGAATAAATCCTCGGCAATGTGGCGATTCACCCCGTTTTTAGTGGCGCCGTCAATGAAGATCTCCCGATGCTTCTGCATCTCGGCAATTTTCTTTTTACCCATCGCCCGACGCAGTAAATCCGCTTCTCCCAAAGAATAGCCCGCTAAATCCTGAGCCATCTTCATAATTTGCTCTTGGTACACTAAAACCGCGTAGGTTTCTTTGAGAATTGGCTCTAGAAGAGTATGCTGATACTGAATGGGCTCTCGACCGTGTTTGCGGTTAATAAATAGCGGAATCAGCCCTGCATCCAGCGGTCCTGGGCGATAAAGAGCTAAAATTGCCGAAATATCTTCGATACCGGATGGTTTTAAATCTTTTACAATTTGCCGCATCCCGGAAGACTCAAGCTGAAAAATTCCTTCTAAATCGCCAGCTTCTAGCAGTTTGTGAGTGGTTTGAATATCCTGGGGCAGTTTTTTAGCGGTTCCTTTTGCCAAAATCTGGAGCGCTTTGCGTTCGTCGAGAGGAAGCTGGTCCAAATCTAGCTCCACGCCCTGATTCTGCTTGATCAACTCCGCCGTTCTCTGAATCGTCGTGAGGTTCTTCAAGCCGAGGAAATCCATCTTCAGCAGACCCAGCGATTCCAAATCTTCCATGAAATACTGGGTAATGACCGCGCCATCGTTATTTTTCTGCAACGGAACCACTTCATCTAGCGGCTGCGACGAAATCACGACTCCGGCTGCGTGAACGCCAAAGGTTTTGTTCGTTCCCTCAATGCGAATGGCCATATCAACCCAGCGACGCACCTGCGGATCGCTTTGGTAGCGTTGCCTAAACTCTGGTGCGGGAGTTTGGTCGCTGATCATCACCTTCAGCTTCGCTGGCTTTCCTCTGACAACGGGGATTAGCTTCGCCATTTGGTCCGATTCGGCATAGGGAATATTCAACACCCGCGCCACGTCTTTTAGCACCGCCTTAGAGGTCATGCGGTTAAAGGTAATAATTTGAGCAACGTTGCCTTCTCCGTACTTCTCGGTGACGTACTTAATCATCTCGTCCCGGCGTTCGATGCAGAAATCGGTATCAACATCCGGCATCGATTTGCGTTCGGGGTTGAGGAAGCGCTCAAACAGCAGTCCGTGATGAACGGGGTCGATGTTGGTGATTTTAAGGGCATAGGCCACTAAAGAACCGGCGGCACTCCCGCGACCCGGTCCTACAGGAATCCCATTGTCTCTGGCATACTTAATGTAGTCCCACACCACCAGAAAGTAGGTAGAAAACCCCATCTGCTGCATCATTTTCAGCTCGTATTCCAGCCGCTGACGATAGTCGGGGTCGATTTCTGCAAAAGTTCGGCACTTGAGGCGTTCTGCTAGTCCTCGCCAGGTGACTTCTTCTAGGTAGGTATCAGCGTTGTGTCCAGCCGGAACGGGATAGTCGGGAATGCGCGGTTCTCCGAGAACCTTGTACGGCTCTACTTTGTCGGCGACGGCTAGGGTATTGGCGATCGCCTCTTCAATAAGATCTTCGGGTAAATGATCCTGAAACAGCCGCCGCATCTCATCGGCGGATTTGAGATATTCTGTGCCGCTATAGCGCAGGCGTTTATCCTCGGTAATTAATTTACCCGTCTGAATGCATAATAGAGCATCGTGGGCTTCAACATCGTAGCAGGAGATGAAGTGAGAGTCGTTGGTCGCTACAATTTTGATGTCAAACTGCTGCGCAATTTTGACAATCTCCACATTAACCATGCGGTCTTCTGGAGAACCGTGATCCTGAATTTCTAGGTAGAAGTCATCCCCAAATAAGTCTTTATACCACTTAGCCACCTTTCTCGCTTCTTGGTAATCTCCAGCGAGAATCCGCTGGGGAATTTCGCCACCGAGACAGGCACTGGTGACGATCAGCCCTTCATGATACTGCTGGAGCAGTTCTTTGTTGACACAGGGACGAGAAAAAATGCCTTTCCCCTGCATCCCTTTGAGGTGGGAGAGTGTGGTCAGCTTGACTAAGTTCTTATACCCTTGGGTATTTTTTGCCAATACCACCTGATGAAAGCGTTTGTAGCGTTTCTTGACCTCGATATCTCCATTGATGACGTACATCTCGTTGCCGATAATCGGCTTGATGCCTTTGTTGCGGCACATCTTAATTAGTTCAATCGCACCGTACATGACGCCGTGATCGGTCAGGGCGATCGCCGGCATGCCTAGCTCAACGGCGCGGTCAATCAGCGCTGGAATCTGAGAAGCACCATCCAGCAGGCTGTAGTCGCTATGAATATGAAGACCAACAAAGGACATAATCGATGAGGGGTAGCCAATGGAGAATCGGTAATCAATTGTAGCGAGTGATGAGGGAATACAGCGAGATCCAGAAATAAAAAGTTTTTGCTACAAAAAATTAGAAGCCGTTTCTAAAACTAGAGCCAAAAAACAAGTGCCGCCAACTTAGTGTGATCGCTTCCTCTGATAGTCCTGGTATTGTTTTTCCTTCACCTCAAAATATTTATCTACCGTTGTCTTCGCTTTGATCGCCTGCTGATACAGCGCTTTGCAGGTTTATGAGGGACAATAACAGCAGTGGGTAAACCAGTTACGCAAATGCTGAGGATTTATGAGATACATCGCTATTTTGATGAGCAAATCAACTTTTTTAGCGGTCTTGGGAGAAAACTGTCTCA
>JBHJGN010000039.1:0-103623 GCA_050331735.1 Cyanophyceae cyanobacterium
ACCCACAGGTGCCAGTGCGGTTGTGTACTTGATAGGGACGAAAACCCAGCTCGAAACATTCTCTCGCTCGGACTAAGTACGGTGGGGCACACCGGAGCTCCCGCCAGTTGTTTTCCGGAGTCCAACTCCGGAAAACAACTGGCGAAAAGCTTGGGGAGATGAAACCGCTATCTTGGCTGCTGAGAAGCTGTCAGGGTAAGTTTTGTCTATGAACCAAGAATCCCACGTTTTTAGCGTAGCGGAAACGTGGGATTGTCAATTCCTATTGCTCTCTCTCGCTCCAGGAAGCATTTCGGGCAAATTGTCAACTATTTCCCCTCCCTGATGCCCATTGGCATTCTAAATAGCGGTGCGATTCTGTTTCCAAATGCGGGCCATCGATCTAGCGATGGTGGCTCAGGTGATCGCGGTGAAGCGCACCAGTGCCCTGATTACTGTATTTCTCGGCTGTTTGGTTTTTGAAGAGCAAGGACTCAAAGAAAGAGCAACGGGAGCCGCGATAATGATTGTTGGCGTGATCTTATCCCTCTTGGGAGAGTAAGCTGGGAGAAAATTGCGTCACAGTAGAATGAAGGAACAGTACAGAGTCTGTCGTTACTGTTGGCTGCTGCGGGAATTTCAACAATCGGTTCATTAAAATAGATAGAGAGGAGAACAATGATGATAACGTTACTGCGCTCAACGGCAGGGCAGTTGCTTGCTATCAGCAAGCGTTGCTTTCTTTTCGTGACGATGGCTGTGGTCCTGCTCTTAGCTACTGGCAGCCCTACTTTAGCAGCCCTCAGCGCCCAGGACCAACCCCTGAGTGAGCAACAGTCGGCGCAAGCAGAAAATCTGAAACTCACTCCCGGCGGCGGACAATATTCCGGGCTGGAGCAGGTAGAATCGTCCTCCGGCAAAGCGCTCAGCGATGCTGAAATTAAGCAAAAAATCCGCTCAGACATTGCAAGCAATATTGTTGTCAACAGCGCCAATGGTTCAGTGAACCTATCGGGAACCGTTGCTGACCGAGAAACAGCTCGCCGCATTGTAGAGCAGGTCAAAGAAATTCCCGGCGTCAAAGAAATTACTTTTGAGCTAGGGCTACAAACCCCCGCTGGACAGTCAAATACCTAAAAATTCTATGGCATATCAATTGAAAGCAGAGCCGATTCCAGAAGGCATCAAACGCATTGCCCACGAACGGCTGCACAACGCAATCCAAGAGCTGGAAGGAGCCGCCGAAGATAGTCAAGGTGAAGCCGTCCACAAAGCACGCAAACGACTCAAGGAGCTGCGGGCGGTCGTGAGATTAGTCCGCGAACCCCTTGGTCAAGAGGTGTATCAGCGCGAAAACATCTGCTTCCGCGATGCTGGACGGCGGTTATCAGACGTACGCGATGCTCAGGTGTTGCTCGATACTCTGGAGAAACTCGTCGAGCACTTTGCTGAATCTGTTGAGCCTGGCGCCTTTGAAGAGGTGCGGGGAGTATTAAAGGAACACTCTGAGTCCATTCGCCAAACCGTCCTCGAAAATGGCAACGATGTTTCTCTGGCTCTCAATAGCTTAAAAAAAGCGCAGCGCCGGGTCGATGATTGGACGCTTAAGGATGACTGGGCTGCCTTAAGTCCTGGATTGAAGAGGATTTATCAGCAGGGCTATCAAAATTTTCATCACGCCAGCAAAGAGCCAACTGCCGAGAATCTTCATGAGTGGCGCAAGCGCGTCAAAGACATGTGGTATCATACCTTGATTCTACAGCCGATTTGGGCGGGGATGATGACAGAGCTGGCTGAGCAACTGCATCAGCTATCCGACGACTTAGGAGACGACCACGACTTGGCGGTTCTGCATCAGTTTATCAGCGATCGCGCCCAGCAGTTTCAAGATCAGGCTGAGCTAAATATCCTCACGGCACTGATTGAGCAGCGCAGACTTCAGCTCCAGCGACACGCTAAATTACTGGGGCGACGGATCTACGCTGAAAAAGCGAAACGATTCATCAAGAGAAACACGGCGTACTGGAAAGCCTGGCGCTCAGAAGTGAGTAATTCCCTGGTATTTGAAGCTATTCCCTAAATCAGAGCGACTTTGAAAGACTGCTGTGCTGCCGTTAGGCGATTGGGAGTTGGAATGACAAACTAATGATTGACCACTGTTCTCTCCTGAACCCTGATGATGAAATCAACAGCAGTCGTTTTTATTGTGACGAGCCTGTTAGCGGTCTCATTGGCTCTCAATCTGTATTTGGTCAAAAAATTGAGATCGGCTACGATTACCGCCAATAGTGTCCGTCTAGATCCAGTCCAGCTTAAGCGCTTTGCTCAGGATGACAAAGTGGACGAGCGACAAACCGCCGTGATTTTTGGGGATTCAAGAGCGCGAGGCTGGACAAGTCCGGATCTCAATGGCTTTCGGTTTATCAATCGCGGTATTGACGGAGAAACCTCTGCTCAAGCCGCCCTACGTTTTCGCCACCACGTTAGCAATTTGCAGCCGGACGTTGTGGTTGTGCAGATTGGAGTTAATGACCTCAGAATGCTGCCTCTGCCGCCAAAGACGGTACAAGATATTGTTGATAACTGTAAAGAAAACATCGAACAAATTGTTGAACAAGCCCAGACGATCGGGGCAACGACAGTGTTGACCACCATTTTTCCTCTGGGTCAAGGAGGTCTTTCCTTGGAGAGACAGTTAACGTGGAACAGCATTGATCAGATGGAAGCGGCGATCGCGGAAGTTAATGACTACATTCGCTCTCTGGGCAACCGCGAGAATGTTGTTGTTTTTGATGCCTATAGCCTACTGGAGAAGGACGGTAAAACCATTGATCGATACGCCAAGGATTTGTTGCACATCAGAGCGCAGGGATATGAAAAGCTCAATCAGGAGCTAGCCCAAACTCTAGCACGATTGGAACAGTAGCCCATGTTGTTACAGAAACATGGTACGTAGTACCTGGAAATATCACAATTGTTGAAGGAGCAAAGGACACGGTAACAGCCGGAAAATCAACCATCAACAAACAAGCGAAAGTGTTCCTCTCGTAACTGAGAACTACTGTTTACGAGCAACAATCTGAAATAGATGCCAGTGCTTTTCTTGTCCGGTGGCGGTTTTGCCGGGGTGCTCTTCTTCTTCGAGCAGAACAATCTCAAACGGCTGTAGCATGTCTTCTACCTGTTGCCGACTGTGGTGAGTCAGCGACAGATAAACAGCCCACGAATCGCGATCGCCAAACAGTTGACCGCAAAATACCCCCCCGGTCCGCAAGGAGGTGACAATATTGTGCCACAGAGTCGGAAATGCGGCAGGAGGACAAAAAGGCAGCGAAAAGCTAGCGTTAATTAGGTCCGCTGCTGGCAACTGTAACGCCTCGAAGCGAACAACTTGAGTTTTCAAGTGAGCCGTATTGATATCAGGACGCTGAAGCAGGCGAGTAATGCCTTCGGCTTCGCCATCAACCGCTAACACGTGCCATCCCCGTCGCAGGAGTTCAACTGTATCTCGTCCATCTCCGCAGCCAATATCAACCGCCATTCCGGGTTCGGGAGCCATTTCTAGAGCTTTGATCAGCGTATCTCTAGGCGGACGACCTTTGATGGCATCATAGTATTCTTCCCAGTCAGGCTGAAAATCTGGTTCTGCTTGTGCGTCGGGCGACATTGGGGTAAAAGGTTGATGAGTTTCTCCTACATTAGCTGGATTTGAACGCTCTTAGCTACAGCATACAAAAAGCTAACAGCTTATTTCTGACAAAAACCCAGAATTTCATCAGCTACCGCTTGAGGAGCCTCCCAGTGCGGTGTATGACCCGTGTTGAGCCATACTAACCGGGAGTGGGCGATCGCTTTCCTAAACTTATCCGCATCGGCTGTCCCCAGTACATCATCTCTTCTTCCCCACAGAATCAGCGTTGGCTTTTTCACTCTGGTAATTTTGTCTGCTAGCTGATAATACCCACCGCTGTTGAGGAAGCGAGTCATGCTTTGCTCCCACAACGGCATTTCCGAAGGCAGTGCGGCGCAGCGAATCGCGTTGATTAAATTTTCTTCCATCCCAATTAGGTTGCCCCAAAAAAGGCTCTGTAGCCGTCGCTGTCGCCAAAACTCAACCGCAACGGTATCGAACGGAGGCACAAGCCATTGGCCAATGGGATAGCTTCCCGTGTAGCCTACAGAATTAATCAGCACCAGCTTTCGGACTGCTTGCGGGTAGGCGAGAGTAAAATCGATGGCTGCGGCTCCTCCCATTGAGGCTCCCACCAGCACAAGAGGCTGATTAATCAGAGATTTCCAGAAACAGTATAGGTGCGTTCTAATGCTGCCAGGATTGTAGGTAATATTCGAGTACCGTTCCGTAAAGCCAAACCCAAGTAGATCTATCGCCCAAGTTTCGTGTTGGGAACTGAGGAGAGGGACGAGACGGCGAAATTCTAAGACGGAACTATCAAATCCATGCAGAAGAAGAATTGGCGGCGCGTTGTTTTCTTCTCGGATGTAGGCAGTATCAACGGGTTGATAGGGAGTGGGAATCGGCTGACGCTGAAGCTGTTTTGCTAGGGCGATCGCGCTTGGCTCTGTCAGTAAGTTGACATTCCGGGGAAGAAAATCAGGAAACATCCTACTAGTTTATAAACTCCTGCACCTGAAATAGTCGTTATCTAATTTCTCTGCAACCCAAAAATACTCTAGACCAATAAAATCCCTCACCGGAGCCATGAGTTAGCTTTTGCATACCGAGTAAATCCAGGCGACATATCGTGAGACTCTTGTGTAATATTCAACGGCATCGTAAAACCCATAGGCTTCGTCTTTGTGATCTTGCCAGGAACTCACACCCGCAATTAAAAGCTTGCCTTGCTCATCAATTAGTGCCGGACCACCACTGTCGCCGATACCAGATACTCCCTCAAGGGAAGTGCCATTGGGTGGCGCGTCAAAGCGAAATTTGAGCCAGTAATTGTCAACTTCATCAATTAAATTTGTCGCTTTGCGAAGCTTTTTATCTGTCCCAATTGTCCCTCTTTGACCATTTCCATAGTCGCCTCGACCAAACAGCAGCACTTCCTTCCCTAATTCGGTTTCGCCTGTGTACAAGTCATAGGTACTCACCTCATCTACGGGTAAACTAAGCTTGACGAGTGCAATGTCGTCTACATCCCCTGGCTGCTCTCCGACAAAATCTGGATGTAGCACGACTTGTTCAATCGTGTACTTATAATCAGCGATCGCTATCGTATGATTATCAGGAATGTTTCTGGCGGTGTGTGCGGCAGTAAGAATCCATAATGGAGCAATCAGTGTTCCGGCACCGTCGCCATTAAAAAAGGTGATAATGCCTTGATAATCGCTTTCATTAACGAGGGAATTTTGGTCTGGAACATCATGCCGAATAATCATGCTGACAACTTATATTTACATAATTTTATACGCTACAAAAATTTAGGTAACAAATATCAGCTCACTTCGAGCTGTTTACTACTATCCAAGCAGAAGAATTACACCGGACTTTTCCCTCGTCCCTGCATCAGCTTCGCGCTTAATTCTTCTCGAATCCGATTGAGAATCGAAGTTTCATCGAGAGATTCTAGAATGTGGTTGACCACGGCTTTGGGTCCATGCGGTCCCCAAGAGGCTCCGTTAGCTAGATAAACCTTACTGGCCTGGGCGATCGCGTAGGTAGATACGCCCGCTACTCCGGCTTGAGTGACGGCAATGGAAACGTAGGGCGCTAAGGATAGACCGCCAGTAGCGGGAGCCGATAGCCCGAGTAATCCTTTGAGAGAGCTTAATCCTAACGTTGCCAGAAATTCGCTGGCGCTGATGCCGCCGAGGGCGATCGCAATCTTCTGAAGCAGTCCGAGCGCCGCCTGCTGGGTCATCGGAATTCCGTAGAGGCGGGATAGGGCCAAGATGATCGCCACGTCAATGACGGCTCCGGTAAACAGGTCGATGACCGTGACCGGATTGAGAGCCACCGCAACGGCTTTGGTCATTACCCCTTTATGAATCACCTGGTTAGCGGCTTCCTCACGAATTTCCAGCTTGCGCTGTAGCACTTGTTCGTGAACCTCGTCGGCGTAGAGCATCGTGTTGAGAGCCACCAGAGATTTTCCTTCTCGGTGCAGGATCTCTAAAATTTTGAGCTTGAGAGCTTCAATTTGTGGCTGACCCCGATGACGCTGCATCTTCACTGAGCCATCTTGACCGCGCACTGCCTCTGTGACTAAAGGAGCCGCCGATATCATGACAATTTCTTCTGGGGACAGCAGTTGGCGGACTCGCTCATCGGCAATTTTGCGGTAGATAGCCTCGCGATCGGCTTCGGGGTACTGATCGATCTTGTTAAATACCAGCACCATCGGCTTGCCCACTTCCCGCAGTTGAGATAGAGCCGTGTATTCAACGTTGGTCAGATCTCCCGCAATCACAAACAGAATCAGATCCACCTGCTGGGCAATCTGGCGAGCCAGTGCTTCGCGGGTTTCTCCATCAACTTCGTCAATTCCTGGAGTATCGATAAGCTGAATCTGAGAGTTACCGATTCCGGGAAGGGCAATTCGCTGTACGCCTTGGGGTTCTGAGCCATTGGCCGCAATATGCCAGTTGGCGCTCTCTACGCTGCGAGTCACGCCGTGTAACGGGCCAACGGTAAATACCTCCTGACCGAGTAGGGCGTTCAGGAGCGAAGATTTTCCCCGTCCCACCATGCCAAAGGCCGCAATCTGCACGACAGACTGTTCTAATTTGTCTAGCATGGTGGTTAAGTGGCTAATCTGGGACTCTAACCCGGCCTGTTCTTGGGCAGTTAGGTCTAGATGAGTGACCAGATTTCTTAAAGAATCCTGAGCTTGTCTATAGTTCAGGTCTTCCTGAATCTCGCCAAACCCGGAAATAGTCTGGTCTAGTTCTTCTTGGTTCCAATTGTCGAGGAATAAGTCAGCCAAAATATTTCCCCACTGAAGAGTAAATGGATAAATTAGAGCTATAGGAATCTACGACGATCCTAACCACTTTCTTATCGGCAACGTCAGCAGTGATATTGCTCTTAAGAGCTGTCGGCGACTGGCTTGCTAGTTTAATTACGTAGTTCAGCAGGGTGAGCGTGACTCAGTATTTACCAGAAACGACGGCTTACGTCCGCATAACTAAGCAATCGTGGCAGCAGGGACAAATTGAGGGGGAAGTGAGAGCCTCTGCCTATGAGTGGCAGTTTCAGTGGTGTTTCCGACAAGGACAGCTCTCTTTGCAGCCTTCTTTGGGTCGGGCTTTGATTCAGGAACCCCTCGGTCGCTTTCTAGAACGCTATGACTACCAGCTTGAACCGGGAGGCGATTATGAATTTACCGTCAGAGCCGATCTTTAAGAGCGGTCATTAGAATAGAAATCTGTCTTAAAAATCTGTTAAGTATGAGCCAAACCGCCAACAATCTTAAAGCTATTGACGATGAGCTATCTAAACGCCACATCGATCTCGATCCGGGAGGATACTTTATTATTTATCTAGACCGAGAACAAGAGCTAATCTGTGCCAAGCTGTTCTCAAACGTCATTAACGAGCAGGGGTTAGCGGTTGACCCCGAAACGGGAAAAGTAATTCCCGCCAAGGGGAAAGTGAACAGAACCGCCGAAACGGTTTTTACGGGCAGAACCGCTAAAGAACTCTGTGTCAAAATTTTTGAGCAAACTCATCCAAGTCCCGTCACCATGCTAGACCACGCTGCCTACCTCGGACGGGAATTGACGCGAGCTGAGCTTGCCCTAGTGAACGCTCAAGAATACGTTCAGGATTAATTACTGGCGTAGAGGAAGTACGTTGCCATCGGAATGACGGTCGCCAGCACTAACAACACGACGACCCAAACGGTGGCGCTTCCTTGCTTGGTGTCTTCAGCGGCGGTAAACGTTCCTTCTGTGTTAAGAACCTCCTTCACTTCAGGAGGACCGGGATCTTCTTGCCCAGAAAGAACGGCGACCAACCGATCTTTAGCGGCTAAGAAAGCCTGGTTGTACTTGTCGCCTTCCCGCAGAGGAACACCAATCGTATCCGCCGCAACACTTTGAGCAATATTATCTGGCATCACGGCTTTCACGGCAACTCCGGTGCGAATAGCCACGTTATTGGTGAGGGTCTCTAGCACCAGGAGCGTAGCGTTTGCCTGGGTGTCTGGTGCGGGGAACCAGCGCTCGAATAGTTTTTCAGCGAGACTATCGACAGTTTCGCCGTAGTCGAGACGGCGAATCGCTACGAGTTTAACATCATTGCCAGACTGGGATTGTAAATCGCCGAGGGCGGCGTTCAGTTGACCCTCATTGATGCGGCTAATAACCTCTGCTTGATCAACCACCCAAACCGAACTATCAGGTCCGAGATTGGGAAGATCTGCTATTCCGGTCGCAGAGGCTGGTGCTGCGATCGTGCCTGTGACCAGCAACACGGGGAACAAAACCGCAATGAGCCGTTGTCGAGCGAGGCGAGTTATGTTAAGTAAAATACGAATCATTATTATTAATTCCGACACTAATTTAGGATCGTCGATAGCGGCAGCAAGGCTTTTTGTAAAAACCTGCCTTAGGACAAGCGAATCCTGAAGCAAAATCTAACTTGAGGATGACCTCATCGCTGCATACAGAGGGGTCTAGTACGTGTTTGATTGAGTTTAATGAACTTTTCTAACACTCCAGCTTAATCTCGTCTTGGAGCTACCCGTCCTTTCCTAAAATAATTTTAATCTTTGACAGATTCTAAGATCTCTAAAATTTAACGAAGAGAGGAAAAATATGGCAGATCCAAGAGATATGGAGGTGGTCGGTCCTTATCAGGGCGACCCTCAACTCGGTCATTTATCAACACCCATTACAGATTCTGCATTTACTAAAGCCTTTGTCAATAATTTACCTGCCTACCGTACTGGAGTTTCCCCTCTCATACGGGGATTGGAGGTTGGCTTGGCCCACGGTTATTTCCTAGTTGGTCCTTGGGTTTTGTTTGGACCCCTGAGAGACTACTCCGAAACAGCCTACATAGGAGGATTGATCTCAGCTATTGGGTTGATTCTCATTGCTACAGCTTCTATGTCAGTTTATGGTTTAGTTTCTTTCCCAAAAGATAATTCCCAGGTTTCTTATCTACAGGATAATCCCCAGGCTCCTGACGATCTGAAAACGACTCAAGGCTGGAGCCAGTTTACGGGAGGATTTTTCGTCGGCGCAATGGGGGGTGCTTTCGTTGCCTACTTTTTGTTGGAAAACTTCTCGACTCTAGACGATATTATTAGAGGAATAGTCAATAGCTAGAGTTGACTTGCAGTTATTAAATAGTAGAAAGGAACTTTTGTTATGTCAGCAGAATATGCCGCTTCTTTCTTGCCCTGGATTTTGATCCCTGTGGTTTGTTGGCTTTTGCCCGCTGTGGTATTCGGCCTTTTATTCATTTATATCGAAAGTGAAACTTGAAGGAATCTCGGCCAAGTCGCCTCGGAACTATCGTTAATTCCGAGTTGGTTTTGAGCTTGCTCTAAGCAACCGCCGAATTCAAGCTCCAGCAAAACTTTGAGGAAAATACTCCACCTAGCGTGGAGTATTTTTTGTTGTCAGATAATTAAATGTAAATCGCCGAACTCATGCCATAAATAGCCTTGTCGGACTGCCTCTCGGTAGTCGGACTGAATCCGGGGGGCGCTTAAAAAAGCAGTGAGCAAGTCGAGGTGACTAGCCTCTGGTTCGTGCATGCCGGTTAATAATCCATCCACAGCCTGTAGAGTATGATTAGCATTAATATGAAGGTCTGTGTAGCCGTGTCCAGCTCGGATTCCGGTGCTATCTGCCACTGATTCTAACGCTCTCACAACGGTCGTCCCAACAGCAATGATGCGTCCGCCTCGCCTGTTTGTTTGGTTGATCTTTCGTGCTGCTGCTTGACTAATACAGTATTCTTCCTCGGAAGCGAGATGCTGAGCGTCAAGCTCGTCGTCCATGTAGGAAGAAAGTCCGGTATGAAGAAGAATATGAACGCTTTCTACTCCTTGTCGCTGAAGCTCGAAGAGCAGTTTCCAGGTAAAAGCTCTGCCAGCAGAGGGCATTTCGGCGCTTCCCGGTTCTTTGGCATAAACAGTCTGATAGTAATCAAGATTCCAAGGCGCAGAGACGTATTCGTAGCGAATCGGCTGACCGAGACGATACAGACGGTCGATTAATGCCGTCCCGGTTTGGGAAAAGCGCAGTTTCCAGAGGCGAGGAATCCTTAAATCTCGGCTTTCAACTGTTGCCGTGAGTCCCTGTCCGAAGTCAAGGTGCATCCCGCTACGCAAATTACAGCTAAACAAGTCGCCTTGCTGACATAGCAGTAAAGCCAACCAGGAGTCGTCAGGCAAGCGGTGTGCCAGACGAACTTCTAAACACGGTCCAGACAATGCACACCCTTTGAGGGAGGCTGGTAAGGTGCGACTGGAATTGAATACAAGTAAGTCTCCGCGACGCAGAAACTGGCCGAGCTGAGTAAATTGGGTATGAATGGTGGAGTGAGTTGTGCGATCGCTTACCATTAACCGTACCCCATCGCGGGCCAGTCCGCGCCGTTCTGGTGGTTCTTTCGCGGCTAATTCTGGGGGAAGAGTGAAGGTAAAAGGTGCAGACATAGAAATATTACAAGTTTATGCTTGTTACTGACTGTTACTCGGCTCTGTCTGGTGTTTAAACAGAGGACACCTTGTCCATGCCCCAGTTGGCTTCCTGGGCTTGAAGTCTTTGTCCATTAATAGTCTTCGACTCGTCCGAGGCTAAGTAGACAAATACGTTCGTTACGTCAGCCGGATCTGCCCACTGAGCGGGATCTTCGTCGGGTTCTGCGGCTCGATGCATCGCCGTATTCATATCCCCTGGATCGACCCAGTTGACGCGAACGCCACTGCCTTCGAGTTCTGCTGCCCACGTCTGAGATAAACCTTCAATGCCGAATTTCGAGATGCCGTAAGCGCCCCAGCCGGGGTATCCGGTTACTCCAGCGTCGCTGGTGACGTTGATAATCGCTCCTCCGTTCTCGATCATGGCGGGGAGAGCTTTCCTGATCAGGAGGAAGGGAGCAATTAAGTTGGTGTTGAGGACGGTATGAAAGTCTTCAAGGGGATAGTCGAGGAGATAGGGCATCGGCGAGGGACCGATCGTGGAGGCATTATTAACCAACACATCTAAGCGACCAAATTCGTTGAGGGTCGTGGCGATCGCTCGCTCAATCTCTTCTGGGCGCGTTAAGTCGGCAGCAATGGTGAGCAGGCGGGTCTGAGCTGCTTGCAGGCGGCGCATTTCCTGCACGACTTTTTCAATCGCGTCGGGCTGGCTAATATCGGCAGCTACAACCACTACCTGCGTCTTTGTCGCTTCCTGTATTTCCTGCTTGACGGCTGCCAGCGCCTCAGCATGGCGAGCAACCATCGCTATTCCGGCAGCACCTTCTTGGGCATAGGCGATCGCTAACTGTCGCCCCAATCCTTGGGAAGCTCCGGTAATCAAAATATACTTTCCCTGTAGTTTATCCATAATTAGCTTTTATCTCTCTGTCTAAATCATACTCGTTATGAGTACGATTTGACAATTCTCAAGAAGTTGGGCCTCAAAAGAAATAGGCAGCTTTTCTGGGTTAAAAGGGCTCAGGTTGATGAAACTTAAAGTCAAGAACCATAGGAAACTAAACTTTGCAAGTTTTAGGTCGGATTTGTTCGATTTTTTAAGTCTCACTGAATATCAAAATAAAAAATAAGCTCTAGCGAACATTCGTACTGATTAGATTATTAGCAAGAAAATTATGATATAGAAGCAATAAACGAGAGAAGAGCCGAGGAAGATAGTTAACAGCTTCTTAGAAAAGTGTTTATTTATTGTTAGCGACTTATTTATTTCCGGTGCTATTGGTTCCCACTCTTGACCGCCTCATCCGAAGCGAAAGCGATCGCGCCCCTCAAAACCAGACATCTGGCGAAATTACCTCAAAAGCTAGCTTAGCGATCACCGCTAGGAAATTAGCTGTCTGCTTTCGTCAGAGTTAGTCAATTACAAGGGAGCTCAGCGAGCACTCGCTAGGCGATCGCGAAAATACTGTTGATAGAGCTGACAGCTTGGGACTGCCAAATTGCCCTGCATTCTCACCAGCCCCATACTGTGAAGCTTGAAGGCGACAAGCTGATTCAATTCTACAGGGTCTGCGGCTGCCACCACCTGCTGATAGGCTTCTCCTAAAACAGGATGCTCTTGCAGAGAGCGCAAGTGTCGATGGAGATGGCAGTGGTAAATTCCTTCATCTGTAGCGGCGGTTTGAATCAGGCGAGTAAAGTCGGTGGTTTGGGACAAATAGTAAAGCGCTTGTTGAAGGAGGTAGGGATGTCCGGCCACCAGTGCCATCAGTTCCATCAGCGGCACTGCTTCGACTCCATAGCGCTGCGCTAAGTCTTGGAGTTGTTCTGACGTGAAGGGTTGAAGTTCCACCGCCAGTCCGACATTAAAGGGCGATTTATTGATATCTAGCGGGATATAAACCTCTGTCGAGTGAACGACAATAAGGCGGAGGTTCCGCCACAGAGGGTTACCACTGTCTCCGTAGGCGGCTTCTTCATACCAGGAACGCAGAAGACTAAAGAAATCATCGGCAATGTCTGGGTGGAGAAAAACTTCATCCACTGCATCCAAAGCTAAGACCAAAGGCCCATTGAGGCTCGGAAGTAAACAATCTTCAAAATAAGCAGTACAGTTACTTTTGGCCCCAAAGGTATCGCTCCAGTAGTCCTCGATTCGGCAAGATAGCTGTAGCTTCCGAGTCACAGCGGCACAGAACCAGCGCAACAACCGCTCCAAATCACCAAAAATATCGCGATCCGCTCGCTGGAGGTTGAGCAATACGGGACGAACGGCTGTTTCCTCCGGGGCAGTCTGTCTAGCAGACGCTAAGATTCTGATGGCTAAAGACGTTTTGCCCATCTGACTAGGGGCTTTGATGCGAATCAGCGCCCCCGGCTGCTCGATCTCTGCATAACAGCGAGACTCAACGGGCGATCGCTCAATATAGAAAGCGGAGTCTAGAGGAACGGGACCATCCCAAGATTTGAGGGACTGAGCCGCTGGGGAAAACCCTTGACGGGCTGGGTAGCTCGCGCTCGTCCGGTCCAGACTCTTACTCGTGATGGCGGCAATGAGGCTAGTCTTGCTGACTTTTTCGCCCAGGCTGGCTGAGAGGAGCTGCCAGAGTTTTGGGCCAACATCGTGCTTAATGTATTCAGGGGCATAGCCGCTATCGGCAGCAATCTGGTCGTAGGTTTTCCCGAACCAGGCTCCCTTAAGCACTTCTACCTCAATGTTTTTGAGATGCCTTCCCTGTTGAGCTAAGACGGCGGCATCGACGATGTGGAGAGCCTCTTGAAACTCGATTGTCGGGCTAGCTGCAATGGTGTTCATTTCTTCTGGCATAGACAACTACTCTGAGGCACTGGGGGCGATCGCGGAGTCAACTCCTTCTGCTGTTGGCAGCCAAGACTGCACCGAGCGACACTATTGACACCATAGCAATGGTCAAGCAATAAATTATCGCAGTTTCTCCCTCACAAGTTGGCGAGTCTTTGCTTGAGAGTTGTCTTCAATCGACAACATTTCAGCCCTGTTTCAGTCTTTTCTCAGTGTTGATGAGGCGGAAGCAAACGTTAACGGTTGTTGCTGCATGGGTCAGCAAACATCGCTGACGCTTTAACATATAACTTGAAAACATTTGTCTCAGTTAATGTCTCAATTTTGCTGATGGTGTCAGCTTCAGTTCAGCATCAATTCAGACTATGGCAGATTCGGTTAAAGCCACTCCTAGAGGACTCGAACGCATCGATCAGGCCAGACGCAGCAAAGGATGGAACAAAACAGCCGAGGCTTGGTGCTCTCAGGCTTTTACCTCTAGAGCAACGCTAAATCGATTCTGGGCTAGACACGCCATTCGCCGGGAAACATTTATCACCATTTGCGAAGCGGTGGGGATCGACTGGGAGGAAGTCGTTGAGGGACAAGAACCGCTCGACCCCCCGCCTCGGCCAGCCGCATATCAAGATTGGGGACAAGCGCCGGATGTCTCGGGCTTCTGCGGGCGCGAGCCAGAACTCAACACTCTTCAGCAGTGGACGATCGCCGAGCGGTGTCGCTTAGTGAGCTTAATTGGCATGGGCGGCATTGGGAAAACCACCCTCGCTATTAAATGGGCTCAGCAGCAAAACCAGTTCCAGTTTACCTTTTGGCGCAGTCTGCGCAATGCTCCGCGGCTCGAAGACCTGTTGACAGAGCTCATTGAATTTCTCTCTCACGGGAAAGAAACAGACTTGCCAGAGCATCTGGACGGAAAAATGCTGCGCCTGCTTCATTACCTGCGCACCGCTTCCTGTTTGCTGATCTTAGATAATGTCGAATCAATTTTGCAGAGCGGTCAGGCGCCCTCGGCGAGCAACGCTTCCCGGAGAGCTTACCGAGAGGGCTACGAACGATACGGGCAGATGATTCGCTGCCTAGGTGAGTCTCCTCATCAGAGTACCCTGATCGTCACATCGCGGGAACCCCTGCCGGGGCTAGCTGCTCTGGAGGGACAAGATTTCCCAGGGCGTTGCCTCCAGCTTCAGGGATTGCCTCCAGTCGAAGGTCGAGCAGTGCTCTGCGCTCAAGGCACTTTGACTGCTCCAGAAGAGGACTGGCAAGCTCTGATTACGCGCTATGGAGGGAATCCCCTCGCGTTGAAAATTATTTCTGCCTACATCAGGGATTTCTTCGACGGCAACGTGGCTCCTTTTCTAGAGTTGCTTCGACAAGAACCGTTCATCTTCGACGATATCCGCGATTTGCTGACGCAGCAGTTTGGCCGTCTCAGTCCCCTGGAGCAGCAGCTAATCTATTGGCTGGCGATTAATCGGGAGCCGGTGGCGTATCAGGAATTACGGTCAGATTTTCTTCAGCCCGTCTCTGGAGGAGAAATTGTCCAGGGACTGATGTCAGTACAGCGTCGTTCTTTGGTAGAAAAGACCGATACTGGATTTACGCTCCAGCCAGTGGTGATGGAATATGCGCTCGCTCAACTGATCGAGCAGGTGGCGGTGGAACTGACATCGGGCCATCTTAAGCTTTTACACAGTCATGCCCTTTCAAAAGCCCAGGCTAAAGACTATATCAGAACAGCGCAGGGCTATCTCATCCTCCAGCCTCTCATTGACCGACTGAAGGAAACCTACGGCTCAATTCCCGCGATCGCCGCTCAGTGCCGGGAAATTTTGGACCGCCTGCGCGGTCAACTGCCCCGCGAGAGCGGCTACGCTGGAGGAAACATCTTTAATCTGCTGCGGCAAATGCAGGTTGAGCTAGACGGCTACGATTTTTCTCGTTTAGTTCTCTGGCAAGCTAATTTTCAGGGGCTTGCTCTGCATCACGTCAATCTCGCCGCGGCTGACTTATCTAAAGCTGCTTTTACCCAAACCTTCGGCAGCGTTCTCACCGTCGCCTTCAGTCCCGACGGAAATCTGTTAGCCACAGGCGATGGCAAAGGAGACGTTCAGCTATGGCAGGTAGCGAGTGCGCAACCGTTACTCACCCTACCAGGACATGCTAACTGGGTCCAGTCGGTGGTCTTCAGTCCCGATGGAACTCTCTTAGCTAGCGGCAGCGACGACAAAACGATTCGGCTGTGGGAAGTGCCGAGGGGTCAACTGCGGCAAACTTTACGAGGGCATACGAATTCTGTGCGAGCGATCGCCTTTAGTCCCAATGGTAAACTGCTAGCCAGCGGCAGTACCGACGGCACCCTGAGACTCTGGGAGGTAGCCAGCGGACAGTTAGTCAAGATGTTTTCGGGACACCGCAGCTCTGTTTGGTCAGTGGACTACAGCCCCAACGGTAAACTGCTAGCCAGCGGCAGCAGCGACGGGACGGTGAAGCTTTGGGAGGTTAAGAGCGGCAGAAGGATTCGTACTCTCCAAGAGCATACGAGCTGGGTGTGGTCTGTAGCCTTCAGTCCTGACGGCACTTGCCTAGCGAGCGGCAGCGACGATAATACGATTAAGCTCTGGAGCATCCGCTCCGGTCAGGCTCTCAAAACCCTCGCAGGACATACTCAAGCGGTTCGCTCAGTGGTGTTTCATCCAGATGGCAAAACGCTGGCGAGCGGCAGTGACGACCGCACGATTCGGCTATGGAACCTTATTGGACAGAGCAAATCTTTTCTTGGACACAGCAATTCAGTTTGGTCAGTGGTGTTTCACCCCAACGGCCAGACGCTGGCGAGCGGCAGTACCGACCAGACGGTGAGACTATGGGAGACAGCCACCGGTCAAGCAGTAAGAAGCCTTCAAGGTCACACTAACTGGGTGCTGTCTGTGGCCTTTAGTCCCGACGGCCAGATTTTGGCGAGCGGTAGCGATGACTCTACGATCAAACTGTGGGATATTAGCGATCGCACCTCAAGAATCCTGTCAGGGCATACTAACTGGGTCTGGTCAGTGGCTTTTAGCCCCAATGGTCACCTCCTGGCCAGTGCCAGTGACGATCGCACGATCCGACTGTGGCACGTTCCCACGGGTCAGGCCCTCAGCACTTTGGTCGGTCATACCGACTGGGTATTGTCAGTGGCCTTTAGCCCTAACGGTCGTCGGCTAGCCAGTGCCAGCGCTGATCGCACCATCCGACTTTGGGACAGCACTGGTCAACTCCAACAAACCCTATCAGGTCATAGTGACTGGGTGCGCTGCGTCACTTTTAGCCCGGACGGTCACCGGCTGGCCAGTGCCAGTACCGATGGCACTATCCGACTCTGGGACGCTGACACCGGTCGGACGGCAAATATACTTCAGGGACATCGGAATTGGGTGCGCTGCGTCACTTTTAGCCCAAACGGTCATCTGCTGGCCAGTGCCAGTACCGATGGCACCATTATTCTCTGGAATGCACATTCGGGCCAGATGCTGCAAACGCTCCGGGGGCATACTGACTGGGTGCTCTGTGTTGCTTTCAGTCCTGATGGTTGTACCCTCGCTAGCGGCAGCACCGACCGCACGATCAAGCTGTGGAATTTAGTGACCCAAAAATGTGACCATACGCTCCGAGGACATGCTCACTCAGTACAGTCCGTTGCCTACAGTAAGAAAGGTTATCTAGCAAGCTGTAGTAAAGATGAAACGATCAAGCTATGGCGAAACAGTCAATGTTGGCAAACTCTCAAGGGCAATCAGCCCTACCAGGGAACAAACATTACTGGGGTAACCGGGTTAAGTGAAGCACAACTTGCCAATCTACAGGCTCTCGGAGCCATTTTAGAATAAATCGGCAGGCGGATACAGATAGAAGCCGTCGCTGATTCGGAAGTCAACCAGATGGCAAGCTAGCGTGACTTGTTAGCAACGTCTGTGCGGGCTTGCCCGTGACTTCATGTTCCATTGACAGAGGCTTGATTTTTATGACGACTACTTTGACAGAGACAGGCTGGAGCGGAGACAGTTCAGGAGTTTGGACAAGTGGGACTGACAGTGTGATCGACCCGGATGACGGGATTGAGGTTAACTCAGAAACCACAGCCGAGACACGAGCAGGCGACGACGCCATCGAGGGCACTGACACCGACCAGCTAGATTCAACGAACGCTGGCATTAGCAATCGGGGCATAGTTAAGACTGGACCGGGTGACGATACCGTTCAGGGAACCGCTGAAACGACAGACGAGCACGTTGAAATCGATGACTTCCTGATGTTTGAGGAGATCCAGGACATCGTTGAGGACAGCACCGAAGAAGATCCGGAAGTCGATCCCTTTGTTGCCAGCGTTATCGAGCATCACGAGATGCTCGCAGACATCAAGGGCATCGTCGAAACTAACTCGCTCACCGCTCAAGGTGCGATCGCCAATCTTTTCACCATCGGCATCGACAATGCTCAAGGTGGGATCGAGACCGGAGCTGGCGACGATGCTGTTGCGGGAACGGCTGAAGCGGAGGCGAGCGGCACTGACGTTGAGGCCACCACGGTCGGCATCGATAATTCCCAGGGCCAGATTAAAACGGGTGCTGGCCACGATACCGTTACGGGAACGGCTGAAGCGGAGGTGGAAGGCACTCAAGTCCTCAGCCTCGCTACAGGGATCGATAATTCCCAAAGTACCCTGATCACCAATGCTGGCCACGACACCGTTCAGGGAACGGCTGAGGCGACGGCTCAGGGCTCTGCAGTTGAAGCCATTGCTGTAGGAATTAGCAATTTTGGAGAAATTACCACCGGTGCCGGTGATGACACGGTTAAGGGAACGGCTGAAGCGACGGCTCAGGGCTCTGGAGATTCTCCGGCTTTTGTCTTTCCTTTGGCTATCGGCATCGATAATACTCAGGGCACGATCAAAACGGGTGCTGGCCACGATACCGTTCTGGGAACGGCTGAGACGAAGGCTCAGGGAATGGAAGGATTCACCTTGGCTATCGGCATCGATAATACTCAGGGCACGATCAAAACTGGCGCTGGCCGCGATACCGTTCGGGGAACGGCTGAGGCGAAGGCGGAAGGCTCTGGATCCGAGAGTGTGGCCACAGGCATCGATAATTTCCAAGGTTTATTCGGAAGCTCAGCAGCCATCATCAAAACTAATGCTGGCGACGACACCGTTGAGGGAATTGCTGAGGCAACGGCTGAGAGTCAGGCGGGTGACGCGAGTGCTGACTCCACGGGGATTCTCAACTTTAGCGAGCTGGCTTCAATTCAGACCGGCGCTGGTCGCGATACGGTTTTAGGAAGAGCTGAAAGTGAAGCACACAGCCAAGAAGGCTCCGCTAGCGCTCAGGCGCTCGGGATCTCCAATTTTGGAGTGATTAAAACTGGGGATGGTGACGATTCTATCAAGGGACTCGCTGAGGCAACCACCGAGGAGAGTGCCTCGGCGACTGTTGCCATTGGCATCAACGATTTTGGGGATTTTGGAGGAATTCGCACTGGTAAAGGCAAAGATACCGTCGAGGGCAAGGCTGAGGCCACTGGAGACAATGCCACTGCTACCGGGATCCGCAATACCGAGATTCGTTTAGGTTTCAGCGATGATGTCATTACGGCCCGAGCCAGCGGGACAGGAGTCAACCGGGGTGTTGACAACGTTCTGCTTGATGGGGGTCAAGGCCAAGATACCTTTGATATTCAAAACGGCAACGGGAGCATCTTTGGAGGTGCAGGAAACAAAGATTTGCTGATTTTAGAGGGATTAAAAGAAGAGTATACTTTCACAGAGCTGTCATCTTTATCCCTCGGTGTCTCGATTACCAATGCTGAAAATTTCACAGATTTGACTGTCAGTCAGGTAGAGTTATTCCAGTTTTCTGGCCACCCTGCTACTCATCCCTACGAAGCAGTCGTTTAAGCGAGGCGATCGCTCTTTCATCACCATTAGAGCCTGAGTCGCCCTCGCCAGACTGGGTGACTCTTCCCTGGTAACTGACGTTCCCTCAACAACTGTTATGCTTTGGGGCGAGGAGCGAGAGCGAATCAAAGCTGCTAATTGGGCAATACACTAGGTGATAGAGTATGGCGTTTGCTGACGCGCTCTTTCATTTTCCGCCCCAATTCTCTGTTTGTAATCTCGAGCGATGGTCGTTGATATTCTCATTCCTACTTACAATCGTTCTGCTGCTTTAGCCGTAACCCTCACCAGCCTGTGCGCTCAAACTTACCGTGATTTCCACGTGATCCTTTCCGACCAAACTGAAGGGAGTGATGCCGTTGCTACAGGTGAAGTTCAAGCGGCCATGCGAGTGCTTCAGGCTCATGGTTGCAAAGTGATTGCCCATAAACACTTGCCTCGCCGCGGCATTGCTGAACAGCGACACTTCTTACTCGAGCAGGCAACGGCTCCCTTTGTTCTGTGTCTCGATGACGATTTAATTTTAGAACCCTATGTGCTTCAGAAGTTACTAACAGCGATACAAGAAGAACAGTGCGGCTTTGTTGGCAGCGCGATGGTAGGACTCAGCTTTATTCATGATGTCCGTCCTCACGAACAGCAGCTTGAGTTTTGGAATACTGCGGTTCAACCGGAACGAGTTCGGTCAGGAACACCGGAGTGGGAACGATGGCGACTGCATAACGCGGCTAATCTCTATCATATTCAGCAGCGCTACCAGATCACTCCCGATGCGCCCAAAAAGTATAAAGTGGCTTGGATTGCGGGATGCGTACTGTTTGACCGCTTAAAACTGCTAGACGTAGGGGGCTTTAGCTTCTGGAAAGAGCTCCCTCCTAACGCCTGCGGTGAAGATGTTTTGACGCAGCTCCGGGTAATGGCAAAGCACGGAGGCTGTGGACTTCTCCCATCCGGTGTCTATCATCAGGAGTTGCCGACAACTATTGTTGACCGCTCTCAAGATGCTCCCCATCTACTGCCGCTGCCATAACCCTAACGCAGCCTGACAGTCTGTATGAAAGTTTGCTGTAACGAAGCGAAGAAGAGCAGCACCAGCCATTCTTCGCCATTTTTTGGTGGGTTTTGTTGTTCGATGCCAAAGCCATGACTACCTTCCCTTTGTGCTGGCCTTCCCCATTCAACGGATAGGAACCATCTATTACCGCTTTGATGCCTTTCTAACAAAAATCGACCGAAAGAGACAGGCTTTTTTAGCCGTAATCATTAAGATCTCTTAAGGTGGCCCTTTTAAAATAGGGTCGGCGAAATTCGTCACTGTACCAAATGAAAGTCAAGGGAGACGGTGCTGTAAATGCTGCCTACTGAAGGAAGAATTAGAGTCCAGATTGAAGGAGTCTCACCAGAAATTGATGGAGGTCGTTTTCCGATTAAAAGAACCGTTGGTGACAAAGTTCACGTTGAGGTAGATATGTTCGCAGACGGTCATGACTTAGTGGCTGGCGCGATTCTTTACCGTCCAGAATCGTCCGAGCAGTGGTTAGAAGCTCCCCTCTCGACCCTGGTCAATGATCGCTGGCAAGGAGAATTTACGGTTTCTGAAATCGGTAGATACGTCTACACCGTTGCTGGTTGGGTCGATCACTTTCAAACCTGGCGGCGCGGCTTACTCAAGAAGCTAGACGCAGGGCAGGATGTATCAGTCGATTGGCTAATTGGTGCTAATCTAGCCGAACAGGCCAGTCGGAGAGCTTCTGGACGCGAAGCAGAAATTCTCACCGATTGGGTGGCAAAAGTCCGTTCCTGGCAAAAAGAAGGAGCCGTTCCTAAACTGGAAGAAGCGTTAAGTGAGGACGTTGTTGCCATTGCCGTAGAGCACTATGACCGAGAATTAATAGCCACCTACGGCAAAGAGCTGAAGGTAACGGTTGACCGAGAACGCGCTCGCTTCAGCACCTGGTACGAGATGTTCCCTCGCTCCTGCGGCTCTCCAGAAAAGCACGGCACCTTCGCTGACTGTGAGGAGCGACTTCCCTATATCGCCTCTATGGGCTTCGACGTCCTCTATCTACCGCCTATCCACCCCATCGGCTTCACCTTTCGCAAAGGTAAAAATAATATTCCCGTCGCCGAGCAAGAGGATGTGGGCGTTCCTTGGGGCATTGGCGCACCGGAAGGGGGGCACAAAGCCATTCATCCCGATTTGGGCACTCTCGAGGACTTTCGTCGCTTTGTGGCTAAAGCCAAAGAACACGGTATTGAAGTGGCCTTAGATTTGGCCTATCAGTGTTCTCCAGACCACCCCTACGTTCGCGAACATCCCCAGTGGTTTAAGAAAAGACCGGATGGAACGATTCAGTACGCCGAAAATCCGCCGAAAAAGTACGAAGACATCTATCCAATCGATTTTGAAACCGCCGACTGGAAGAACCTGTGGACAGAACTAAAGAGCGTCATCGAGTATTGGGTCGAGCAGGGAGTTCACATCTTTCGGGTGGACAATCCTCACACTAAATCCTTTAACTACTGGGAGTGGGCGATCGCAGACCTCAAACAGCGTTATCCTGACCTAATTTTTCTGTCTGAAGCCTTTACCCGACCGAAAGTAATGTATCGCTTAGCAAAGTTGGGCTTTACCCAGTCCTACACCTATTTCACCTGGCGTAACACCAAGTGGGAACTGACTCAGTATCTCAAAGATCTGACCCAGACAGAAGCCCGAGAGTTTTTCCGACCCAACTTCTGGCCCAATACCCCAGATATTCTTCACGAATATCTTCAGCACGGCGGTCTGCCTGCGTTTAAAATTCGTTTAGCCCTTGCTGGCACCCTCACGGCCAACTACGGCATCTACGGACCCGCCTACGAGGTATGTGAAAACCGTCCGCGCCATGAGGGCAGTGAAGAATACTTGGATTCAGAGAAATACCAGCGGCGAACCTGGGATTTGAATAGTCCCTATAGCATTAAGGACTGGATTACCCGGGTTAACCGAATTCGTCGGAAGCATCCGGCTTTGCAACGCAACGAGAGCATCGCCTTTCATTCCACAGATAATGAACAGATAATCTGCTATAGCAAGCAGACGGAAGATTTGTCTGACGTGATGCTGATGGTGGTTAACCTCGATCCTCACAATACTCAGTCTGCTTGGGTTTCTCTGTCTCTAGAAGGATTAAAAATCGATTCGTATCGTCCTTATCAAGTTCACGATGTGCTCAACGAGGCCCACTATACCTGGGAGGGAAGCACCAACTACGTTGAGTTGAATCCTCACGCTACCCCGGCCCATATCTTTTGGGTGAAACAATAATGGGGCATAGAGCACGAGGGGATTGAAAGAAGACCAATGCCCCTGTGTTCTAATCTTAATTTGGAAGTTTTTATATGAAGTCAACTACTCAATCGCCATCTCCACTGCCTACTTTAAGGATCAAGAATCGGTGGCAGGAAATCTTTGAAGCAGAGCTGAGGGAGCAGCTTGTCTCTACTTTAAGAGATACTCTCTATACGCGGCGCTGGTTTGGGGGCAAAGCGAGAAACATTCGCTCAGCTCAGATTGTCGAGTTAATCCCGATTCCGTATCGAGACGCTCAAGCGATGATGGTCTGGCTCCAGGTAGAATATGCAGAAGGCGATCGCGAAACCTACGTCCTGCTGCTGGGCTACGCTCCAGGTTCCGCCGCAGATTTACAAAGCCAGATGCCTGCTGTCGTGGCGCAAGTTCGTTCAGGAGCAGACGCTGGGGTGCTGTTTGAAGCCACCGCCGACCGCGACTTTTTGGTGTTTCCCCTAGAGGCGATCGCTCACTCCCGTCGCTTCTCGGGCCAAGACGGTCAGCTCGTCGCGTCTCAGACCGAGCTGTTTCCCCCTCTCAGCGGTGGCACCACCGAGCTAGAGCCGCGCTTAATCAAGGGGGAGCAAAGCAACACCTCGATTATTTACGGTGATCGCCTGATTCTGAAATTCTTTCGCAAAATTGAGCCCGGTTTGAATCCCGATCTCGAAATTGGGCGCTTCCTCTCCGAGCATGGCTATCTCGAACACTTTGCCTCGATCGCTGGCGCGTTGGAATACCAGCGTCCTCAGGCTGAACCGACGACTGTGGCCTCGCTACAGCAGTTTGTGCCCAACAATCAAGATGCCTGGAAATATACCCTCGACTGCCTGCAAAAGTTTCTGCAAGCTGAAGAGGAGGTCTCCGTCCCGTCAGAATCTCTCCTGGCTCTGTCCTCAGCGGGCGTTCCCGAGTCGGTAGTCAATACCATCGGCAGCTATTTAGAAGACGCCAAACTGCTCGGTCAGCGGACTGCCGAACTCCACCGAGCTCTAGCTTCCGACTCAGGCAACCCTAGCTTTGCTCCAGAACCGTTTACATTGGAGCACCAGCACTCGGTGTACCAGAACCTCCAGGCTCTTGCTAAACAAAATTTCGGGTTACTGAAGCAGCGGCTCGCTACCCTGTCCCCAGAGAATCAGCAGCTCGCTCGAGCGGTCAGCGATCGCCAATCAGAATTGCTCTCTCGCTTTGAATCAGTTACCGAGCAGGAAATCTCGGCTCTCCGCACTCGCTGTCATGGAGACTACCATTTGGGGCAGGTTCTCTATACAGGCGACGATTTCATCATCATTGATTTTGAGGGAGAACCCGCCCGTCCGCTCGCAGAACGGCGCCTGAAGCTCTCTCCGCTGCGCGACGTAGCGGGCATGTTGCAGTCTTTCAATTACGCCGCCAATATGGGTCTGCGTATCGTTGAACCTCAAAACCCACAGATGAAACAGCGAGCGCAGTTTTGGTTCTCCTGGGTCAGTGCTGCTTTCCTCGATGCCTACTTAAACACAGCCGGAGACTCGTTTCTTCCTAAAACTCAAGCGGAATTACAGAATCTTCTCGATCTCTATCTGTTTGAGAAAGCGACCTACGAGCTGGGGTATGAACTCAACAACCGCCCAGATTGGGTAGATATTCCTTTACAGCGCCTTTTGCAACTTTAAAAGAGGCGTCATGTCAAATCCGCTTAATGAATCATCTTTTGAGAAGAGTTAGTCGTTAGTAGGCAACTGTCTTCATTAATACGACTAACCCTTTGGGTGCCTCCTCCGGAGGAGCTATGCTTACGCCAGTCGCTTATGGGGAAAACCCCCTTTAGCGGCGCTGGCTCACCTCTAACTTTCAATGAGACCAGTCGTCATAACCGATTTGAGGCGAGTTCTCCGCCATCCGTCTTGTACTCATCACTTTTAAATCCTACTAACCTTCAACCTTTAACCAGCATGACTACTACCTATCCAGCCGTTCGTCCTGACGTTCACCTCATCTCCAATGATGACCTGTATTTGTTCAACGAGGGAACTCACTA
Organism: Cyanophyceae cyanobacterium; assembly: GCA_050331735.1. Lineage (GTDB taxonomy): Bacteria > Cyanobacteriota > Cyanobacteriia > Cyanobacteriales > JBHJGN01 > JBHJGN01. Next base: position 24,724 of record JBHJGN010000039.1, read on the forward strand.
TAATCTGTACGACAAGCTTGGGTCTCGTCCGCTCACCGTTGATGGTGTGGAGGGAGTGTACTTTGCAGTTTGGGCACCCAATGCAGCTCAGGTGTTTGTCAAAGGCAACTTCAACAACTGGTGGCGGGATACTCACCCCCTCCATAAACGAGGCAACTCGGGGATTTGGGAAGGCTTCATTCCCGGTTTAGCGAAGGGCAATATCTACAAATACCATATTGTTTCCCAATACCACGGCTACGAGGTTGAAAAAGCCGATCCGATGTCGTTGGCCTACGAAGTCCCGCCCAAAACGGCTTCTGTGATTTGGGATAGCGAATATAGCTGGAATGACAGCGACTGGATGGCAAAGCGCGATCGCCATAACTCCCTCAATGCCCCGATATCTATCTATGAGGTCCATTTAGGGTCTTGGATGCGCGTTCCCGAAGACGGCAATCGGTCGCTGTCGTACCGCGAACTCGCTCCCAAGCTTGCGGAGTACGTGCAGCGCCTCAACTTTACCCACGTCGAGTTTCTGCCCGTGACCGAACATCCCTTCTTTGGTTCCTGGGGCTATCAGTCTACGGGCTTTTTCGCCCCGACCAGTCGCTACGGCACTCCACAAGACTTCATGTATCTGGTGGACTACCTCCACCAGCAGGACATTGGAGTTATTCTAGACTGGGTTCCGTCTCACTTTCCCACCGACCAGCATGGGCCAGCTTACTTCGACGGCACGTACCTGTACGAACATTCCGATCCTCGCCAGGGCTATCACCCAGACTGGGGCAGCTATATCTTTAACTACGGTCGCCACGAAGTCTGCTCTTTTCTAATCAGCAGCGCTATGTTCTGGTTGGATAAGTGCCACGTGGACGGCTTGCGGGTGGATGCGGTGGCTTCGATGCTGTACCTCGACTACTCGCGCAAAGAGGGAGAGTGGATTCCCAACGTCTACGGGGGGAGAGAGAATTTAGAAGCCGTGTCTTTCCTCAATCGCTTCAATCAAGCCGTGTACGAGCGCTTTCCGGATGTCCAAACCATCGCCGAAGAATCGACTTCCTGGGCCAAAGTGTCTCGTCCGCTGTATACGGGGGGCTTGGGCTTCGGCTTTAAGTGGGATATGGGCTGGATGAACGACACCCTGAGATACTTTGCCTATAATCCGGTGTATCGCCAGTATCATCACACCTTCTTGACATTTCGGATGCTGTATGCATACAACGAAAACTTTGTGCTGCCCTTGTCCCACGATGAGGTGGTTCACGGGAAAGGATCGCTGATCAACAAAATGCCTGGAGACACCTGGCAAAAGTTTGCCAACCTGCGATCGCTATTTGGCTATATGTATGCCCAAGCGGCGAAAAAGCTGCTGTTTATGGGCAGCGAGTTTGGTCAGTGGGCAGAATGGAGTCACGACCGTAGCCTAGACTGGCATCTGCTCGAATTTCCGTTCCACTCTGGCTTGCAACAGTGGGTCGCCGACTTGAACCAGCTTTACCGCAGCGAACCAGCCCTGCACGAACTCGACTGCGAACCCGCCGGATTTGAGTGGGTTGATTGTGAAGACTATCACAACAGCGTGGTTAGCCTGCTGCGCAGGGGCAAATCAACGGACGCCATTTTAGCTGTCTGTAATTTTACGCCTCAGCCTCGCTACAGCTACCGCATCGGTGTTCCGCAAGGCGGTTTTTGGCGGGAGTTGCTCAACAGCGATGCCCAAGAATACGGCGGTAGTAACGTGGGCAACTACGGAGGGGTAGAAGCCCAGGAAATACACTGGCACAATCGCCCCTACTGCATCGATATCACTCTTCCTCCGTTGTCAGTGATGTTCTTTAAGCGAGCTTAATTAAAAGTGAGAGAGCAGTTAGTAGCATCTTCTAGCTAAGACCATTTACCGAAAGTAGTCAGATAGTTCCCAAACTAACCAACAATTGGAGGTTCAAGGGCAAAGAGCTGCTGTGCTTCCCTTTCCCCATTCCCCTTTCCCCCAACTCATCAATCCTATTACTTTTTCTAATTGGTATAAGACTGCCCTCTTAACGTTTTTTAAAGATAAAAATCTGATATTGGATTCTATTGTCTCTTACTTCTCCTGCCATTCGTCGCAATTTTCTGTGATGCGGGCGATCGCCCCTCTGCCAATCGCCCTTGAGGAGGACACTCTTTATGAACAGCGACAGACAAAGACAAAGGGCGGCCAACGACCGCCCCTCTCGTTCTGCTCTTCAGTTAAACGACTGTAAAATCAGCCTCGGTCAGAGCATCGGCACTCACCTCGTTGAGGATAGCTAGGGTTTCGTCGTTGAAAGCGATCGCCGCGTTACTGCCAGTTTGGCTGATCGTAATCTGGTCAAAGCTCAACTCGGCTAACCCCAGGAGATCCGTTGCCACGGCAAAGTCTACAATCGTGTCCGTGCCTTCACCGGAAGCAAGCACAAAGATATCGCTGCCCTCGCCGCCGGAGAAGTCGTCTCCAGTGAGGAGATCGTCCCCGGCACCGCCGCGCAGCAGATCGTCGCCATCATCCCCAAAGAGGGTATCGTTCCCTGCTCCGCCGAAGAGGTCGTCATTCCCTCCTTTGCCTCCGAGGCGATCATCGCCTGTGCCGCCCAAGAGAGTGTCGTCGCCGCCGATACCGACCTGGGGGTTCCGGCTGTTGAAGTCGCCCCGCAGCACGTCATCTCCGTCTCCGCCCAGGATTTGATCACTGCCTAGGCCGCCAGCTACCGTGTCATTGCCGCCAGCTCCATCTAGAGTATTCTCTGCGTCATCGCCCACCAGCAGGTCATCGGTATCTGCCGCTGCTTCAACGGCGATCGTGGCCAGAATCGGTTCATGATCGCTGGCGCGACTGGGAACATCTGGAAATTCTGCCGTGACGTGGACAATATCAAACTCAGCCTCATCCACTAGATTCTCGGTCACAAAAATATGATCCAGCGGGGTTGAGTTTCCGTTGGAGAACTGAAAGCTATAGCGCTCTCGTTCTGGGAGGGTATCCATCAAATTAAAGAGCACCTGTTCGCCCCCGTTGACCGTGCCTTCTGTAATCGGATCCCACTCTTCGTAGTCGAAGCCATTCCAGTCTCCGGCAATTACAACCTGGGCTTCCGGGTCTTCAGCTAAAATGTCATCGACAAAAGCGTTCAGTGCGGCTCCCTGCTCATTGCGGCTATCCGTGCCACTGCGAATGACGGGCTGGATGTTACCAAAGTTCTCGATCCCGCCAGCGGTATTGTGAACGCTGATGACCGTCACGGTTTCTCCCCCGAAGGTAAAATCAGCAACGAGGGGAATGCGGCTGTTATCAAAGGGATTATTGTCAGAAATAGCATCCTGCTGCGTGACGGGGTCAGTGGCCGGGCGCAGGCTTCCCGGTACGAAATCCACCCGTTCAGGATTGTAGAGGAAAGCTGTGCGAATGTTGCCGCCGCCTTCACCTCCATTGGTATCGTCTCCAATAAACGGATTATCGAGGAAGGCATAGGCAGGACCGCCATTGGCAACAATCGTGTCTACCAGCAGTTGCAGAGTTTCATCGGCGGCGACTACCTCGGTCGCTCCGCCCTCATCGGCGGCCCCGTCGTTATCCTGAATCTCTTGCAGAGCAACAATATCAGGAGTATTGAGGTTTGTGATAATTTGATTGGCGATCGCCGCAAAGCGACCATTCGCAATATCATCATCTCCGCCCACCTCTTCCCCGTCGTTGGGGTCAAGATTGAGGACGTTGTAGGCGGCAATCAGCAGCTCGGTTTCCGACCCCTCTAGTTCGCTGACCTCCGGCTCTAGGGTGCCAGGAGTGACGGTAATAGGCTCGGTCAGCCGGAGTTCGTAGACGGTGCCTGCATAGTCAAGAATCCCCGTGACATCTCCAAGCTCGGATCCGAGGGGAATGGTGGTGTCGAACTCTTCGAGATCGATCAGTGCCTGGGTAAAATCTACTTCAATCCGTTCGGGGTTAACATCCGCTGTGTAAATATCGGTAGCGCCCACGCCGATGGTGACGCCGCCGCGGTCGTTGAGGCTATTGGAAGCCGCTCCGCCATCAACAACCACATTGAGGGCATCGTCATTAAAGGTAAAGCCGGGACCGCCAGGAGGGGCAGAGGGCTGAACGGCAACGGCCTCGTTTAAGGTCACCCGCATTCCTTCTAGGGATTCGTAGAAGTCAATGCCGTCTTGCTCGGGATCAAAATTCGTGTTACCGACCTCGGGGAGGTTGAGATTGATCGGTCCGCCTGCCGCGACAAACTCATCACTGGTTGGCAGTTCGCCGCTGAGGTCAACGCCAAACTCATCGGGACTGACGACAAACTCGTTCGGCACGACTCGACCAGTGCCGCCAATCAGAGTTGGCATCGGCACCTCAGCCTCAGCAAGCACGGTAATGCTGGGCACGGCAATTTGGGTAACGCCCAGACCGCCGCTGACGGCCTCTTCCACAACTCCAATGACTTCCACTGCGCTGCCTACAGCCAGACCGCTGGCGATCGCACTCTCGACAAACACAGCATCGGAGGTTGCCTCATCCCCATCGCCAGCCGGGTCTTGCAGGAAGAAGCCGCTGTCAGTGATGGCGGTAATCACGCCGGTGGTGCGAACTGTCTCGCCTACGAGGGGAGAAACGTGACCCGCCCCCTGGATAGCAAAAATAGCGGCATCCACCGGCTCGCCGAGGATCGGCTCGACGGGTTCGCCGGGGGTATCGTCACTGCCAAAGGTAAAGTCACCAATGGCAAAAGACCCAAAGATATCAGGATCGCGGAAAACAAGGCCCGGAACAAAATCACCGTCAGGACCGACCGGCGTTTCGCTATAGATGCGACCGCCACCGTCAGCGGTTTCAATGAGCGCTACGCTGTCGATAATCTCGTCCCAGGGAACAATGTCTAGTACGCCATCATCATCTAAGTCTAAATCCTGTCCATCGGTGCCAGTAAAGTTCCTCGCCAATAGATGGGTCACGTTATCGCTATTCTCGAAGTTCAGCAGACCACCAGGGGAACCAAAAGAGCCCACTAAATCGAGACTGCCAACAAAAGGATTGGTCTCTTCTCCAGCGGCAAACAAACCGTCGTCCTGAATCACCTGACCGTCTAGATTAACGATGGCTTCAACAACGCCGCTCCCGCCCTCAGCGCTATCGCCGAGGACAACGTAGGTCAAATCATCTAAAGACGTGCCAGGAACGCCGCCAAGCTCAAAAAATTCGCCTTCGTCAGCTCCGGGCTGGTCGATGCGAACTTCATTGATGACCAGCGGAGTGGTGTTGGGAACGCCGGGGGTATCGTCAATGCTAAAGGTGAAATTAGCAATTTGAAATTCTCCGTCTCCGTCTGGCACTCGGAACACGCCACCCGGCAAAAAATTCCCGTCTGGACCTGCGACGGTATTGCTATAAACCTGACCAACTTCTGGTCCCAGGGCTTCGGGAGTAATCAAACCGACAGCATCAATCACCTCCGTCCAGGGTTCAACCTCTAGCACACCATCGTTGTTCGTATCGAGATCCTGGTCCAGGCTGCCCGTGAAACCTGTCACAATCAAATGGGTGACAATATCATCATTTTCAAAGCTGAGCAGCCCGCCGGGGGAGCCAGCAGGACCGACGATATCATAAACGGCAGGATCTGCCGCACTCTCTTCCCCGACGGCAAACGTCCCATCGGGGGTCACCTGACCCGTGAGGTCTACAATTGCCTCAACAACGCCGGCTACGTCGCCCTCGGCGTCCCCAATGACGATGTAGGTCAAACCATCCAAGTCTGTTCCCGGTTCGCCAAATAGCTCAAAAAATTCATCAGTATCAGGACCGGCCTGATTGACGCGGAGTTCGTTAATCGCAATGGTCTCACTCACTGGAATACTCTCCTGTAAACTTTCTCAAGGGGATAACAGGGAGGTGCAAGCGCCCTCATAGAACCCAATGGCGCGGCACGATTAGCGCGCCTGGATTGCCCCACGGCTAACGCAGCCGTCACTACGGGTCTTCTTGAGGCACGACAAACCCTCCCATCGAGCTTGCTTTTAGTGGAAGCCGCCACCTGTGGGCTCACTGCAACAGTAAAGCCCACTTCAACAAACGCTCATCAGTGTGGCAGCCTGAGATTAAAGGGGTGTTGCTATTCACTTAAGGGTGGTTTAAGCTCGGCCCCCCTAGAACAGGAATTATTGGGAGATAGCCAGGGCGCGATCTTGAGGAGGCAGAGGGCAGGTTAGAGCGATCGCTTTTTGGTCTTTGAACTCATCTTTCCCAATTAGGCTAATACGTTGAGAAAAATAAAGTTAGTACAGGTAACCCGCACAAGTTTATAGGGCAAGTTTAAAAAGAACTCCTTAATTTTTTGAGAATTGTCGGCTAAGCCGAAAGTTTGATATTCAATAATTACTACTTTCGGCTGATGTTTTTGATAGTCAAAAGATTGCCAAACCTCTATTTCAGTTCCTTCCACGTCTATATCTAATAAGTCTATTTGACCGATTTGATACTTTTCTAACACCGTTTCTAATCGGTAAGAAGGCACTTTAATCGTTTTTTTGACCGGAATTTTAAGCCGACCTTTATAGGCTTCTCGGTTAAGAGAACTCGAATAATCAGGAAAATAAGCTTGAGAGAAATTGATCTCTCCATCTTGAGCAGATATGGCAGCCGATTCAACATTCGCTCTTGCTTTTTTCAAAAGCTGAATTTGAGCCGGATCGGCATCGATACAAACCCCCGTCCAGCCGTTCTTTTCAAAAAAATACGTGTTGGAAAGATAGCTCGGATGTCCGGCTCCCACATCGACAAACACCCCTCTTTTAGGTAATTTGAGGTGCTTGTAGATATATCTATCTTCTCCAAACTGGGAATGAAACCTAGGATAGTTTACCTCCTGACTATTCAGCTTAAATACCTGGTTCCTGATGCTGTTAAGCTGGTTCATTGCGATAGATTGAAAAATTTTTGATAGTTTGGTTCCTTGTAAACTCATCTTGGCTTTCTCCCTTTGCACAGTGTTTAGCTCAAGGTTGCTTTGTCTCGAGCATTTTCTCCGATCTGTTGCTGCCTCTATCTTGTCGTTCTAAAAAAATAGGCTGCTCCCGATCGATTTTCTCCGGCAGCAGATTTAACTTTTTTGGCAACAGAATGGTGAATTTCGTATAACAGCCAAACTTTGTTTCTACTTTTATTCTGCCTCTGTGCTCATTTTCGATAATTTGCTTGACAAAGAACAAGCCTAGCCCGTTTCCTTGTCCCGTTAGTTTTTTGGTCGAAAAGAAAATCTTAAAGATTTCTGTCATATTTTTCGGAGAGATCCCTTCTCCATTGTCCTGAATCGTGAATGCTATCCATCTTTCTAAATCTAGAGTTTGTATGCAAATTGTAGGAATGAAATCCGGCGTTACCTTATATTTGGTTTCAAGAGTGTCCCAGGCGTTGTTAAGAATGTTGATCAAAGCTCCTTGAATATGTTCAGCGACAACCTCTATCTTTTCTAGAGAATAATCACATTCTATTTTGAGATTAACTTCTATGCTCTGATGCTTTTTTTGTCTTTCTTGACAAACAAGATTACAGGATTTGTGCACTAATTGATTAACATCAGTAAAACAGAAATCTTTGATGAGATATTCCTGGCGAGAGAAGCGCAATATTTGGCTAATGAGCTGGGTTGTTCTACGTCCTTGAGCATCAATAATGAAAAGTTTATCCTTGATGCGATCTGCTAGTTGTTCTAACTCAATAAATATATCCTCAAGATCGTTGAAAAAAAGTTTATTATTGGCGAGATTGCTGTTGAGAAGCTGTAGATCGTCTAAAGTTAGTTGAGCTTGATTAAAAACGATACTGACTGGATTTTTAATCTCGTGTGCTAGACGATTGACTAAGTTTTCGACTGAAGCAGAGTTTTGCACCTCAATCTGCCGCTCTCGCAGATTTTCTAACTCTGTCAAAGCTTGGGTCAGTTGCTCATTTTTGTGTCTGAGTCTCTGCGTTTGTTCGGCTACCCTGGCTTCTAGAGTGGCATTGTTTTCCTGGAGTTGAGCATTGATGCTAGCCAGATCGGTCTTGGATTGAACTAACCGAATCACGTATATGTACCCAGTGACACCCAAGGCCGTTGCCCAAATTCCCAGTAATCCGGGAACGAAGGGAAGCCATAAGCCCTTTTCAAACCCGATATAGACAGCGAGGCATAAAATAGAGGATAGCAGAAAGGCTTCAACAGCAGTCATGAAAAATAGCTGGCGGTAGCGGTGGGTTGCTCGATAATGCCACACCACAGCGGCAGCCATAGCGCTCCAGCCGAAAATCCAGAGCTGTTCCCACAGTTCGATTTGACTGGTGATGAGGGGGCGATCGCCGAGAACAGCACTGAGAATTTGGCTAGTGGCCTGGGCGTGAATTTCTACGCCCCACATCCACTGCGGCGACTGATGTACGCGCCAGCTATAGGGAGTCAGATGCAGATCTTGCGTTGAAGGGGCGGCTGAACCGATGAAGACAATTTTGTTTTCAAAGAAATTGGGGTTGATACGCTCTTCTAAAACATCAGCAAAAGACACGTAGAGAAAGCTAGCTGAGCGATAGTTGAGCAGCATTTGATAGCCACCGTCATCAATTCCGGCATAACCTCCCTGCCAGGGAGTAACGCGCGGAAAAGATTGCTGACCGATATGAAGCAGACCATCCTGAAAAGAGAGCGATTTGCCTGTGGAGCGCAGGTAAGAGCTAGCAACGGCGATGCCTAAGCTGGGGAGGTTTCTCTCGGGAGGAACGGCAGGAAAGAGCAGATAGCGGCGCACGACTCCATCGGGATCGACAATGAGATCAGAAGCGCTCGTCTGTCCTGTTTCTTCAAGAATGGGAGGCGGAGCAATTTGCTCAAACTGGCTACCCGTCACCTTTTGAATGCCGATCAGGTTGGGACTTGATTGAAACGCGGCGACGAGCTCTTCGTAGCCCGGTGCTACCCGCACGTCTCGGAAGATATCCAACCCGATTACCGTAGGGTGCTGGTCACTGATCTTGTTGATTAACTGAGCCAGGACGCGATCGCTGACGGGCCAGCCGTACTGCTCAATTTCTGTTTCCTGTAAAGCAACAATGACAATCTGTTTTTCTGGAGACTCGGGAGGGCGAAGCCGAAAGAGGGCATCAAAAGCCTTCAGTTCTAGGAATTGCCAAGCGCCTAAATACCGCAGAAGCAGCAGTAAGCTGACGATGGAAACCGCAATTGTCAAGGGTTCGCGCCAAATTTCTAGCAACTTGCTAGTTTTATTGAACATCTACATCTGAATGTACGTTAGCAATGATGGTATTCCACAAATTTTCCCAATTTGAAGGGATTTCTAGTTGGTCTGAGAGGAATGCTGCCAAAGCATCATACCAAATTCCAGCGGAGGCGAGAGCTTGACAGGCGACACAGGCCCCCGAATCGAATTCGGAGGTCGCGCCTTCACGCGCAGAATCAGCCGCCAACTGGTCTGGCGTTTGAACGCGCTGAATCCACGCTCTCCCAACAATATTGGCCGATGGTCGCTCGGGGTTGCACACGAGCGAGACGCTCCACTGATACTCTTTCCCAATTTTTAGGGCTTGAGTATGGGAAGGTAACTGAAAGCGATTGAGTCCTGCCCGATGGTGAAGAATATATTCTTCAAAGAGAGCGGCTTTTCCTCCTTGCTCGACTAAGGTAAACAAAACTGGCAACGCGATCGGTTCTGAAGTATACCAATAAAAAGTTGGATATCCTGAAATGGTTGAGGCCATTTCTCCTGCCGGAGCGAGGAGAGTTAAATCCACAGGCGCTTGAGGACAGCCTCGCGACCCACCAGCACGAGTTGGCTCTATCGGCGGTTTAATGTCGGCGGGCAGTTGATATTCTGGTTTGATACTGTCTGCTTCGCGGTGGCGATCGCTGAATTCCTCTAGCAAAGGCTCAGGGGGTCGCTCGGTGTCTACAATCACTCGGACGCGAGGGGAGTCAGCTTCTTCTCGGGGTTCGGTCGTGGAAGTCAGCTCGGGGCGAGGAGTTCCCCAAGCAGGAATGCTGGCTACCATTAATCCTATCCCAATGAGAAAATTGTGTAACATTTTTTCAGCTCAAAAGTCATTTTGCTATTTATTATCGATTAAAAAAAGTTTTGGCAGCGAGTTTTATGTTTTCTCAATTTAAGTATAAATTTTTCTTATTGCTCATCGTGGGATTCGGATTGGCTACGATCGCTAACCCGTTGAGTCTGGCGCGAGGAGGCGCTCTGCCGACGGCTGCTCTAGTCAATACCGAGAACCGAGACGGATTATGGCAGCACACCGAGACGGCCCAACTAGCTCCTTCCCGCGACGATAGCTCAAGCCCCTCGGCTAGCTCTGAAAGGGAGCTCCCCTCAAAACAGCTCGAAGGCGACATTTTGCAGTGGGAACAATTGCTTCAGCAGTCTCCCTCTCCGGCGGAGGCGGTGATTTTGCACAACAATCTGGCTGCTGCCTATCGGCAACGAGGACAGCTAAGCGAGGCGATCGCTCATTGGGAAGCAGTGATTGAAATTTGTGAAGGCGCGATCCCCGAATCGAATTCTGGGACTTGTGTCGCCTGTGAAGGACAAACCGAGCCGTCGTTCCGCCTGCGCCTGGTGAAGGCCCTGGTGGACCAAGCCCAAGCCTACATTTCCCTGGGTCAGTCTCGCTTTGCTATTCCACAACTGCAAGCAGCGCTCAAACAAGCCGAGGAACTTCAGCTCGCTGAGGTCCAAGCAGTCGCCACCAAAGCATTAGGAAATGCTTACTACCTAACCAGTCGTTTTGAGAAAGCCATTCGTGCCTACGCTCAAAGTTTACAGCTTGCTACTCAGCTCAACCACTTCGATCTAGCTGTGGCGGTGCTGAACAATTTAAGTAACACCTACGAGCAGCGTCACCAGCAGTATCTCCTCAGCGCACAGGATGCCAAAGCAGAAGGAAAAACAGCAGAAGCACAACGTTGGTTAACATCTGCGCAGCAGGCCCAAGCAGAGGCGATCGCCACGGCCCAAAGAGCCGTTGAGCAAAGCAGCAGCGGCAGCCTTTCTGCGGTACGAGCAAGGTTACAGTTGATGCGTCTCGCCCCCGGCAGCGTGGACAAAGCTCAGGTATTAGCCACCCTGGGGCAGCTTCCGGCCTCTCCCAGTAAGATTTTCTTGATGATTGAGCTAGCTCGACTCGAGGAGCCAACCTCCGCGAGTGGCCTGTTGGCAGCGGCAGCGAGGCTTGCTTTTGAGCTTGGGGATCTGCGGAGCGCGTCCTATGCTGTCGGCGAGTTGGCCCAGACCTACGCCAAGCATCGCCAGTACGAGCCAGCGCTGAAGTTAGCGCAGCAGGCCCAGGGGCAGGCGCAAGCAGCTATGGCGTTTGAGAGCCTTTATCAGTGGCAGTGGCTTGCTGGCAGAATTTATCGCGAAACCGGTGCGCTTGAAGAGGCCAAGACTGCTTATCGGGCGGCTGTTGCGACCTTGCAGGATCTGCGGAGTCAGACGATGACGGCTCCAGAGTCACTACAGCAGAGATTCCGCGAGCAGGTGGAGCCTGTTTATCGAGAGTTTCTCGAGCTGTTGCTTTCTGGGTCCGAGCCCCAGCAGATTCATGAAGCGATTACTGTTTTTCAACAGCTTCAGTTGAGAGAGCTGCAAAACTTTTTTGGCGATCCCTGCGTTGAAGTGGAGCCTGTTGTTACAGAAGCGTTAGCGCCGAAAAAACTCGCCATCCTCTACTCGATGATTCTCCAGGATAAAACTTACCTCGTGCTGCAACTGCCGGATGAAGTCAAAAGCTACCGGGTTGACGTGCCTGCTCAAAAATTAAACGAAGACATTTTGAGCTGGCGTTTTCAGTTAGAGAATATTCGTCTTCCTGGCGGATACGAAGAATTATCTCAGCATCTTTACAACTTGCTGATTCGACCGCTAGCAGAAGATTTAGCCGGGGCCAATCCGGATACGCTGGTGTTTGTCAATGATGGACTGTTGCGCAACGTTCCGATGGCAGCACTGCACGATGGCCAGCAGTTTTTGGTCGAAAAGTATCCGATTGAGATTTCACTAGGTTTTAAGTTGGAGCTTGAAGCTTACGCCCCTCAGTCTCTCGATTCTCTCATTTTTGGATTAACAGAAGCGGTCGGAGACTGGCCGCCCCTTCCTAACGTCGGTACGGAAGCTGAAAACATTCAGCAGGTTTTGGGTGGCGAGAAGTATCTAGATCAGCAGTTTACTCTCGCTCGTCTAAAGCAGGAAATTCAAGAAGATTATTCTATTGTTCACTTGGCCACGCACGGGCAGTTTGCCGGAACCGCTGATAACTCTTACCTGATTGCTTACGACGAGCGCATTACGCTAGCAGAATTGGAACAAATTCTGGCCCGCCGCGATCGCCCCGTGACACTGTTGACCCTCAGTGCCTGCCAAACTGCCGCTGGCAATGAACGCTCTGTCTTAGGCATGGCCGGAGTCGCCGCCCGCGCTGGCGTAGAAACAACCCTCGGTAGTTTGTGGTACTTAAACGATGTCGAAAATGTCGCGTTGTTTACAGACTTTTATCGAAATTTCAAGCAAACAGGAGCGGTAGCCGAAGATCTTAGAAGAGCGCAGCTCAAACAAATTGCTAATCCCTATAGCCATCCTTCGATTTGGGCTTCAGTCATCCTCGTCAGCAATCAGCTTTAGCCGAGGGGCAAAATTTAAGCGAGCTAACGACAAGGGGAAGCTGCTGCGATCGCCTGTTCAGAGGGCGTTCTCGCTACTAGCTGGATCCGCCCGTCAGCCGTGGCTATCCAGCCGGTCGCTTCTATCAGGGGAGCGGGTCGGGCGGAAGGAACGTCCGCAGCGTTTGGCGTTGATGTCTTCTGAGTTTGTGGATTCTCAATCGGTTCAATTTGAGTCAGATAGTGGTCGCTGTCGATTAGTTCGTCTGGAGTCAGGGGTTGCTGTTGACCTACGTAAACTAAGCTGCCTCCGCTCAGGCGACGGGGATCGAGACAGCTAGAGGCGATCGCCTCTTCTGGAGAAGTCAGCGGCTCGTCTACCACCACCAGATTTTCAGTGGGTTCTAGAATCGTAATTTCCACCACGCCATCAACCCCTAGTTCGGAAGCAGCTTCAATGGTGCTGTCTGAGGAGATCAGGCTGCTCGTGGCGATGTTAATATTGCCGCCTGGACCGCGTACAGCATTGGCGCTAATGCTGCTGTCCTCCAGCAGCAAGAGGTCAGAATTGATGGTAATGTCGCCGCCGCCGCCAGTGCTGTCGAGGACGCTGGTGCTGATTAAGCTATCCTCTACCAAGCGCAGCAGGGTAGTATCAACGCTGATATCACCGCCGCCTGCTTGGATGGCAGTAGCGGTAATGCTGCTTTGCTCCAGTTCAGCTTGATTCGCCTCGATCTCAATATTGCCCGCTTGACCAGACCCCGTACTGTTGGTAGAAAACTGAGCTTGGCCCGTTAGGTTTAAAGAGTCAGTCACGAGAGCAATACTGCCCCCATCGCTACTGCCTCTCGTTTCAGCAGAAACTCGACTGCCGTTGCCTGCCGTGAGGGTTTGAATCGTCAGATTGATGTTGCCTCCTCCCCCTGAATTGGTAGCAGCGGTGATGCCGCCTGGGTTGGCCGAGAAGTTATCATCTAGAAACAGCGATCGCGCTTCGATGGTAATCGTACCAGCTCTTCCCTGTCCTGGCGGTATATCTGGATTGAGGCTGGAAAAGTTGCTGGCGCTAATGGTGGCTCCGTCTCGGATAGATAAGCGCGTGGTAGCAATATTAAGATTTCCTCCATCTCCCGTCCCAAAAATAGCGTTGCCAAACAAGCCACTCACCCGTTGGGACGAAGCTCCCGTTAAGGCGATGCTAGTTGCCTGGATGGCTAGACTGCCCGCATTTCCTGCTCCGGCAGTACTGACGGCTATCTGTGCGCCATCAGCTACTTCTAAGCGTTGAGCAGAGAGAGAGACATTGCCGCCACTTCCTTCCGCTCCTGGTTCAACGGTCGTAAAGAAGCCAGTAGGCCCGAAGGATTCACCGCTCAGCACCACCTCTGGAGCAGCAATGATTAAATCGCCAGCAGCACCGGAACCGAACGTCAGCGCTGATATTTGAGCTCCCTCGCTCAATAAGAGGCGATCGCTCTCTACGGCGATCGTGCCACCTTTACCTGTGGCTCCGGCTTCAACATTGGCAAACAACCCACTCGGAGTTCCTCCGGGAGATGTCCCCAGTAGCTGCATCTCTGTTGCTTGCACCGTTAAATTTCCTGCCGCTCCCGCACTAAAGGTCGTCGTGGCAATTTGAGCGCCATCAGCAACCACCAAGCGCTCAGTTTCGATCATTAATTTTCTACCATTGCCCAGCTCTCCTCCTGTAGCTGTAAAGAGTCCACTCGGACCTGAACCTGATGCTCCACCACTCACCTCGATTTCCTTGGCCCGGATAGACAAAGCTCCGGCATCTCCAGCACCAAACGTAGTATTAGCAATTTGAGCGCCATCAGCTACTAGTAATCGACTCGTTTGAACCAATAATTGACCGCCGTCTCCTGTGGCTGCTTCTCCCAGGTCAGCAAATAAGCCACTGGGAAATCCTCCAGGAGATGTCCCTACTAGTTCTACGTCATCGGCTTGCACAGACAGATTTCCCGCATCTCCGGCACCGAAGGTACTAGTAAAGATCTGCGCCCCCTCGGCAACTCTCAAACCTTCAGTAGTCACGGTTAAGCTCCCGCCATTCCCAGTCGCGTTCTCTGCAACCGGGGCAAACAAGCCGCTCGGACCCAAGGGCGACCCCCCAATTAGTTCCACCGTTTGAGCATTGACGTTTAGTTGTCCGGCATTGCCAGCGCCGAAGGTTCCGCTCGATACTTGTCCCCCATCAGCAACCAGCAGTCCTCCAGTTTCAATGGTTAATCTGCCTCCATTGCCCGTTGCTCCGGTCGCCACATCGGTAAATAGTCCACTGACGAAGGGAATAGCAGCAGTGCCAACAATCTCTACTGTTGCCGATGCCCTCACTATCACAGTTTCTCCAGCATCGCTCCCGAGAGTTTCTGACAACAGCGCTGAACCATCAGCAAGACTAACGCGCCGTCCCTGCACCTGAATTGGTCCGCCTCCACTGCCGCTTGTATCGAGAGAAGCGGCTTGGGAGAGAATAATATCCTGGAAGCTACTGATATTGTCATAGTTCACTTCCCAGCCTCGGTCAGCTTGGTTAAGCTGCACTACCCCCGGTTCACCAACGCTTCCTAACTCAATTCGCCCAGATGCGGCGGTTAAGTTGCCCCCTTCTAAAAAAATATCGCCACCCACCAGCGCTAAGGTTTGACCGGGCTGTACCTGAAGCCCAGCGGGTCTGTTATCTCTCACAACAGCAGAATTTTGCGGATCGGGGTTGAGACTCAGAAAATTTCCTGGACCTTGGACCCGAATTTCTCCAGACTGCGAACCGTACTGTAAACCAACGGGAACATTGAGTTCTAGAAGAGGTGGGACTTGGGGATCGACCGCACTAAACTCCTGAGCGTTGGGAAATAGGAAGCTATTGGCCGTACTGCCAATCAACGAACCGCCGATATTGAGAGCCGCGTTAGGACCAAAGACAATGCCGCTAGGGTTGATCAAAAAGAGACTCGCTGCTCCATTGGCGCGAATCAAGCCGTCAATAGTAGAAACGGAACCTCCCGTAACGCGGCTGATAATATTTTCAATGGTGGCGGCATTGTCAAAGAAGGCTGTATTGCCAGTTTGAACAGAAAACTGCTCAAAGCTATGGAAGAGATTGCTGCCAACTTTAGTGCCGCCGGTAATGTTGCTCGTATTACCGTCAGGAGTTACAACGGTATTTTCAGTAAGTGTATTATCGGGAACGATTTGGGCAGATGCAATTGGAGGCACTATCAGCAGAAAGAAAATAGAGAAGAGATTTGCTTTGCTTTGGTTGAGCTGTTGCTTGAAAAAGCAAGCGATGCTATTCATCTACGCTCCGAGCAATAATGAACGACTTTTCTATCCATATAAGGATAGCTGCACAATGACTCTTGCGAACATTATTTTTGACGACGACCTTTGATAAAAAAGGCCAGACGGAGCAAGACTAACCCCGATAACCAGCCAACGGTAGTTGATGGTCCTGGCACCGCTGCCGTTCCGGCTGGATCACCTTGCTCAACTTCCTGCCAGAGCCAATGCTGCCACATGGCTCCCTGCCACCAGCCTGTAGTTCCACTGCTGGCTGGTGTACTTTCCCTCCATCCCCATTCGTAGATTAAACTTTCTTCAATCATCTCCTCGATCTCTGCGTCCCGGTTTTGAGAGAGAAGCTGAGCGGCTTCTCCGGGATTTTCTTCCAGCCACTCAACCGTCACTCCTAATGCAGCGGCTAACTCCTCCTTGGCCTGCTCTTTCAGGAGCCACCAGTCCTCCGGGGTTTCTGACCCAATATCCCAACCGAGCACGTCCATTGCCTGTCGATCGAGAGCGAAGAGATCCCTTTTCTGACCAACCCGAATTAGTGGGTCCATAATCCCTAAAGGATTATCCTGTAATTTCCAGTGACTTCCTTGATACCCATCACCGTCCTGTCCGGTTGAAAATTCTGCCAGCCATGTCTTGCCACTGTCTATGGAAAAGAATTTTTGTCCTCCAATAGAGAGATCGTTATGCTGCCGTGCGGCACTTTCTGGAGAATAGCGGAATAGGTCTAGAGCGTTGGTATAGTCGAGGGTGCCAAGATTGGCATAGCGATTCTTTTTACTGTAGTTATCGTCGTCATCGTCATCATCGTCATCGTCGTCGTCGTCATCATCGTCATAATCTTCAAAGTGTTCACTCTCGATATCTGATAGGGCAGCTATCCATGCTGGAGAATCAACTCCACTGGCAAAGCCAAGAGTATGACCGATCTCATGAAGCGCGACGCTGACAAAATCTACTTGGTTATCAGCAACATTTACGTCCTGGTAATAATAGTTCCAGTCATAGGACGAGTCTGCTAGGTCATTGAAGACGATGTAGCCATCTAACTCTCCGCTATCTTCTGCGAGCATTCTCACCGACTTTGCATTGGCACGAGTCAGATTCAGCCTGTGAGTTTTTTTAAGCTTATAACCATTAGCCGTTGCTTGAAACCCTTGATGGTTTTGATTGTTGTCATCGTCATCGTCATCGTCGTCATCGTCGTCGTCATCACTAGCTTTGTGCGAGGACATATGGTTAATAGCCTCCCAGTCGCTGTAAGAGGAGGCATCTTGCGCGAGCCGCTTCCAGTAATTCTGATATTTCTGCTTGGGCTTCATTCCAGGTAAAGCTCCGCCAACAACACTATCTGGAAGTTCACTCGTCGTTTCCACATGAATATTGACAGTGACCTGATCGCTCAGATACGATGACCATATACTACCCGCTATTTCCATTCCCAACATCTGCTCTAAAGTAGTGCCTGAGCCATAGGTAAAGTTGAACTGCACTGCCTGAGCCGGAGAGCGACTAGCAATCATCCCTGTAATTAGCCCAAGGAGAGGCAAGAACGTTTTTTGACGAGTAGCGCTAGCTACGATGCTTTTCATTGGTTTCGAGATCCACGGTGAGCAGTTGATTCACGGCTGGATGTGATTGAGAGCAGAGTGCTGTTGAGGCCGCTGGCAGGCTACCAAGATTTGGCGGGCTCAGTCTGGCGAACTAATAGTGTTCTCCGGTTGTCAGCTCATTACTGATAGTGGCGGAAGACAAATACAAGCTGCATAAACCTGCTTTCTCGACATCCGTTTTCCAGAATTGTTACTTTTCTAGTTAAGAATTACACGATCCGGTTCTCTTTTGTCGAGTTGCGCTCGTCCTCACTGTTCTGATGATGCTTTTGTCGTTGAACCAAGCAGAAAAAACAGAAAGCTCTCTCCAGGAAAGAGATGAGGCAAATTACAGGCACAGGTTAACTCTACAGTCCGGTCATCAGGCTTTGTGGTTGTCAATTTGTCAAAGCCGTAATTTGTTTCCCAAAGTCAAGCTGGGAGAAGAAAACCAGCAAAAGTAATATTGTAGAAACATGATAGTCACTAAAATTTTGCTTGGGGCAACTTTTTTTTGCACTGGCAGCTCAGCAACAAGCAAGGAATGGAGGCGAGCATCTCCCTAGCCAGCCGGTAGTAGTCGCGGGTGCTGCCACACAGGTCAACAGCTACTATGCCTAACGCTGTACCAAGCTTTCCAATAGCTTTATCCAAAAAGCCAACTTTTGCTAGTCTGAGAGACTGCCTGAGCCTAAATAGCGGCTTCTACTCTTAACCGTACTAACAGAGCTCCTGCTTCTGCACCCCGTTTCAAACTGCTCACATTTATTGTTTGTTAATCACGCTGGAAAAGAGTTCTGAGCAAAATATCTCTAAGAGTATTAGAATCTGAAAGTTTCGAGCGTGTTATGCTGGCAACGCTAAATTAGGTAGAATTCTAGAGAAATTTGATTAAGGCAGGTTGATAATGTCAAAAACCCTCTTAGTTGTTGACGATGAACAGGAATTTGCTCAAATCATAGTAGATACTTTTCAACAAGAAGTTGAGCAAGGATTAAAAATTGAGTCTGTCCACAGCGGGACTCAAGCCTGGAACAGAATCGACACAGAACCAACAACGATTAAGGGCGTATTAATTGATCTGGTGGTTCCTGAACTAGAAGAGGGTTTAACTTTAATTGAAAAATTGGAAAAAAACTATCCCAATATTAAATATGTTGTTTACTCAGCTCAAGTTTCTATTGAAGAGTATGTTAAGCACTTCAAAAATCACAAGAATCTGATTGCCTGTATTGACAAAGGAAAAGTTTCTACAAAAGAGGTTAAAAATTTAATTAGAGAAGATTTAGCAATTCCTGCACCCCAAGCTACTAAAAAGTTTGACTATGATACTCTCGATTCGGTAACTACCCAGTTTTTACGCCAACAAGCCGTTAGAATTCGGGGACTGATTAGACAAAACATCCTAGAAATTGGTTTAAGCTTACTTGAAGTTAAGCAAAAGTTAAAGCACGGAAACTTTATTAACTGGATTGAAAGTGAGTTTTACTGGAGCTACTCTTTAGCCTACAAGTTTATGCGGGTCGCTGAGGCTTTCCCCAAAAAGTACACATCTGTAAACTTTACAGATTTGCAGTTTGCCCCTTCAGCTCTGTATCTTCTAGCTGCTGTTTCTGTTCCAGAAGCTGCCAGGGATGAAGCTGTATCCCGCGCGCAAGCGGGTGAAGATATCACCTATTCAACTGCTCAGGAAATTAAGCGCAAGTACGTTAGCGAGTCTGACAAAACCCCGTTGAAAGAGACAAAACCGAAAGAAGAACTCTCTACTCTCCTGCTGCCGTCAGTTCCAGCCGCAGACAGGGAACTCAAGGATGAGACAACTGCATTATGGTCATCAGAAGCGAAGGAGGCTCCTGCTCAACCTACCAGAGAGAGGGCCACTCCGCCACCTCAGTTGGAAATTGTTAATGTTAAACTCAAAACAAAAGCCTCTCCCAAAATTCAAGACTCTGATATGTGGTGGCAGCTAGATCGTCACACCCTTTACTGGGGAAGTCCAGGTTCGTTACGATTTGTCGAGCGTCTTCCTCAAAACATTGCTTTGAGTCTAGCTTTCCCGCCGCATCGAAATTGGGTTTTGGAACAACCAATAGCCGCTAACTCATCGTTGGCGCTCTACCGGGGCTACGAAGATGAGGCTCCAGATCTCTTCCGGCAGATGATTGAGCGAGCGCTAGAGCTGTATACAGAAGCGGGCGATTTGGTGGTTTTTTCGTACCTTCCCGATCCAGAATTGCTAAGATTGGTGGATACCCTCGACTGTTGCTGTTACATAGCCGAGCCTCGTTGGGCGCGTTGCCAGGAAGCGATCGCAGTTTGGCAAGCACAAGGAGGAACAGTGCAAAGAGCTAGCAATAGCGATGAGCAATCTTGAAACTTTTTTGCAGCGCTTCAGCCTGTCATGGTGCTGACCGTCAAGCAGTTCACTTTTTGAGGAGCCGTAACTCATGATTTCAACGAAACCGACTATTTTAGTAACTGGTGAAATTGACCATCTCGGCATTCACAGCGTTCAGTCATTGCAAAATGAAGGCTACGACATGGTTGTTCTGGGTAGCTTAGTACATAACTATCGCGCCCCAATTGAAAGTATGCTAAAAGCCAAGCTAGTTGGAGGAGATGCCGATAATTGGACAACCTTTAGTTGTTTGTGGATGATCTACTGCATCGCGGCGATTATGCATTTTGAGGAAAAGAAGTTTTGCTCTTTAATGATTTTTGTTAAGTAAACAGTAAACTGCTGTGCAAAGTTATGTCAGGACGGATTAGCTTTTTATTCTTAAGGAGCAAGTAGCAGATGGCAATCTATGAGGTTGTCCTAATCTTGCTCTGTATATAGCATCTCTCACATTTGTGAGATATACCTCTAAGCCCTAATTTTTGGGGATGGGCTGGGAAAGCATTCGGTGCTTTCTCTAGACTCTGCTTGATTGTTGATTATTCCCGCCATAATGTCTGGCATTTCTTACTAAAGTGAGAACTACACCCTATTTTCAGGAACAGCGCATCTGAATACATTGCTGCTGTTATAGCATCAGCGATTACAGTGACAGAGTATTCGCAAAGGGAGTGTTGCATACCGAGCTAGCCTCTACTACTATCAAGGCGGTAATTTCCACTCAGTTTTGGCAATGCTCTCCGCTATTTTGTTCGATCTAGACGGAACGCTTACTAACACCGATCCGCTTCACTTTGCCACCTGGCAAGAGGTTCTCGCCGAGTTAGGTCTTTCTATTGATCGGACGTTTTACGATCAGCGGATTTCTGGACGGCTAAATTCGGCGATCGTACAAGATATTCTCCCAAAGCTTAAGCCAGAAGCAGGAATGCAGGTTGCTGACGATAAAGAACGGCGTTTTCGCCAGCAAAGTCATCAGCTACAGCCGTTACCCGGTTTAGCAGAGTTGCTTCAGTGGGTGGCCTCTCGTCAGCTCAAACAGGCAGTGGTGACGAACGCACCCCGCGCCAATGCTCAGTTTATGCTGGAAGCCCTCCAGCTAACCGCCGCTTTTCCGACCGTTGTTTTAGCCGAAGAAGCCGCGCAGGGCAAACCCGATCCCGCTCCTTATCAGCTCGCCTTATCTCGCTTAGGCGTAACGTGTGAAGAGGCGATCGCTTTTGAAGACTCTCCCTCGGGCGTTCGTTCTGCGGTAGGTGCCGGACTATCGACGATTGGGGTCGCTTCAACCCACGTCCCCACTCATCTTCAAGACGCGGGAGCGGCGATGGTCATTACCGATTTTACGGAGCCGAAGCTCTGGGAATGGCTGGCCAAGCTGTAGGAATTGACCTAAGTAGAGGACGAATTGTCATCCCGGCTGCTCGTTGATTGCCGATGATTAGGCATTTTCTGACGATGCCAAGCTTCTATCGCAGTTTGATGAACGGTCAACCACGGAACTCCATGCTGTCGAGCTAATTGGGCACAATCTTCGTACTCTGGATGGACATTCATCACTCTATGCGGCTCCCCCTGACTCGCTACCTTGATTCGTACCGTACCGTATCCTGTCTCTACCGACTGAATTTCCCGCTGGAGAATGGAGCGCTGCTGCATCGAACGTCTAATGCCGAGCGTCGTTGTCTCCCTAAACAACACCGCTTCACAGGCGGTTACTTTCTCAGGCGGACAGATTACGGTCAGTAACGTTCCCAGTCGAGACTTCTTCATAGCGATCGCGCTTGTAAATACGTCGAGAGCGCCAGAGCGAAATAGCACTGCTAACGCATAGGCGATCGCCTGGGGACTGGCATCATCAATTTGGGTCTCCAGCACCGCCACTTCCTGCTGGACGAATGAGGTAGCTTCTGTCCCTAGCCAGAGCCGGAGAAGATTCGGCAGCGCTAGCTGAGCGGTTCCTGCCCCTAGGCCGATACGCTCAAGGGTCAGAGGCGGAGGCGCTCCAAAACGAGTGGCGAGGGTTGTAGCGATCGCTGCTCCGGTGGGCGTGACTAACTCTTTTTCAATCCCATTGCTGTAGACGGGCACCTGACGCATTTCCCACAGCTTCAGCACTGCCGGAACCGGGACGGGCAAACGACCATGAGCCACCCTCACCATGCCTCCGCCAGTCGGGAGAGGCGAGCAGTGCAGTTCGTCAATTCCTAGCCAGTCTAACCCTAGACAAGTGCCCACAATATCGACAATGGCATCCGTGGCCCCCACTTCATGAAAATGCACCTTCTCTGGAGCAATACCGTGGACGGCTCCTTCGGCAATGGCAAGCTGACGAAAGACCTGTAAACTCCACCGCAAGGCTCTTGGCGGTAGAGATGTTGCTTGAATGAGCTGCTCGATGTTCGGTAGATGCCTAGCAGGAAAGTGGCGATCGTCCTTCAGGACATCTACATGCACCTTGGTGGCGGCTTGCCCGTTGCGATGCACTGTTTCTGCCCAAAGATGATACTCCTGCTCAATAGAGAGCTGACGAAGCTGCTCGCTCAAATACTCTAATGGTACCCCCACATCCACCAGAGCCCCTAAACACATATCTCCGGCAATTCCGGTCGGGCATTCTAAATAAGCAATCTTCTTCATTCCTATAAAGCCGTGCCTCCGGCGCGAATTGGTTTGCCACTGAATTTGACGGTCGCCTTCTACTTTAATCTCTCTCCGGGACCAACTGGTTAACAGAGCCTCTGCCCAAACCGTTCAACCCTCCTTTCCTATCGAGCAATGCTTAAATGATTGGCTGCTATCCTCACAAATTCCTCATATTCTTAGCTTAATCTGTGTTGTTATTGAGCATTGCTGAAAGAAGCCCGCTCGAAATTGATAATTACTAACAAACTTACAATTAACTGCCCTGATCGTTTGCTAGCCAGCCACACCGTCATCGAAATCAAAGATGATTTTGTCTAATCTTAATATCGTTTAGTCTCCGGATCTAAAATGAGTGACGCGCACAAGAGCGATCGCCAACCCAAATTCTTAGGGATGACTCGCAAAATACTTGTTACTGCCGCCGTCTTCCTGACCGTCATTGCCCTGTGGCTGACCTGGCCTTTTTTGACCAATCGCGGCCCCGTTTACTACGCCGACATCGACGAACATTTTCGCTACGGCTCAGTCGGAGGCGAAAATACAGACGGGATTCCCTACTGGTTATGGAAAGCTTTGCCCGTGGTGTTCGCGGATAAGCTGCCTGGGGAGGGCTGGACCTCCCTAGGCTTCATTCAAGAACCAGACCACGAGCTACCGATTGGCTTTGCTAAATCGACCCGTACTATTGGTCTGGATGTGGTGACCCAGAACTGCGCCACCTGCCACGTCAGTACGCTGCGGGAAACCCCCGAGTCGCAGCCAGCGATCGTCTCGACGATGCCCGCCAATACCGTCAATCTTCAGGCTTATATTCAGTTTCTCATTAATGCCGCCATTGACGAACGTTTCACCGCCAGCCAGATTATGCCCACCATCGCCGCGATGGGAGCAAATCTGAATCCGCTGGAGAAGCTAGTTTACAAGTATTTTGCCATTCCCCAAACGCGGGATGCCCTGCTGCGGGAACGGCACGACCTGACGTTTATGGAAAAGCAGTCTTCCTATGGACCGGGGCGAGTGGATACGTTTACAACGTATAAAACTCGTCGCTTCGGGTTTCCCGCCGACGAACTGCCTCCAGAAGAACTCAACGGCATTGCCGATTTTCCCAGCATCTGGAATCAGGAACCTCGGCAGGGTCTATATCTGCACTGGGACGGCAACAATAACGACCCGGATGAGCGCAATCGCACCGCCGCCCTAGCGCTCGTCGCTCCGGCAACCCTGGATTTCGATTCGCTGTTTCGCCTCCAGGAATGGTTAAATGAGGTGCCGCCGCCCGAATACCCCTACAGGATTGATGCCGCCCTCGCGGCGCGGGGCCAGCCCATTTTTGAGGCTCAGTGCGCAAGCTGTCACGATATTCTCCATCGTCCCGACAAATCGGATTTAGAAACCGTCACCCCCATCGACCAAATCGGAACAGACCGAGGACGGTTAGATTCCTACACCTACGATCTGGCCTCTAATCAATATTTAATCTTTAGCGGGATCGAGTATCGAGGAGAAGATAAGCGCTTTCGGCACTACCGCAAAACCAATGGCTACGCCAACGCCCCTTTAGATGGAATTTGGCTGCGTGCCCCCTATTTGCACAATGGGTCTGTGCCCACCCTCCGAGACTTACTGGAGAAACCTGAGGCTCGCCCAAAAACTTTTTTCCGCGGCTATGACGTATACGACAAAAGAAATGTTGGCTTTATCAGTACTGTCCCCGCAGAGGACGGCAAGCCATTTTTCAAATATGACACCTCCTTGCCAGGTAACGGCAATGGCGGTCATCTGTTTGGAACCGACCTCTCCGCCGAGGATAAAGAGGCTCTCCTTGAATACCTCAAAACGCAGTAGACTGCTCGACGCTCGCGCAAAGGTAACGTAATGTTTGTGATTCAGCTTAAGCTTCGGAAAACCACTCTCATTGCCCTGGTGCTAGCCTTCCTGTTGGCGATCGCCGGGGTGGCCTATTACGGCTGGCAGGGCGTATATCGGCAAAAACCGTTGACCGTCTACGAATCTCCCGAAGAGCATTTCAAATACGGCTCCATTGGTACTGAGTCCGTCAGCGGGATTCCGTTTTGGATTTGGGTCGTGTTACCCCGCCTGTTTCCAGAAAAACTACCGGGTCCGGGTGGCTACACTTCTTTAGGATTGACCTGGGAACCGGGTTACGAAATGCCCGTAGGGTTTACCAAAGAAACTATCGGCGTTCCTCGGGTCGGCCTGAACTGTGCCGCCTGCCACGTCGGGACGCTTAGAAACACCGTCACTGAAAGTCCGACCTTTTTATTAGGCGCTCCCAGCACCACCTTCGACAGTCAGCGCTACGCCCGATTCCTCTTTGACTGCGCCAGCGATCCTCGCTTTAACGCCAACTTCATCCTGCCGGAGATCACCGACAATATCCCTCTTTCTCTAGGAGAGAAGTTACTGTACCGCTTCGCCATCATTCCTGCCACCAAGCAAGCGCTGCTCAAACAGCGGGCCGCTTTGGCCTACATCGACAGTCAACCGGATTGGGGTCCAGGACGCACAGACATGAATCCCTTGAAAATAGGGGTCTTGGGTTTACCGAACGATGGTTCTGTTGGCAGTACCGACGTGATGGCGGTTTGGAATGAAGCGGCTCATGCAGAATTTTACAAGCATAGCGATGGGTTGACCCCAGACCTACACGAATCGGTGTTGAGCAGTGCCTTGGGGACGGGAACAACTCTGCAAGCAGTGAATCTGGAGAGCTTGAAACGGGTTGAAAACTGGATGCGTCAGGCTACCCCACCCCCCTACCCTTACCCGATCGATGCAGACATGGCAGCACGAGGCAAAGTAGTATTTGAAAGTACTTGCGCCACTTGTCATAGTTACAGCGGTGCGCGAACCGGAACGGTGATTCCTCTAAGCGAAGTGAACACCGATCCTAACCGCGCCAACCACTGGACTCCAGAAGCGGCTGAGGGTTTTCGTCGTTATCCCAACGAAGAATCAGAGCTTTTTGCCAACTTTCAGGACACCGATGGCTACACGGCAGTTCCTTTAGATGGGGTTTGGGCGCGATCGCCCTACCTCCATAACGGCTCTGTACCGACTCTAGCGGCATTACTGACAGATCCGGCAGACCGTCCGCCGACGTTTTACCGCAGCTTTGACCTGTACGATCCGCAACAGGTCGGGTTCATCTCCAATGGAGAGGAGGCGCACAAATCCGGCTATCTGTTTGATACGCGCATAGTCGGCAACAGCAACCAGGGGCATTCCTACGGCACTGAACTTGAAGCTCGCGATCAGCAAGCCCTAATTGAGTATCTAAAAACTTTATCGGCCATCGGAAGAAAGCGCATCCCTAGCAAAGGCTAAACCCTTGACCCTTTCCCCCTTCCCCTTTCCCCTGACTAGCTACTGTATTACTTCACTGTTCACTGTTAAGAGTACCGCTGGCTTGTTCGACAAGATCGGCAGCGCGATCGACACCACCAGCACGGGCGATCGCCTGCTGCATCTGCTTGGCCTGCTCGCGGTAAGTGCGATCGCTCAACACCTGCTGAACGGCACTCCGCAGTACTGGAACGCTCAACTGAGCGAGAGGCACGGCGACTCCCGCTCCCGTTCTAGCTAGACGAGCGGCAATTCCGGGTTGTTCGCTGGTAATGGGAATCGCCACTAGCGGCACTCCACGACTCAATGCGCCGAGAACGGTATTCATGCCGGCATGAGTAATAACGAGACTGGCCTTTTCAATCAACTGTTGATGAGGGGCATAGGGGACAACCAGCGGCTCTCCAGGGAGAGCTGGTTCTGGCTTTTGTCGCTGGGGATCTCCGAGAGAAATGACTAGTTGGGCCTCTACATCGGCACACGCGGTGGCAATTGTCTCAAAGATCGACCAGTTTTGATTTTGGAGCGTTCCCAGAGAAGCGTAAATCAGCGTCTCTGTCAGTTTATGCCAGGGGAAAGCCAGAGATGAGTCAGAAACGGGTTCTCTGCCCGATGGTTCCTGTAACGGACCCGTATAGTGAAAGTGGTGTGGGAGTTTCTCTCTGGGGAAATCAAACTCTGAGGGAAGCTGGCAGATTTGTAAGAGCGGCGAATACAGAGCGTTAGGATTGCGGTACGGCGGCAGATGCCACTCTTGGCGCTGCTGATTAATTACCGTGAGGATTGGCTGACGCAGGCGGGCAATTAACAAATTACCCAGGCGGTTACGCCAGTGCGCCCAAGGAGTAGAGCGATACTGCCAGTGGGTAAAGTAGGGAGGAACTCCGGGTTCTCGATTTGTCAACAGGGCATTGCAGACGGTGATAAAGGGAAGATTTAACCGTTCGGCAATGCTTCCTCCTGCCAGAGTAATCTGATCGACCAGCAACGCCTCCACGCCTGCCGATGTTAAAGCCGTTGGCGCTTCCTGAAACAGCATAACGGTTTCCTGGCGCAGCCAATCGATGATAAATTTGAGTCCGGCTACGCCGCTTAACTGGCCCAACTGCTTGTATCTTTGCTCGACAGAGCCAGCCGGAAATGCCGCTTCTCCCAGCAGGCAAAAATTCAGGCCAGCATTTTTTACCTTTGGCTCTACGTCTGGCACTCCCAAGAGCGTCACCGTGTGTCCGCGCCTCTGCAATTCCCGACCCAAAGCGCACATAGGATTAAGATGGCCAATAGCTGGAGGACAGAGAATGCCGAAGCGAGTCATGAGCAGTAAGAGCGAGAACAAAGAATGCTGAGAACAGCAGCACAGATTACTCTGGTTTATGGATCTAAGTATAGAGGAATAGACGTTACCGAGCCTAATTTTTTAAACATCCCTGGCTACTTCAGCGAGAGCAACCTTACTGAGGTGATGCTTAACATTTGAGCCATTCCGCTGTTTTCACGCTCTTACAGTTCTCGTTCTTTCTTTTCTTGATCTTGCTGAATTTTATAAGGAGGATTCGCTACATAATTTCCATAGTAGAGACTAAACTGCCAAAATCTTTGCAGAAAGTGCAGAGCTTTATCTTTGATGCTAGTTTGTTTCTGAAGTGGATAGTGTAATTTAGAACTTGTTCTCAGCATTTGTTTTCTCCTCGTTTGTTTGGTTGGATTAATTGAAGCAAACACTAACTTGGTAGCAATCGAATGTCTAACTTTGAAAAAAGAATAGTTCGTTCAGGTAAAGTCTTTTTCCGGCTTGAAGTACAAGGTTTTTCCTACAAATAGTAGCGCTCGTCAAACCAAATTCTGACCTCTTGCTCGGAACTAAAAGTTGCAGTGCAGCTAGTTGCCGGATCGTAAACAAACCAACGGGTGTTGCCCTGGCGATCGCACTTTTGCCAAACCCTCGGCTCGTTACTTTTGACGGTAGCGTATAGCAAAGCCTGCCAAAGCGCATTCAACAGCCGACTATTTTTGAAGCCATTGACCGCTTGTTTAACAAGAGAGGCTTGGTTTTTCTCTGCTTCTGTTCTTGCAAGAGTTACAGGGACAATAGCATTTTTCATTTCTACCTCCTTTTGAAATTTTTGCTCTTAAAAAGATTCAAGCATCATCTGATATTATTGTGAACTTGAAAGCTGTATCCACCTAAAGAAATAATTTTGTACTTATTCTTTTGCTGCTTTCAAAACTTATATTTTTAGCTTAATGATTCGTAATGCAGGCTGCAAAGCAACTTGTTCATCTTCAAGATGAATAAAATTCATACATCGCTCTAGTTATTTTTGAATCATCTATTACTACCGTCCTCTAAACTGCCCAAAAAGAGAAGGTACAAAAGAAAAATCTTTTGCTAGTACAGTGACAAACTTCTTAAACTGTTCTAGATGAAATTAACCAAACTGTACCGGGCAGTGGCAGAGGCGATCGCTTACTATAGCGATTAGCTACCGGAGGAATACACCCGTGAGGATTCCGATTGACCGTCATGCCACCCAGCCAGTTTATCTGCAAATTCGTGATCGCCTCAGCCGTTTAATTAGATCGGGAGCGCTCAAAACCGGAGAGCGCCTGCCTTCCATTCGTGCCCTCGCCTCAAGCACTCAAGTCAACAAACTGACCGTTATTGAAGCCTACAGCGTTCTGGAAGCAGATGGCTTAATTCACGCTCGCAAAGGAGCAGGTTACTTCGTTAATCAAGAGATTGGAAATAGCCAACCTAAATCCAACTTTGCGCCAGCCCAAGAAGTGATTATTCCGCAGCAGCGCAGCCTGTCTTTCTACGATATGTACCAGCTCTCGATGCAGGCTAAAAGCCAGCCGGGAATGATCAACTTCAATACCGGATTTCCCGTCTCCAGCGGCTTAGAAGACCTCCAGCGCCACGCTAGACGAGCCATGAAACAGGTCAACCATGCGCTGTTTGACTACGACTTTCCCCAAGGACAGCTCGTACTGCGCCAGCAGATTGCGCAAATGCTCGTTCAAATTGGCCTGGTGGTTTCTCCTGAAGACTTAATTATTACTAACGGTTCCAAACAAGGGCTGTCTCTGGTGCTGAACTACTATCTTCAGCAAGGAGACTGGGTAATTACGGAAAGTCCCTCCTATTACGGAGCCTTAGAAATTATTGAAGACATTGGAGCCAAAATTATTGGCATTCCCATGCAGGATTCGGGAATCAATCTAGAGCTTTTGGAGCAATATCTCCAGGAGTATCGCCCCAAGCTGATTTTCACCGTTACGACTTTACAGAACCCCACCGGAATTACCACCGGAATTACGCACCGCAAGCAACTATTAGCCTTAGCGCAAAAATATCGCTGTCTCATCCTAGAAGATAACGCTTACGAAGGCTTGAACTTTGACCCCGTACCTCCACCGATTAAAGCTCTCGACCGCAGCGATTCTGTGATCTATACGGGCACATTTTCTAAAACCCTCATGCCGGGTTTGCGGGTAGGATATTTAGTCGCCACCGGGAAGCATTATCGTCCGCTAGTCGAGCAAAAATTACGGCACGATCTGCACGTTTCGACGGTTTCCCAGGCAATTGTGAGCGAGTACTTGGCCTCTGGACACTACCGCCACCGCCTCAACTATTTACGAACCAGCAATCGACGCAGCCGCAATGCCATGCTCCAGGCTCTAGAACAGCATTTTCCCGCTGAGGCCACCTGGACCATTCCCAATGGAGGTCTATTTCTATGGGTGCAGCTACCGCCCCAGGTGCAGATGATGGAGATTTGCCATCAGGCGATCGCCGAAAAGGTTCTCATCTATCCCGGTGTAGCCTTTTTCCCCGGACAAGGAGGTTACAACGCACTGCGCTTAAATTTCTCTCATCCCCCGGAAGTAATTGAGCGGGGCATTGCGATTTTGGGCCAGATTCTCAAGCAACATTTAATCAGAACTGCATCGTGAGGCAGTAAGTTTAAACGTTTGTAAACTTTGCCGAGCTTGCATAAGCAACACCTCAAAAATCAGAGTTAAACACAGAAGCAATTGTTAAGCAAACATTGTTTATGGGGAATTTTATTGCTGAACTTTTATCTAGTCCAGCAGCAATAAAAGCCTTATATAGTTTGCCAGAAAATCTCCATCAACTTTCTGTTGCTATCAGAAAAAGAGCAATCCTTTTCTGTTGTTTACTAATGAATTTATTGAGGAAATTTTTCATGACCCAACATGATGTGCCAATGCGGGACTTTGAAGGTCGGCGGCAAGAAGCGCTCGTTAAACGGAAACAGACGCTCGACGATGCCTTCAATGCCTTTGTCACTTCGCCTCCCCCAACTAATGGAGACGAAGAACTCTTTAAGCAACTTGGCTTCCCAGGGTTTGCTTCCTTCACCAAAGCTCTCGCTCACAGTCCCATCGGACTCGTAGAGCAGTCGTCTTACGAGTCTCTGCTGACGGCTATTCAAGCGGAAACCCAGCAAACCTTCGAGAGCGTTCAGCTCGG
Organism: Cyanophyceae cyanobacterium; assembly: GCA_050331735.1. Classification (GTDB taxonomy): domain Bacteria; phylum Cyanobacteriota; class Cyanobacteriia; order Cyanobacteriales; family JBHJGN01; genus JBHJGN01. Next base: position 55,198 of record JBHJGN010000039.1, read on the forward strand.
TGGCGGAGTGCGCCTGCTTGTCAATCCGCTTAATGCTTACTCATTTCAGCTCATTGGCGACGACTCCAACGGCTCGCGCATGGCAGCAGCTCCCAAATTTGCTAGCCGCAACACAGCCGTTGATATGGTCGAGCGCTACTGGATGGCGCTGTGCCGAGATATCCGCTTCGACCAATATAACAACAGCCCGCTGATCGCTGCTGCCTGCAAGGATCTCAACAACCTGGGGTTCGCGCAGGAATTTGGCTTCGAGTGCTCGCCGGACACCATCTTTCGAGGACCGTACGAGGGCTGCGATGTCGGACCGCACGTATCGCAGTTCCTGCTGCAAAATTTTCAGTTTGGCAATCAGCCGATTCAGCAGCTCCAGCGCTACCCCAGAGAAGGTCTCGATTACATGACAGATTTCGAGACCTGGAGCAAAGTGAACAACGGAGATATCGATCCAACGGGTTCCGACATCATCGACGGAACGCGCCACATCATCACGCTGCGGGATGCCGGACAATGGGTGCATATCGACTTTCCCCACCAGTCAGGTTTGTGGGCAACCATTATTCTCCTCGGACTGCGCACTCTGGGAGTGCAAATCTCGAATGCCAGTCCCTATGCCAATGGAGCCATCACAACGGCTGAACCCTTTGGAAGTCTCGGCGGTCCAGACATTACCATTCACGCCGGACTGGCCGGGGTCTATGGCCTGAAACATGCATGGTTCCAAAAGTGGTGCGTCCATCGTCGTCTGCGGCCAGAAGTGTACGCGCAGCGCCTAGAGCTGTTCCGATGCGGAAAGCTGGGGTCATCGGGTAGCCCCTTGAATGATGAGAAATTCAATCATCTTTTCGGGGATGGTACAGACGTTTGGCGAAAAACCGAGGTGCTCGACCGCATCCTCGAACATAACAAACAGCAGAATGTGTCCCAGAGTCGTGGAGATCGAGAGGGGACTTGGCTCCTGCCGATGGCGTTCCCAGAAGGTTCTCCCACTCATCCTGCCTATCCCGGCGGTCATTCTGCCTTCGTCGCTGCGGCGGCCACGATCGCTAAAGCCTTTTTTGCCGACCGTGAGTTTCCCAATCCGAAAGTGCCTAGCGATAATGGCCAGAAACTCGTCGATTACGCGGGCCCAAAGCTGACCGTTCATGGCGAACTCAATAAACTGATTGCGAACGTCACGCTGTTCCGCGACGGAGCTGGTATGCACTGGCGGACGGACGGAACGGCCTCCGGTCCTAATGCTGGTGCTGCTCGTCCTGGTGTCGGCATCGAGACCGGCGGCAATCTCCTCGGCGAGAAAATGGCCGTCAGTATGCTGCGCGACCTCAAATGCACCTATCGAGAAGAGGTCGGCCCCTTTAAGTTCCGGAGCATCAGCGGCAACCCGATCGCGATCTAATACCATTTACCGAAAGTAGTCAGATAGTTCCTTAAACTAACCAAGCATTGGAGGTTCAAGGGCAAAGAGCTGCTGTGCGTCCCTTTCCCCTTTCCCCCAACTCATCAAGTCTCCTATTACTTTTTCTAATTGGTATAAGAGCGAATGTAGCAGGCACGACGAAGGGAAGGGATGAGTGGGGGAAAGGGAGCTAGAGAACCGGGGCGGTCGAACCGCTAACTCCCGTCTCCTACAGCTCAATCGTTCCCTCACTCACCAGGACCGATTGACCACCCACCTGAACGGAGACAATTTCTCCGGCTCTTTTCTCTGCCTGGATATTGAGGATGCTGGGTCGGCCCATTTCAAAGCCCTGCTCTACAGTCCAGCGGAGCGTTCCGTCCGTCGCTGAGTGACGAACGCCTAAATATCCGGCAAAGGCTGTGGCAGCCGCTCCGGTGGCGGGATCTTCTTCAATTCCCATTGCCGGGGCAAACATGCGCGATCGCACATCGGACCCGTGACGCTCCGGGTCGAAGCAAAACACGTATAGATGCGGTGCCCAAAAAGATTTTAAATGGTGATGCCACTGTTCGCGGTTGACCGCTGCTTGGCCGAGAGCCGTGCGATCGCGCACTGGCACAAATAGAAACGGAACGCCACAGGAAACCGCTGCCAGACTCCATTCTCCAGTGAGGATGTTGTCTGATGTCAGCGAAAGCATTGAGGCTAAGGTAGCAGAATCCGGCGGTTGAGGACCAAATTCGGGCAGTTTAGCCGCTTTTAGAGCAGCAGATACAGGCTGGCCAGCCTGCGAACGAATGGTTACCTGAATTGGGCCCACTTCCTCTTCAAAAATGACCGTAGTTTGGTCTGCCGTTAGGGAAATTGCGCCAATAGTTGCTAAAACATGAGCCGTTCCGAGAGTCGGATGCCCAGCAAATGGTAGCTCTGTCCCCGGCGTAAAAATTCGGAGTCGCTTCGTATGGCGAGAATCTGCGGGCGGCAGCACAAACGCGGTTTCTGAAAGGTTAAATTCCTTGGCGAGCTTCTGCATTAGCTCATCATTAAGACCCTGGGCATCGGGAAATACGGCCAGCGGGTTGCCGCCAAAGATTGTGTTGGTAAATACGTCCGCCGTGTAAAACTGATACTGCGTCATCGTCACTTCCTTTTCGAGGCGCTAGCTTAAAAGCCCACAGGAAGCAGAGCTTTCTGTTTGGTTCCCTGAACAATGGTGCTCGCAGAATTAACAATGCCATTGGGCATAATTACCTTGCTGAGGTCAGCGCCGCCAAGCAAAGCACCGCTCAGATTGGCTCCCAATAAGTTAGCATAGCCCAATTCAGCCCCTCGGAGATCGGCTTCTGTCAGATTAGCACCGCGCAAATCGGCTCTGTACAGGTTGGCAACCGATAAATCGACGCCTTGTAGATGAGCCCGAGCAAGATTCGCTTCAGCCAAATCAGCGCCTTCAAGCATCGCAAAACTAAGCTCGGCATGGCTTAGGTTAATCCCTGGCAATTCTACCCAGCTCAGGGTGCGATCGCTTAAATCAATGCCGATAAAGTGGCGTTCTCCGGCAGCATATCTTTTCAGCAGTTCTTGCGTTTCCATGCGTCCCTCCTTCTCGGTAGTCTTTAGAATAGAAGGCAATAGAGAGAAACTGGAGAAGATTAATCGGGAACGACTCTCCTCGTTGCGGCATGGCTGCATCGGAAATGTCGTTTGTGGTTAGTCGTCCAAAAGCTCGTTGTTCCATCCACCGGGTATCAGTAGGCATTCATCTCGTCCAAATAGAAACAAAACCTCATAAAAGCGAACCCCAATGAACTCAATTGCTGGCTACAGGCTGACTGAAGTGCTTCTGGAGAGTCCGACAACTCTTGTCTATCGTGCTTTCGGAGAGTCGCAGCCAACCACAGCAATTGTTAAAATTCTCAAGCCCGATCGCTCGACAGCCCCACTTGCTCGCCTGCGACAGGAATATCAACTCCTGCAATCTTTAGCCATAGAAGGCGTGGTGCACCCCCTCGCTTTCGCAAGATATCAAAACAGTTGGGCCTTAATTTTATCAGATCCAGGAGGACAACCGCTGAAGCAGGCGATCGCCGCCTCGCTTTCCTTGGCCAGCTTTTTGCACATCGCGATGCAGCTCACGGCAACGCTGGCGCAGCTTCATCAGCGCAATATTATTCATCAAAGTATTAACGCCCACACGATTTTATGCGATCGCCACCATCATCAGGTGGCAATGATTGATTTTAGTAGAGCATTACGCTCTCAAGATCGGGTTGTCAAACCTCCTGAGCCCCTCGAAGGTCTGGCTTATCTGTCTCCAGAACAAACCGGGAGAATGAATCGTGCGATTGACTATCGCACCGACTTTTATTCTTTGGGAATTACCTTTTATGAAATGCTCACTGGCCAGCTTCCTTTTCAAGCAAAGGATGCTTTGGAACTGATTCACTGCCATCTGGCGCAAACCCCCGTCTCGCCCCACAAAATTAACGACCAGATTCCTCAAGTCGTTTCAGATATTGTCGTCAAGCTATTAGCTAAAACGGCTGAAGCAAGATATCAAAGCGCCCTCGGGTTAAAAGCCGACCTAGAAAACTGCCTACACCAACTGCAAACCAAGGGAAAAATCGAGAATCTTAAGATTGGTCAGCTCGATTTATCCAGTCAATTCAACATTGTTCAGAAGCTTTATGGACGCGAACCAGAAGTGGCTACCCTCCTCGCTGCCTTTGAGCGCGTTAGCCTGGGTGATTCTGAAATGCTGCTGGTCAGCGGTTATTCAGGCGTTGGCAAATCTTCTTTAGTTAATGAGGTCCGTCAATCTATCCTTCGCCAGCAGGGGTATTTTATTGCTGGCAAGTTTGACCAGTTCAAGCGCAACATTCCCTACTCCGCTATTATTCAAGCTTTTCAAGAACTAATCCGCAATCTCCTCACCCAAAGCCAGGAAAGCATAGCCGTATGGCAAGCCAAGTTATTAGGGGCTCTTGGGGCTAACGCTCAAGTAATTATTGATGTCATTCCAGAGCTAGAGCTGATTATCGGCTCTCAGCCCCCGGTTCCTCCCTTGGGACCAACGGAAAACCAAAATCGATTCAATCGTCTGTTTCAACAGTTTATTCGTCTGTTTTGCCGCCGAGAACAGCCACTGGTCCTGTTTTTAGATGATTTGCAGTGGGCCGATTCTGCTTCTCTCAAGCTCATTCAATTGTTAATCAGCGATCGTCGCCGTCACTTACTCATTTTAGGCGCGTATCGAGATAACGAAGTCAACGCCACCCATCCGCTGATGTTAACTTTGTCAGAGCTAAAAAATCCTCAGCATATTCACCAGATAGTTCTTCAGCCATTGCAGGTCGAGCACGTTAATCAATTAATTAGCGAGACCCTCCACACTCCTCCTCAACAAACCCAACCGTTAGCTGAACTGCTGTTTGAAAAAACTCAGGGGAATCCCTTCTTCTTAACTCAGTTGCTTAAGTCCCTTCATCGAGAAAAGTTAACCTTCAATTTCAGTAAAGGTTGCTGGCAGTGGAATATTGAACAGCTTAAAACGATTAACATCACCGATAATGTCGTTGCTTTAATGATTGAGCGGCTGCAACAGTTATCTCTAAAGACGCAGCATCTTTTAAAGCTAGCCGCCTGTATTGGTAACAAATTTACCCTAGACATTTTAAGCGTCGTTTATCAGCAACCTTTGTTAGCTTCAGCAGAATTAGGGGAAGCTTTGCAGTCTGGCTTGATTGCTACCGTAGACGAAGCCTATAACCTGCTGGCGATTGGCGGTCCCCAAACGGAATTATTAGCGAGCCGAGTAACCTACAAATTTTTACACGACCGAGTGCAGCAAGCAGCCTATTCTCTGATTGCCGATTCTCAGAAGAAAGCCACTCACCTAAAAATTGGGCAACTGTTGCTGACAAATACGGCTCCTGAAGAACGAGCCGAAAACATATTTGCTTTAGTTAATCACCTCAATTACGGCATTGAGCTATTGAAGACTGACGCCGAAAAGCTGGAGCTAGCTGAGCTAAACCTGATCGCCGGACGGAAAGCCAAAGCAGCGACCGCCTATGAACCAGCGCTTCGCTACCTGAGCGTTGGGTTAGAGTGTTTGCCAGTCGATAGCTGGCAGCATCAGTACGAGTTGACCTTGGCACTTCACGAATCAGCCATTGAATCAGCCTACCTCAGCGGCAACTTTGAGCAAATGGAGCAATGGGCAGCGGTCATTCGGCAACAGGCTAAATCCCCGGTCGATCAGCTCAAAGTTTTTGAATTCAAAATTCAAGCCTGCATGGCGCAGGTCAAACAACGAGAAGCGGTCAAAATTGGGCTACAAGGATTGGAGTTGCTGGGCCTGAAGCTGCCAGAATCGCCCGCTCCTGCCGATATTGAGCAAGCTCTCAGCCAAACAGCAACTCATCTGGCGGGGAAAAATATTGCCGATTTAGTCGATTATCCCCCGATGACGGAGACAGATAAGCTCGCCGCCATGCAGATGCTCATTAATCTGGGGTCTCCAACTTATCAAGCTGCCCCAGCCCTGTTTCCGCTGGTAATCTGCAAACAAGTCAATTTATCGCTGACCGATGGGAATTCCCCTTTTTCTGCCTATAGCTATGCCTGCTACGGCGTGATTCTCAATGGAATCGTCGAGGATAGTGAATCGGCTTATCAATTTGGTCAGTTAGCCCTCAGTTTAGTCGAACGGTTCAATGCCTTAGCGCTTCAGACCAGCGTATTCTTCGTAACGGGGGCGTGTACAATGCATGGCAAAGTGCATGCGCGGGAAACACTCCCCCTCCTCCAGGAGGGTTACTCCAGTGGCGTTAACAACGGTCACTTTGAATATGGGGGCTATGCCGCCATGCAGAAATGCCAGTATTCCTACTACATTGGTCAGGAACTGCCTAAGCTGAAGCGAGCAATAGCCACGACTAGTCAGGCTCTCGCTCAGCTCAAGCAAGAAAATGCCTGGAGCTGGAATCAGATCTTTCATCAGTCTGTGCTGAATCTGCTTCAGCCCGGTGAGGCTCCCTGCTGTTTACAAGGGGAAGCCTACAATGAAGCACAAGCACTACCGCTGCTGCAAGCAGCTAACGATCGCACCGGACTGCACTACTTTTACTTAAATAAACTCATCCTCTGTTATTTGTTTCAGGACTATCAACAGGCTTTAGCCAATGCCGCTCAAGCCGAGCAGTATTTGGATGGAGTGAAAGCATTTCTGGCTGTTCCCGTATTTTATTTCTATGACTCGCTCGCTCAGCTAGCCTGCTATTCATCCGCCTCCCCGACGCATCAGGCAGACATCCTCAGCAAGGTGCAAACGAACCAGGAAAAAATGCACAGATGGGCGGTTCATGCTCCCATGAATTTTCAGCATAAGTACGAACTGATAGAAGCGGAAAGGGCACGGGTACTAGGACAATACTGGCAAGCAATGGAATCCTATGACCGCGCCATTGCTCTTGCTAAAGAGCAGGGCTATATCCAAGAAGAAGCCCTAGCCGCGGAACTAGCCGCCCAATTTTATATTTCCCTCGGCAAAGACCGGTTTGCCAAAGAGTATTTAAGTGAAGCCTATGATGGTTATGTCCGTTGGGGGGCAACGGCCAAAGTCCGACATTTAGAACGGTATTCCGATCCGTTGGCTGGGGTACGGCAGCGAGAGACTCAAACCCACCCTGCTCCGGCAAGCGGAAATCATTCCCAAGCCCTCGACTTAGCCACCGTCATCAAAGCATCTCAGGTGCTTTCTAGCGAAATTGTTTTGCATAAACTGGTCACGAAGCTGATGCAGATCGTCCTCGAAAATGCGGGGGCGCAAGCGGGACTTTTGCTCCTCGAAAAGGGGGGACTGCAAATTGAAGCCTATGGTGCTGTTAGTGACGAGGGCATTGCCGTCGAGCCGCCTCGCGAATCAGGCTCTAGCAACCAGCCTCCGTATCCAGCCACTGTTGTTAATTATGTGGCGAGAACCCACAAGGCAGTTGTGCTCAACGATGCCTCAAGAGAGGAGACTTTTAACGATGACTATATCAGTTGCTATCGTCCCCAATCGATTTTGTGCTTGCCCATCTTGCATCAAGGGAAGCTGACGGGAATTCTGTATCTCGAAAATAACTTGACGGTGGGAGCCTTTACGCCAGAGCGATTGGAAGTGTTGCAGTTACTTGCCTCTCAAGCGGCGATCGCCATTGAAAATGCTCGCCTCTATGCTTCCCAAGAAGAGGTCAATCTTACCTTAGAAGCGAAAGTCACCGAACGAACGCGGCAGCTTCAGGAGAAAAACCAGCATCTCCAGCAGGAGATCCGCGAACGGCAGCGGGCCGAAGCGGCAGCAGAGTCTGCTAACCGCGCCAAAAGCCAATTCTTAGCCAACATGAGTCACGAACTCCGCACCCCCCTCAACGGGATCTTAGGATATGCCCAAATTCTCCAGAAAGAACCGGTGACTGAGCGGCAACAGCATGGTTTGGGCGTCATTCACCGCTGTGGCGAACACCTGCTCACTCTGATCAACGATGTCCTAGACCTGTCTAAAATCGAAGCCCAAAAAATGGAGCTGCATCTTAGTGATGTGCTCCTGCCCTACTTTTTACAAACGATTGTTGAAGTGTGCCGTATTCGGGCCCAACAAAAGGGCATTGAGCTAATTTACACTCCCCTAGCTTCGCTACCGACTGTGATTCGTGCCGATGAAAAACGGTTACGGCAGGTGTTGATGAACCTACTGAGCAATGCCATCAAGTTTACCGACACAGGCAGCGTCACCTTCACCGTAGACCCTCGCCAGGGACTGAGATTTGCGGTCCAAGATACGGGCATTGGCATTGCTGCCGACCAACGAGAGGCCATTTTTGAGCCCTTTCAGCAAGTCGGGGAACGCAGCCACCAAACAGAAGGAACGGGATTAGGACTCGCCATTAGCCGTCAACTCGTGCATCTAATGGGCGGCGAACTCCAGGTCAATAGCATTCTCGGGCAAGGCAGCGTCTTCGAGTTTGCGCTTGAGCTAACCGCAGTTAAGCAGGGGCACGAGCAGCTCACCCCGATCCAGAAGATTACGGGCTTCCAGGGACCGAAAAAAATCCTGGTGATCGATGACCAGTGGGCCAATCGCTCTGTTTTGGTTCATCTGCTGGAGCCTTTGGGGTTTGAGATGGCTGAAGCCGTTAACGGCTTGGAGGGGGTGGCTAAGGCCCGGGAGTTTCGCCCTGAGCTGATTTTGATAGATTTAATCATGCCAGAGATGGATGGCTTTGAAACCACTCAGCAGTTAAGAAAGATTCCAGAACTAGCAGGGGTGGTCATTATTGCCATTTCAGCAAGCGTATTCGATGGCGATCGCGAGCACAGTCTCCAGGTCGGCTGCAATGATTTTCTCCCCAAACCATTGCGGGAAGAGGCTCTGCTCGAAAAACTCCAGCTCCATCTCGGACTAGAATGGATCTACGCAGAGGACCGGGCTACCGAGATTAGACTTGCTGCTGATGCCCCGCTGATCGTTCCTCCCGCCGAGGAAATTGCGGCTCTACTCGATTTAGCGATGAGAGGCGACCTCAGAGGCATGATCGCGCGAGTCGATCGACTCGAGGAGCACGAGCGGCACTGGGAGCCGTTCGCAGCTCATCTGCGTCAGCTAGCTAAAGAGTTTAAGGGCAAACAAATTCGAGAATTGTTGAAACGATCTCTAAGAGGCAGTGATGAGGGTTGATACTCCTGACAAAAACGTGATTCTAATCGTTGATGACACTCCCACTAACTTAGAAATGCTGCTCGATTTTTTGGAACATTCTGGCTTTAAAGTGGTGGTGTCAGAAGAAGGAGAAAGCGCCATCGAACTGGCAGAATATGCCCCACCGGATCTGATTCTGTTAGACATTCTCATGCCGGGAATCGACGGGTTTGAAACGTGCCGTCGCTTGAAAAGGCGGCCAGCCACGCAGGATATTCCAATTATTTTTATGACGGCGTTAAGCGATCGCCTCAATAGAGTGAAAGGGTTAAATCTGGGGGCAGTAGACTACATTACCAAGCCGTTAGAGCATGAAGAGGTGTTAGCCCGCGTGAACATTCATCTCCGGCTTCAGAACCTTACGAAAAAACTCAGCCAGCAAAATGCCCATCTCCAGCAGGAGATCGAGCGCCGCCAACAGGCCCAATCTGAAAGAGAACACGCTTTTCGAGCACTACAGCAGAGTGAAGCGCGGTTCAGACAGCTCGTCGAATCCAACGTCATTGGCATTATCTGCTCAGAGCTAAACGGTCAGATTACCGAAGCCAACGATGCCTTTCTTAAGCTGGTGGGCTACGACCGCGCTGCCCTAGAAAGCGGAGCGCTGCGGTGGGAGGCGATGACTCCTTCTAGCTACCGCCCGCTGGAGCAAGCGGCGCTCTCTCAACTGCGCCACTCAGGAATTTGTAACCCCTTTGAAAAAGAATTGATCGGCCAAGACGGCAGCCGCGTTCCCGTGATGATTGGGGGAGTTCTCCTCGACGGAACCCAAGACGTCATCAGCTTTGTCCTCGATCTCAGAGAGCATAAGCAGGCCCAGCAGAAGATCTTTGAGCAAGCCGCCCTGCTCAATATTGCCACCGATGCCATTATCGTGCGAGAGCTGAACGGAACCATCCGGTTTTGGAACCGCGGAGCCGAACGGCTGTACGGCTGGCAAGCGGGGGAGGCGCTCGGCCAGAACGCCGATGAGCTGCTGTATCGAGACCCCCTCCCCGATATTCAGACTCGTCTGGCCGCCGCTGGTTCCTGGCAGGGCGAACTCCATCAGGTGACTAAATCAGGAAAAGCGATTACGGTTTCTAGCCGCTGGACCCTGGTGCGCGACGACCAAGGGCAACCCACTGCAATCCTCGTTGTCAACACCGACATTACCGAAAAGAAACAGCTTGAGGCGCAGTTTTTTCGCGCTCAGCGTCTCGAGAGTCTCGGGACTCTCGCCAGCGGCATTGCCCACGATTTCAACAATATCCTTACCCCAATGCTGGCCGTGGCTCAACTGCTGCCGTTAAAGCTGACCAACCTAGACCACCAGAGTCAGGAACTGCTGAACATTCTAGAAAGCAGCGCGAGGCGGGGAGCGGCGTTGGTTAAGCAGATTCTCTCCTTTGCCCGCGAAGACGAAGGCAAAAAACATTGCGTTCAGGTCAGACACCTGCTGTCGGAAGTGGGGCAAATTGCCCAACAGACCTTTCCCAAATCCATTGAAGTCGTTCAAGAGATAGCGACCAAAGAGCTGTGGACCGTCTGGGCTGATGCCACGCAACTGCATCAGGTGTTGATGAATCTCTGCGTTAATGCTCGCGATGCCATGCCCGCCGGCGGAACGCTGACGATTGCGGCGGACAATATCTTTATTAACGAAGACGATGCCTCCAGCGATCTCGATGCTCGCGTCGGTCCCTATCTTGTTATTAGCATCATCGATACCGGAACGGGCATTCGCCCCGAAATTTTAGAGAGAATCTTTGAGCCATTTTTTACCACCAAAGAGCTCGGGCAGGGAACCGGACTCGGTCTATCTACGGTGCTGGGGATTGTCAAAAGTCACGGTGGCTTCCTCAAAGTGTCTAGCGAACTCGGACGCACCGAGTTCAAGCTCTATTTACCAGCCAGCGAAGGCCCCCAAACGCAGCCAGCAGAAGACCTCGACTTGCTTAGAGGACAGGGGGAGTTAGTGCTGGTTGTCGATGACGAACGGGCCATTCGGGAAACGACTCAAACCGTGTTGGAAAGATATGGCTATAGCGTCATGACCGCGCCGAATGGCCGGGAGGCGATCGCCCTCTATGCTCAGCACCCCCACATCGCGGTGGTGTTGATGGATATGATGATGCCAGCAATGGATGGCTTAACCACCATCCGCGCCCTACACAACATCAATCCGCAGCTCAAGATTATTTCTACCAGTGGCTTAGCCGCCAACAAAAAGGCCGCTGAAGCAGCAGGCGTGTCTATCAATGCTTTTTTACCAAAGCCCTACACGGCTAAGGAATTGTTAGATAGCCTGAGAAAGCAGCTCTGAGCGCGAGGTTAAGGCCAAAGACAGACGGTCGTTTTTGCCTTTTAAACTGGAAGGATTGTTGTAAGGTAAATATGGGTCAGAGCGAGCACTAGGAGTAGTCGATGAGAATTTTGTTAGTAGATGACGACAAACTGCTCATGAACGCTCTGGCTGAACGGCTGATGAAAGAGCACTATGTCGTAGATGTGGTCACGACAGGAGAAGAGGCGTGGAATTATCTGGCTGTTTTGACCTACGATCTGGCCGTGCTAGACGTGATGCTGCCGGATGAGAATGGCGTGAACCTGTGCCAGCGACTGCGGGCCCAGGGCTATAACCTACCGATTCTGTTGTTAACGGCTCGCCGCACTCGCGAAGAAATTGTTCAAGGACTCAACGCCGGGGCTGATGATTATGTGGTGAAGCCCTTCGATTTTAACGAACTGGCCGCCCGCATCCGCGCCCTGCTGCGGCGAGAACGCCAGGCGCTCCCGCCGATCCTCGCCTGGGGCGAGCTGAGGCTTGACACCAATACCTGTGAGGCTACCTACGCGCAGCAGCCTCTGTCGTTAACGCCGAAGGAGTACGAACTGCTGGAACTCTTTTTACGCCATCCTACGCGCGTTTACAATCCCGATACCATCATCGAAAGTCTTTGGTCGCTGGAAAATCCCCCGGGGGAGGAGGCGGTCAGAACCCATATCAAAGGAGTGCGCCACAAGCTCAAACAGGTGGGCGCGCCCCGGGATCTGATTAAAACAGTGTACGGCATTGGCTATCGGTTAAAGCCAGAAGACCAATCGGCCTCAACCGCTGCCTCAGAAGCGCGGGCTTCAGCCAGCCAAAATGCTAAAACCTTAGCCGCGGTTGCTCGCACCTGGGAACAGTTTAAGGGAGCCATGACAGAGAGACTGAATATTTTAGAGCAGGCAGCCCAATCCCTGGCCCACGACCGTTTGAGCCGTAACCTTCACGAGCAAGCGATCGCCGCCGCCCATAAACTCGCTGGTTCCCTGGGCAGCTTTGGCTTTCCCGAAGGGTCCACGCTAGCTAGAGAGCTCGAGGAGATGCTGCGTACTGATGTCTCTTCCCGGCAAGCATCGCAAGTGGGCGAAACGGTTAAGGCCCTAGAGCGCGTTCTGGAGCGCCGACCTTTCGAGATCCCCCCTCATCACCCCCTGCTGCTGATTGTGAACGACGATGCGGCGAGCGCTCACCAGTGGGCCGCGCAAGCCGCCGAAGCCGGTCTGCGCAGCGCCATTGCCTCCTCAACCCAGGCTCAGGATTTAATCCGGCGGGAGCGTCCGGCGGCGGTTTTGCTTCAGCTTGCTAGCGCCCCGGTTCCCCCAGCCCCAGGGTCTTCTGCTTCAGAAGAACTAGCGCTCCTCGCCCACCTGCACCATCAGCTACCCAGATTACCCATTGTTGTGGTGACCGAGGAAGAAGATGCTGCTAAACGCTTAGAAATCGTTCGTCAAGGAGCGCGCATCTTGTTGACTCCCCCCGTCACCCCAGTCGGAGCGGTCCAAGCCGTCACTAGTGTGTTAAAACGCTCTGGGGCTGGTGCAAAGGTAATGATTGTTGATGACGACGAGCAGATTTTGGCGGGACTCCAGGCGGCTTTGGCTCCCTGGGGATTTCAACTCACGACCCTCGCCAATCCCCAGCGGTTTTGGGAGGTGCTGGCAGAGACGGCTCCAGATTTACTGGTGCTAGACGTAGAAATGCCGGAGGTAAATGGTATCGAGCTGTGCCAGGTTCTGAGAAGCGAGCCGCGCTGGAGCCGCTTGCCGGTGCTATTTTTGACCGTTCACCAGGATGCTGCCACTCAATATCAGGCGTTTGCCATCGGGGCTGATGATTACGTCACCAAACCAGTCATGGGCGTGGAGTTAGCCAACCGCATCCTCAATCGCCTGGAGCGATCGCGCCTGCTTGCCTAGTCCCGGCTTTGCCCCCTAGGCTAAGTGCTGCGGACAGTAACCCAGTCCCCGAATAAATTGTTGCCGAAACGCTTCAATATCCGCTCGCCCCGGCAAACCGTGGGAAATCACCACAACCCGATAGCGCCTCATGACCAGAGTCGGGCAGTCTCCCACTTCTAAATCTCTTAGCACCAGCCGCACCTGTTCAGAGGGCTGAGCCGGAAAGCCCAGTTCATTCAAAAACGCCCAAAAGTCTCCGTCTTGCTCGAGCGGCAAGGGAAAGCGCAGCTTGATTCTCACCAGCCAGCGGTCAACGTCGTGAATAACGCTCATAAAGGCAACCGGAAGGTCCGGGCGGCTTTCTAAATACTCGATCAGCCTCAGGGTGAGGCTGGCATTGGCGAAGCAATGTAGGTAGTCCATCATTTAAGCTCCTCGAACTTGAAGCAATTCCTCCTCAGTAGACGTTGAAAGGTCCAGCCGATGGCGGTAACCGCGTTCGTCTCCTGGCTATCTGCGTCTCACTCGATTAACAGTAGCCTTCTTAGAAAATCGAGAAGAAGCGGTGTCGGTCGGTAGAGGCGATCGCCAGCAGCCCACAGATGTATGGTCAAGGATAGTCATGGGAATAGCTCTTCCAAAACACTAGCAGATAACAACTGAAACAACCGCTGCTCGGCGAGAGTCAATCCAGCTCGCCTACACTCCGACTAGCTACTTTAAGCGAGCTCAATTAAAACAATACTCAAGGAATTTGAGGATCTTGTGAGGACGACTGATTGAGTCGGTTGATTGGGAAAATAGTCTATGGTTGAGGAGGGAACACCCCCGGTTCGGTTGCTCCCCTTGTCACTCGATTTAATAAAATTGGGATAGCTGCGTCAGCTCGCGTTGTCAAGATTTGCGCTCAAAACCTCGCCGACGGCTAACCCTCAGTTCTGAGCCTCAGACGATCGACCTTTAAAGCCAGCAAACCTTTCTTGCAGGAGTCCCCATGCAGTCGAGACGCTTTCTTTCCTCGCTCGCTCTAGACCAGATCATTGATCCTAATCCCCTGATTGTGACTCCTGATACAGCGGTGCTAGCGGTCCTTGACCAGATGAGTCAGGTACGCGGAAGCGCCTGTCAGCTTACTTCTGAGCGTATTCAACCAGAGCGTACCTCCCCAACCCAGGCTAGCTGTGCTCTGGTGATGGAGCAAGGGCAGCTCGTCGGATTATTTACGGAGCGGGATTTAGTCAGGCTAGCGGCTACGTCCAGTCCCCTCGATACGGCTACAATGGCCGAGGTGATGACTCGTTCTGTCATTACTTTATCGGCGGCAGCAGCCCAAAATGTGGCGGCGCTGCTGGCGGCTTTTCGCGCCCATCGGATTCGCCACTTACCGATTGTGGAGCGAGGACAGGTGCTTGGTATCGTTACCCCGGCCAGTATTCGGGCGGCCCTTCAGCCGCTCAACTTTCTCAGACTGAAGCAGGTCGGCGATGTCATGGTGACCGATGTGGTGCAGGCTGCCGGGACAGCATCGGTTTTACACCTGGCTCAGTTGATGAGTGAAGAGCGCGTGAGCTGTGTGGTGATTACGGAAGAACGGTTCGACGCTAGCTCAGTTAATGAGGGGGAGAGAAGCCGTTGGCGTCGAACGGGGACAGGGGAAAGGGAAATCTGTCCCTCCGGGACGGGGACAGGGGAAAGGGGAACAGGGAGAGAAAGTCAACAGCGCTCGCTCCCTGTGGGCATTATTACGGAGCGGGATATCGTTCAGTTTCAAACTTTGGGACTGAATTTAGCTCAGGTCCGGGCGCAGGCGGTGATGAGTACGCCTCTGTTTCCGGTGCAGCCCCGAGATTCCCTGTGGAGCGCTCATCAACAAATGCTGTCGCGCCACGTGCGGCGTTTGGTGGTGACGGACGAAGGGAAATTGGTCGGTTTGATTACCCAATCTAGCCTGCTCCAGGTTCTTGACCCGGTGGAGCTGTTGGGGGATCTCGATCAGCTCCAGCAGGTGTTAGACAACCGCAACCGCGAACTTCAGGATACGAATCAGCAGTTGCGCCAGGAAATGGCCCAGCGGAAAAGTTTAGAGGCGGACTTGAGAGAGACGAACGCTGCTCTAGAGGAGCAAGTTGGGGTCACTGCCGCTCAGCTTGTTAAAACCAATGCGTCTTTAAGAGATTCAGAAGCTCGCTACCGCCAGCTATTTGAGAGTAATCCCCATCCCATGTGGGTCTATGACCGAGACACCCTCGCGTTTCTGACCGTGAATGCGGCGGCGATCGCTCACTACGGCTACTCCCGCGCTGAGTTTTTGCACATGACCCTCCGGGATATTCGTCCTCCCGAGGCGATTCCGGCCCTGGAAGCCAATATTGCCCGAGTCACGGACGGCATTGATGAAGCGGGCATTTGGCAACATCTCAAAAAAGACGGCACAGCGATCGCGGTCGAAATTACCTCCCATACCCTAACCTGGCAAGGCAGACGGGCGGAGATGGTGTTAGCCCACGACGTGACGGCCAGAGTTCAGGCAGAAGCGGCCCTCCGGCAGAAAACCCAAGCGCTAGAGCACTACAGCAGCAGTCTCAAAAAACTGCACCGCATCAGCACCACCACCTACCCAGATTTTGACACTTTATTTGCCGATTACCTCCATACCGGGAGCGAAATTCTGGGCCTGTCCACCGGAATCATTTCCGCCGTCAGCCAGCAGACCTACACCATTCGCGCCGTTCGTTCCCCCTTAAATTTTTTGGTCCCCGGAATGGAAATAGCCTTAGCAGACACCTACTGTGCTGCCGCTGTCGCCGAGCACCGCACCTTAACCTATCCCCACGTTAGCCAGTTGCCAGCCCTGCGGACGCATCCGGCTCATCAAAATTGGCGGCTAGAGTCCTACATCGGCACTCCCATCTACGTAAAAGGTCAAATTTACGGCACCCTCTGTTTCGCGGATACGGCAGCGAGACCCCCATTGGCGTCTTATGAAACAGAAATCCTTGAGTTGATGGCTCAAAGCCTGGGACGACTGATCGCGGCAGCTCATTTAGAAACCCAGCGACAGCAGGCAGAGCAAGCAACCCAAGCCGCTCTCCAGTCGGCTCAAAATAGCGAAAATCGGCTGCGAACAATTATTGATACCGAACCCGAGTGCGTCAAGCTGGTTGATGCGGAGGGTCGCTTGCTCGACATCAATCCGGCAGGACTCGCCACGATCGAGGCAGAGAGTTTAGCGCAAGTGGCAGAGCGCTCGGTTTACTCTCTGATTGTGCCCAAATATCGGCGGGCCTTTCAAGATCTTAATCAGAAGGTTTGCCAGGGTCACAGAGGAACCCTCGAGTTTGAAATTGTCGGCTATCTTGGCACTCGCCGCTGGCTCGAAACCCATGCCTCTCCTCTCTGGGACGACGCGAATCAGCGATTTATTCAGCTAGCCGTTACCCGCGATATCACCGAGCGCAAGCGCTCGGAAGCGGCTTTGCGAGACAGCGAAGCCCGCTACCGCCGTTTATCGAAAAAACTACAGTCGATTACCGCTAACGCTCCTATCTATATCTACGAACTGGATCGTCAGGGACAGATTGTGTTTGCCAATCGCACCTACGCAGGCGTGACCCCAGCACAGGTGCTCGGCACCTTGCTGACCGACTGGTTTCCCCAGGAGCAGCGCCCGTCTATGGCCTCAGCCGTCGAGCAGGCGTTTCGCTCTCGGCAGGTTCAGGAGCTTGAGTATGCCATTCCCAATCCCCAGGGGGAAATCCGCTCCTATTTAGCGCAGATCGCGCCAATTACCACCAATGCCCATGTAGAGAGCGCGGTGCTCATCGCTACCGATACGACTGAACGCCGGAGGGCCGAGCAGGAGCTAGAACGCTTCTTCGCCCTTTCCGTTGACCTGCTCTGCATTGCAGATTTTAACGGCTATTTTCAGCGTCTCAATCCCGCTTTTGAGCAGACCTTGGGATGGACGGACCAGGAGCTGCGCTCGCTGCCGTTTTTAGAATTTGTTCATCCAGGCGACTGGGCCGCCACCGTCGCTGCCGTCGAGCAGCTTGCTAGCGGCGAGCAGGTAGTGGCGTTTGAAAATCGCTATTGCACCGCTGACGGGGACTATCGCTGGCTGCTGTGGTCCGCCGCTCCCTCCCAATCAGAAAAACTCATCTATGCGGTGGCGCGGGATATCACCGACCGCAAACAGATAGAGCTTGCCCTCCAGCAAGAGCGAGACTTCTCCACTGCCGTATTAGACACCGTGGGGGCTCTCGTGGTCGTGCTCGATCGTCAGGGGCAGATCGTGCGCTTTAACCGCACCTGCGAGGCCGTTACTGGTTACTCGTTTGAGGAGGTTCGAGGACACCCGGTGTGGGAAATGTTGCTTCCAGAAGAACAGCCAAGCGTCCAGGCCGTATTTTCCCGGTTGCTTACGGGACAGTTTCAGAATCAGTACGAGAACATTTGGGTCAGGAAGACGGGAGAGCGTCGCCGGATTTCCTGGTCCAACACCGCTTTGACCGACGAACACGGGGCGGTAGATTACGTGATTGCCACTGGAATCGATATTACCGAACAACGACAGGCTCAAGAGAAGCTAGAGCGCTCCTACCGACAGGCTCAGCTCCTAGCCCAGGTGACCCGGGAAATTCGTAACTCTTTGGAGTTGACAGACATTCTCCAGACGACGGTGAGCGAAGTTCAAAATTTGCTGGCGTGCGATCGCGTGCTCATCTACCAAATTCTTCCCGACGGAACGGGCAAAACCATTAGCGAAGTAGTTTTACCCGAATACCCGGCGATTCTGGGAACTGCCTTTTCAGAAGAAGTGTTCCCTGAAGACTGCCGCGAGGAATATCGTCAGGGCCGCGTCAGAGCGATCGCCGATGTGGAGGCTCCCAATATTAATCTCCCTGACTGTTTAGTTGAATTTATGGAGCAGTGGAGCGTTAAAGCAAAGCTGGTGGTTCCCATCTTGCAGCTCAAAAATCCGCCGGAGCTCCCTCCGGCAGACGATTCGAGCAAGCTCAATTCTGCTCAATCTCCGGAGGCCTCCGCTCAACACGAACTGTGGGGACTGTTGATTGCCCATCAGTGTAGTCGTTCCCGCCAGTGGGAAACCCTAGAAATTGATCTGCTTCAGCAGCTCGGAGATCAAATTGGCGTAGCGCTCTCCCAAGCTCAGATTCTCGATCGCCTGGAGGAACTGGTTGCTCAGCGTACCTCCCAACTGCGGGCAGCCAATCTTGAGCTCCAGGCAGAAGTCAGCGTTCGCGCCAGCGCTGAACAGGCCCTGCGTCGCTCCGAAACCCAGCTCCGCCTGATTACCGATGCGCTTCCGGTACTGATTTCCTACGTAGATGCCCAGCAGCGCTATCGCTTCGTGAATCAAACCTATGAAGAGTGGTTTGGACGATCTCGCTTTCAGATCGAAGGACGACAGGTCTGCGAACTCGTTGGCGAAGAGGCGTACCAGCAGATCCAAACCTACATCAACACGGCCCTCTCCGGTCAGCCTGTGCTTTTTGAAACCGAAGTGCCCTTCAAAAAGAGTACTCTCTGGGTAAGCGGAACCTACGTGCCCGATTTTGGCGAGGGCGGCGAGGTCAAGGGGTTTTTTGCTTTGATTAGCGACATTAGCAACCTTAAAGCGATGCAGCAGATGAAAAGCGAATTTATCTCCGTTGTCAGCCACGAACTGCGTACGCCGCTGACATCTATTCACGGCTCCTTAAAGCTGCTGTCTACAGGGCGGCTGGGCAGTCTGACCGCACCGGGTCAAGAAATGCTCGCGATCGCTCTTAAAAATACCGAACGTCTGACGCGCCTAGTCAGCGATATTCTCGACCTCGAGCGCATTGAATCTGGCAAGGTCAATCTCAGTCCCCTCGTGTGTGACGCAGCGGACCTGCTGAGGCAGGCCGTGGAAGCGATGGTGGGCCTAGCTCGTGCTGAGGATATTACTCTGACCATCGCTCCTGTTTCCGCCCCAGTATGGGCCGATCCCGATGGCGTTGTTCAGATCCTCACCAATCTGATTAGTAATGCCATTAAGTTTTCGCCTTCTGGCAGTACCGTATGGCTAACAGCCACAGAGCAAGAGCAAGAGGTTCTGTTTCAGGTCAAAGACCAGGGACGGGGCATTCCCGCCGACAAGCTAGACAGCATCTTTGAACGGTTTCAGCAGGTTGATGCCTCCGACTCTCGCTCCAAAGGAGGAACGGGATTGGGGCTAGCTATTTGTCAAGAAATCGTGCGGCGGCATGGCGGACGGATCTGGGCAGAAAGTATCCTCGGGGAGGGCAGCACGTTCTCGTTTACGCTCCCCGCTGCTCAGCGGTAAGGAAATTAATCCCTATGAAAATATCCCATTGGTATATCCTCACAAGTTCCTCAAAATTCATGGCTAAGATAGTAAAAATTTGGTAAAGGATTAACGGGGGAAAGTGAGGAGTTTGGGGTGGGGAAGTCGAGTACTGGGTCAACAGTTAGAGTGTTTTTTCTGCCGACCGACATCCGCTAGCAAAGGAAGCGAGTGAGATGCCGAGTTGTTTCGCATCAGCGGGCATCAGACTGCATCAGTAACAACGAACCATGAATTGCTCACCCGAGCGGGTACAATTAACGATTAACGCCTCGCTTTTAGCTCTCTCCTCGCAGCATGTCACTCATTAAGCAGATTTAACAGGTGCAACAGAGTTAAGCATCAAAGAGAGGAAGGTATGTGTGCAGAAGACGAGCGGCGCATTTTGATTATCAGTAGCTCGACTGATATTCAGCGGATTTTACGGTTGAGTTTAGAAATGTCGGTCGATTGGTCTATTATTACTGTTGGTTCCGTAAGCGAAGGACTCGCTCTAGCGGCAGCGGCCCCGCCTCACGTGATTTTACTAGATGCTAATTTATCAGATATAGATGCCCTCACTGCGCTGCAAACCTTAAGAAACGCTCCCGCTACTCAACCCAGTCGAGTGATTGTGCTTGCCTCAAGAGTCCGCTTGTCTCAACAGCGTCAGTTCAGCCAAATGGGAGCGGTGGCCGTAATTTCCGACCCGTTTAACTCTGCTAACTTGGCTCAGCAAATTGCGATCGCTCTCGGCTGGCTGTAAATGCGATCGCCCGTTGTCGGCTGTAGCGGTTTTCCTTCTCGCTTTTGCTCGCAAAGAGAGACCAGAACTAGCGCATTTCTTTCAAAAATAAACTCGCTATAGTCAGCCAGATCGTCGATTCCCAGTAGGGTGAGTAAAATTTCAGAGGCTAGCCAAACGACCCCCCTAGCCAAGGAAAATTTCCAAGTTTTGTTCATTGAGCCTCACTTTTATGTTGCAATTTGTCTTCAATACCCCTAATAACTTGTTAGTAAAACGGCCTCCATCAACAGACCATCTTCTGGTGCTATTGCCTCGAATAATGCTGCTTGAGCTTCGGGTTTAATGAGCATTGTATTGGTGGGAGTGATACTGAAATCTTTTCCCGGAACAAACCCCTGTTTGATCAGCGTGTACGATGCCAGAAAAACGAGGTCTTTCAGGAGCTGATGGTAGGACTGCAATTGAGAGAGCGCTTTCAAAGCCCAGCGGCAAATATCTGGGTCAGTTTCTGAAAGCTGAATGGCCGCCACCGTCATTACATTGGTAGTGTAAGCAGAACCCATAAGCGCAATCAGGGTTTCCTCACACCGCTTAACAATTTCTTGATTCTGTAGTTTTAAAGCCCCAATGATTAGAGTGACGCAGAGATCGAACTTTTCTGGGTTATTTATTGCGTACATCTTGCTACTTAGTATTCGGACTATATCCAGAGCAGAAGACAAGAGCTAAGGGTTAACAATTAAATGTTTAGCTGTTTACTAAACAAGGTTTCAGGGTGCTACTTCTGTATGGATCTTTTGAGCTGCTGGGATTTTTACATAAAGCGCGTTCGTTGTTTTTCTACTTTAGATTTGGCAGCAAAACCCAGCCTTCACGCCTCAGCTTTTGATACGTCGCATATCCTTGAGAAGCACCAGGAACTTGATGGTCGGGAACTGCTAATTCTGGAAAAGCGGTATAGGGCTGCCACGATTGCTGGGGATGTGTTCTGAGATGTAAAATTTTGGTTTTGTCAGTTTTACTAATTGGGAGCCAACTCATTTGATGATGCATTACTATTGCTGGATAGACGATTTTGGATTGTTAGATTTGCTTGTTTGGCGAACTAAATAGCTAAAGAATAAGCAAATAAGATCAGGCCAATGCCGGTAATTAAACTACCGAGAATCGGCAAGATTTGTAGGTTGAGAATCATGATGCTTTAGAGTTACCAATGGTAATAACGGTTAACAGCAGAAACAACATTAGAATTAGCAGTAGCAGCACTGCTCCCTCGGCGTAAATAAAAACTAAACTAGACCAAAGATTAAGTGTCATGAGCTTTTAAACAGAAAATAATCGGAAGTGTGATGCTGCTTGCTGTCACACAACGCGAGCACCGCTGAACTAATTCGCTTCTATTCTTGAAATTACGGGGAGAAAATGAAGAACTGCTGAAGATTGTCCTGTTGTTTGTTTTCTGTGATTGTCAGCCGTCGTTCGAGAGTCGGCAGTTTGAGCGTTTTTTCTGCCTTCCTCCTGATTCTGGCTCGGTTTTCCTTTACAGAAGTTCAAAATGATTAAAATCATTTAATAAACAGAGACAATCGTAAAGAGTATTACTAGAGTAGGAACATCTTGACGAAGTAACGGCAACCTGAAACGGCAAATTCAGGACGAGGGCAGGGACAATTGGTTCAGCCAACCGTTTTTTGAGGCAGAAACGGGCACTTGAGTTTTAGATGACTCTGATTTACGACGGAGGCATCTGAAACCGTTGGTCAAGCAGCACAGAGCAAGAAGCATGAGGCTGCCATGAAAATTTTGTTAGTAGAAGATGATGAGCTGGTCGTTCAAGAACTGGGTTCAGCTCTCCAAAACCAGCACTATGCTGTTGACGTAGCGAAAGACGGACAGGAGGGGTGGGAACTGGGGTCAGCCGGAACCTACGATTTAGTGTTGCTGGATGTGATGCTTCCAAAAATGAACGGCATCGAGCTGTGTCAGCAGTTGCGATCGCAGGGAGTCCAAACTCCGATTCTGTTGATGACGGCTCAGGACACCAACACCGACGAGATTATTGGGTTGGATGCCGGGGCGGATGACTACGTGACCAAGCCTTTGAATTTTCGAGTGTTGCTGGCCCGCATCCGGGCTTTACTGCGTCGCGGACAGACCGAATTGGCTCCGTTACTGACCTGGGGCGATCTCTGCCTCGATCCGAGTACCTGTGATGTTACCTACCGCAATCAGCTACTCCACCTCACTCCCAAGGAGTATGGCTTGCTAGAGCTGTTTCTGCGCAATCCCCAGCGGGTTTATAGCCGCAGCGTCATTCTCGACCATCTGTGGACCCTGGAGGCATCGCCGGGAGAGGAAACCGTTACCGCTCACATCAAGGGGCTGCGGCAAAAATTAAAGGCCGCAGGCATCGCAGATCCCATCGAAACCGTCTACGGCATTGGCTACCGCCTTAAGCCCACCCCGCAGGCGGCAGCTTCTGCGCAGCATCAAGCCCTGCCGCTCAGTTCCCAAGAGGCGCAGCAGCAGGTCCAAGCAAAAGTTTCGACAGTTTGGGAACGAGTGCAGGAGAAGCTGAGTCAACGGGTGACCGCCATCGAAGAGGCAACGACTGTTCTCCTCAAATCTCGGCTGAGCCGCCAGCAGCGTCTTCAGGCTCAGCAGGCAGCCCATAAACTCGCGGGGTCTCTGGGGATGTTTGACCTCGACGAAGGCTCGCGGCTCGCGCGAGAAATTGAGCAGTTATTGCAACAGCGGTCCCTCAGCAACCCCCAAAGGCGGCAGCTCACTCACTTAATTGGAGCTCTACGACAAGAGCTACAGCGGACGACGAGCACGCTGAGCGCTGAATCTCCGCCCTCTCCAGCACTGCTGATCGTTAGTGAAGACCTGAGCTTTGCCCAGGAATTAGCAGCCGTCGCTCAAGGGAAGGGGTTAGACTCTCAGATCCTGTCTGATCTCGTTGAAACGAGAGCCTGGGTGGCCGTTCATCCTCCTGAAGTCGTGTTCCTCGACCTTGGCGGTGAGAGCGAATTCAACGCTGCTCAACTCGCCTTACTCGAAGAGCTGAAAGCATCAACGCCTCCCGTTCCGGTGCTCGTTTCTGGTCCCAACGGCATCCTCAACCGCGTCCAGGTTGCTCGCCTGGGCGGACGACGGTTTTTACCGAAGCCCGTCTCATCGGCTCAGGTGCTAGAAACGATCGCCCAAGTGCTCCAGCAAACGCGCTACCATACAGCCACCATTGCCGTCGTAGACGACGATCCGCAGATTCTGCTGGCCCTGCGGCACCTGCTCCAGCCGTGGGGCATCAAGCTGATCGCTCTTGATGCGCTGCAATTTTGGGAGCGGTTAGGCAGCATACCGCTCGATCTGCTGATTCTGGACGTAGAAATGCCCCAGATCAGCGGACTGGAACTGTGCCAGCTCGTGCGGAACGACCCGCGCTGGACCGATCTGCCCGTGCTGTTTCTGACGGCTCATACCGATGCCCAAACGATGCAGCAAGTGTTTGCGGCGGGAGCCGACGACTTTGTGACGAAACCGATCGTCGGTCCTGAATTAGTCACTCGGATTCTCAATCGGCTCGAGCGCTCGTCCTTAGTTCGCCGCCAAACTCAGCTCGATCCGTTAACGGGTCTGGCTAATTATCGCTGCTCCCATCAGGAACTCACGCGGCTGCTGGACATGGCCCATCGTGATCGCCAACCGCTATGCTTTAGCGTCCTGCACCTCGAGCGCCTCCAGCAGATCAACGAGGAGCACGGCCACGGGCTTGCCGACCAAGCCCTCAGACAGTTCGGTTACTTGCTGCGGCAGACCTTTCAAAGCGAAGACCTGGTGGCTCGCTGGGGGGGAGCAGAGTTTGTCATCGGTATGTACGCGATGACAGAACGCGATGGTGTCCAGCGTCTCTTAGACGTGAAGAACAAGCTCTCTCAAGTGTCTCTCCCGCTCACCTTTAAGGCGGGAGTGGTGCAGTATCCGCAGGACGGCCCTGACTTGCAGTCCCTGTATCACCAGGCCTTCACCCGGCTGCAGCACCAAGCTCCAGCCAGCAACCCCATTCGTACTCGGCCCCCGTCAAATTCCCCATGATGCCTGACCCTAGCAACGAACCAGCCAGACTCAAAGCCCTCCACCGCTATCGCGTTTTAGATACCCTGCCGGAAACCGCCTTTGACGATCTCACCCGGCTGGCCGCCTCCATCTGCCAGACGCCGATCGCCTTAGTGAGCTTAGTAGACAAAGAGCGACAGTGGTTTAAATCGAAAGTGGGCCTGGAGGCAGCGGAAACGCCCCGCGAAGTCGCTTTTTGTGCTCAGGCGATCACGAACCCCAGAGAAGCCTGTGTTGTTCCAGATGCCCGGGAGGAGCAGCGTTTTGCCACCAACCCGCTTGTTCTCGACGGACCGAAAATTCGCTTTTATGCCGGAGTTCCCCTGGTCACTCCGGAAGGCTATGCCTTGGGAACTCTCTGCGTCATCGATACCAAACCGCGCACCATTGCCGCTGAGCAGCTCAGCGCCCTCAAGGCTCTAGCGCGCCAGGTGATGACTCAACTGGAACTGCGCCGCCAGACCTTGGAAGCCGAAGCTGCTCGCGCTCAAGTCACGAACATTTTAGAGAGCATCACGGATGGTTTTTTTGCCCTCGATACCCACTGGCGGTTTACCTACATTAACCGTCAGGCAGAGTCACTGCTCCAGAGAAGTCGGGAAGAACTCGTGGGCCAAAATATTTGGGAGATCTTTCCAGAAGCCGTCGAAACCAACTTTTACCGGGAGTACCAGCGGGCGATCGCTGAGGGGGTGAGCGTTGACTTTGCGGAATTTTATCCGCCCCTCAACACCTGGTATGAAGTTCACGCCTATCCTTCTTCAGAGGGACTGTCGGTCTATTTTCAGGACGTCACTGAGCGCAAACAGATGGAGTTAGCGATGCGGCAGCAGTCGGCAGCGCTGGCAAACTTCAGTACTCATCTTAAGCATCTCCATCGCATTAATATCACCACCTACGCCAGTTTTGAGGCTCTCTTCGCCGACAGTTTAGCAACCGGATGTACGATTCTGGGGCTGTCAACGGGAATTATTAGCCAAATTACCGACCAGACCTATACAATCCGGGCGGTGAGGTCGCCGCTAGCTCTGTCAGCGGGAGCAGAATTTGAGCTACAGAACACCTACTGCGCTGCCGTAGTCAGAGAACGCCGCACGATCGCCTATACGCAGGTGGGCACCAGTGACCTGCAAAGGCATCCGGTATACCACACTCTCGGCTTAGAAGCCTACATCGGGGCCCCAATTTGGGTCAACGGGGAAATCTACGGAACGCTGAATTTCTCGTCAACAGAGCCAAAATCCAGCGGTTTTGAGCCCCACGAACGGGAATTGATTGAACTCATGGCCCAAAGCATTGGTCGGTTTATTGCGGCAGACCAAGCAGACACCGAGCGTCAGCAGATGATCGCCGAACTCCGACGAACCAATCAGCGCGTCCAGCTATTTGCCGATGTAGCGCTCAAAATCCGCCGCTCCCTGAAGCTTGAGGAGATATTGGAGACGACGGTGACCGAGGTACAGCAGTTTTTGAGGTGCGATCGCGTGATTATTTTTCAGCTCCAAAGAAACGGCAGTGGCAGAGTGGTCAGAGAAGCGTTGGTGCCCGGATGTCCGGCCATTCTCGGTCAGGATATCGACGACCCCTGCTTTCGCAGCGAATACATGGACAAGTATCGCCAAGGACGCACCAGCGCGATCACCGATCTCGAGCAGGCCGACCTGGAAGAGTGCCACAAAGAACTGCTTCAGCAGTTTGCCACCCGCGCCAATTTAGTCGTGCCGATTCTGCACCATGAAGAGCTGTGGGGCTTACTGATCGCTCATCAGTGCTACCGCCCTCGGCAGTGGAGAGATTCCGAAATTGAGTTTCTCCAGCTCCTCGCCAACCAGCTTGGCATTGCTCTCGGGCAAAGTCAGCTCGTGGTCGCTCTCCAGGAGAGCGAACAGCGATTTCGCCTGCTAGCCGATAGTGCCCCGGTCCTGCTGTGGATGACGGGAACCGAGCACCAAGCAACGTTTTTCAATCAAACCTGGCTCAACTTTAGCGGACAACCTCTGGCTCAAGCGCTGGCCAGCGGTTGGGCAGCAGGCATTCATCCCGACGACCGCGAGCGCTGCCAGGAGACGTATTCAGCCGCTGTTGAGCGCCACGAGAGCTTTACCCTAGAGTATCGCCGCCAGTCCAACCGAGAGTATCGCTGGGTGCTAGATACAGGAGTGCCGCGACTGACCCCAGACGGCAGCTTTGCCGGCTACATCGGTTCCTGTATCGATATTAGCGATCGCCGCGAAGTGGAACAGCTCAAAGATGAGTTTGTGTCGGTTGTCAGTCACGAACTACGGACCCCCCTCACGTCGATTGGTGGCGCCTTAGATTTGCTCGCTAGCGGAGTGCTGCACACCCAACCCCAGCGGGCACAAAGGATGCTGCAAATTGCTGTCAACAATACAGATCGGCTGGTGCGCTTGATCAACGACATTCTCGATATTGAACGAATCGAGTCCGGCAAAGTGATGATGAGTAAACAGGGTGGCAACGTCTCGGACCTGCTCGATAGCGCCGTCGCCACCGTGAGCGAGCTAGCCGAGAATGCGGGAGTGACCCTCCAGGTGTCTACGCTCTCGGCGCGACTATGGGTCGATCCAGACCGCATCATTCAGGTACTGACCAACTTACTCAGTAACGCGATCAAATTTTCCGACCCGGGCTCAACCGTATGGCTAACGGCCTCCCGTGTCTGTGGCTCGACGGCTAACCGCTCGCCAGCAGAGAGCGAACCCATGATTTTGTTTCAAGTCTGCGACCAAGGACGAGGCATTCCCGCCGATCAGCTCGAAACCATTTTTGGTCGCTTTCAGCAGGTGGATGCGTCTGATTCGCGCCGGCGGGGCGGCACCGGCTTAGGACTCGCGATTTGTCGCAGTATTGTGCAGCACCACGACGGTCAGATCTGGGCAGAAAGTACCTTCGGAGAGGGCAGCACCTTTTTCTTTACTCTGCCGGTTTTACAGGAAGAAGCGCCGGCAAGCGTCAATTCAGGCCCGCTAGTGCTCGTTTGCGATGACGACCCTTCCTTACGAACTGTGGTGCAAACCCTGCTCGAACAGCAAAATTACCAAGTCGTTGCCGTGGCCTCGGGCCGAGAAGCGATCGCCCAGGCTACCGCGCTGACCCCCGATGTGATTTTGCTAAATTTGCTCATGCCGGAAATGAACGGCTGGGAAACCCTGTCTGTTCTCAAAGCCCAGTCAGAAACCGCCTCAATTCCTGTGGTAATTTTTAGTGGGCTGATGCCCGATGCCAGAGAGCAGCATCCAGAAATCAGCGATTGGATCGTGAAGCCAGCCGAGCAACAGCGCCTCTGTCAGGCGTTAGAGGCGCTGCTCCAGCCTCCGCAAAATCTCAAGGTGCTGATCGTCGAAGACGACCCCGATTTAGCTCAGGTGCTGGTGGCCCTGTTCGACCGTCACGGCATTCAGACTCTCCGGGCGCGAACGGGACGGGAAGCACTTCAGCTCAGTCAACGCTTTATGCCCAACTTGCTGGTGCTTGACCTAAGCTTGCCAGACTACGATGGCTTTGCGGTGGTCGATTGGCTCCGGCAGCACAATCGCCTGTGGCGACTTCCGCTTGTGGTTTACACCGCGAAAGATTTAGAGGCCTCTGAACGAGAGCGCCTACAGCTCGGACACACGCTCTTTTTCACCAAAGGACGCATCACCCCTGAAGAATTTGAACAGCGAGTGATTCGCTTACTGGGCCGACTGATGAGCAAGCGAGGAGAAGACCGATGACGAAGCGCATCTTAGTCATTGATGATGATGAAGACATTCGCGAGGTGGCTCAGGTCGCTCTAGAAGTCGTTGGTGGGTGGGAGGTACTGGTCACGAGTTCCGGTGCGGCAGGGCTGCGTTTAGCCGCCGCTCAGCAGCCGGATGCGATTCTTCTAGACGTAATGATGCCCGATCTTGACGGCATTGCCACCTTTCAACGGCTCCAGAGCAATCCAGCAACGCAGCAGATTCCCGTCATTTTACTGACAGCTAAAGTGCAGCCTGCCGATCAGCGTAAATTTGCTCAGCTAGACGTGGTAGCGACCATTGCTAAACCGTTCAAGACCATGCTACTCGCTCACCAGGTCGCGAAGATACTGGGCTGGAGCGACGCTGAATCCTTGTCACGGTGATTGTCTTGCTGTTTGGAGACGTGTAGCCCCCCAATTTACTGCACAATCAACACCGAACAGTCAGCATGATGAACCACATAGCTACTGACGCTGCCTAATAACACTTCTGATAAACCTCGACGGCCTCGACGACCAAGCACGATGACCGCTGCTCCCCAGTGGCGAGCTTGTTCGCAGATCCGCGCACCGGGAGAGCCGACCGGAGATTTCAGTTCTGCCACAATTCCGCAGGACAGTGCCTGTTGACGATAATCTTCAAGCCACTGTCGGACTTGCTCAAGATCCTTTTGCAGACTTTCATGACGCAGACCTGGCCCCGGTGTCATTTTAATATCCCCTAACGTTCCAACCCCAAACAGGGGCTGCGCCCGTTCGGCGTCCCAATCAAGGCAGTGAAAGAGCAGCATTTTACTGGTTGGGGCAGAGGCAATTTCTAAGGCTTGTTTAAAAACGATGGGCGATCGCTCAGAACGATCTAACGCGACCAAAATTTTGTCAAACATCGGTTCTTTCCCTGTAAAAGTCTACAGCTAGCAGTGATCGTCTCTAATCCTGCCGTCTGGCATAACGGTGTGGCAAAACTTGGCTTCGCTGAGATCGGCATTGTCTAGACACGCATGGCGGAGGTTCGCTTGACGCAGATTGGCCCACACCATCTGAGCGTGAGCTAAATCGGCCCACTGCAAATCCGCTCCATCCAGATTGGCATGACGGAGATCGGCTCTTTCGAGTTTGGCTTCGCACAGATCGGCGCGTACGAGACTCGCCCGATGCAGATTGGCCCGACTCAGTTCAGTTTGAGAGAGAATGGCCCCATTTAAAAACGCCTGCTCGAGATTCGCTTTTTTCAGATGGGATTGATACAAATTCGCTTCAGACAGATTGGCTTCACGAAGCTGGCACCTGTCCAGATTGGCCTGACGCAAACTGGCCTGAGACAGATTGATGCCCTGTAAATTGGTTCCCTTGAGCTCAGCCCGATCAAAGTTTCTGTTCCCTAGACAATACTGTTCCCGGAGTTGCTCCGCCTGCTGGTTTTTCCACAGATTGAGCTGAATCGGTTTTCGTTTCATTCGCTAGCAAACCTCCTGACGATTGAGTAAAACACAGCTTAATGCCTGCTCTAGCCGCTCGCAGAAGACAAATTCCATCTGCTCTCGGACATCTGGGGGCACATCAATGATGTCTGTTTCGTTGTGTCGAGGCAGAAGCACTCGCCTAATCCCCGCTCGACGAGCCGCTAAGACCTTTTCTCGGACGCCGCCAATGGGCAAAATTTCTCCACTGAGGTTGATTTCTCCGGTCATGGCGGTATCGGTGCGCACGGGCTGGTTCATCAGCCGCGAGGCGATCGCCACGGCCATCGTCACTCCTGCCGACGGTCCATCCTTGGGAATGGCTCCAGCAGGAACGTGGAGGTGCAGCCCGTTATCCCTAAACAGCTTGGCATTAATTCGGAGGGCGGTCGCTTGGGACCAAATGTAGGAACGGGCAATCTGGGCCGACTCCTGCATCACGGCTCCCAACTGCCCCGTGAGGGTGAGGTCTTTCCCCTGGGGCAGCAGTACGGCTTCTACAAACAGGATCTCTCCGCCTTGATGGGTCCAGGCCAGTCCGGTAGCCACTCCCGGCTGGATCACGCGGCGGCGCTCTTCTCGTCGGAACTGGCGCGGACCGAGGAGTTCCTCAAGCTGTTCTGGATGGAGGCAGGTGGGCTCGGTGAGGCCCTGAGCATAGCGAACCGCCACCTTGCGGCACAGGGTTCCTAGCTGCTGCTCTAGTTTGCGGACTCCAGCCTCGCGAGTATAGAATTCGACGATCACTCGCAGGGTTTCGGGGGAGAGGGACAGCGCTTCGGGGGGCAAGCCCGCCTTGTCTACTTGACGCGGAAGAAGATATTGGTGGGCGATCGCCATTTTTTCCTGGTCAGAATACCCGGAGAGCTCGATAATCTCCAGTCGATCCAGCAGCGGCGGAGGGACATTGCCTAAATTATTAGCAGTCGCAATGAAGAGAATCTGCGAGAGATCGAACTCTAGATCTAGATAAAGATCGCGGAAGCTGTGATTTTGCTGCGGGTCAAGAATCTCCAGTAACGCTGCTGCCGGATCGCCGCGATAGTCTAGGCCCACTTTGTCCAGTTCATCGAGCAGGAGTACTGGGTTTTTCACTCCGGCTCGATGCAGAGCCTGTACAATCCGACCCGGCATGGCGCCAATATAGGTTCGACGATGACCGCGCAGTTCGGCTTCATCGTGCAGTCCCCCCAAGCTAATGCGCTCAAACGGACGACCTAAAGCGCGAGCAATCGACTGCCCCAGGCTTGTTTTTCCCACTCCTGGCGGTCCCGTAAAGCAGAGGACAGTTCCCACCGTGTAGGATGGGCTGATGCTGCCTGCGGTCGATGGTTGGCTCGTCTGCCGCTGGAAGCGGAGCTTGAAAGTGGCGATGTGTTCGATAATGCGGTCTTTAATTTTTTTCAGCCCGTAATGGTCAGCTTCGAGCACCGCTCTGGCGTTGTCTAAATCGAGGTTGTCCTCGACAAGATGGTGCCACGGCATTTCTAGGAGCCAGTCCAGGTAGGTGCGAATCACTCCCCCTTCAGCAGAGGCGCTGCCGACGCTCTCGAGACGAGCTAATTCTCGCTCGGCCTGCTTTTGGGGAGCGGCTGGCAAGTCTGTCTCAGTCAGGCGCGATCGCAATTCGGCGAGCTCTTGGCTGCCTGGGTCGGCTTCCCCTAGTTCCTCCTGAATTGTTTTTAACTGCTGCCGCAGGAAAAATTCTTTCTGCTGCTGGTTAATTTCCTTTTTCGTTTCTCCGAGAATTTCCCCCTGGAGACGCTGAATTTCGACCTCGCTTTGGAAAAGTGTTAACACGCGACGCAACAGCAACTCCAGGTCATCTTCCTCCAGCACAGCCTGCAGGTGTGGGGTTTCTGGCTGTAGCAGGGTCGCCGTCTGGTAAGCGAGCTTGAGCGGGTCATCACTGTGCCTTAAAAATTCTAGGATTTCTGCCGGAAACTGAGGATGCAGGGACGCCGCTTCCTGCC
Source organism: Cyanophyceae cyanobacterium (assembly GCA_050331735.1). GTDB lineage: Bacteria > Cyanobacteriota > Cyanobacteriia > Cyanobacteriales > JBHJGN01 > JBHJGN01. The sequence continues at coordinate 86,926 of JBHJGN010000039.1, forward strand.
ACAGGGACTTAATCGCCTGACTCAATGCTTCAATTTCTCGAGCGGTCACTGTTTCCGCCGTCAGCGCCGGGAGCCGTTGAAAACTAGCCACGTAGGTAGGAGACGTTTGCCGGAGTTCTGCAATACTGACTCGCTCTACCCCTTCGACGATGAGCTGAATCGGACCAATGGGCAGCCGCACCAGTTTGTGGACAACGGCGAGGGTGGCCACTGGATAAAGGTCTTTCAGGCTTTCTACTGCAACAGTCTCATCGTGCAGCTTCCGAGCCACTTCTGGACGAACAGCCGCAACGATAAGCTGCTTGGGCTCGGTTAACATCGCTGATTCAGCTACAGCCACCGAGCGCGGCTGTCCGGCTAAAACGGGCAGCGTAATCCCCGGGAAGAGAACGACGTTGTGAAGCGGCAGCAAAAGACCCGTTTCTAGGCGCTCTCGTTTTTTGAAGAATCGGGGAAGAGTATGCCCCATGACTGTTGCTCCTGGTTTGGAGGTTATACCGTTTATCAAAAGTAGTTAGAGAGTTCCCCAAACTCTCAAAGAGTTGGCAGTTAACCGGGAAAAACTGGCATCCTTTTCCCCTTCCCCTTTTCCCGTTCCGACAGGAACTATTTCCCCCAATTAACCAATCTCATTACTTTTTCTAATTGGTATTAGGTGTCAGCCCAGCAGAAGATGACGATTGTTTAAACTGCTGCGTTGCCTCTCGAGCACAGGGGAACTTGAGTGCTTGAGGGGGATCGGGACGACGAGGCGATCGCGCCAACGTCGTTCCTTTGACTCAACGAATGGAACCAGCCGACTACTATCAACTCGCTCTGTTTTCAGGATAGGAAAAAAGTTTGAGGAACTTGTGAGGAACGATCTAACTCGGCGCAGATTTTTAGTCTTTCAGACTGTTACCAGTTGCTGTTTTCTGCACCAGGCTTGAGGACTCATTTGCACCGGATCGAAAGGACTACTTAATGGGGGTGTATCGCTCAAATCTAAACGTTCTACATCTGCTACCTTCATCCCGTAATACAAAGCCGTCGCAAAAATATCGATTCGTTTAGCAACTTCCCCTTGATAACTACTAGAGCGATACTCTTCGTTCTGCGCTGACTAATTCCCAGGCCCTATCAGTCAACCGGTTTAGCTTACTCACAACTTCCTCATATTCTTTTTCTAGGCTATATGTATAGAAAAATACAGACAAAATAGTTCTGATGGTATCTATTTGCTGAACGTGTTTTAAGTCATCTGGGAATGGTGCAACGCTTGCATAGATCCTGGTTACCAATACCTACAAGATTAATAGCTGGAGTTTGGTCGCGCAGAACCCATCTATAGAGGAAAACTCAGATGTTTATACGCCCCGCCCGTTGTCTGACGGCAGGGTTCCTGTAACCTTCACCCAAGGCGACGGGGAAGCCCGCTCCTCACAGAAGATGCTGCTTCACCAATGACTCAGAACGTACAATCCCCCGGATGCGCACCGTGGGGATGAGTTAAACACCTAATCCTTTCGCTAGCAAGGGTACTCTTGCTATCTCAGCCATGATTGAAGTAAGAACAATAGACGGCTCTGAAAATAATCAGCTTAATCCTTCTTGGGGAGAAGCGAACACGCAGCTACTGCGGCTGACCTCGCCTGCTTACCAGGATGGACACTCGGTCCCGCGCGGAGGCGACCCCAGTACGCTGCCCAGCCCGCGAGCCATTAGCAATGCCGTAGCTCAGCAACCTGGTTCGATTACCAATGCGATTAACGCAAGCGATTGGCTTTGGCAGTGGGGACAATTTATCGACCACGACCTCGATTTAATAACAGTCGCTGAGCCGAAGGAGCCTTTCAATATTCCCGTTCCTCAAGGCGATCGCTTTTTCGATCCGGATGGAACGGGCCATCAAGAAATTCCCCTCAACCGCTCTGTGTCTGAGAGCGATGCAGACGGAGTGCGTCAGCAGCTCAATGAAATTACGGCCTACATCGATGCCTCGATGGTGTACGGCTCTGATGAAGAACGAGCCGACTTTTTGCGAGCTAACGACGGAACGGGGAAACTCAAAGTCAGCGACGATAACCTCCTGCCGTTCAACACGGCTCAATTGCCCAATGACGGGGGAGACGATGCCAATCTGTTTATTGCGGGCGATGTTCGCGCCAACGAACAGGTTGGCCTCACCGCTGTTCATACCCTGTTTGTCCGGGAACATAATCGCCTTGCCGCAGAAATTGCGGCTGATCCCGAACTGGCTCAGAAAGCGACAGCGGCAGATCTTAGCGAGGAAGACTATATTTACCAAACAGCCCGCAAGCTTGTTGGAGCCCAGATACAGGCCATCACCTACAATGAGTTTTTGCCTCTGTTGCTTGGCAATACTGCTCTTGAGCCTTACGACGGCTACGATGCCACCGTCAATGCGAGCATCGGTAATGAATTTTCCACCGCTGCCTACCGGGTGGGACATACCATGCTCTCGCCCAATCTTTTACGCATCAGCGATGATGGAACGGATGCGGGCAGTATCGAGCTGAAAAACGCCTTTTTTAATCCTCAGCTCATTAGAGACGAGGGCATCGACACTCTGCTCTACGGACTCGCCTCTCAGCCGGCTCAGGCCATTGATCCTTTCATTGTGGATGATGTCCGCAATTTCCTGTTTGGTCCTCCCGGCTCAGGGGGGTTCGATCTGGCAGCGCTTAACATTCAGCGGGGACGAGATCACGGTCTTCCCAGCTATAATGAGGTGCGCCAGGGTCTCGGTTTAGAAGCGGTTGACAGCTTTGACGAGCTTACGAGCGAGCCGTCGATCGCTGCCAAACTAGCGAGTGTTTACCACAGCGTCGAGGAAGTTGACCTGTGGGTAGGCGGACTCGCCGAAGATGCCGTCAGCGGTAGCTTAGTCGGAGAAACCTTCCAGGAGCTCCTGGTCGATCAATTCTCGCGGTTGCGGGACGGCGATCGCTTTTTCTATCTCAACGATTCCGATGTCCGCACTTTTGCTCCCGATATCGAAAGCACGACTCTCTCCCAGATTATTCAACGCAATACCCCGACGGGTTTTACCATCCAAGAGCAGGCTTTTCTGGTGCCGGAGCTTGCTGTAGAGTTTGTTGACAGTGACGGCGAAACGCTGGAATATGCTGTCACGCTGTCGGATGTTAGCAGCGCGATTGTGACAGTAGACTACCGCACCACCGCTGGCACCGCGACTGCCGGAGAAGACTATACTGCCGTCAGCGGTTCTCTGCGCTTTGATCCGGGAGAAACCACTCAGATAGTTACCGTTAATCTGAGCAACGACTCGGTACTCAACGATAACGCCACGGTCTTCTTAGCTCTCAGCAACGCTAGTCAGCAAGCCATTGCTCAGGAATTGGCGGTCTCTAGACCCACGGTGGCTCGCGAAATTAGTGGGAGTGCTGCTGACGACTTTCTCAAAGGACACTTCGGTAGCGACTCGCTGGCGGGATTGGACGGCGATGACCGACTCTTTGGTAAGGGGGACGATGACTTTCTCCGTGGCGGCAATGGCGATGATACCCTCAAGGGGGGTTGGGGCAATGATACTCAACTCGGCGATGACGGTAACGACCAGCTCAAGGGCAATTCTGGTCACGATACCCAGCTTGGTGGCGCTGGCAATGATACCCTCAAAGGGGGCTGGGGCCATGATACTCAACTCGGCGGCGATGGCAACGACCAGCTCAGGGGCAATTCTGGTCACGATACCCAGCTTGGTGGCGCTGGCAATGACACCCTCAAAGGGGGCTGGGGCCATGATACGTTGACGGGGGCTGGCGCACTCGGCGTTGGGGAAATCGACGAGCTTATTGGCAATAGCGGTAACGATACTTTTGTGTTGGGAGATGCAGACAGCGTTTTTTACGCCGGCCAAGGCATTTTTGACTATGCTTTGCTCTCCGACTTCCGCGCCAACCGAGATACCATTCAGCTTCACGGTCTGAAGGAAAACTACGTGCTCGGTGCTGCTGAGGCTGGCTTACCCAAGGGAACTGGTTTGTACTTGGATGTAGACGGCTCTCAAAGCCTAACCCTGGGCACTGACGAGCTCATTGCTGTTTCTACTCGAACGATCTCTAATTTTGAGAGCGGATTTGTGTTCGTTTAACTTTAGTAGAGTGGCGCTTAGCTTGTGGCAACGCCGTTACATCATCTCCTAATGTAGATGCTACACAAGTAGAGGAAATTGAAACCTTTCCCCTTTTCCCCGACTACGCATCGATCATTTCACTTTCTAGAATTGGGCGATGCTGATTCTTAGTTCTTCATAAAGATACAAAAGTAAAAGCCTTGCCTAGCAAGGCTTTTGCCGCATCCAATTGAGTTTGTTTTCCCATATTATTCGCTTAAGCTTAACCCGAACAAACTGTTCTCAATTAAGCGGATTGATGATTAATTTTGCTCTCGCTTAGGAATGATAACGATGAGGACACCGTTGATTAATTCTGCCTGTGCTTGCTCGGGTTGAATGGGGATCTCGATCGGAACATGACACTGAAGACGGCCATAATGAAACTCTGAAGGAATAATTTCTTTCTCCGTTGGTTTGAATTGAGGATGAACTCCAGTAATAGATACCGAATCGGAAGTGACGTGAACATTCAAGTGCTTGCGCTCAACCCCGGGTACTTCTGCCTTGAGAATAAGAGTAGTATCAGTTTCGTTAAATTCAATTGCTGGACACCAGGTAGGCTCGTGTGTCATAACTACTGCCATAAAAGCTGCTTTCCTTGCTTGTGGTAATCGCCAGACATTAATTTGACTTGCTTGGCTTTCCTTTTAAAGTAAAGAAAGATTTTGAGGAACTTGTGAGGAAAAGAATTTAGCTGAGCTACCTGTAATTAACTCATGCCCACGCATAAGTACGGGGGATTTCGTGTTATCAGTCCTTATCTGAAATCGCTTAGCATTGACGACAGATGTCAGCAAGGAGGCAGGGGGCAGCAGAGAGCAACCCTGCGCCTTTCTATTTTCCCCTCCCCCTTGCCCTCAATCCTCCGCTCTCTTGTCTGTAGAAAAAAGAACAAAGAGCCTAAACTTAATCAGCCTCCCAGGTCCACGGATCGTAACGTTCTATTGTTTCTGCTTCTGGATTGACTTGGCAGTATTCCTCAAAGCCAGTTTTGTCTAAATTTTCTGCTTTGCGGTGGGCGGCCTCTGCCTGTAGTTCTTCCACAATATCCCAAGCCGCAGCGCATTCTGGCGAGTCTATTCCTTTCTGAGCACAGATTTTCCGGGCTTCTGCAATTTCTTGCTTAATTCTGCTTTCAAGAATTGGTGCCGATGGCTGTTCGACGAAGTTACTCCTCAGCAAGATGTCCGTGACTGAAATCACTCCTAACAGCGTTCCTTGAATAATCGGCGCTCTGCGAATCCCAGTATTGGCGAATAGTCGCGCTACGCTTTCAATATTGAGGTCAGGGTTAACCACAATGCAGGGCTTAGTCATAATGTCGCAAACGCGTACCTGATGAGGATCTTTCCCAAAGGCCGCCACTTTATAGATAATGTCTGTTTCGGTCACGATTCCGTAGCTGTCGTTCTCGTTGAGCCGATTAACAATTAGAGATCTTAGGCCATTATTCCGCATCAGGTTCACCGCTTCAGCAACGGTAGCAAAGCTGCGAATAGTGATGACCTTTTTCGACATAATATCTGCTGCTTTCATGTTTATTTCTTGAATCAATATCTCTCTAGCCGCTACACCAGACATTATAAATAGCGGACGGTTTCAAACCAGTGCTAGTCTCGTTGGGGTTGAGCTGATTAAGCAGAGGAGCGGCTGAACCCTCAATCGTCACGACATCTGTCATTCTCACCCTTAGCCGATAGTAAAAGCTTTCCCCGCCGTTGGACAGAAGGAGGCGCTCTTCAAATGAGGTACAATTAGAATGTAGAAAATAGGAGAAGCCTTTGAGAAGGTCTAGAAGAAGCAAGCCAAGAAAGCCATTTAGGCAACCAGACAAACACTGCATTAACAAAAATATTAGAGCTGACCAAGTTAGAGTCATCGACGACAGCGGACAGCAAGTTGGCGTCAAACCGCTGCAAGAAGCATTGGTGCTAGCTAGAGAAGCGGAATTAGATTTGGTTGAAGTTGCTCCCGAGGCTTCACCCCCAGTTTGCAAGCTGATTGACTATGGAAAGTTCAAATACCGCCTGCAAAAGAGAGAAGCAGAAGCCAAGAAAAAGCAAACTGACAATACCGTTAAAGAGTTAAAAGTTAGATATTGTACAGATAGCGGCGACCTCAATACCAAGCTCAAGCACGCTCGCAAGTTTTTAGCGAATGGTTGTAAAGTAAAGTTCTCGATGAGGTTTAGGGGACGAGAACGCGCCTTTGTGAATCTGGGTCGAGAAAAATTAGAGCAGATTGTTCAGCAGCTTTCTGACGTTGCTAACCTAGATGAACTCAGTTCTCAAAGTAAAAGCCAAATGCATGCTTTGCTAACGCCTAATTAAGTCAAAAACTATCTTCAGCAAGCACAAAACCGTTCTTAGGAGAACGGTTTTTTTAGTGGGTCGAGGCGGCAATATGAAAACAAATTCTGAAAAGTAAAGCTATCAATGCATAGAGAGGATAAGGGGGAACGGTTTTAGCGCCCTCTTTATCCGTGTCGTATTTTCAGTGGGAAATGGAATAACATCTAGAATCAGAACTAGAGTGTAGGCCTTTTTTGCTGGCGCGATCGCTGCCTGAATATCGTTGAACAAGCCGAGCTTTTCATTTGTGGTTGCGCCCACTCTTTGAGAAGGCTAAACTGCGCCGGATAGATCGTGAGCCTCGCTGCCGTAAGGGACAGTTGAACCGCTTGATCAAACCGATCATTCCCTCTGCGGCTCTACCGAATCCTGATCATCCGATTCGTTCTTGTGGAGATGATTGTAGGCGGCTTCTGTAGCGACTCTGCCTCTAGGTGTACGGTTGATAAAGCCAATTTGCAATAAATAAGGTTCGTAGACATCCTCAATGGTTTTGGCATCTTCTCCGGTGGCGGCGGCGAGGGCTTCTAACCCCACAGGACCGCCCCGAAACTGCTCCATCATCGTGGTTAATACCAAGCGATCCGTCCAGTCTAAGCCTTGAGCATCAACGTTAAACATATCTAGCGCTTGGGCGGCAAGTTCTTGGGTAATGGTCTCTGAGTTTTTGACCTGAGCGTAGTCCCGAACTCGTCTCAGCAGACGATTGGCAATGCGGGGGGTTCCTCGAGAGCGACGGGCAATTTCTTCGGCTCCCTCTTGGGTCATGGGCGCTTTGAGGATTTCGGCAGAGCGCTGGACAATGAGCGTCAGTTCGTCCGGTTCGTAGAAGCGCAGCCGCTGAATGATGCCGAAACGATCGCGCAACGGAGACGTAAGCGACCCAATCTTAGTTGTGGCTCCCACCAGCGTAAAGGGTGGCAGGGGAATACTGCGGGTTCTGGCACTTTGTCCTTTGCCGATGGTAATATCTAGTCTGCCGTCTTCCATCGCTGGATAGAGCAACTCCTCTGTCATGCGGTTGAGGCGATGGATTTCGTCAATAAACAGAATATCTCCGGGCTTAAGGTTAATCAACAGTCCGGTGATATCTCGGGGTCGCTCTAGGGCCGGAGCCGCTGTAATTTTACAGTTGACCTCCATCTCTGCTGCCAGAATCAGGGACATGGTCGTTTTGCCTAGGCCTGGAGGACCGTAGAGTAAGATATGGTCGAGGGACTCTTTCCTGGCTTTAGCGGCTTCAATAGCAATTGCCAGGTACTCTTTGAGAGCTTTTTGCCCGATGTAGTCTGCTAGCCGACGCGGACGAATGGGGTCTTCGCTATTGTCTGTTTCGTCGAGGGCAGCGGTTGCCAGCAGCAGCCCCTCATCCTCGGCTTGGGGGCGAGGGCGGCGATTCCGTTTTGCTTTTGAGGTGGGGAAGAGATTGAGTTGGTCAGAAGATCTTTTGATGGCCATTACGCGGAATTGAGTAAATGTTCCCTATTTGATCACGTCGTTTTGTTAACTTTATTAATAAGCCTACAGTCTAGTAATTGTGCAATGTTAGCTAAACGAATCTTACCGTGTCTGGATGTGAAGGCTGGACGGGTTGTTAAAGGAATTAACTTTGTTGACCTCAAGGATGCTGGCAATCCGGTCGAACTAGCGAAGGTTTACAACGAGGCCGGGGCAGATGAGCTGGTCTTTCTAGATATTACGGCGACTCACGAAGACCGGGATATTATTCTTGACGTGGTTTATCAGACAGCCGAACAGGTATTTATTCCGCTGACGGTCGGTGGCGGTATTCAATCCTTAGAGAATATTAAAAGTTTATTAAGAGCGGGGGCGGATAAAGTCAGCATTAATTCGGCTGCCGTTCGGAACCCAGATTTTGTTAATCGAGCCAGCGATCGCTTTGGAAAACAGTGTATCGTCGTAGCAATCGATGCTAGACGGCGCAAGGATTCCGGCAATCCTGGTTGGGATGTCTACGTGCGTGGAGGCCGGGAAAATACTGGACGGGATGCGGTAGCCTGGGCCAAAGAAGTGGAGCAGCGAGGGGCTGGGGAGCTGTTAATTACCAGTATGGATGCCGACGGAACCCAGGCAGGATACGATTTAGAGCTGACCAGCACCATCGCTGGTCAGGGAGAAATTCCGGTCGTTGCCTCTGGGGGAGCCGGGAACTGCCAGCACATTTACGAGGCCCTTACTTCGGGGGGGGCTGAAGCAGCGCTCTTAGCTTCCCTACTGCATTACGGGCAGTTGTCTGTTGCTGAAGTAAAAGGCTATCTTCAGGAGCGACAGGTTCCTGTCCGGCCTCTGTTTAGTTAGTAAATTTAACCTATTTTCGAGAGCAAATAGGGCCTCGCTCCCAGCCGAGTGTATATTAAAATAGATAAAGATTTACATTTTTTAAAAAATGTTAGTAACAATATTAATTTTTGATGTTGCCCTTGTGGCGTGGTCACTGCACTTGATGCAGTCAGCTTTTGACAAGCAAGAATTTTCGCTGATGCTAGCAGGGACGCTAGTTGCTCTTTCCGCTGCCGCGATGATGGTGGTTTACTTTCTAATGAATCACTGCTTGGCGTATTTGTCTCAGCCAGCTTACTTACCCTATCCCTAAAAGCATTTTTGGCTTGACCAAGATAAGCAGATTAAGCTATTGTAATAAATGCGCAACAAGGGGTTATAGCTCAGTTGGTAGAGCACCTCAATGGCATTGAGGGGGTCAGCGGTTCGAATCCGCTTAGCTCCATCTCCTTAGAGCGGCAGCTATTGCTGGAAGCATTATAATTCCGTGACGGCAAAAATCTGATTCCAATGACGGATCAAGCTGTGGCGAGGAGCAGACGGATACACTTTTACCGATAAGTAGAGTATCTCGATTGCTTGATGTTGATATTTCCTCTGTTGTCAAATGATATCCAGAACACTTCTTGCTATCACACCTACATAGCATAATATCCAGAAAGGTTCTCGATATTGCCGATAATTTAGGCTGCAAACTGTTCCAAATACAGCTAGGCTTGGTGGAATCAGTCTTGAGGGATTACAAAATGCCAGGTCAAAACATCGGTTTAATCCAAAGTCTCTTCCAAAGTCGCTTAAACACGCATTACGGCTGATATGCTTCCTTTCGGCACACAAATTGCTTTCACCTGCAATCAACCACGCAACTTTGCTCTGTGGTGTGACGGCCAGCCTGCTAATAATCTAGATCCAGACGTCGCATCTCTTAGGCAGGCATACGAGCATATAGCGAACACCAAAGAGCTTCTTTCAGGCATTAACGTTGAAGACGAAAAGCTAGCTGAGGTGACGCGCATTGACTTAGGTCAGAACCTCTGCGCTGAGCTGTCTGGGAGCGCCTATGTGGATGACTTTCTGATTCCCAACCTCTACTTCCATCTGGTCACGGCTTACGATATTCTTCGCATGGCGGGTGTACCAATTGGAAAACGGGATTACATGATGCACTTAGTGCCCTTCGTCACGACATCAAAAATCGGGTTTCCGAATTCCCCATCTTCAGAGGAGTGACTCAGAAACCCGGCTATCTAACTTTAATGTACTACCCTGGTTTGCCTCGCGATGTAGCCGACCTAACTCAGGTAATTAGCCCACGTTAACCTTAACGACTTTGTTCTTCTCTTCTTCAGCTTTGGGTAGAGTGAGATTGAGGATGCCGTCTTTATATTCAGCGTTGACGCTGTTATTTTGAATGCGTGTCGGGAGAGAAATGACGCGACGGAAGCTGCCATAGCGGAATTCACTGCGGGTCATGCCTTTTTCTTCTGTTTTAGTTTCTTCTTTGCGCTCGCCGCTAATAGCGATCGCTTCAGCAGAAACCTGAATGTCAAGATCCTTGGCATCCATCCCTGGAACTTCCAGCTTGAGATGAATTGCTTCAGGGGTTTCTTCCATTTCCGCCGCTGGTACAAAAGCCGCACCGAGTTCTTCGGTATTTGTTGAGGATAAGCCATCAAATAAACGGTTCATGTCTCTCTGTAGGCGAGTCATTTCTTGGAAAGGTTCCCAACGAATTAAAGCCATAATTACTACCTCCTAGTTGCTTCAATTATTAGTTTAGTCAGTGATTCATTAAATAACGTTCGGCTACCTAGAAAATCGATTTCTTTATTGCCGAACAGCTATTTAGCCAACATTAACCTTAACCACTTTGTTTTTTTCTTCTGCTGCTTTGGGCAGAGTTAGATGAAGAATTCCGTCTTTGTACTCGGCGGTAACATCTGTATTCTGTACGCGCACAGGCAGGGAAATAACCCGACGGAAGCTGCCATAGCGGAACTCGCTACGCTTAGTGCCTTCACTATCAGTACGAGAAACCGACTTACGCTCGCCGCTAATAGAAACTGCCTCAGCAGAAACCTGAATGTCGATATTTTGAGCATCCATCCCCGGAACTTCCAGCTTCAGCAGGATTGCTTCAGGCGTATCAGTCATTTCTGCTGCGGGGACAAAAGCGGCTCTGTCCCTTTTTTGTTCAGGGGATAAACTCTCAAAAAGACGATTCATGTCTCTTTGTAGGCTATTCATTTCTTGAAAAGGTTCCCAGCGCATTAAAGCCATGTTTGTGCCCTCCAAAACTTGGTTGATGAGATACGGATCAGAGAGTTTTTATTAGGATTAATTTTAGTTATGTGAGTGATTGAAATTAAATTCAACTCACACTAATAGTTATATAACAACCTCGTAAAAAGGTAGTTCGGTTTTACCCCCTCTCCAAGTTGAGGTTTACCGACTGAAAGCGGCTTTCGCGCTCGGGAAAAGGGGAAAGCGCCACAGGCGCGGGGAAAAGCAAAGGGGAAGGGGAAAGCGCCACAGGCGCGGGGAAAAGGGCAAAGGGGAAGGGGAAAAGGGATGAATTATATAGCTTGTTCCTTAACCCTGTGTTCTTTCCCCGTCCCGGAGGGACAGATTTCCCTTTCCCCGTTCCGCCAGGAACAATTTTCCCTTTCCCCGTCCCGGAGGGACAGATTTCCCGCGCTAACGGCGCTTCCCCTTCGTATAAGGAACTCCCAAAGCAGCGGGTGCTTCACTGCGCTTAGTGCGCTGTAGCAAAACGAGCAGCGTGAGGATGTAGGGCAACATGAGCAGAAACTCGTAGGGCAAGTCATCTGTGCCAAAGGCTTGAATGCGATATTGAAAAGCGTCGGCTAACCCAAACAACAAAGCCCCAAACAGTGCCCTTCCTGGTCGCCAGCGGGCAAAAAAGACGAGCGCTACGGCAATCCAGCCTCTTCCTGCCGTCACCCCTTCGCGAAACAGATAAAGCTGGGCTACCGTGAGAACGGCTCCCCCCAAACCCACGAGCGCTGTTCCGAGCAGCAGACTGGTATAGCGAGTACGCTTGACGCTAATTCCGGATGTTTCCGCCGCCGCCGGGTTTTCGCCGACTGCTCGAATTTGCAGACCCCAGTTGGTGCGAAACAGCAGCAGCCAGCAGCTCAATACTAATAGAAGGCTGATGTACACCATAATGTTATGGGAAAACAGCACTTCTCCCAACACCGGAATCTGAGATAGTCCTGGAATGGGCCAGGCTTTTAATCCTTCAATCCGCGCCGTCATCGAAGCAAACTGCTGGCGGTAAAGGTAAGTCGTTAGTCCCTGTCCAAACAGAACCAGCGTGACCCCGGCAACCACCTGGTCGGCTTTGAATGTCACCGTCATGATCGCCATTAGTAGCCCCATCAGCATCCCGGCACCTACGCCAGCGCCTAAACCAATCCAGGCACCCGCTAGCGGAAGTCCGGCACCGTGTTCAATGGCGTGAGCAACCATAAACCCTGCCAGTCCACCGACTAGCATGACCCCTTCTAAGCCGAGATTAAGAATGCCAGCTCGCTCGGTAATAATTTCGCCAATCACCGCGAGCAGTACTGGTACAGCGAGACGAATGCCAGCGGCAATTAGAGAAATGAGAAAGCTCCCGGTCAGAATTTGTTCCCACGGCATAACTAGTAGAGATTGGGAATTAGCGAGTGGAGATTTAATGGCGGAAACACTACCCAGTGTAGTCTGATTAAGATGTAGTGAGGTTGGATTTGAGTAGCAATGATGTCATCAACTTTTCATAGTTCAAGTATCAGTTCCTTGGAGGACTGGATGCACATTGCCCCTGAAAACACAGAATGGGTCGATGGGGAACTGGTAGAAAAGAACGGTATGACCTTAAAGCATAGTCGGATACAGGCTAAACTAGCTACCTACTGGAAAAACTACCTCAATTCTAGTCAGCAGGGAGGAGAAGTCTATACAGAAGTGCCCTGTCGCACCCAACAGCAAGGTCGTCGTCCTGATGTTGCCTATCTAACTCCCGAATTAGTGGCTCAATACGGCGAGGAGGCGGTACTGCCCCAAAGTTTTCCCTTGAGTGCTGAGATTGTTTCTCCGACTGACTTGGCAGAAGAGGTGATTGCTAAAGCCAGAGAATATTTACAGTCTGGCGGTGAGGAAGTGTGGCTCGTATTTCCTGAGAATCGCTGGATTATTGTTGTCACGCAGGAAGCAAGAACAATTTTTGTATCTGGTGAGGTTGCTAGCACTCAAAAGGTTTTACCAGGCTTTACAGTAGCCGTGGATGAATTAGTGGGGTAGGGTGGCGATCGCCGCGCTGAGAGACTGTCGTTAATTGTTCGTGGTTCCTTGCTTCTGGCTTTATTTATAACAATTGTTTGATATAATATAAACAGTACAAGATTAAACACCGCAACCGATGCCGAAAATTGTTGACCACGATCGCTACCGCCACGAACTGCTGATGAAGTGCTTCGATCTGTTTGCCCAAAAGGGCTACGGGTCGGTGACGATGCGGCAGATTGCGGTGGAGCTTGGCGTTTCGACGGGAACACTGTATCACTACTTTCCCAGTAAAGAGGCGCTGTTTGTGCAGCTTATCGAGGAAATTACCGAACAGGATATTCTTAAAGCGAATGAGATTGCAGCAGGAGAAACCATCGCAGAGCGCATCCGAGCGCTCAGTCAATTCTTACAAGAGAACGAAGACTACTTCCTCAAGCAAATTTTTCTCTGTATCAATTTTTTTCAGCAGCAGGATTTAGCCCAAGAGCCACTGCTAGAAGCGCTTAAGCGTTCTAATCGACGCTACCAAAAAGCAATTGTTGAGTATCTGGGCCTCGAAAATCGAGCGATCGCCAATCACGTTGCCTGTCTTTTTGATGGTCTAATTTCTTACCGAGCCTTCGATCCGGACTTAATGTCGTTTTCAGAACAAACAGAACTCCTCGCCCAACTGTTATCTGTTTATTTAGAGAAGCAGCAGTTACTAACATCATCTCTGGAAAGTCAAGCGACCGATGCAGGGTAGGGGAAAAAGGGGAAATAGTTCCGATCGGAACGGGGAAAGGGTAAGGGGGAAAGGGGAAGGGCTTCAGCTCTCTTTGGTTTGTGTGGCATCACTATTAAGAAATGACATAACATCATCGGGGAAAAATACATGATCGTGTTGAAAAAAGCGAACCGTTGGCTAATCGGTCTTTTAATCACTGTTCCTGCCCTCGCTGGCGCAGTGAGCCTGTGGATGACGCTAGAAAACGAGAGGAGTCCGTCTTCTCCAGCAGAGGTGGCTCCCCCTCAAAAAGTCACCGCTTTAGGACGCTTAGAGCCGCAATCAGAAGTGATTCATCTGTTTGCCCCCCTAGCCCTCGATGGTGATCGCGTAGCTCAACTCCTGGTTAAGCAGGGGGACTGGGTAGAGGCCAATCAAGTGGTTGCTATTCTTGAAAGTCGTGCTCGCCTCCAGGCAGAATTCGCTGAAGCGCAAAAAGCGGTGCGGGTGGCGCAGGCAAAGCTAGCGCAGGTCAAGGCAGGAGCCAAAACGGGAGAGATCGAGGCCCAGAGGGCGGCGATCTCTCGTTTAGAAGCAGAACAACGCACCGAAATTGAGGCTCAACGAGCTAATATCTCTCGCCTAGCAACTCAGCTTGCCAATGCAGAGATAGAACACCAGCGGCATCACACCCTGTATCAACAGGGAGCCATTTCCGCTTCGCTGCGAGACAGCAAACGCACGGAGTATCTTACCAGTGAGCAGCAGCTTGCTGAAGCCCAGGCGACTCTCAAGCGCATCCAAACCGCCAAGCAACAAGAACTCAATCAAGCCAGAGCCACTTTGGACCACATTGCTGAAGTTCGTCCTGTGGATGTGGAAGTCGCTCAAACAGAAATTGAACAGGCGATCGCTGCTGCTGAGCGAGCTGAAACTGAGCTAGCGCAGGCTTCTGTGCGGTCCCCAGTCGCGGGTCAAGTCCTCAAAATTGAAGCCTATCCGGGAGAAACGATCGGCGATAACGGTATTGTGCAGCTTGGACAAACCGACCAAATGCAGGCGATCGCAGAAGTTTATCAAACCGATATTCATAAAGTTCGCCCAGGACAGCGAGCGACAGTGACAGGCAATGGGTTGGCAGACACACTACATGGAACGGTAAACGAGATCGGGCTACAGATAGAGCGGCAAAAGGTGTTTAGCAATGAACCGGGTGAAAACCTCGACCGCCGTGTAGTTGAAGTCGAAATTCATCTTACTCCTGAAGATAGTCAGCGAGTGGCTGGCTTAACTAATTTACAGGTTCAGGCCGCTATCTGGCTAGAAGAGGAGCGCCAAGCAACCCACTTGCCCTAATTTATAACGATCATTAGATATTAAAGGTATACAAACGATGTTTCGCTTCCGTAAGACTCCCCTAGCATGGCGATTATTAACCAAACAAAAGGCTCGCTTTGCTGTTGCGATCGCCGGTATTGGCTTTGCAGATATCTTGATGTTTGTCCAGATGGGTTTTCAAGGTGCGCTGTTTGACGCGGCAACGCAGCCCTATCGCGATCTAGATGCAGACTTAATTATTGCCAATCCTCAGTTTGAAACGCTATTTGCGGTGCGCAGTACGCCCAGAGAGAGACTGTACCAGGCGGCGGCGGTAGAGGGGGTCGAGTCAGTCAATCCACTCTATATTGCTTCGGCTCAGTGGCGCAATCCTCGAACCTGGCAAAGCCGCACGATTTTAGTCTGGGGATTTGACCCAGCGAGTCCAGTGTTTAAAGTCCCAGAAATTAACCAACATTTGCCTCAAATGCGGCAGCTCAACTCTGTGCTGTTCGATCGCGCCAGTCGGCCCGAATACGGACCTATCGCCGAGTTGTTTGACGACGCGGTGGCCCACCAAGGAACTCTCGAAGCTCAACTCAATGACAGGAATATTTCCGTGGCTGGTTTGTTTACGATGGGAGCCTCTTTTGCCGCTGACGGGAATGTGGTGGTCAGTGATTCCACGTTTATGCGTCTGTTTCCCGACCGCACTCCCGATCAAATCGAAGTCGGCTTAATTCGTCTGCAACCCGGCACGGATGTGGAAGTCGTCCGCCGCCAGTTAGCCAAGCTGCTACCCGACGATGTGATGATTCTGACTCCTGATGGCTTTGCTGAGGTCGAAAAGAATTACTGGGCCAATGGCACGGGCATTGGCTTCATTTTTGGGCTGGGAACGACGATCGGATTTATCGTAGGCACCGTGATTGTTTATCAAATCCTCTACTCCGATGTCTCCGACCACCTCAGCGAATTTGCCACCCTAAAAGCCATGGGATACAGCGATCGCTACCTCCTCACGGTTCTTCTCCAGGAAGCCCTGATCTTAGCAGTGATTGGTTTTCTCCCCAGTCTTGTCTTGGCGACCGGACTCTATCAAATTGTCTACGGGGCTACCCTACTTCCGGTCGCGATGAAAACCGACCGCGCCATCGCTGTTCTGGTGCTCACGGTGGTCATGTGTGCCGCTTCAGGGGCCATTGCAATGCAAAAACTGAGGAGTGCCGATCCGGCGGATGTGTTTTAATAGCAATTCTGAAAAGTGGAGCTACAAATACACAGTTGGGGAAAAGGGGAAAGGGAATGTCCCTGGCGGGACGGGGAAAGGGGAAATAGTTCCTCCGGAACGGGAAAAGGGGAAAGGGAAGTCTGTCGCGTTTACGAAGTTCTTCTATAGGAAGCACGGGACGGGTCTAGAACACAGGGCTGAGGAACAAAGTTATACCATTTACCGAAAGTAGTCAGATAGTTCCTTAAACTCACCAAGCATTGGAGGTTCAAGGGCAAAGAGCTGCTGTGCTTCCCTTTCCCCTTGACCCCTTCCCCTTTCCCCCAACTCATCAAGTCTCCTATTACTTTTTCTA
>JBHJGN010000040.1:0-24727 GCA_050331735.1 Cyanophyceae cyanobacterium
GGGAGCATGTCAGGTTTGCAAAGGTAGCAGAAATAGTACACTCTAGAGGAACTCACCCAGAGATGCTTAATTATGACTCCAGACAAAGCCGCTCAATTACAAACTTATCTCGATGCCATAGCAGAAATTCTCTACCAAGAGAGCGACCCGGCAGCGATGCAGACCTTAGAGGGGATTGAACTGACAGTGAGGGAGAAGATTCAAGCTCATGTGAGTCCAGCGCTGGGGTGTTTTTTATCCGCGCAGTTAGCGGTACAGAAGCGGGGCGAGAGCGAACCCTAAAGAGTACTCTAGGGACGCTAAAAGTAACTACTCAGCAAGCTAAGCAGCTCGGAGTCGAGTCACATCGCCAGCTCAGCCCTCATCTAGAGAACTGTTGCTTGCGATTGAGCGCCAATGTCTCCTACGAGCAAGCCGCCAACGACCTGTGCTATCTGACGGGGGTGCGAGTGGCGGCCAAAACCCAGCAGCGTCTGGTTCAGCGTCAATCGTTTGCTAGTCCCGCCACTGAAGATAAGCTCAAAGAGGTCAGCGTCGATGGTGGCAAGGTGCGATTGAGAACGGCTCTCGGAGAACCTTGCGCCTGGAAAGACTACAAAGCCGTGACGGGAGATGGAGCTGTCATGGCTAGCTACCGCGACAACAAAGCGCTGGTGGAGTGGGTGAACCAACACCAGTTAGCTACACCGTTAACGGCTTTAGGGGACGGGCATGACGGCATTTGGAACATCATCGCTCAGATAGGAGTAGAGGACAGTAGGCGGGAGATTTTGGATTGGTATCATTTAGTGGAAAACTTGCATAAAGTCGGGGGTTCTCTTAAGCGACTTAACCAAGCCCAAGCACTGCTGTGGCAAGGAGACATTGATGCTGCCCTCGCTTTATTTGACGGACTCCAGAAGCCGTCGGCGAAAAACTTCTGCCGCTACTTGCGCAAGCATCGTCACCGCATTATCAATTACGATTACTATCAGCGTGAGCAAATCTGCTCAATTGGTTCTGGGGCGATTGAATCGGCTATTAAGCAGATTGGTCGTCGCGTCAAAATTTCGGGAGCACAGTGGAACAAGGAGAATGTTCCTCAAGTGCTAGCTCATCGGTGCGCTTACCTCAACGGACTCATTGGTTCTCAAAGCTGACATGCTCCCCGTGCAATAGTTGGGAAGAACTTACCTGGATTTGATATAAAAGGTCTTCCATGTCAACAACTGAATCAAGTTGGAATTTCACTTCAACAGCTTGCTGAGCTTCTCAACAAACATAAATTTAATGACTGTATCTTTCTTTCTCGTCAAAATATCCTTCGCAAGCTTATATCTGTACAGATAGTTGTCCAAGGCTTGCGTAACTCATTTCACTTATCACCTGATTCAGAAACGCGACTCCATGGTTCGCTAACAATAGATTTACAAAAAGTTTCCATCCAGGGGAAAAGTGCACCTCTATTAAATATGATTGAATATATCGACGAAGAATCTGAGAAAGCTCTTCATATTCTAAAAAATTACTTTCGGATATTAACTATAAGCTACGAAGAAGACATTGAAGATGACCCAAAAATTGCCTATCAGAAAGCCTGCTCGTTTTTAAATTTGTCGAAATTTGATGACGTAAAAGTAAAGCGCAAACGAATAAATACCATGAAAAATAAAGATTTAATCACAAATTTTAACGAGATAGAGGATTTATTATCTGGAACAAAGTATGAGTGGATGTTAACTTAAATGCCTTGGTCGTCTCTAGCTTTTGGGTAGCCTCCCAAATGGATAATGTTCTTAATATGTTGTTGCTGTTTAGATTGCTACTCTAAATTTAGAGTGGTTGATAAACAAGCTAATCACTCAATAACGCATGACTTCTGATCGAGAAAAGCACATGGTTGTCCTTGGTAGCCTTTTGATTCTGGTTTTCCAACCAAGTGCTTACTCTCTATCTTAATCTCATCGAGTTCAGTTTTTCCAACGTCTGCCTACTTCATTATCCCAACTTTTATAGAGTCGGGGTCAATAGCTGCCAGTAACTTTTGATTCACAGCTTCGAGATGCGGGGATTTTTCTGAGTCCCGTGGAGGCCTTTACTTTGAGCTCCGAGCTGTCTCTCTCACCCCACTGCTGTTGAGAGCTAGTTCGGCTGCTGCTTGACTGTTCGAGTCCGTCCTGGATAGTCGCTACTGAGCACGAAAATGCATCGCAAGTAGTCGGAGTTTTGACCGAGATAGCGTTACTTTCCTTCTCCTGATTTCCTATGTTTGATGGTCTTGGAAGAGTGGCAGTCAGGTCAAGATACAAGAATCAAAACAGTCACAGATAAAGCTAAAAGGGAAGCCAGGTCAGTAGGCTCTTAGCGCACTCTTCCAACAGATCAAGAACATTACCAAAACCTGGACCAGCTCAATCATACTCAATCTATCTACCGTGGGAGCAGCACTCTTGATGTTTTTCCCTCTATTGAAAGACCCTATTTCTCTCACTGGTAAGATTACTCATCTCGCTACGGTTGATAAATTAGGAGTGTAAGTTAAATAACGTAACGGATGAGGGTTTTGCCGCTGTGACTCATTGCCCAAGACCGAAGGAGAGCGAACTGGCAGGTTAGGGACGATACGTTATTAGATTGACAAATGCGGTGTGGAGTTTTTATCGCTTCCTCCACTTGACTACCAGCGAGGCGAGGCGCAACCCTCGCTCAGAGCGGTCTGAGTTGGTAGACGTAATGGGTCAATCACTCGCATTATTTATTTATATTTAATTCATATATCTTTGGCAGCCTTCCTTGTTCGGACAGACGTTCGACGGGAAAGGCTGTTTCTAGAAAGAAGAGAAGCGATCACAGCAAAAACAATTGGCGATGGTCGTCGAACGGAGTCATCTAAATTTCATCAGAGAATAACGCGCTATTTGTTACCATGATTATGGAGACACTCAGATTAGCTCTCAGGTACTTTGAGGAACAGGATCTCGATTCTCTATCAGCGATTTTGGCCGATCCTGAAGTGATGCAGTTCTCCGCGGTGGGACCAATGGCGCGAGCGCAAACACAAGAATTCCTAAGAGAAATACTTGCCTCTTATCAGCAGCAAGGCTACGGCCTCTATGCAGCGACCCATCAAGAACAGCAGCTAATTGGCTACTGTGGTTTAATTAGACAAGTAGTTGATGGCAATCAAGAAATTGAAGTAGGTTATCGGCTGGCTCGTTTCTACTGGGGAAAAGGATTAGCGACCGAAGCAGCAACCGCCGTCCGTGATTATGGCCTGCATCAGCGAGGCTTTAAGCGTCTGATTTCTATGATCGATCCTAATAATTATCGCTCTATCCGAGTTGCTGAAAAAATTGGGATGGAATACGAGAAAGATTCTGTGTTTAAAAATATTCCAGTCAGAATTTATAGTCCGTCTAATAGCTAAATGGCTCAAACGGATGTGCTGATTCGACAAGCCAGATTAGAAGATGTTGAACGCGTTACTATACTGTGTCATCAGTTAGGGTACTCAACCTCTACCCAGGACGTACAAACATATATCAAAACTTTAGCTGCTCACAGGTGTATTGTTTATGTCGCTTGCCACAGCGATCGCCCAGTCGTCGGTTTGATTAACGTTTATGTAGCTAATGAGCTGTTGCTAAGTAAACAAGCGGAAATCGGTGCTTTAATTGTTGATGAAGCGTACCGTTCCGGCGGCATTGGTCGCCTACTGGTGCAGCACGGACAGCAATGGGCCAAAGAGCAAGGCTGTCATGTTTTACAAGTCCGTGCCAACGTCATTCGTGACTCTGCCCACGCTTTCTATAAACGGATTGGATGTGAGCTTTACAAAAGCCAGCGAGTTTTTCGCAAGCCGCTAGCTTAAACTTGATTTTAAGTCGCTTGCTCAATACAGCTTAGAAACCGTGACTCAACTCGATCGCTCCAACAGCCAAACAGTATCCAACTCGGCTTCTCTTCGAGAAGATATTCAGCACTCAGAACCAGGATTCAACTTTGCCTATCTAGATGAGCAAACCAAGCGTTCCCTGCGTCGGGCGTTGCTCAAAGCCGTCGCCATTCCCGGACATCAAATTCCCTTTAGTTCCCGCGAGATGCCGATGTCCTACGGTTGGGGAACGGGAGGAATCCAGGTAACGGCTGCTGTGATTGGCAAAGACGATGTGCTTAAGGTCATCGACCAAGGCGCAGACGATACCACCAATGCCGTCAATATTCGGCGTTTTTTTACCAAGGTGTGTGGAGTCGAAACCACAGAATCAACCGCCGCCGCCACTCTGATTCAAACCCGCCATCGTATTCCGGAAACGCCGTTACAGAAAGGGCAAATTATTATCTATCAAGTGCCGATGCCAGAGCCTCTGTATTTTTTGGAACCTTCGCGAACCGAGTGCCGGAAAATGCACGCTCTCGAAGAATACGGTCCCATGTACGTCAAGCTCTACGAAGATATTACTCAGCATGGAGCGATCGCCCAATCCTACGACTATCCGGTAATGGTCCATCAGCGCTACCTAATGAAACCCAGTCCAATTCCCCGCTTTGATAACCCTAAAATGCACATGAACCCGGCTTTACAGCTATTCGGTGCAGGACGGGAAAAACGCCTCTACGCTATTCCTCCCTACACAGAAGTCAAAAGTCTAGACTTTGAAGACTACCCCTTCACTGTCGAACGATGGGACAAAGCCTGTGAGTTTTGCGGTTCTACCGCTAGCTATTTAGATGAAGTCGTTACGGATGACCAAGGAACCAGACTGTGGCTTTGTTCCGATACCGACTACTGCAACAGCCGCCAGCAATTCCAGCACAAGCGTCAACTAGGCTCATGATCAAGCATACCGGAGGATGTCATTGCGCTCGGGTGCGATTTGAGGTGGAAGCGCCAGCAGAACTAGAAGTGGATGAATGTAACTGCTCGATCTGTCGCAAAACTGGTTATCTGCACCTCATTGTGCCTCAATCTCGCTTCAAATTGCTGACCGGTAAGGAGGCGCTCACTACCTACACGTTTAATACTGGAGTCGCTCAGCACACCTTCTGTTCAGTCTGCGGGATCAAGTCTTTCTATGTACCGCGGTCGCATCCCAACGGCATTAGCGTTAACGCCAGATGCATCGACTCTGACACAGTAACGAAGCTGACCGTGAATCAGTTTGATGGAGTACACTGGGAAGCCAATGTCGCCAAGCTAGGCCCTTTAGATGAATGACTATTACCTCCTTGCTCACCGTCCAGCAGCTCAGTAAAGCTTACGGTCGCATTCAAGCCTGCGATCGCATCTCTTTTTGTCTTTACTCCGGTCAGGTGTTGGGCATCGTTGGGGAATCCGGTTCGGGGAAAACGACGCTTCTCGGCTCCATTGGGGGGCAAATTCCCGTCGATGAAGGTCAGATCCTCTACACCAGCAGCACCGGCGAAGTCTTAGAACTCACCACCCTACCCGAACATCGCCGCCGCCGACTAATGCGAACCGAATGGGGCTTCGTGCAGCAGAATCCCCGCGACGGACTGCGGATGAACGTCACCGCCGGAGCCAATATTGGCGAACGACTGCTGGATGTTGGGGTGCGGCACTACGGTAATATTCGCGCAGAAGCCAGCTACTGGCTTAATCAGGTGGAAATAGAGGGCGATCGCCTCGATGGACTACCGAGAACCTTTTCTGGCGGGATGCAGCAGCGCTTGCAGCTAGCCCGCATTTTGGTGACCAAGCCGCGCCTGGTGCTCATGGACGAACCAACGGGCGGATTAGATGTTTCAGTACAGGCGCGGTTACTCGATCTCATTCGCTCTTTGGTGCGCAATCTACACCTCAGCGTCATTCTAGTCACCCACGATATTGGCGTTGTGCGGCTGCTAGCTGATCGCCTGCTAGTGATGAAATCCGGCAAAGTAGTAGAGTCGGGATTAACCGATCAGGTACTAGACGATCCGCAACATGCCTACACTCAGCAACTGGTTAGTGCGACTCTGACTCCTTAGAAATGGGGGAAAAATGTCCCGAAGGGACGGGGAAGGGGGAAATAGTTCCTACGGAACGGGGAAGGGGAAAACTGTCCCTCCGGGACGGGTAAAAAACACAGATTTAAGGAGAAAGCTGATACCATTGACCGAAAGTAGTCAGATAGTTCCTTAAACTAACCAAGCATTGGAGGTTCAAGGGCAAAGAGCTGCTGTGCTTCCCTTTCCCCTTTCCCCTTTCCCCCAACTCATCAAGTCTCCGATTACTTTTTCTAATTGGTATGATTTATTCACCCCTTTCCCCCTTCCCCTTTTCCCGTTGCGGAGCAACTTCTTTCCCTGCGCCTACGGCGCTTGCAGCCTTGCTGCTAAAGCGATTCTGGCTTGTTCTCTGTCGTCGAAGTGAATTTTTTCTGTTCCTAGTATTTGGTAGTCTTCGTGTCCTTTTCCGGCGATTAACACCCCATCTCCGGGCTGAGCGTCTCGAATGGCGGTGTGGATAGCTTGAGCGCGATCGCTCATCACAATCGGCTCTGCTGACTGAGGGATGCCTGCTAAAATATCCTGGATAATTCGCTCGGGATCTTCGGTACGGGGGTTATCGGAAGTGACTACCGCGACGTCGGCTTGAGCGGCAATTTTGCCCATCAGGGGACGCTTGGTGCGATCGCGATCACCACCGCAGCCAAACACGCAGATCGTTCTCCCGCTAATAAAAGGACGGGCGGCTTGAAGCATGTTTTCTAAGCTATCTGGAGTATGAGCGTAATCAACGATCACGCTGATGTCTTGGGTTTCATCTATCTGCACCCGCTCCATTCTGCCAGGAACGCCCTTGAACTGGGGTAAAGCAGTCACTATCGTTGCTAAATCTATCCCGACGTGCAGACAGGCACCAGCGGCAGCCAGCAGATTAGCCAGATTAAACTGACCCACCAGCGGTGAGGTGAAGGAAGCCTCCCCCCTGGGCGTATGCATCGTACCGCTAACGCCTGTCGGTTCGTAGGTGAGGTTGCTGGTATAGAGATCGGCAGAGGAGTCGCTGACGCTGTAGCCCCACACTCGCTCTGGGGGAAGCGTCGTCAATAACCGTCTGCCGTAGGGATCATCTACATTGATAATTCCCCGTCCTTGCAGATATTCTGCACTAAACAGCAGCGACTTTGCTGCAAAATAGACTTCCATATCTTTATGGAAGTCTAAGTGATCCTGAGTCAGGTTAGTAAAAACTCCCACTTCAAACTGACAGCCCTTGACTCGTCCCTGGGAAAGAGCGTGGGAACTTACCTCCATCACGGCAACCTGATTGCCTGCCTTAACAGCAGCGGCAAGCTGCTGCTGAAGTTCGACGGCAAAGGGGGTTGTATGTATTGCCGTTTGTTGAAACCCAGGCCAGCGAGTGTACAGTGTTCCAAATAGTGCCGTTAGATACTGAGACTGGAGAAAGTGCTCAATTAGGTGGGTGGTAGTCGTTTTCCCGTTGGTTCCCGTCACGCCGATGGTGCGCAACTGCTGAGCCGGATAGCCGTAGAACGCCGCTGCCACCTCAGCACAAACGGAGATGATATCCGCGCTTTGAATGACGCAATCTTGAGCAGTCGGGGGATACTTTTGAGCCGCTTGGGGAGAAACAATGGCGGCAACTGCTCCTCCTGCTAAGGCACTGCGCCAAAACTCACCGCCATCAACCCGCGTCCCCGGCATGCCGATAAACAAATCTCCAGCTTGGCAAGCGTGGGAATTGGTACAGATTCCCGTAACTTCGGCTTTCAACGCTGAATGTTCAGCCGATAACTGAATTTGTTTAAGCAAGTCGCGCAGCTTCATCGTTGTCTCCTCGCGAATGTAATAGCCCTTCGGACGGGGAAAGGGAAAACTGTTCCTACAGAACGGGAAATGAACATAAAGCACAGGAACAAGCTAATTCTTTTTTCCTTTTTCCCCTTATCCCTTCCCCTTTTCCCGTCGCGCAGCGACTCACTCTATTTTTTACCTCATTTTCAAATTTCTGGCACAGTGTATTTCTGTAACAGTCGCTCGATTTGCTGCACCGAAGCACGAGGAGAAAGACGCGGTAGCGGCTTTTCTTCTCCTAAACGCTGTTGACAAAGAACGGGAATCTCGTACTGATAAGCGGCAAACCAGTCCTCGCGGGTGGTAATATCCCGCACCTCTAGCTCCAGGTTTTCAATTTGTGCTAATTTACTCTGGAGTCCCTCGCACAGATGACAGCCCGGTTTACTGTAAAGAATTAACCGCATTCGTTTTTAGTCGCTAGTTGAAAAACAGTCGATTACAGAGGAGTCAAGCTTTCAGGCGCTCTCACCTATTCCACAACCAGTATACTGACAGTCTTCAGGTTCATGAAATGCCACCACGATATCTTGCTGAGGAACTCCCATTTCTACTAGCTAATTGGAGATGCCAACTGGCGTTCCGTCGTGTTGAATCCAAATCTTTCCTTCTTTGAGAGCGATCGCCTCCGCATCGCCTCTGCTCATCCGTAACGAGAATATCTGTCGAATTAAGGGTTTCTAGGGGCTATGGCTCAGGCTAGTCTGCTAAAGTCTTCTCCCAACAGCACCAATGAATCAGCGCTCTCAACAGCGATCGCATCTGCCAACTAGCTTCTGGCTCATTACCCTCGTTGCCTTGATCAACTCCGTTAGCTTTACGCTCATTATCCCCCTGCTCTATCCCTACGCCAAAGAGTTTGGACTCAGCGATTTTCAGGCGAGTTTGTTAACCACTTCCTACGCCGTTTCCCAGTTTATCGGTACGCCAATTTTAGGCAACCTTTCCGACCGCCTCGGACGCAAACCACTACTGGTGGTGAGCCTGCTGGGTTCTGTGGCTGCCAACCTGCTAGCTAGCGTTGCTGGTGTCGCTTGGCTGCTGTTTGCTGCCCGCATTCTCGACGGATTAACCGGAGGCAACAACTCCATTGCCAGAGCCGTGATTAGCGATGTAACCACCCCAGAGCAGCGGCCAAAAGCCTTTGGCATCTTTGGAGCGATGTTTCGCTTAGGGTTTGTTGTCGGACCGGCTCTTAGCTACGTGGGGCAACAGCTTCCCACTCTACCCGGGATTTCTTCATTAGGCATGAGTTTTTTGATTGGGGCAGGTATTGCCCTGATTGCCACTCTACTAACAGCTTTTTTACTGCCAGAGACCTTAGATACTTTAGATAAGCAAGGGTTTCAACTGAACTGGCAAGACTTTGTGTTTGCCAAAATCCTTCAATCTGCCTCTCGCCCTCGTTTAGGGAGCATTTTTATTCTGACGTTGTTAAGTGGAGCCACCTTTACGATTTTTACCTTTGCGTTTCAGCCCTTCTTCTTAAATGTGCTCGATCAAGATGCTAAATCCCTCGCCATCGTCTTTGCCGCCGTGGGCATGTTGGGGTTCATCTGTCAGGTATTTGCCCTCGAACCGCTGAGTAACCGCTTTAATCTAGTAGACATTCTCTTTGTCACCCTAGGATTGCGGGGACTCCTGTTTCTGATGATTCCCACTTTTCCTGATATTTCGGCCTTTTTTGTCATCATGGCGGCGTTTGGCTGCGTGAACTCCTTTCCACTCCCGCTGATCAACTCAATCCTGTCTCTTAACAGCAGCGATCGCGAACAGGGTGAAGTTCTCGGCATCAACGCTTCTTACCTGAGTCTCTCCAATGCGATCGGTCCAGCCATTTCAGGAATCCTCGTTAGCTTAGGCTACCTAATTCCTTTTTGGGTGACAGGCATCCTAACTCTGTTCACAGCCTGGTTCGCCTTCGGCCTGAGAGCTAATTTCAAGTGTGAAAAAGCGTCAAGATAGCGAGGAGAGTGATTAACTGAAGGGGAGCTTGAGAGGCTATAAGTCCCGCTCCGCCAGTTGTTTTGGCGAGGCGACCTCGCTAAAACAACTGGCGGCTGTAATTTCAATTCAGCGTCGGGACGGGGAGTTCAAGGAACAGGTAAGGGGGATAGATGTTTGACTGACTTTCATCGTCTGTAATAGTTCGCTTTGATATTTTGAGCTGCCTGAGCGACGGTATCTTGAATCCGTTTGGCTCTAGTTTCAGGTCGTTTAGCAGTTTTGATCCATTCCAAAATGCCTCGTTTTGAGGAAGGTGGGAACGCGGCAAAATGCTTTTGAGCCATTGGATTGCTGGCTAACGCCAGTTTTAAATCGTCTGGTAAAATTAGCGCTTCGACATCATCTAGAAACGACCAGGAACCATCTTTTTTAGCCTGCTCAATTTTTTGCCACCCTGCTTCATGCAGTAACCTGGCTTGTTGCAGGCGCTCGACCCGCTCTTTATTGGCTTTCGACCAATGACTTTCCGGCTTGCGGGGAGAAATATAGAGCATCGTTCGCTGTTCGTCGAGTTTACGCGGTAAGCTATCGATCCAGCCAAAGCAAATACACTCTTCAACAATGTCGTTATAGGGGAGATAGGAGTCGTGAGGTTGTTTGTAGGTCACTAACCACACGCCTTGATTCTGCTCGTAATGCCTCTGTAGCCACGCCCTTAAATCTTTGCGGGTTTTGACTTCTACTTGTGCAGCACTGGCAGCCGGTCTATTCATGGGAAAAAGTTAGTGATATGCCTGAAGATGCGATCGCATTTTAGACTGAACTCGCTCCCTATTAAAAGCTAAAGCACAGCGGGCTAACTGAAGCTGCTGTATCCAGTCTGGCTGACTACACCAGCGGTAGTAAGTCGGCACGGCAACCTTGGTGAGAAAGTTGCGCCATCTTGCCGTCATTGATGATGGCTGCACTGCTTGAGCACGAACTTGACCATTTTTGGCCATAGCACGACGTAAAGCTGTATCATCTCGTAATCTTTGCAGGGCTGTTATCAATCCCTCGAGAGAAGAGACTTCGAGGTAATCTAGTTCGCTACGGCGTTCTGCTCGGTAAGCCGACTCGCAGCCTAGGATTGCTGGAACGCCAGCTAGCCAAGCATTATAGAGTTTGGTTGCGGGTTTGTTGACGTAGCGGCGATGCTTAAAACTGCGGACAGCGATCACGGCATCGACGGTACTGTAGTCGTTCCAGCAATTGTTAATGGAGTGGTAGTCGTTCCAGTGATTGCGGTTGAGGATGGCTTGCCAGTTCAAACCGAGGCGGTGAAGCTGCTCGAACCAAGCCGGATGCTGTAATTCTGCTACTAGGTTATCGGCATGACCAAAAAAAGCAATATTTTCAAAGCGATCACCGCGCTCCGGGTGACGGGGAATTAGGCCCGGTTGAGTCCAGTGAGGCATGTAGTAGCCCCCAAACGCTCGAGCGAGCGGGTTCTGCACTACGTGGAGTAGAGCGGCAGGATGGGAATTGACGTCTGCTTTAAGGCAGACGAGCAGCAGGTTGCGTCCTGGCTGGAAGTGAGGGTGCGATCGCAGAGAGTTGCGGTGCGCTAAGACAATGCCTTCTTCTGGAAACTCCTGAACGAGGGTGCAAGGAAAACCCTCTGCCCGCAGCCGCAGATAAGTTTGCAAAGTCCAGGCATACACTCCAAGGCCAAACCCTTGCCAATTGTCGTCGGCGGCTGGTAAAGTTTCGATCCAGTGACTAGACGGGATATAGAAGTAAATCGGCGGTAGCTTCGTCAAGTCGCTTCACTCCAAGATTTTGTCCTATCTATCGCATTACTAAGAAACCTGAAACCAGCCGTGAACTTGTAACACCGTAACTTAGTCGCTTAAGCGACTAACAATCAACCCTCAACAGAGAACTAGCATGACCAACTACGTTCTCCAAAATTTAATTGCTCTTTGAAAAACAGGATAGCGGCTCCAGTGATAAAAAGGACTGAGGAGCCTGTATCGATAGAGTTCTAGCTGACAGGCAGCTACTGTATCCTCAGCAACGAGGTGACGGTGCTTGGCGTAGTAGGCAGCGAGCTTGCGGAGGTCGTTAAGGAGGTAGAGAGGTATCACAACAGGATGCTGCCATCGAGGAAAGCGTAATTTCCGAAGCTGATAGCTGCTTAAGCCAACGCCCTGTAGCAGTTTAAGGAGGTACTCTCTTTGTAAACGCGATCGCGGAATTTCGTGCTCAATACACATTTGCGGGTTATACCAAATCTCCCACTCCGCTTTAGCAATGTGGGCCAGAGTTTCGACATCCTCTCCTTTAGAGGCGAGAGAATGACCAGAGACGCCAGCTAGAGCCGGTCGTTCGGGAAGACTCTGCCAAGCCTGCTTGCGCACGACTAATCCGGCTCCGGAGGGAAACAGCCACTTGCGGGCCTCGTACCGGAACGGCTGATCTCCGCGATCGACAACTGCCAGAAAGCAGGCGATCTGCTGAAAATTTGCTGGCGGCTCAATTTCGTACTTTCCCCGAAGGCGACTGCCGTAGGCTCCTGCTTGCGGATGGATACGACCAAACCGGTAGGCAGCGGATACCCAGCCTGGAGCGGGCAAATTATCATCATCGAGAAAGCCAACCAGTTCTCCCCGAGCGTGTTTCATGGCGCAGCGACGAGCAAAAGCTAATCCCTGTTGTGGTTCAAAGTAGGAGCGGAGAGGACATATTGACCAGGTAGACTGATACTGCTGAATAACTTTGGCCGTACTGTCGCTGCTGTTGTTATCAACAACAATTACTTCCCAGCTAAAATCTATGTGAGTTTGCTGCACCAACCGGTTAAGAACCCGAGGAAGGCGAGCTTCCCCGTTATAAGTGCAAATTGCTACCGTAAAATCAATCACGCGATCGCCCTAGAGAATTAAACTCTTCGGTTCAAGCCACCAATTACTATCTTTTTGAGTGCCAACATGAGTAGCCCCCCAGTTCAAACCGGGGATGCCACCTATAGATTAGGTAAAAAGGTGGAGGAAAGCGAGTCGCTTTGCCAAATTTTTAAAGAATCTTTGAGCAGTCAGACCATTTACCGAAAGTAGTCAGATAGTTCCCAAACCAAGCATTGGAGGTTCAAGGGCAAAGAGCTGCTGTGCTTCCCTTTCTCCCTTCCCCCTTCCCCTTTCCCCCAACTCATCAAGTCTCCTATTACTTTTTCTAATTGGTATCAGACCTTTCTAACAGCTTTGAGCGGCGAACTCACCGCAGGCTTCTTTCTCTTACCAGGTGTTGCTTCCTGTGAACATCAAGGAGGAGAGGGAAACCTCTCCTCCTTGATGTTGCCTAAACCAAATAGCAGTTAGTTATACAACCGCAAAGGCATCAGCGCCAAGGCTGGTGACATCTACGCTCTGGACAACAGCGAGGTCTTCCTCTCCCAAGGAGATGGTGCTGCCGCTAAAGCTCAAGTCCCCAAACTCAAGTCCGTCGAGACCAATCAGATCGGTGCCAACCTCAAAGTCAACAATGGTGTCGGTGCCAGCGCCTGCCGCAAGCACAAAGGTATCGCTACCCTCACCGCCAGAGAAGTCATCGCCCTGAAGGATGTCGTTGCCTTCACCGCCATTAAGCAAGTCATCGCCATCGTCACCAAAGAGGCTGTCGTCGCCCGCGTCGCCGAACAGTTCGTCGTCACCGCCTTTGCCGCCGAGGCGATCGTCACCAGCGCCGCCGAAGATCGTGTCGTCACCGCCGATGCCAACTTGCGGACTGCGGCTATTGAGGTCGCCCCGCAAGACATCATCGCCTTCGTTGCCGAAAATCTCATCGTCACCGAGACCGCCAGCAACGGTGTCATTGCCTGCCAGTCCTTCAAGGGTTTCTTCCCCGTCAGTCCCTTCGAGCTCATCGTCGCCATCCGTGCCCCGATTCGCGGCCACTTCTTCCGGCGCAACGCCAAATAGAGTCTCGTACATTAGGCGATACATATCGGTATTATCCGCCGTTGCCGGTAACTCTTCCGAGTTGAGACCGTAAGCCTTGGAAACAATGCCGCCATTAACGTCAGTCAGAGAGGCCCAGGCTACACCAAAGTCAAAGATGTCGCCATCAGCATCGGGAGCCCCCGTAACAAACGGCTCGAAGTTGTCGTTGTTGCTGCCGTCGGTGTCGTCTACCTGCACAGGAACGCCATCGGCATCGTCACCAAAGGCTACCGTTTCCGCCTGAACCCGCAGGGTCGCATCGGGGTTGGGAACATCACCAAAGCCGTCTAAGGGCACGTCATCCACTTCCAGACCGCCCGCATCGGAGTCGGCAGCGGTGAGGACGAGGGTATTGGGGTCGGTGTTATCGACAAAATCGAGGGCTAAACCGATCGCCTCGTCAGCGCGGATAGCCGCCTCAATCGTTCCCGCCGCGTTGTTGCTGTTGCCGAAGTTATCAGTTGCTTCTTCCTCCAGGGTCAGCATGAAGCCATCGGGGTCGCGGTCGAGGATCGGCAACGCCACCTCCGTCATCTCAGCGATGGTGGGTGGGTTAGGGTTCAGAGGAGGCTGACCGTAAAGAATCAGGTCGCCATCGTCCTCGACTAAGCCCTGGTCGCGGAGGTTGTCCTCAAAGGTGTCGTTGTAGGTATCTGACGCGGCGAAAATTCCGAGCAGGCGCTCGGTTTGGGCCGGATCGACGGCCATCAGTTCTTCCCGGGTGAAGACAACCGTATAGCCTGCTGCCTCGGCTTCTTCAATCAGGTTGCGTCCGTCGGTGCGAGTGCCTTCTTCCCCAAAAACACCCACGGTTCCCTCTGGGAGATAGTCGGTTTCCCCAGCACCCAGGATCACCTCAGCGCCCGAATCAAGAATTTCAGCGGTAATTTCTTCCGTTTGTCCTCGGTCATCCGCATCGGCCAGGAAAACCCCCGTTCCCGGCTCAGCAATAAAGCCAGAGTTGATCACGCCAACGGCTTTTCCAGCTTCCTGGGCTTCCTGCATGATGGTGATTGGCTTGCCAGAAAGCGACACAATTTCTTCACCCCCCTCGGCAATGGGAGCATCAAAACCGTAGCTACCGGCAAAAGGCTTCACTCCGTAAGCATGCACCACCGCCCCAGCATTAGAGGTAGCCACTAACCGATCGTCAATATGGCCGAGATAAACGCCAGCGTCGCTCATCTGGTCCCAGTTTAAGCGACCGTCTGTGCCAACAGAAGCAAAGCGAGCAGCAGCGTAGTGGGACGGGCTCGTGCCGTCAGGGTGGATGAAGATGACGTTTCCGGTGTCCGCTGTCGGTTCGGGCGCCTCTCGCGGTTCGAGGTCGTCGGGCACCCCTTCTGGAGCATCGAGGCTAACGTCAAATAGGCTCTCGTACATCAAGCGGTAAATCGCAGTGTTGTCGAGAGTCGCCGGGAGACGCTCTGCACCTTCACCGTAAGCTTTAGAAACAATGCTGCCCGCAAAGTCGGGTAACCCGGCCCAGAGAACGCCGTACTCAAAGACATCGCCATTGGCATCGGGGGCAGCCACAAAGGGAGCCGTATCGCTACCGGTGGTTCCGTCGTAGGGAATTTCGTCGCCGGTAAATTCCCCCGCATCGTCTAATCTGGCTTGGGCAATCGTTGTACCAACGGTGTCGCCGTCAACGTCGTCTACTTCCAAACTTCCTCCCGCACTGTCAGCGGCGGTGACCACGAAGGTGTTGGGGTTCTCCTCGATGAAGTCTTGAGCGACGCCGAGGGCTTCGTCGGCGCGGATAGTCGCATCAATGGTGCCGCGAGCGTTGTTGTTGTTGCCGAAGTTGTCGGTGCCTTCTTCTTCAAGCACGATCATGAAGCCTTCGTCCTCTTCAGCAAAGACGTTCAGATCCAGGGTCGCCTCAAGCATTTCGCCCACCGTCACCGGGTCAAGATTCTCAGGCGGCTGTCCGTAGGTAATCAGTTCGCCGTCGTCCGTGACAAGTCCCTCATCGATCAAGGCTCCTTCGGGAACGTCGTTGTAGGTGTCTTCAGCGGCAAAAATCCCTAAAACACGCTCAGTGTCAGGGGAGAGAGCTTCTAGTTCTTCGCGGGTAAAGACAACTTCATAGCCCATCGCCTCGGCTTCTTCAATCAGGTTCCGGCCATCGGTGCGGGTGCCCTCTTCGCCAAAGAAACCAACTGTGCCCACAGGCAAGTAATCAACTTCGCCAGCGCCCATGATCACGTTGACGCCAGATTCGACAATCTGAGCGGTGATGCCTTCGCGATCGCTGCGGCTTTCGGCATCGGCTAAGAAAACACCGGTTCCGGGCTCAGCGATGAAGCCGGAGTTAATCACCGCTGTCGGACGTCCGGCGGCGATCGCCTCTTCTAAAATGGTTGCGTCTTCGGCAGATCCCTCAACGTTTTGTCCCTGGAGGGCTGCTAGAGAGAGATACTCATCGCCATTTTCGTCAAAGCCATAGCTGGGGGCTACAGCTTTAATGCCGTAAGCGTGAACGACAGCTCCGGCATTAGAGGTAGCAACAATCTGATCGTCGAGGTGTCCGAGGTAGACACCCGCTTCGGGAGCTTCATCCCAGTTTAGGCGACCATCGGGACCGACCGTTTCAAAACGGGCGGCAGCGTAGTGGGATGGATCGGACCCGTCTGGGTGAATAAAAATAACGTTACTTGGCATTGACTAATTTCCTCTTGCAGGTTTTTTAGGGGGTAGGAACGATCACTCAATAATTGAGACAGCCAGCGCTCAGCAAACGGGGCAGCGATCTGAAAAAATTCCAGCGGTTCAACCGCTCTTTTACAGAACAATGGGATCGTGTTTGCCAGTCTCAACTCATTTAGAGCTAATCACTTTTCCTGACCTCGCAAATTTTCCTACGTCAAGGTTATTTTTTGTTTATTAAGCTGTTAAAAAAACGCAAAATAGGTATAAGTATATACAAAAATGCTTAAGTAAGATTTTTCTCTAGCCATTGAACAGATTTTGCGCTTGTCATCCATATTCCTTCTTAAGAGAGATGACAAAAAACGACACCAATATTGTTTTTAATCTGCTAGCTTAAGCCACATCTGCATCGATATGACAGCAGATTTCTAAAGCTTTTTTTGAAATTCAAAATAGGCCGTTTGATCGCCAAAATTCTTTTCCGGTGAGCCGCTTCCAGAATCAGTTTATTTTGACGGTGGCTGGTTTCCAAAGAAGACCTGAAGAGTTAATGGTACCGGCGATCGCTTAGAAAAAAACCTTGACTTTTTATCCCTTTTAGCAGTAGCTCTCCTAGAAAGTACAGAGGTATTTAAGAATTAGTTAATTTTTAAATAAGAGCTAATTAACATTAGATTAAGTATGCGAGTTTCTACGGAAACTTTACCAAGTCTTTACAAAAAAACTGGGGATCAGTCGTGATAATTACTAAAAGAAAGCAGTAGCAAAACCTACTTTTTCGCTGCTGTTGTCGCTCAAAAACTTCTCAAGCTAGTCTTCAGTTTCAACTAAGCTGGCAAATGCCCGTTTTTGGGCTTTATATCATCAACACCAACACTAACAGTCGCAGGATAGTTACAGTTCTTATGGGAATCCATTCATCAATCAAGGTGAGCTTGATTGGCTTGACACTGGGCATTTTTCAGGCTCAGTCAATTCAGGCTCAGACGTTCGATCTGACCATTTTTCACAACAACGATGGCGAATCCGCCCTCCTCGCCGATGAGGACGAAGGCGGCATTGCTAATTTTGTTGGGTTGCTCGAAAATCTCCGCGAGGCGACAGATAATCCCTCGATTACCCTCTCTTCCGGTGACAACGTTTTGGCGGGATTGTCTTTTGAAGCCAGCCAAGAAGACGATTTTCTCTACGATGCGGCGGCCCTCAGCGAAATCGGGTACGATGCGATCGCCCTTGGCAATCACGAATTCGATTTCGGTCCTGATTTCCTCGCCACCTTCATCGAGGAGTACAGCAATCAGGGCGGCACAGCCCCTTTTCTGAGCGCTAATTTAGAGTTTGATGGTTCGCCCCTAGAACCGCTAGTTGCTGAGAGTCCCGTTACCTCTCCCGTCACAGAACCCACCGTTGCCGAAAGCGCGATTATCAACCGCGATGGGGAGCAAATTGGCGTTGTCGCTGCGATTACTCCCACTCTCCCGTCATCTTCTAGCCCTCAATCGGTCGGGGTAATCGAGGACGTCCAGGCAGAAGCTCAGCAAGAGATCGATGCTCTAGAGGAACAGGGCATTAATAAAGTTATTTTGATCAGTCACCTCCAGGGGATTGACACTGAACTCGACTTGATTCCTGAGCTTAGCGGCGTCGATGTTGTCATTGCCGGCGGCGGCGACGAACTGCTGGTCGATGAAGAAGACCTTGAAACAAACGTGCTGCCCAGCGATCAAGAAAACATTGCCGATGGGAGCAGTAGCCGTTTTGGTGATTATCCAGTCACGGCAACCAATGCTGACGGCGCGACGGTTCCTGTGGTAACAACGCCAGGGGAGTATGGCTACCTGGGTCGTTTAGAAGTTGTGTTTAACGATGCTGGTGAAGTCACCGAGTTTGGAGGAGAGCCGATTCGCGTACTCGCCGAAGATCCTAACGTCGAACCCGATCAAGAGATCGTTGCTAATATCGTTGACCCCCTAGAAGTAGCCGTTGCCGATTTAGAGCAAGAAATTGTCGGCACGACTAACGTTTTCCTCAACGGAGTGCGTGAATCTGTCCGCACTGAAGAAACCAACTTAGGTGACCTCATTGCTGACTCACTGCTCTGGCAGGCCCAGGAGGAAGCCAGTGCTTTTGGGGCTCCGATTCCCGCGATTGGTCTTCAAAACGGAGGCGGCATTCGCAATAGCAATACCTTTGATGAGGGCGAAGAAATTTCAGTCGCTGAAACCATTGACGTGCTTCCGTTCCCTAACTTTGTTGGCATTGTTGAAGACGTAACCCCCGAACAGCTCAAGGCCGTTTTTGAGAACGCCTATGGCGGAATTGAAGACGTAAGCGGTGCGTTTGCTCAGGTATCTGGGGTGCGAGTGGGAATTAATGTTGAAGCTGAACCGGGCAGCCGTGTCGTCAGCGTGATCTTAGATGACGGGACTGAAATCGTTATGAATGGTCAACTGGTTGCTGGCGCTCCGACTGTTGCTCTCGCCACAATCGATTTTCTAGCTGGGGGGGGAGATGATTATCCGCTGGCTGATAATCCGTTTACCCCAGTGGGGGTTTCCTATCAGCAGGCCCTGCGAAACTACATTGAAGACGAACTCGGTGGAGTGATTCCGGCTGAGCTGTATCCGACCGATCCCGAAGAAGGCGATTTGGCTGGCGGCAACGCACGTATCTTTGATGCCGAGGCCGTCGTAGACGAGAACGTTCCTGAACCCGCTACGATTCTAGGGTTGCTGACCTTCGGCGTCCTTGGTAGCGCGGTTCGCCGTCGCAAAGCGTAGTGCTTTGTTAGAGTATCAGTCGAATTGGCATAGCGTAGGCGCTGCTAAGCAGCGCTTTTTTTGTCACAAAACCTAGACTAGAATTGGTGCTTGACCTCGGTCAAGGAGAAAGGAGAAGAGTAGGACAAGGCTAGAGATGGCAGCTATAGCCATTTTAGATTAGCAGTCAGTCTGGTTTGACATGACTAATCGGTTTCCAGTGCTTGCTATCAGCAAAAGATAACTTGAGGGTGCCGCCCTCTTGAATAGTACCTAGCCAGTATAGAGCATAGAAAACCCATGCGTAAGCGATCGCAGAAGACAAAAGCCAAAAAACTCAGAAGTGGTGATCGCCTGACTCAGTAAGATAAGTACGGTAATCCGAATCTCCCCCAGTGTGTATTTCCTACGCCACAATAAGAAAGTGAAATGGCATGATTAGTGACTAATAGAAGACTAGTTGAGCAAAGCAATATGACTGTACTCGAACAGGGCAATATTACGATCCATACCGAGAATATTTTTCCCATTATTAAAAAATCTCTCTATACGGATCAC
Source organism: Cyanophyceae cyanobacterium (assembly GCA_050331735.1). Taxonomy (GTDB): domain Bacteria; phylum Cyanobacteriota; class Cyanobacteriia; order Cyanobacteriales; family JBHJGN01; genus JBHJGN01. The sequence goes on from JBHJGN010000040.1 coordinate 19,703, forward strand.
GAGATTTTCTTGCGGGAGCTGATTTCTAACGCGGTAGATGCGATCGCCAAGCTGAAAATGGTGTCCTACAGCGATGATTTTAGCGGGGAAGTAGGCGAACCGGAAATTACCATCGCCGTTGATAAGGAGAAAAAGACGCTATCGGTGACCGACAACGGCATCGGCATGACGGCTGATGAAATCAAAAAATACATCAACCAGGTCGCCTTTTCCAGCGCCGAAGAGTTTATTCAAAAGTATCAAAAAGAAGACCCCAACGCTTTGATTGGGCACTTCGGTTTGGGATTCTATTCCTCATTTATGGTAGCGAAGCAGGTAGAAATCGATACCCTTTCCTACCGCGATGGTGCGCAGGCGGTCCACTGGTCCTGCGATGGTTCTCCGGCTTTTCAGCTTGAAGATTCCTCCCGCACCGAGCGCGGCACTACCGTTACCCTTACCCTGATGGAGGAGGAAGAGGAATACCTAGAGCCTGCCCGGATTCGGCAGTTGGTGACGACCTACTGCGATTTTATGCCCGTCTCGATTAAGTTCGAGGACGAAGCAGTTAACAAGCAGCGGGCGCTGTGGAAAGAGTCGCCACGAGACCTAACTGATGACGATTATTTAGAGTTCTATCGCTACCTCTACCCGTTTCAGGAAGATCCTCTGCTGTGGGTGCATCTCAGCACCGACTATCCGTTTCTGCTCAACGGGATTTTGTTTTTCCCCAAGCTGAAGCCGGATGTAGACCCCAATAAAGGGCAGATCAAGCTGTTCTGCAATCAGGTTTTTGTCAGCGACCACTGCGAAGAAATTATTCCCGACTTTCTGTTGCCGCTACGGGGAGTGATCGACAGCCCAGACATTCCCCTCAACGTCTCTAGAAGCGCTTTAACGAACGATCGCACCGTGCGCCGCATCGCCGACTACATTGCGCGGAAAATTGGCGATCGCCTCAAGTCTCTCTATAACGAAGATCGCCAAGAGTACGTTCGCTGCTGGCAGGATATCGGAACTTTCGTCAAGTTTGGCTCGCTTAAAGACGACAAATTTAAAAAGCAGGTGGAGGACTTCATCATCTATCGCACCACCGCCGACCTTGGGACTGCCAAGGATGAGCCGAAAGTAGAGGTGCAAACGGGTGAGGATGATGCTTGGCAGGATGCCACTACAGAAGCAAACATGAGCCAAGGGGACAGCGGAGAATACTATACCACTCTCGCCGAATACCTAGAGCGCAATAAAGAGCGGCACGAAAATCGCGTGTTCTACTGCTCCGATCCCTCCACCCAGGCCACTTACGTCCAGCTTTACCAAAATCAGGGTCTAGAAGTTCTCTACATGGACTCCTTCATCGACAATAACTACTTTGTTCCCTTTCTAGAAAGAGAGCATTCGGATGTTAAGTTTACCCGCGTTGATGCGGAACTCGACCAAACTCTACTCGAGAAAGATCAGTCCGGGGAAATTGTCGATCCAACTACCAACAAATCCCGCAACGATCAGATCAAAGAGCTGTTCGAGAAAGCCCTCAACAAGCCCAAGGTGAACGTTAAAACTCAGGCGCTCAAGTCCGACGATCCCCAAGGAACGCCACCAGCGATGGTGTTGCTACCAGAAGCAATGCGCCGAATGCGGGAAATGGCCGCGCTGATGCAGCAGCAGGAGCTAGAGTTTCCCGAAGAGCACGTGTTGGTGGTCAACACTGCTCATCCTCTGGTGCAAAACATCCTTGACCTCAACAAGGGCAGCATTATTGGAGCCGGAGGACAGTCTACGCAAGGCGAACTAGTGAACATGATGTGTCAGCACGTCTATGACCTGGCGCTGATGTCTCAAAAAGCGTTTAACGCCGAAGGCATGAAAGCATTTGTTGAGCGCTCTAATCAGGTACTTACAAAACTGACGGGCAAGTAATACCAATTAGAAAAAGTCATGAGAGACTTGATCTGTTGGGGAAAAGGGGAAAGGGTAAGGGGGAAAGGTAAACACAACAAGCCTTTCCCTTTTAAGAGCCAACTCTTTGTTAGTTAGGAGAACTATCTCACTCCTTTCGGTAAATGGTATAAGCTTTTAACGAAGGGGGCAAAGCCCCCTTTTTTTTGTTCGTGACGTTCCGCTTTGTCCGTCGCTAGAATCTTTCGTTTTCAACTAACTTAATCCAGTCAGAGCGCAAGCGGGTTAAAGCTTACAGGCTCTCAATGAACACTTCCACTGTGACTTGCGCTTGCTTGATAATGCCGCTCAATGTACCGATCTTTAATTCTCGATGCACAGGAAAAACGCAACCAATTTCTCCTGCCTCGGTTGCTTTCTTTATTACTACATGACTACCCGTTTGACTAAAACTCAGTTCTAAACGATAGTTATTAGTTAGACAGTCTTCTTACGACGATTACTTTAAAGTGTCCGCTGATGTTGAAAATATATACTCGCTACTGAGTATTACAGGTTCTTTAATTACAGGTAGTTTCTTCAACAGAGCCATAGGAATAGGGTCCAGGATAGCGGTCAAGATAGTGAGTATGAATAATTAACCCTTCCCCCTCTCGCCAGACGTGAAGCTGGCAAGCCGCAGGCTCCATCAAAAACTGACCGGGAGCATTGGGGCGAAGATCGAGCTTAGAACGATACAAAACAGAGCAAGTAGGCAGATATCAAAACCATTGAATTCGTGCTGACTTATTAAGAAACTTGCATGTTTGCGTAACGGATACACCAACATCTCAAGGGAATCATGATTCATCTCATTTCCCTCCCGGCTCAACCTCTACTCAAGTATCCAGACGATTACCAATCAATCATCTTTTATAACCTCGCCAGCCACGGCAGCAGCAACGTCACGAAGTAATAAATAATTGGAGCCGTAAACACGTAGCTATCGGTTCTATCTAAAATCCCTCCGTGTCCGGGGATGAGCTGCCCAGAATCTTTCACTCCGGCATCCCGCTTCATCATTGATTCGGTCAAGTCTCCCAGCAAGCTCACGATCCCAATGAGCATTCCTAAGGTTGCACCAGTGATGTACCAGAAAGGCCAGCCTAAATACCAGGCTCCGGCTTCGGCCACTGCGATACTGGCAGAAATCCCAAACAAAGCTCCTTCTACCGTTTTCTTAGGACTAATCGCTGAGAGAGGGGTGCGACCAAAAAATTTTCCCATCGTGTAGGCTCCAATATCGGCAGCCCAAATGCAGCTAAAGGCCAGTAGCGTTACTTTGAGAACTTCAGGAAAACTACTCATATCGGTCCAAGATTCGGGCCAGTAGTTGAGGAGTGGCAGATGGGTGTTGATATTGGCAACGGTGACTTCGGTGGAGGTACTGCTCAAGCCGACCCGAAGCCGAATCCAGTAGCTAGGCAGATAACCGCCGTAAAACAGACCCAAGATTGAGGTAGAAATGTCGGCAATGGTGGCTAGCTTGGGCTGAAACAGCAGGTAAAAACAAATTAAGGCTCCAGCTAGGGGAAAGACCACATCGGTTAGAGAGGGCACCACTGCCGCCGTCAACAGCAGCAGTTGCGAAACCACCAGCGTGGTTTTTGCCGCTGGAGCGATTCCTTTAGAGCGAACGAGCTGAAAGTATTCTAGCTGTCCGAGAAAAACGATGCCGCACATCCCAATTGTAAAGTACCATCCTCCAAACAGAATCATCCCAAAAGCAACGGCGATCGCCACTGTTGCGCTAATAATTCGAGACCAGGGCATTACGTACATCGTCAATTATAGGGAGAATAGGTATCAAACAGACCTAATGTCAGATTAGCAAATTCTTGAAATTCGGTTTTGTTAACGAGAGTCATCTTTGGAGCTATTTTAAACAAAGATGTGCCATCGGCGCGAGGAAAGGTTGCTACGCAACGGGGAAAGGGCAACGGGAAAAGAAAAAATAAATAACGATAAAACCCACTGGATTTAGACCTGAAATCATTGATGAGGAACAAGCACAAGGATTAGAAGCAAACTCAATTCCCTCCGCTTTCCTCCTTTTCCCACGCCTGCGGCGTTTCCCCGTCCCGGAGGAACTTACTTAAAGCTTTTCCCCACTGAGAATAAAGGTGGGATCGACAGCGGCGAAGGTTTGATGAATTCCTCGAGTTTCCAAACGGTTAACTGCGGCCTGAACCACTTCTACATTGCGAGCCTGTAGTTGTGCGAACCCCTCTGAAAGAGCATAAAGAGCTTCTAAATTTTCCGCCGTGGCCACAACGCGGCCAGTGGGCTGCAAATGCTGCCAGACCTGTTTGAGAATTTCCTTAACGGGTCTTCCTCCTTCAATGCAAACGCGATCCGGTTGAGGACGAAGAGTGTGAATACACTCCGGTGCTTTCCCAGAAAAAACTTCCACATTTGTGACTCCAAAGCGAGCACAGTTGCGATGAATTAAGTCAACTACCTCCTCATCTCTTTCCACGGCGATCACTCTCCCTTGAGGGCAGAGCATGCCTGTTTCTACAGTAACGGTGCCAGTTCCTGCTCCAATATCCCATAGGACTGAGTTTGCCTTCAGTCGTAAAGCAGAGATCAACAATAGTCGCACTTCTCGCTTACTTAAGGGAATACCGGGTAATCGTTCAAAAAGATCGTCGGGAATACCGGAAGTGGTATAGGGCCAGAGCATAGATTCGGAGCTTAGTGGAATGCAGGAAGCTAAATCAAGAGCCATACCGGCCCCAGTTGGTGAGGCGGATGGTTCTATTTAACGTTACCCAATTATTCCCGGCTATTCACTAGGAGCAGTGAGCAGTCAACGGTTAGCAGTGACCAACATTGATGAATCGGTTAAAGGGAAACAACTTGGAAAGTTTTTAGAGTGGAATCGCTACAGCCTGTGATGCTGCTACCGGTCGTGAGGACTTGTTGAAGATAGGTTAAGGCTTCAGCAGAAATCGTTTCTCCAGGCATTAAGGTCGGAATTCCTGGCGGATAGGGACAAACTAGTTCAGCGCTGATGCGTCCAACCGCTGACTCTAACGGTACAGTTTTGAGCGGGGCAAAATAAGCGGTGCGGGGGGAAAGAGCAGGCAACGAGACAGGGGGCAG
>JBHJGN010000041.1:0-60512 GCA_050331735.1 Cyanophyceae cyanobacterium
CCGCCGAGGGCCAGGTAGGCGCAGGGGAATAGTAAGATTCCCGACCAGCCGACAAACACGAAGCGATCTCGCTTGAGCCAGTCGTCTAGGGCGTCGAACCATCCTCTTTCGGCTGGGGCCCTCCCAATTGCTATTGTCATAGTTGAAAAACCTCTTGCTTAACGATCAAAAAATGGCAAGATTTGTCAAATTGGTAATTAGATTAGGGTTAGCAAGGACAGACGGTCAGAACAGTGCTGTTGCACTCAAAGCGCCGCTAACGGTCGCTACTAGTCTGATTTCGCTCAACCCAAACGCCACTTTCGAATCAACCGACAGTGGCGCGTCAGAGAAAGACTGCTCGTTATACACGAATGAAGCTAATCAACATTGGTGAGAAATTCTCCAAAGATTAGCCCGATTGCTTTCCCTAACTTCGTAAACTTTTATTAAAGTAGCACAGACTGAAGCATTGTTCTAGGTCTAAACCCGGTTGGCTAAAGAATCTAAACAACGATCTCAATCCTGAAGTGCTAACCTTTCTACTAACTATAGATAGCAAAAATTTTACAATCTGACACATCTTACTCAGAAAACTTTGAATCTCTTTAGATTTGCAGTCTAAAAACTTTGATGAGACTTGCAGTAGAATAGCAAAGTATCACAAGTAGCAAATGTGACCAAAGTGCAGTCTACAACTCAAAGCAGTCGCATCCTTCGTCAACAGATTTTAGGAGCGCGCCGATTTAGTAATTACTGGTGGGCAGCGATCACAACGGCGGGAGGCCTCGGTTTCTTGCTAGCAGGACTTTCCAGTTACTTTCGGGTTAATTTGCTGTTCGTTAGCGATCCGACTAGCCTACAGTTCATTCCTCAGGGAGTGGCGCTGTTATTTTATGGAGTTGCTGGCTCTCTGCTCTCGCTCTATCTGTGGTTGTCAATTGTTTGGAACATTGGTGGAGGATTTAACGAATTTAACAAGGAAACTGGCACCGTCACAGTTTTTCGGTGGGGATTCCCCGGAAAAAACCGCCGTATTGAGTTAAACTTTCCTCTAGACTCTGTTCAGTCGGTACGAGCCGCCATTAAAGAAGGGTTAAATCCGCAAAGAGCACTCTACCTGCGGGTTAAGAAGCAAAGAGAAATTCCGCTTACTCGCGTTGGAGAACCGATTCCTCTCTCAGAGTTAGAAAACCAAGGAGCAGAACTGGCCCGTTTCTTGTCCGTCCCTCTAGAAGGGCTATAGCACAGGGGAAAGACACAGATTATGAAGATCGCACCACATTGGCTAACCTGGCCACTCGTAGCCATACTATTCAGCAGTTTAATGCTAGGAGCCTGCACTGAGCAAGTGAGTAATTCCAGTGCCCTATCCGACTCGACAACCATAGTAGCAACACCAGATATGTCAGATTTACCGAAACTCGACGGCAAAGCAAAAGTACAAATGACGGTGAATGGTTCCCCGATTGTGATCGAGGTGGACGGAGAAAATGCTCCGGTAACCGCTGGTAATTTTGTGGATTTGGTGGAGCAGGGAGTTTACGATGGCTTAACGTTCCACCGAGTCGTCAAGGAACCCCAACCCTTTGTCGTTCAAGGCGGCGATCCGCAGGGGAACGGCACCGGAGGCTTTGTTGATCCCCAAACCTCCCAACGGCGCTCGATTCCCTTGGAAATCAAGACGGAAGGAGAAGAGCCAACCTATAGCCAAGCATTAGGACGGCAGGCTGGTTTATCCTCGCCCTCCGTCGTATTGCCCCATACTCGGGGTGCTGTTGCTATGGCTCGTTCTCAGATGCCAGATTCAGCGTCCTCCCAGTTCTACTTTGCCCTCTCGGAGCTGCCCTTTTTAGATGGAGACTATGCGGTGTTTGGCTACGTTGTGGAGGGCATGGAGGTTGTTGATACTATCGAGCAGGGCGATCGCATTGAATCTGCTGAGGTCATTGAAGGATTAGAAAATCTCGAAAATTAGGCGTCGGCGTAGGGTGGTTGTCGTCGTTACTGGCATAGGTTTGCGTTCGTGCCTCGGCAATTTAGCGCTAAGCTGGCAGCACCTATTAGCCGGACAGTCAGGGATTAAAGCGCATCACCTTTTCTCTGAGATGCCGCCATTGCCTCTCGGCTTGATTGGGTCTGCCCCCACTCGGCTTAGCCCTCTGACCCAGGAGCTTGTCTCTGCTGCCTTAGAAGATGCCAATCTTACGCCTCCTTTACGGGACTGTGGAGTGGTGATCGGCTCTAGTCGTAGCTGTCAAGCAGAATGGGAACAGTTGGCCAGCCAAGCCAGTTCTCCTAGGAAGTTCAATTGGTTAGACACCCTGCCTCACCAAGCAGCAGTAGCGACGGCACGGCAGATTGGAGCAACGGGGACTGTCTTAGCGCCGATGGCGGCTTGCGCTACCGGAATCTGGGCACTCGCTCAGGGACGGGAGCTAATTGACCAAAGTCAATATCAGCGGGTGGTTGTTGGAGCTATCGAGGCTCCGACAACTCGCCTTACTCTCACCGGATTTAAGCAAATGGGGGCTTTAGCCACCACAGGGTGCTATCCATTCGACCGAGAGCGAGAAGGGTTGGTTCTCGGAGAGGGGGGCGCTGTTTTTGTGCTGGAATCTGCTTCCATAGCTCTCAGTCGCGGAGCCTTTATTTATGGCAAAATTGGCGGCGTTGGTTTGTCCTGCGATGCTTACCACATTAGTGCTCCAGAGCCAAGCAGCCACAGCGCAGCGAGTGCCATTTATCAGTGTCTAGCCAACAGCCGGTGGTCTGCTAAAGAGGTCGATTACATCCACGCTCACGGCACGGGAACGCAGCTTAATGATTACCGAGAAGCACAGCTCATTCAAAAGCTTTTTGGGCCAACCGTTCCCACTAGCTCTACTAAAGGAGCGACGGGCCATACTCTAGGAGCCTCAGGTGCTCTAGGGACGGCATTTAGCTTGATGGCGCTGAAAGAGCAACGCCTGCCGCCCTGCGTCGGCTTACGCCAACCCGAATTTGACCTCAATTTCGTCCGTCCACTCAGCCAAACACGACTGAGGCGAGTCTTGAGTTTTAATTTTGGGTTCGGCGGGCAGAATGCGGTAATTGCACTAGAAACACTGTAATTAAATAGGGTCTAATTCTATTACAACAATAGCTGCAAAAATCAAGTGAGGAATTTTTGGTAAAAGTATTTAGAGCACCTATTTTTTCTGACTGCGGCCTTCTCAGCTTTGAAAAAAAAGCAGCTCGCAAACCAATCAAACGAGCCGCCATAGTTACACCTAAACCTATCAGTAGATTAAAACACTATTAGTTTTGAAAGTGTGTTCTGTGTGTCTTTTCTGTGCGTCGTTTTTGCTCACGCTGCTGACCAACGGTCACCGTCGTCCTACGGCAGAGTATTCGGTGACGAAACGGCTCCAAGAATAGCCAGAACAGCGCCAATAAAATAAAAGACTCCAACGACTTGAGTTTCAGACCAGCCACTCAATTCTAGATGATGGTGCAGCGGAGCCATTCTGAATAAGCGTTTGCCCTTGCCGTCCGGCCCTTTCGTAGCTTTGTAGTAGCCAACCTGCATGATGACTGATAAAGATTCTGCAAAAAAGATGCCGCTAATGATAAACAACCCCCATAGATTACCAGTGGTGAGGCCAACAGCCGCCAAAGCGCCTCCCAAGGCCAGAGAGCCTGTATCGCCCATAAACACCCGTGCCGGGTTGCGGTTGTGAAACACAAAGCCTAAACATCCGCCACTTAGACAGGCACACCACAGAGCAAGCTCGGAGGCAGTAGAAGACACCAGAATAGCAAGGGCCAATAGAGCGATCGCCCCTGTTCCTGCTGCCAGTCCATCTACCCCGTCCGTGAGATTGGTCGCATTACTTTCCGCCACCAGCACAAACCCAGCTAGCAACCAGAAGAATAGCCCCAGAGAAAGAACAATACCGGGTAGCGCGACACTAGTGAGGTGCGGTTGATGAGCCGCTAGCCACAGGCAGTAGAGCGCTGCTATTGCAATTTGCAGGAGGAGCTTGGTGCGCGGGGAAATGCCGAGGTTTGACTGACGACGTAGCACTTGCCAGTCGTCGAGCCAGCCTATCAAACCATAGGCTAGCGTGACTAGCGATACCGTCACTGCTTCAGAGGCGAAGTCTGTCCAGACAAGAGCAATAGCGATCGCCACCGGCACAAAGAAAATTCCCCCCATCGTTGGTGTTCCAGCCTTTTTCAAATGCGTCTGTGGTCCATCTTCCTGTACCACCTGACCCGTTTTGAGCCGCTGTAACACTGGGACTGCCCAGTATCCTAAAGCACCGCTAGCAGCAGCACAAAGTCCCAGCGGCAGCAGTAAGGAGGTCGCTTTAATTCCGGGGATGGCAGCCTCGCTCAGCACCACTAACACGACCAAAAGACAGCTCAAGAGAGCCAGCAACATCTTTCCAGAAGGATTGACGATTGCTGCTGAAAAAAATGTTTTCGCTTCCACAACTCACACCTAACAGAACATCAGTCTTCAAGAGTCTCTCCAGTATCGTCATCATCTGTATAGCTGTCTTCATCAATCAGCCCCTCGAATTCCTCTTCCTCTTCTAACTTGGGAATTTCCACTTCTTCACGGGGAATTAGACGCTTGTTGGCGGATAGCCAGTCCAAAATCGATGTATTCTGCTTGAGAGGAATGACCGCTGCCGGTTCGTAGCGGGGTTCTTGACGTAAAGAAGGATTATTCATATCTAGGGAGCTATTTAACGTAGGCCAAACATATTAAAGTGTAGCATTGGAATTTTTTCAGAGACGGTTTACCGAAATTCAGAGCCGTTAAAAAACTTAATTTCACAATTGTTCTGGACTAGGGCACAGTAGATGCAGAGCAGATCTAGAAATTAACCCTTCTGCACGGATAGGGATAGAGACAGGTTTGAGAGTTATGAGCAAAAAAGCGGAATTATTAGAAGCCGTTGCTGGGAAAAATCGCGGCTTGCTAGGAAATGAAATTGATAAAGTTAGAGTGCTCTCAATTGTGGAGCAGTTAGAAGACGAAAATCCAACCCCAAATCCTCTAGAGGCTAAGGAGTTGCTCGAAGGCGACTGGCGTCTGCTTTACACAACAAGTCGTAGTCTTCTCGGTTTAGATCGAGTTCCGTTGCTTCAGCTAGGCCAAATTTATCAATGTATCCGCACTGCCAGCACAAAAGTTTATAACGTTGCTGAAATTGTGGGAGTTCCTCTTTTAGAAGGAATTGTGGGCGTGGCGGCACGCTTTGAACCTGTTTCTGAACGCCGAGTGAACGTCAGATTTGAACGATCGATTATTGGCCTACAGAGTTTAATTAAGTATCGTTCTCCTGGAGATTTTGTGGGACAGATCGAGGCCGGGAAAAAGTTTGCTGCTTTAGATTTTGGCATTGAAAACCGCGACCAGCAGGGCTGGTTAGAGGTTACTTATTTAGATGAAGACCTCCGGCTAGGACGGGGAAATGAAGGGAATGTGTTTGTGTTAGCCAAAGAAAGGTAGCACCAATTCTGGAAAGTAAAGTGATCGGTGCGTAGTTAGGGAAAAGGGTAAGGAGGAGAAGGTTTCAGCTCTCTTTGTTTGTGTAGCAACCCCCTTAAGAAAGGATATGAGTAGGAGGGAATGGAGCTTGCTTAAAGCAGCCGGCGGAAGAAGTTCCGGCGGAACTTTGAGTCGAAAACTGGGGAGTCGTCAGTCGAGAGTCGAAGGTTGGAGCGTTTTTTCTCCATCTACTTATCTACTGAAGCGTCGCGAGGAAAGGGAAAAGCCGACCGTTAGCTCAAGTCGTGGGTCTTGTGAGCCTCTGGTAATACCAGCAAAAACGAGCGATCGCTCATGACGGTCTTTATTAACCCTTTTTTTGGGCCGCCCCTGAGCCTTCGTTGTTTTCTGCTGCGCTTTGCGGTTTTGGATAGCTAATTACAGGCAAATTTTCTATTTAAAAAATAGTCCACAGCCAATCTGAGAATTCGCCACTTTAAGAGGGTAATACTAATTCTGAAAAGTGGAACTACAAATGCATAGTCGGGAAAAGGGGTAAGGGGTAAAGGAGTCAAAACTTTTTACCCTAGTCGCATCACCATTGAGAAATTGGGTGAGGTTGAGGCTTTATTAAAGTTAAGCTGCTTTATTATTGATTTCCTTAACTTTCCTGTATCGACTGATTTACATAGAAAAACTATAAATGAATCACTACCTAAAAAGCCAATAGTTTTGCAACCTAAAAAACTTGGTTTTTAAAACAATTAGGAGATTCAAGCAATGCTAATTAAGGCCGTAAGATCAACTTACTTAAAGAAAAAATATCTGCAATCCTCGGAGTTGAAAGAGAAGCAAAAAGTTCGCGTTCCTGTTGGCAAAGAATACAAGGTGCGGACCTTTTCAGAAGCTGAAGATGGTCATTATTTAGTGGACTTAGATTACGATGCTGGCACCTGGTATCTTTGGTCAGGACATTGGCAACTTCCTTGGGAAGATAATCAAGAAACCGCAGAAGTATTGACCCAAGAAAGCCTAAAAGCAATTATGCCCCAGGCTTCTCTCTCTGATATTAAAATCTATTGCGATTCGATCAATCGTGTTCTGTCTGACTTTGACATTGCTACTCCTGTAAGGGCGGCGGCTTTCATCGCTCAGATTGCTCATGAAAGTGGTTCTTTGCGCTACAAAGAAGAAATTGCAAGCGGCGCTGCCTACGAAGGGCGAAGAGATTTGGGCAATACCCAGCCCGGAGATGGGAAACGTTTCAAAGGTCGCGGGCTGATTCAACTGACTGGCAGAGCCAACTATCGTACCTGCGGACGCGCTTTGAACTTGCCTCTCGAAGAAAACCCCGCTCTAGTTGTCCAAAATCCCTACACCAACGCCGCCGTAGCAGGTTGGTACTGGCAAAGCCGGAAAATCAATACAGCAGCCGATGCCGGAGATTTTCAACGGGTGACTCGCTTGATTAACGGCGGACTAAATGGATACCGCGATCGCGTTCAGTTTTGGGAACGAGCCAAACAAGTTTTAGGCAACAGTAGGCCCAATGTAGCTGATAGTATCGCGATTCCTCGAACTTGGCAAGAGATCAACTGGCAAGATTTTAATGCTCAGGTTTCAAAATATTTCAGCGTCCGGGAAGTGACTAACGGAGATGCTCGGCGTTTCCCTCAAGCGGATGTCATTAAGCAGAATGTTGTTACCCTTGCCCAAGAACTCGATCGAGTGCGTGAAGCGTGGGGCTCGGCAATTATCGTCACCTCTTGGTATCGTCCGCCCGCAATTAATCGCGCCGTTGGCGGGGCTCGCAACTCTCAGCACCTCTATGGCAAAGCGGTTGACGTACGTCCTGCACAAGGCAACCTCCGTGACTTCCAGCATTGGTTAGATACCGTTGCTTGGACAGATAAAGCGTTAGGCTACGGCGCACCTAAAGGATTTGTTCATCTAGATTTACGCCCTGGAAAAATTCGTTGGAATTACTAACACTGCTTAAACGAAGGCAGGGGGCAGGAGGACACTGGTTCAAACGGGGGCGGTACACTTTCAAAGGAGGTCGCCTCCGAGAAACAGCGACCGCAATTTGACCCCGCAAATTTAGCGCAAGCTCCTCCGCAGGAGACACCAATACTGCTTGTAGAAGCAGCCGCCCGTCTATTGTTTCAACACTTTTTCCGGTTTTCATGGGTTCGTTCTTAAATTTACTAAAAGAGGTCAAAATGACAACTAATCCCCTATCTCTAGCCAAACAAGTAACAAAGACAACCTCTCCAGCCTTAGAAAAAAAAGAAAATTTTGTTCCTAGATATGTCATCTTACCAGGCGCTTTAGGCGGTTTGACTAAAATCGTTATGGAGGTAAAAGAAACTACTACAGCTCCCCTCGATCAATCCAGACCTCAAATAAATGTTACATCTCTAAGTTATTTGGTTCCCTCCAGTATATTTTTAGGAGTAATGAGTAGTCTAATCGGGATGTTTGTTTTATCAGATTTCTTGTATCTTAAGAAGTCAAAGCTTAAAGTATTTGGGTTGTCTTTACTCTTCGGCTTGTTTTTTCCACTAGTATTTGAGACAGCTTCTAATACTTTACAGCTACAGAATGAGATAGAAGAACTTCAAGAAGAGAAGGTGCAGGTTGAAGAAATTGCCATTAGTAACGCCATGCTATCTTCCAGCGCTCCTTCCTCTTTAGAAAGCATTGAAAGTATTGAAGAACTGGCAATTGGAACAACTAATTTCAGCAACCAAGAAATGGCAATTGAAAATATTGAAGAAATTGCCAAAAATTCTCAAGATACTCTTGTTTCTCAAGAAGCTCTAGCAGCGATCGCAAATATTGCGCGGCGATCGCCCCACGAACCAATTTCTCCAGAAGCTATTCAAGCCATTGAAAAAGTCGCTATTCAGTCGAATAGCTCTGAGGTGAGAGAACTGGCAGTGAGAACTTTAGAAAGCTTAAAAGGACAAATTTCTACCAGCGAAGACGTATTGGATGAGGCGATCGCTCGTATTTTGTCCTAGTTTAACCCAGTTTCTCTTAGCAAAAAATATAGCTAAGCAAACTAGTTTTATCCCTTAGCTACTTTTACAAGATTATAATTGAAGTTTGCAGCAAATCCTCTAGCTACTTTCATTCTTTTGAACTAATCTATCTCAAGGAGAAAACCATGAAAGATGTCATTCTTCATGCTTTTAATTGGCAGTATCGAGAAATTATTGAGCAAGTCGAGGAAATACACAAAGCTGGTTATGGGGCAATTCTTATTCCCCCGCCTCTGTACTCAGATCCTAACGGAGATCAATGGTGGCAACGTTACCAGCCAAAAGATTATCGCATTCTTCTCTCTTATTTGGGGGACAAAAAAGACCTTGAAGAATTACTAGAAAAATGCCATCAATTAACGCCTCCACTCCGTGTCTATGCCGACATTGTTATTAATCATATGGCTAACGAAGCTCGGCACGATCGATTGAAATTTCCTGGAGAAGCAGAACTAGCAAACTACAAAAATAACCCCGAACTATTTGAGCCAAATCGTCTGTATGGCAATCTCAAGGAAGGGCTGTTTTCTCCATTCGATTTCAATCAGGGCGGAAATATCGTTAATTGGTCGAATCGCTCTGAGGTGCAGTTCCAAGATCTTTCTGGATTGCCAGATCTGCAAGATTCTGATGGGGTTCTGCTCCAGCAGCGACAATTGTTTGCCGCTTTGTCCCAAATGGGGTTTGACGGTTTCCGCATCGATGCAATTAAGCACATGACCGAACGAATGATCGACAATATTGCGGATAGTGACGTCGTTGCTGGAAAGTATTTGTTTGGCGAGGTGTTAACGGGTAGTGACCACGATGAAAAAGTTTTTCTAGATCCCTTTCTTCAGGAAACCTGGATCTCTGCCTACGACTTTCCCCTATTTCAGACGATTCGAGAAGCCTTCAGTTTTGGTGGCTCTTTAAGAAAACTCACTCATCCCCATACGGAGGACAATGCCCTTCCTTGGCATCGGGCAGTCACCTTCACAGTCAATCATGACATTCCTTATAATCATGGGTTTCGCAGTTGGTTGCTAGATCGTCAAGATGAGCATTTAGCTTACGCCTATGTTTTAGGAAGAGATGGCGGCGTCCCGCTCGTATTTGCCGACCACAACGAATCAGCCGCTCAATACCCAGAAGACCGCGATCGCTGGACCAACATTGTGCAACGGGTGGATCTTGGGAACATGATTCGATTTCACAACGCTGTTCACGGACAGCCGACGGCAATTTTGTCCGAAAGCGATACGCTGTTAGCCTTTCGTCGAGGTAGTTCAGGAATTGTTGCCATTAACAAAAGCGATCGGGAGCAATGGTTTGAATTCAACACCTGGGGATTGACTAATCCAGGAACCTACCGCGACCTGATTCACGGATACGAGATGCAGCTAGGAGGCGATCGCTTTACTCTCTATATTCCGCCGAGAACAGCGCAAATGTGGTTAACAGATTAGCACAGAGGATCAATCAATTTCAGCGATACCAACTCGCTTGTTTTAAGAAGTCACCGTCGGGGATTTTGATAGCGATGGCGTTGCTAACCTCACCTCGCTTTTGACACCGGGATATAGCCGCACCAATTCTTGTTGCCATAAGGGTTCATCGAGCGAATTCGTCTCATCTAAAACCATAAGATCAGGACGACGAGCCGTAACCACTTTAGCAAAGGGACGAACGAGACAAGTACGAGGAATAAACCAGGGGAGTTGGTTAGCGGCAGTGGCAGTGCTAATTTGCCTCGTCTTTTTTTCAGCAACCGTTTCGTGAGAACCCTTTGGTTCCATCTCAATTAGTTCTCCGTCAGCTATCGCATCCCTACGGACTGTTGGCTTGTAAAATACCACGCAGAATCGGTATTAGTCTGCGTCTTTAGCTCAACACCTACTCCGCCGATAATCAAGAATCTTGACTTGATGAGGCGATCGCCCACTCGCAGCAAGATCCTGCAAAAGTTAAGTGCTCCTCTATAGCCAACTCCTTAACTTTTCTGTATTTTCCGCTACCGTAAATTGCTCTATAAGTTTAAGAGCGTCAACGTTCATCCAAAAGAGATTCGTTAGCAAGCCGTTTTGCGCGAAGCAATCATTTCTCTAGATGCCTTGAGTACTCGCCTCGATTATTCAAGCCGCGTTGACCAAATCTTTGACCTTGACAGCATCATTCATTTCACTAGCAGAACGCTAGTAAAGCTGTACTTCTGATTCAACTCACTATACTCATTAGAGGATATTCTCATGACTAACATCACCATTGCATCTAATGAAACTAGCACCACGCCTGTTCTCCTTGACGAACTTGGCGACTCTCTCACCGTCTTCGGGCAACTCGAAACCGAAGATACTCCGTCGGTCATCACTCAGGATAACTTGAACCGTATTTTCATCGACACAAATGGCATCATTAGCAGTGTCGATACGGACGGCAACCTTAACGGCAGCGACACAGGCATCCAAGTCGAAGGAACGAATACCATTGTCGATAATCAGGGCAGCATCAATGGTGACTTTAACGGCATCAATGTTGCCAATGGTGGCGAAGCTTCGGCGGTTATCTTTAACCGAGGCATCATTACCAGCGATAGTCGCCCCATCAACCTTGGCGGTGACGAGGGGACGGTCATTAATAGCGGTCAAATTCTCTCCACTGCCGATCCGCGTAATGGCACTGTTTACAGCGATGTCACTGCCAATACCTTCTTCATCGATAACCTCTCGGAAGGAATTATTGATGTGGGTGAAGGAAACAACGGGGACGCGATTTCTCTCGAACTCGGGGCCGAGGTAGATGGTGCTGTCATTAACCAAGGATTAGTGCAGGGACGCGGCTTGCCTGATGGTGCGCCCGACAACCAAACAAACCAAGCCGCTGCTGTCCGCCTCTACTGGGTCAGCGCTTCGGGGGCAGATACTTCGGTTTTCCATGGCAATATCGAAAACTCCGGCACTTTGACGGCAGAAAACGGAGCCACCGTTTTGATTGAAAACCGCACTCAGCTCAACGGCAGCATTATTAATAGCGGAACCATTGAAGGCGGAACCGTTGAAAACGGACAACTAGCCATCGATGCTAGCAAAGCTGAAGGCAACGTCTCCATCGTTAACAGCGGCACCATCGACGGCGATGTTGTTCTCAGTGCTGGCAACGACCTCTATGATGGTTCGCAAGGAACCGTCAGCGGCACTGTCTTGGGTAACGCCGGAAATGACTTGCTCGCTGGCGGTGAGAGTGAAGATCGGCTTCAGGGCGGTTCTGGTAACGATTTTCTGGCAGACGGTAACGGTGACGATATTGTTCAAGGCGGCAGGGGAAACGACTTCTTCTCCAACCTAGATGGCGGTGACGACACGCTAGCAGGCGGCAGCGGTAATGATTTCGTCCGTTCAGGGAGTGGAAACAAAACCATTCAAAGCGGCAGCGGTAACGATCTGAACCTCGGGGGTGACGGTGCCGACCTCATCGATGGCGGTTCTGGTCTAAACCTGGCCTTCGGCGGCGGCGGTAGCGATCGCTTTGTCCTTTCCTCCGGAGGCTTGCAGGCGATCGCCGACTTCACGGATGGAGAAGACTTCTTCGTGCTAGAAGAGGGGCTGACCTTAGATCAAATCAATATTCTGCCCACGCTCATCGGTACGTCGATTCAAGTTGCTGATACTGGCGAACAGATTGCGACGCTGGTTTCTGTTGCTCCTGACCTCATCAGTGCAGAAGATTTCCAAGCGGGCGCTCAAACCGCTACGGATACGGCGACGGCTGCTAGCACCACTCCGGTCGATAACGTGCGTCAAGGCACAGCGGTTGTTGATGTGATTCAAGGAACCGCAGGGAAAGATTTCCTCAACGGCAATGACGGGGACGACTCTATTATGGACCCGGCAGGCCAAGATTTTATCAACGGCGACAATGGCAATGATGTCATTAATGGCGGTTCTGATGAAGACGTAATTAACGGTGGTGCTGGCAATGATGTTTTGCTAGGCAACGACTTTCTCAACGGCGACGGCGGTAGCGATGTCATTCGAGCCGGAGACGGCAACGATTTTCTCAACGGCGGCGGCGGGAGCGATCGCCTCTTCGGTAACGGCGGTCAAGACTTTATTAACGGCGATGGAGGTAGCGATCACCTCTTTGGCGGTGAGGGTGCTGACCTGATCTCTGGGGGCCAAGGACGCGATCGCCTCTTCGGTAACGGTGGCACCGATGCCCTTAACGGCGGCAGGGGAGACGATCTGCTCTTCGGTGGCGCGGGATTTGACGACCTCAACGGCGGACAAGGCGATGATACCCTAGTAGGGACAAACCTATCCGCCACTGATATCGATGCCTTAACTGGAGGAGAAGGCCAAGACACCTTTATCCTGGGTAATGAACAGGGGAACTTCTACAGCAATGCCGGAGCGCAAGACTTTGCTCTCATTGTCGATTTTAATCCAGAAGACCTTCTGGTGCTCAACGGCAGCGCCGCCGACTTCAGCTTAGACAACGTCGCTCAAAACGGGTTTTCTGGGGTCGGTATTTTCGATTCCGAGCAAGATCTAATTGCGATCGCTCAAGGGTTTGAATTAGACCTCACAGCAGGCTACGTCGATTACGTTTAAGAAAGTCCCTTGGGACGGGGAAAGGGAAAATAATGATCAGTGAACAGTAAGCAGTGACCAGACTAGTTCCTTTAACTGGTAACTGATAGCTGTTCAGTCCTTTTCCCTAGCAGCTTTGCTGCTTTTCTCTAACGACGCACCTATCGCTTCACTTTTTAGAGCTGCGGTTTAACGCCGATTCTCAACGCTTAGTTGATAGAAGCCAAAGTAAACAATGCAACTGCTAATAATCTTTAACTGGCCATAAAAAGCGCTGTTCGCAGCGGAGTAATAGTTAGTTCTTTAATGTGGAGATCGCAATGATTCAGAAATCAACGCCCTCGGCTAGAAACGTTAATCGAGCACAAACGAGCAATACAGGACTCAGTTTTGTCCTCAACTTCACGTTCGCAATGGTGTTGTTTTCCCTCCCGATAATTAGCGTTTGGTAATTTCACTCTCTCTTCGATCGATTGACGGAGAGAAATTCTACCGCCATGACAGAACTAGTCAACTTTTTGCGACTGCCGCTGAAGGAGTTAGGAGCAAAACCGCAACGCTGACTAGGCTCGTTGTTCTGATACCTGCCAAATATCGGTATGCCTAACAACAGCCGTTGTTTCTGTCGGTTCTTGCAGATAAGCAGAAAAAACTAGCAAACTTTTACCTGATAACCAGAACCTGACTGCCAACTCTGTTTTGTCTGGCCGTCCCTACCTACTTAAATAACGTGAAAGCGACCATGAACATTAAACTGATTATCTTTTCTGGATTAACAACGGCTGTACTCGGAGCCTTTTTAGGAACAGCCGCAGCAGAAGTCACGAGAGACGATCTCCGCCAGGTTAAGTACGAACATCTCTACCAAGATCTTTACGACAGGTATACTCCCTGGATAGGAGCTGGTTTAGGATTAGCGATTGGGACAGGACAACAGTGCCTCCGCGAACTTGACAAAGAACAGGCAGCTAAAAAAGAGCGATCGCCTCATTAGGATCATCATCGCGCCAAGTGTCCTGCTGCCTGTAGTTTTTCGGCAACAACGCTGCCAATGTATCCTGTTGCTCCTGTTAGAAAAACCTTCATTTTGATTTCTCCTGGGTGAATCTTCTCATTTCTGATAGCCGCTAGCTTAGTAATTTGAGGAATCAAGCTTTTGGCACGATGTCAATCGACAAAACCGCCAGAAGAAGAGTCCGGCAACAACGGTGATCGCTACCGACTGCCCAATCCACAAACCGATGCTGCCCCAGTTGAAAGTGAAACCGAGTAGATACCCCACCGACAAACCGACCCCCCAGTAGCCCAAGACGTTGAGCAACATTGGAATCTGCGTGTCCTGAAGCCCTTGCAGCGAACCATACACTGCTTTTTGAAAACCATCCAATACCTGAGCGATCGCTGCAATCATGAGCAACGGCAAGGCGATAGCAACAATGGCGGCATTGTCTGGATCTTGGATATCTAAATAAATCCCGACGATCTGTTTGGGAAACAGCAAAAAGGCAATGGATACGCTGACCATGAATACTGTGGTGATAACCATACTCACCCAAGCAGCTTGCTGAATGCCTATGCGATCGCAGCGACCTAACCATTGCCCGACTCGTACGGTTGTTGCAAACGAGATCCCTAACGGCACCATGAACACCACAACAATCGTTTGAAACACGACCTGATGCGCCGCTAATACCTCTGTGCCTAACGTCCCCATCCAGAACATAATCACCATGAAAAAGCCTGTTTCTAACCCGGAGAATACTCCAATTGGCACTCCTACCCAAGCTAATTCCCACAGAATTTTGGGTCTGACGCGGTGGAGTTGTTGAAAAAACCGATAGTGCTTGAGGTTCCGATTGATGCAGACATACAGGGCTAAGGCTAAAAACATGCCCCATAGCGCCAAGACGCTTGCCAGCGCCAATCCTGCCAGACCCAGTTGCGGAAAGCCAAACTTCCCTAGCCCTAAGCTATAGTTGCCGATGATATTAAATACTGTTCCACTGACCACAATGACCATCACCGGACGTGCCTGAGAGAGGGCGGAAACGGTAGCCCGGAGAGCCGCAAATCCTACAGCGGGAAATAACCCCCACAGCATAATATCTAGATAAGTATTAACAAGCTCTACCGTCGTCTCCGTTTGTCCGCTGTGGGCTAGCCAGGTATCAAGATGTCCAGTAAAAATCATCAGCGGGAGGGAAACCAGCAGCGCCAACCACAGTCCTTGACGAGCAACCTGCTCAATACGCGCTCTTTGTCCAGCCCCAAAGGCTTCTGCAATTAATGGACTCACTCCCATGACGACGCCACTGGCGCTCATCATAATTGAGAGAAAAATAATGGCTGCCAGTCCGCCTGCGGCTAACACCTCAGCTCCCAATCTGCCCATGATAATCGTATCAGCAAAGCCAGTGGCCGATTGAGCGACTTGAGCGCTAGCCAGAGGAATAGCTAATTTAAGAAACTCTCGCACTTCGGTACGGAGATGGTTTGAACTTTGAATGATAGTCATGGTGAAACTCCTCTGATGACTGAGTACACAGCTACTTAAAAAAATAGGTAGAGGGAAATCTCTCTGTTGTTTACGGTTTTGTCAAAATTTTGCGGGGAATTGGGCGATCTCCTCTCAGAAAATGGAGCGAGTTTTTATGGCAGTGATGAAGTAGAGGATTATTCCAGAGAAACCCGTATTAAAAGATCTTGACGGCTTGACAATGCTCGCTTTATCCCCCGAAAAAGTCGTTTCTGCGGTTAGTTTGGGCTGCGAGTCAGTTCAGATCCGTCTCGCAGCCACTATTAAGAGTCAATATCCTGCGTTACACCCTTGGCGATTAGCCTCACTCCAGAATTAGGGGTCGGTTTGAGTATTAGGCATAAAAAAGATGGAACCGACTAGAAACAACACGCCTTCGGACAAATGAACTAAAGACATCGGGGAAAATTGATGGGTAATTTCAGCGATCGCATCAATCACAAATAAGCCCGAACCAATCAAAAATAGCCAGCTTGCTATCAATAAACGCTTTTTCATTGAGTTATCCTCCATAATTTAAAGGGATAGTGCAGAAGTATCGCTATGATTACAGAATAGGTAACTCAAACCACCAAGAGCTATCTAAAATTTGCGCGACTGTCAAAATTTTGCGGTGAGTTGTTAAAGAGGGAAAAAACTCTGATGAAGCGCTCTCAAACTGGCAAAAATTTATCCAGCACCAACTTTCCCAGGGCAGCATCGCCTTCTCCCATTGTCTCTAGCCAAGCACTAGGCTGGGAAACGGTGCTGGTCGAAGAATTTCAGCAGCCCCCGGGAGATGTCAGTGTTCCAGAAGCCTGGGTAGGGCATTCTATTGCGCTGTGTTTAGCGCCTCGTCCTTACCGCATTCATCAAACTGTCGGTGATCGCCACTACACCGGACTCTATTCCCAAGGCGATATTTCGATTACCCCGGCTAACCTTCCTAGCTTCTACCGAGTTGAAGGAAACGACCATTTTTTGAACGTCGAAATCCCTATCCAGTTATTGCAGTCCGTTGCTCAGCAAGCAGAGATTGCTCCCGATCGTCTAGAACTGGTCACGGAGTTTCGAGTCCGCGATCCTCAACTGGAGCAAACGCTGAGGCTGCTTCGGGCAGAACTCCACAAAGGCGGCAGTTGGGTCGGACAACTTTATGTAGAATCGTTGGCAAACGTGCTAGCCGTTCATTTGCTCCGCGACTATTCGACAAGTCAGCCTCGCATAGCCGTGTACGAGGGAGGATTAAGCGATCGCCAGCTCCTGCAAGTTGCTGAGTATATTAATGCTCATTTGGATCGGCAAATTAAGCTGTCTGATTTAGCAGCGGTAGCCGGGGTAACCCAATTTTACTTTAGCCGCCTCTTTAAGCAATCGATGGGGATTTCTCCGCATCAGTATTTACTCCAGCAGCGGGTGGAACGGGCGAAGCATTTGTTGAAAAATTCTAAGGACGCGATCGCAGAAATTGCCCTGGAATGCGGCTTCAACTCTCAAAGCCATTTAGGTAAAACTTTCCGCGAATTAACCGGAATTACGCCAGGAACCTACCGCAAAAGTTAGCTAGATGATATCAATTTAAATACAGTAAGCGTTAACAAACTTTTTTCTACCAGGACAGTCAGGACAGGTATAAGCGTCATTTGGTTTTCAAAATAGAAGAGAAGTATCGTTCGCTTGGCTCGTCGGTCAAACTGAAAGCAAGTATCGCAATCCCTTATAATTCATGATTATTCATCATTCGCACTATGCTCGACCTCGCAAAACTGGCAGGACAGTTTCCCGGTATCAGTCAGCACCTTACGAAAGAGGCGACAGCAAGCCGTCAGCGCCTCGAACGGGCTCATGGATTGCTTCAAGAAACCCAGGCCAGACTGGCTCGACTGATCGAAGTGCAGAAACAGTGGCGCGATCGCCTAATATTTGCCGCAGCAACTCCAGTAGAACCGATTGATACCTGCACTGACATTCAATCTCCTCCCCGCAGCCACAGCGTTTTTGCCAGCGATGGCTCCCAGATTTCCCCCTCTCACCACGAAATCGCCTACTGTTATCTCATCAACATCGGTCGAGTGATGCTGCACTACGGGCAGAACCTGCTTCCGCTGCTGGACAATCTGCCCGAAGTGTTTTATAAGTCGGAGGATCTGTACGTCTCCAAGCAGTGGGGCATCCGCACCGAAGAATGGATGGGCTATCGCCGTACCGTTTCCGA
This sequence comes from Cyanophyceae cyanobacterium, assembly GCA_050331735.1. Classification (GTDB taxonomy): domain Bacteria; phylum Cyanobacteriota; class Cyanobacteriia; order Cyanobacteriales; family JBHJGN01; genus JBHJGN01. Next base: position 17,813 of record JBHJGN010000041.1, read on the forward strand.
AGCTCAAGCCTTGGCAGACATGGCCTGTCGCTGGGTTAACCCGCCGGGAGCGCATCACGAACCCAATTTAGCCCTCGTTGATGGCTCACTCATTCTGTGGTTTCTCGATGGCTTACCCGTTGAGGCGCGGGAACTCGTGCTGCCTCCGATTCTCGCAGCTTGGCAACAGCTTCAGGAAGCGCACATTCCCCTCGTTGGCTACGTCAGCGCCTCTCGCAGCATGGAGGCGATTAACTTCCTGCGTCTGCAAGCTTGCCCTCATGAAGTCCCAGACTGTCTGACCTCCTGTAGTGATTTGAGCGATCGCGCTCCCTGTCAGGTGGTCGATCCGCTGCGGGATGCCACGCTAGCAGGTGCTCTCCTCCAGCCCGGTCAACGAGGTCCACTGTGGCGCAGTTCCATCCGCATTCTCGATCGCTACGATGAGGCTCAAAAAGTCTACTTCTGCTACGTCAACGTCGGTACAGAAGTGGCCCGCGTCGAGTTTCCGGCCTGGGTTGCGGGCGATGCCGCGCTGCTGAATCAATCCCTCGGTATTGTGCTAGCGCAGGTGCATAAAGGCTATGGCTATCCAGTCGCATTAGCCGAGGCCCACAATCAAGCCGTGGTGCGGGGAGGCGATCGCGCCCGGTTCTTTGCTCTATTAGAGCAGCAAATGATTCGCGCTGGCTTAAGGAACGTGGGGACTTCTTACAAAGAAACTCGCAAACGGGGCAGTGTTGCTTAGCTTTTGCTTATTTCTCTGAGCGAAGGTTGTTGATGAAATCGGTAACTGTCTCGTACTGATCGGAGTACTCTAGGTAACGCTTGAGAATATCTAGATCAAAATCGGGAAAAAATTGACTGCGGTCGCGCTGCACGTACTCTCGCTTCTCCAGTCCGAAGACAGTTACCTCTCCCTGCTTCCAAAACCACACTTCCGGGACTTGCTTTAATCTGTAGAGTTCTTTTTTGTCTAGCTTACCGCTAGTAACAATTACCTCGATAACAATATCTGGAAGATCTTTTGAAGAGCCAATCGCATAAGATTCATTAGGATTGCCAGAGGCTGTTTCTGGAGATTCAATGGTGAAGCCTCCACACCGATAAAACCGGATTCCTCCTTCTCTCATATACGCTTCAAGCAGCAATCCAAGCGTACTTTTAATTCTTCCACGTTCAACCCCAGTCGGGGACACAATTTCTAGCACTCCACACCAGTAGGATAGTTTGACTCCGTTATCACGATCGAGAGTGGCATCAATCGTTTTAAACTGTTCCCAGCTTACGCCGTATAGGGTACTAGCTCCCCCAACAAGAGGATTGGTTGTCTGGGTAGCGGCAGTGGATATACCTGACAAGTCCAAACAATCAGTTAATTCTAAGTTAAAAGAGCTTAATCTGTTGACGATTGTTCTTTTATACTAGAGCAGCCACTCACCTAGCACTTCAACTATGTCTTCACCCCTCTACCAGCAAATTCAGCAATTCTACGATGCCTCTAGCGGTCTATGGGAACAGATCTGGGGAGAACACATGCATCACGGGTACTATGGGAGGGCAGGGACCACAAAAATAGAGCGTCGTCAGGCCCAGATAGACCTGATCGAAGAATTGCTTCGCTGGGCAGGAGTTGAGCAGGCTGAGAATATTATTGATGTCGGCTGTGGCATTGGCGGCAGCACGATTTATCTCGCTCAGAAGTATCAGGCAACGGCAACGGGAATTACTCTGTCTCCGGTACAGGCAGCGCGGGCTATAGAAAGAGCCAAAATGTTTGGTGTCAAAACTGAATTTCAAGTGGCCAACGCCTTAGATATGCCGTTTGCAGACAACAGTTTCGATTTGGTGTGGTCGCTAGAAAGCGGCGAACACATGCCGGATAAGGAGCAGTTTCTATCCGAATGCTACCGTGTGCTGAAACCCGAAGGACGCTTGGTGATGGCGACCTGGTGTCATCGTCCGACCGATTCTTTGGCCGGGGAACTCACTGAGGATGAGAAAAGACACCTAGAGGACATTTATCGCGTGTATTGCCTGCCCTACGTGATTTCGCTGCCTGAGTACGAAGCGATCGCCTCATCCTGCGGCTTCCAAAACATCCGCACTGCTGACTGGTCTACCGCCGTCGCTCCCTTTTGGGATGTAGTGATTGATTCTGCCTTTGACCTTAGAGCGATCGCTCTGCTGCTTCGTTCCGGCTGGAAAACCATCGAAGCGGCTCTATCGCTTGGTTTGATGAGTCGCGGTTACGAACGCGGCTTAATTCGCTTTGGCTTGCTATACGGAGAGAAGTGAGCCAAAGCCAGAGAGAGTCAAGCTGCCTGTTAAAGCCTTCTTAACATTCTGCCCCTTCCTCGTTAACTTTCGGCTTATACCATTTTTTAATAGAGATTCTACACCAGTAGAAATCTAAACCCTTTTCCCCTTCCCCTTTGCCCTTTTCCCGGACTATGCACCTACAACTTTACTATCTATCTAGCTTCCACGGTAGGTTTCGTATGGCGCAATATTTAGAAAGTTTCTTGATACCATCGACAAATATACCGAAAAATTCTTAATATCCTATCGTATAGGGGAGATGTACAGAACTTTTCTGCTTTTTGTTTCATATAGAGGAGATATCCAGAAAGTTTCTGTCTAATAAATAAGTTAGCTGGCTCCGCACACAGCAATTGCACTTGTAGATAGGGCTAGATAGGGCGACTGACTATCAGTTGAGGCCCGTTGATGAGGTGACCAGTCATGAAGCATAGTTAAGTGTAGTTAGAACTGTAGTGGGAAACATGGATTCGGAAATTGAAAGCCAAATTCGTGAGTGTGAAGCGCGACTTTATACCGCAATGTCAGCCTCTGATGTATCTGAATTAGAGATACTCATGGCCGATGATCTGCTTTTCGCTGGGCCAACTGGTGAACTGGCAACTAAAGCAATGGATTTAGACTTGCACCGTACTGGCGGTACTCAGTTTCACGAGTTTGTGCCTAAAGAGCTAGAAATACGTGTTTGGAGCGAACACTTTGCTCTTGCGTCGGCCAAAATCTCCTTGAGTGGTACGTATTTAGGCAATGCCTTCGCAGGTGATTACCGCTATATGAGAGTTTGGCGTAGAGGCAAAAGCGGCTGGCAAATCGCTGGTGGCAGTGTTAGTGAAATGGTTTGAAGTTCTCAATCTTGCCAATGGGCAATGTTCGAGTCGTTGAAACCGATCAGTGTTGTTACCCAGCTAACAATTCACTTGGAGCGGACTGCTGAAAAACCTTGGTGCATTGCAAAAATTGCTGGCAGCCGCTCAAGCGAACCGTTATGCCGCAGAGTTATTGGTGAGGGCACAACTGTAATCTTGTTTGTTGGTATCCAAGATTAAGTTAGTGGAGCTTGTCGGTGAGATAGTATTTGGAGGATATCGATGAAGCAGTCATGTTGAGATTTTTGTGGTTGAATCGTTAGGTGAAGCACTCTTACGAACAGGGGGAACGTTGAGTGGATCAATTGGAATGTAATGCCGTGATCTTCGATCTTGATGGGGTGCTTGTAGATTCCACAGCTTGTATTGAGCATCACTGGCGGCTGTGGGCAGCCAAGCATCAACTTGATTTAGAAAAGGTTTTAGATGTAGCACACGGAAGGCGAACCGTAGAGACCATTCGTCTCGTTGCACCTCACCTTGATCCTATAGTAGAGGCAGCCCAATTAGAGGCAGACGAGGCTTTCGATACCAATGGGGTAGTTGGAATGGAGGGAGCGGCAGCATTACTGCGTTCTCTCCCACCTGCTTTATGGGCGATCGCCTGCTGAGCTTTTCCTCTAGCAGCTCCGTCGATCGATATCGCGTCGCCAGCATGATTCAAACTAATCTAGCAGTGATGAGAAGACAATTCACAATAATCCTTGGGAGAGTAGTATAATCCTACCTGGTCACTGGATATAGGTCACTGCTCACTGCTCCATGAGTCAAACTGCTTCTCGCTCCATTAACTTCTTTCAGCAGCCTAGTGCTTGGCTCTATAGCTTATGGAAGTTTTCTCGTCCTCATACCATCATTGGTACTAGCCTGAGCGTTTTGGCTCTGTATCTTATTGCTCTAGCTACGGCTGATTCTAGTACCTTCGTCCCCGGTCATCTTCTAGGCGCTTGGATTGCCTGCCTGTGCGGTAACGTTTACATTGTGGGTCTTAACCAGCTTGAAGATGTGGCGATCGATAAAATTAATAAACCCCACCTTCCCGTAGCAGCCGGGGAATTTTCTCCTCGTCAGGGACAATGGCTCGTCGCGTTCTCTTTCGTTGGCGCATTTTCTTTGGCAGCGTGGCTTGGTTCGTGGCTGCTAGCAACTGTCGGAGTGAGTTTAGCCATTGGGACTGCCTATTCGTTACCGCCTGTGCGTCTGAAGCGCTTTCCCTTTTTAGCGGCGCTGTGTATCTTTACGGTGCGGGGAGCAGTGGTCAATTTGGGGCTATTTTTGCACTTTAGCCAGAAGCTGGGTGGCGCAGAGACGATCTTGCCTGCTGTATGGGCACTGACGTTCTTTGTGTTAGTGTTTACGGTGGCGATCGCCATTTTTAAAGACGTTCCCGATATGGAAGGGGACAAGCAATATAGCATTACCACCTTTACTCTCCTGCTGGGCAAACAGGCAGTATTCAATCTCACTCGTTGGATCGTCACTGGCTGCTATGTAGGACTCATTGGGGCAAGCCTGTGGCTACGAGATGTCAATGCTTGGTTTGTAGGAGCAACTCACCTTGGGTTACTAGGGTTATTTTGGTGGCGTTCTACTCGCGTTGATTTAGAGAGCAAAAGTGCGATCGCCCAGTTTTATCAGTTTATCTGGAAACTATTTTTTCTGGAGTATCTCCTGTTTCCCCTTGCCTGCCTCATTTAGAAGTCATAGGAGTAGTAGAGAGTAACTCCTTGCTCTTGAGCGTAATTCTCTACCTCCGGGCTAGAAACCATATGAGTAACTAGGAGAGGAAACACATCCCCCAATACGCCTCTTAAAGGATCAAGTTTTCGCCTGACAAAGCGGTCGATGTCTCTCGTTGAAAGCTGGCTTTTGCTTTCTCCAACAATAGTATAGTTTTTTCCCTCTCGAACGGCCTGCCCAAGGATATTGACTTCCAAGGAGCGTCCCTGCTCATCCGTAACGTAGCCACGCTTCAAACGCCCCTGGACAGCTAAATTAAAATTTTCTCTTAAAAGCGCAGGTAGGGCTTTGTAAGACTCATTTTCTAGAGTATAGCCGATAGTCATCGCGAGACCTCCTACCTGTCTATTGGTTTCTCTAAGCGCTTGAGCGAGTTCATCGACGCGCTGCTCGGTGCGAGTTTGAGCCTGAGCGAGTTCTTCTAGGCGCTGCTCAGTCCGGTTCTGGGCTTGAGCGAGTTCTCGAACAATTGCTTTTAGTTCATTAAAATCGGAGGTTTTAACTAGCTCCGAGTAGGCTTCTGTAACAACCTGTGCCAAAACTTCAGCTTGTTCGGTGCTGAAGACTTGACTGAGACGTTGCTGAAGCTGAGCGGGAGTTTGCATAAAGAATGACGATCAATTAGCAGAAATTCCTTGATGCTATAAAAGCCTAGCAAGGAGTTTTGAACACCACATCACCCAACGATTTTGATAGTCTAGAGTAGTAAAACAGCGTTAAGGCTAGTTATCTCTATACTACTAGGCAAAGAGGATACGGTGCAGAAGCCTACTGCTCGCTCTTCGAGAGACTTTGAGTAAGCTATTAATTGATGCAGCTCAGGAACTCAAGTTGACAGAAGATGAGCCAAAATTAACTCTCAAGGACAACTGAAGGCTAGTCGAGCGAATCCTCCTTTTGACTACTATGATGAAACCTACTCGCAGTACCAGCGGCTACTCAATGTAAAAAAAGCTACAGCTTTTCTGCCAAACAACCATTTAACTAGAGTGAATTATTCTAGCTGGCTTGGCCAGACTAGATAGCAACATTGAGCGGAACGGGAGTGGGAGCGTGAAACAAGTAGTCGGTGCTGTTTTTTTGGGGTTAACCGTTGCCATTACTAGCTGTAGCAGTCAGCCAAGCAGCAATGGAACAGATATTACCTGGGGAGGGCCGAAAAATATCTCGATGCTGCCCATCCTCGCTCAGGAGCAAGGATACTTTGCCGAAGCCGGACTAGAGACTGAACGCCAAGACATTCAAACAGGGAAACAAACCCTCGATACCCTCATCAGCGGCAACATCGATTTTGGCATTGTTGTGGAACCAACCATTGCTACTATCAAGTTTCAGCCAGGAACCGATATTAAAGTCATTGCCGTTATTCAAGAGAAATTTGACGATGCGATCGTGGCGCGCAAGGATAAAGGAATCAATAGCGCTAAAGATTTAGAAGGTAAAACTTTGGGGCTGACCTATACAACCACGGCTCAGATGTTTGCAGTAGAATACCTTCAGTCTCAAGGGGTCGATCTCGACAAGGTAGAAATGATCAATATGCCGCCCCCGGCTATTCAGGCAGCCGTCGTCAATGGCGAACTAGATGCGGGCAGCATGTGGCAACCTTTTCGCTACAATACCGCTGATACTCTTGGAGATAACGGCATCGTCATGAACGATCCGATTTATAAAGCCTACGCGATTGTAGCCGTGCGCGCAGACTTCGCTGAGGAGAACCCGGAAGCGATTGAAAGCTTCCTGCAAGCACTTATTGAAGCAGAAGAGTATCTCGAAGAGAATCCCCAGGAAGCCCAAGAGATTTTAGCCCGCGAAATCGACATTCCCCTAGAGGTACTGCAACTGGCTTGGGAAGAGTACGAGGTTGGAGTCAGCATGTCTGGAGGATTACTAGACACCATTACCAAGCAGGGCGAGTGGGTCGCCTCTACAGAACCAGAATTCCAAGATCAGCCATTACCTGACTATGAAGAAACTATTGCCCCAGAATTTCTTAAAGGAATTGATAGCCAGCGGGTTGAGGATTTTTGACTTCCTACAGAAGTCGGGGAAAGGGTAAGGGGGAAAGGGAAAAAGACATTCCAGTTGCAACTCATAAATCTTGTTCGATTACTCATCTATTTTGGCAAAAGGGACAGTGAATCGACGCACCGTTATTGGTATTCTGCTAATTTTTGCGTTCTGGATTGTTATTTATTATTCAGGCGTAGTTAGTCCTGCCCTGCTTGCTTCTCCTTTGGCTGCAATTGCTAGGGTCTTTACGTTACTTGTCAGTGGTGACCTAATTGAAGATGTGCAGCTAACCGGGTATCGCTGGCTGGTGGGATACATTGGCGGCATTATGCTAGGTATTCCCGTCGGTTTGTTCATGGGAACTTCCAGAGTTTTCGCACAGCTAATGGAGTTTCCTGTCGATTTCTTTCGCTCTCTGCCAGTGACTTCCCTATTTCCGCTGTTCCTCCTGGCGTTTGGCATCGGCGATGAATCGAAAATTGCGATGGTTGGGGTGGCTGTTTTCTTTGTTTTGGTAATCAACAGTGCCTACGGTGCGGCCCAGGGAGCGAGTAAAAAGAGGCAAATGGCCAAATCATTTGGGGCTTCAGACTGGCAAACCTTTAAAGACGTTACCGTTTGGGAAGCCGTTCCGCAAATCTTTGTTGGTATGAGGATTGCCCTTTCGACCTCTTTAATCGTGGTCATTGTCAGCGAGATGTTCATGGGGACGCAGTATGGACTCGGACAGCGAGTCTTCGATGCCTACTCGAAAAATGCGGTCAATGAACTTTATGGGGTGTTAATTTTTACTGGGATTGTTGGCTATCTTCTCAACAAGCTGTTTGTCGTCATTGAGAAGAAAGTCTTGTTTTGGGTGGGGAACTAACCAATGCTGACCTTAGCGAATGTCTCGAAAAGCTTTCAGGATGGCGATGGAAAAACGGTTGATGTTCTCAAAGAGCTTGACTTAACCACCGAACCGGGAGAATTTATGACGATTTTTGGTCCAAATGGCTGCGGGAAATCAACGCTCATGAGCATGATTGTTGGCGTTGAAAAACCGACTCAGGGCGACATTCTCTTTCACTCTCAGCCTGTAGAAATTGGCTATGTGTTTCAAGATTATAAAGCTAGCTTACTGCCGTGGCGAACTGTCCAAGATAATATTGCTCTCCCTCTGATTTGGAAAGGCATGAAAAAGCAGCAGGCTGTTCAGAAAGTGAGGGAGTTGGTGGAAACTTTTAAGCTAAACGTCAATTTGAAAGCCTATCCGTTTACCCTATCTGGCGGTCAGGCGCAGCTTGTCTGTATTTTGAGAAGTCTAGTGATCAAGCCAAATATTTTGATTTTGGATGAACCCGCCAGCGCCCTTGATTATCTGAACTCGATGAACTTGCTGATGGAACTACAGCAGTTTTGGATGAAGCTCAACTTCACGGCGCTATTTATTTCTCACGACATTGAAGAAGCGCTCTTTTTGGGCGATCGCCTGTTGCTGCTGTCTCCCAAACCCACTCAAATCATCGACATCATCGATATTAATCTACCTCGTCCTCGGACTTTAGAAGTATTCACCCATCCAGAATTTGTCAAACTCAAGCGACGGGCGCTAGAACGTTTATACCCAATGCTGCTGCCTAGCTCATAAAAAGTTGATTGGATAAATATTAGGGTGTGTTAGTAGGGAATGGTTGATATTTAATAGATCGGGTGATGACCTTCAAGGGTATGAACGCAGGATCGGGCAGATAACGGCAGCCACGAGTCAGCAAGTTTTAACAGTCGGCTGCTTTGAGCCGAGGATGCGTGTTCTCATCTAGTAGCGAACGGGTTTCTCTTTTTTTACTAGCCTATTGCTCTTAGTTAGAGATGCAGTATCAGCAGTTACAGTATTAAGAAAAGACTTGTACAAGAGGAGCGGAATGGCAACAATCAGACTAATGCACGCTAAGCTGCATCGGGTGAGAGTGACAGCAGCCAATGTTGACTACGTGGGTAGTATGACAATCGACCAAGATTTGCTTGAGAAAGTTGGCTTGCTCCCTTTAGAAGAAATTGATGTGGTTAATCTCAGTAATGGCCAGCGCTGGTCAACCTATACGCTTCCTGGAGAAGCGGGGTCTGGGGTCATTTGTCCGAACGGGGGAGCTGCACTGCTGGCTCAGCCGGGAGATCTTCTGATTATCTACGCCTACGAGGAGTGCGATCGCGCCGACGTGTTACGCCGTGGCCACCAAGCACGGGTAATGATCGTAGACGAACACAATCGCCCGCAAGAGTTTTTCTACCAGTCGTTACGAGCAAACGGTGACAAAGTGCAGCTTCACAGCTCAACAGTTGTCTAATCCCAAATTCGGTTGAGATATCCCACTTAAAAGTTAGGCAAGGCAGGAGGAGAGTCCAGTCCGGACTGAGACTGGGTCGAGATGCGGAACCACGTTCGGCACATAGCCCCTCCAGTTTCCATCGTGCTTCCTACGGAAGAACTGCAAAGAACCGAGCAACGAGCCAACGCTGATTGGAGAATAGCATAGTTAACAGAAGCTCGATACAATCAATGCAGCGATCGTTGTCAACGCACAAGCGATTCCTTTTTTAAAAGACTGAGCCTTAGTTTAGTTGTCGGTTTACTGGAGCATTCGGAAGTTCTATCGTCATACAAATCATTCTCGGCGAGCCATACTTCTCTGCTGATCTGGCAGGACTCGACAACGCATTGTGAAAATAGAAAAACAATTAAGTATTTTCTTGAGCAAAATGTTTCGCTAAATTGTCAGAGGCTAAAGCAGTAAGGTACTGATGTGCTAGCTCTGGAGTTGCCAGTTCCAGGAGCACAGCATTTTCAATCCAAAACTCAATCACATCAAAGTAGCCGCGACTACAGCGCAAGCAGCGCCAGTTTTCCCGTCGGGCAATAGATTCGATTTGTGCTTGGTCAATTGGTATTGAAATTGCAGCGTGAGTCGCAATGAATTGTTTGGCAGCACTTTGTTGATAGCAGATGGGGTTGTCTCCTGCTCCGGGAATCATTTCAGTACCCAGAGGATACACTTCAATAAGAGTTCCGTATTCGTCGCCAGCAAATGCGACATAGCTATCTGGATGGGAAGGAAAAGGAGCGTAATAGCGATTGCCAAATAATTCGGCTAAGACTTTAGCGACGCGGAGAGGATCTTGAGCAGGAATAGAAAGATGATGAATCATAATCGGAAAAGGGTAAACTTGAGAAAATTCTAAATAGAAAGGGAGATTGACAAGAAAGATTGCTCAGCTAGTCAGGCCAAACAGCTTGAATCTAGTCAATGATATCGGTAATCAACCCTTCAAAGATTTTAATTCTCCTTGCGAGTTTTTATTTCCTTGTCCTTGCTTCCATGCCCGCTTAACCTTACCATCTGGCAGCACCAATTGATGGCTCACTTGAACAAGCTGTCCGGTTCTCAGAGCCGATTGAACTTGTTGCCAGAGCTGCTCGATCTTTTATCATCATGATGATAACTTTTAACAGGCTTTAAAAAGCTGCGTCTTTACCGCTCTTAGAAAGAGTGAGCGGATTTTTATTTCTAGGTTATTTCTAGGTGTTGAGCCGTAACATAAATTGAGTAAACAAGGTAAAGCCCGCGAACAGCAAAAAGACTTCAACCATGCCGCTCAGCTTGAGTCCTACTCTCACAGTGGCTGTAGCCTCAACAGCCACAGCGTTGCTCGACCATTTTCGTGTCGGTTCGGTCATTTTTTCAGGAGCGGAGATGTGCTGCTGTCGTTGAGCTGAATCTTAGTTGAACTGCGCGTATTACGTATGTCAGCTCAAGGGTGGATCGTCGGCGCTAAATGGTAATGTAGTTCTGACGGCTGAGCCCGATCAAGTGCCTGTTCAAGGAGGTTGGTGGCGACCACTCGGTTGCCAACAGTTGATGTCACCTCGTCCTCGTATTGAAGCTAGCTAACAAGCATTGAGGGGCTCTTCCTCGGAGTTAAGTCCTCCTTGGACTCATTAGTTAAACCGATTGATATCAGGAGACAGAGGATGAAGAGGAGACAAGTAACATATCTCCACAAGTCGATCAGCCTAAAATTACCTTGGGTGGATGCTGGGAGAGAAACGCAGGAAACTCTCAAGCAAAAATACTTCCGAGGCAGCGAAATTCTAGCTGAACATTTTCAAGCAATCGAAGACAAGCTTCTGCAGGGAAAGGCTTTTTTGGCTGCTGTCGACAATCAGCTTATGCTGGGACTGTTTCTGAAACTTAGCCGCAGCTATCGTTCATTGCTGCTGTTACTTGACAGTAACGATCAGAGAACCATTCAGTTTATCAGCGAGCAGCTCTGTGAAGCCGTGGTGATGTTGGCGTTTTTGGCAGAAGAAACAATCGAGTCTTCCCTGTATCCCTATTTCACCTCCGCACTCAAGCAGGCTTACTGCCTGTATACCTTACTCGAAGAAAAGCGCTTACAATCTCCCCAAGACGCTAAACTACAGGCTCTCAAGGCCAAACTACAGCATTTTATTGAGCGATCGCAACAGCAGCTTAGAGAACTGAGCGATACCGGCGAAACGACGGCAGGTGATGCTGAAGGAGACGACAACACGGAGATTTTCGCTAGAGACGCACTCAGTCAACGTGCCGCCATAGTTGGCATTAAAGTCCTCCTAGACTCTTCAAGAACCATCACTTCAGCAGTTAATCCCGCCAGCTTGCTCGATTTGGAGCTTTTTTATCTAGAGTCTCTCACCAGTCCAGTTTCCTGCTTCGATCCGCTCAAACTGCTTCGAGATACTTCCCACGCCTGTTTACACGCGACAACAATTTTTTTAGATGTGATTGACCGCCACCATTGCCAGGAGATTGACCTGGATTTACGGCAAATCAACGGCGACTTCAATACCTTCTTCAAGTGGTTTCACGAGCTGTATATTCTGTACCAATCCGCTTAGAATCTGCTAGCGTAACGCTCACGCTAATAGTGCCCACCACATTGCCGATGGCTTAGCTGATTAATGCCCCGCCATCCGCTGACCGATCGTGTTGATGTCTGCCGAATCCCGACTCCTTTCATAAACTAAAGCACCATCCGTCATGACCACCAGGCGATCGCTTAAAGCCAGCAACTCGTCCAAATCTTCGCTGACCAGCAGCACCGCTACCCCCTGGTTCCGAGCCTTGATGAGCTGAGAGTGGATGGTTTTAACAGCCGCAAAGTCTAACCCAAAGCAGGGATTGGCCGCAATCAGCACTTGAGTATTCCCAGAAGCAAGTTCACGGGCCAGAACGGTGCGCTGTACGTTGCCGCCAGACAGATTCATCACCGGAGAGTCTACCGATGGCGTTTTGATTGAAAAACGCTCCACCAGCTTCTGGGCCATCTGGCGCATCGCCTGATAGTTAAGCAACCACCCCCTTACAGCCTGCGGAGGTCGGTCGAAAGTTCGTAAGGAAAGATTTTCCGCGACGCTCATACGGGGAACACAGGCATTGCGCAACGGTTCTTCTGGCAGGATAAAAACCCGATGCCGCACCATTTCTGAGCGCGTGGCCCGATAGTCTTCTCCGTTGACTTGAACCCGCCCTGCCGTAGGCCGCCGCTGGCCTGCCAAAACCTCCACTAGTTCTCGCTGCCCGTTACCAGAAACTCCCGCAATCCCTAAAATTTCCCCGGCGCAAACGGTTAAACTGATGTTCTTAACCGCCTCAACGCCATTAGAGCGTTCAGCGTACAGGTTCTCAATCCGCAACACGGGGTCTCCGGGAGCTTGAGCAGATTTTTCAACCTGTCTCTCGCTGCGTTTCTCTCCTACCATCCACTGCGCGAGGTCCGCAGTCGTCAATTCCTCCACGGTGCCGCGTCCTGCCACTTTCCCCCGGCGCAGCACCGTCACTTCCTGGGCATAGGCCATGACTTCCCGAAATTTGTGGGTAATCAGCAACACGCTTAACTCCCCAGCATCAACCATTTCTCGCAGTAGACCAAGTACCTCGTCTGCTTCCTGGGGGGTCAGGACGGAGGTTGGTTCATCTAAAATTAAGAGGCGACTTTCTAAGTAAAGCTGCTTCAGAATTTCGATTTTCTGTTTTTCTCCCGCCGCTAGCTGCTCAACAGGAGTATCCAAATTGACCTGGAAAGGAGCTTGCTCTAGAAAAGTAGCGAGGCGAGCACGTTCGGCTGTCCAATCAATAATGCCGGGAATATTCGAGCGAGCCAGAACCAAATTTTCGGCAACCGTCATGGCTGGAACCAAGGTGAAATGCTGGTAAACCATGCCAATGCCGTACTGGTGAGCGTCGTGAGGATTAGAAATCGAGCGTGCTTCTCGACCAATTATGACCTCTCCTGCATTGGCCCGGTAAAAGCCCATCACGCACTTGACCAGAGTACTTTTACCCGCTCCATTTTCCCCAATCAGAGCGTGAAAGGTGCCCGGTTTTAGATGTAGGGAAACGTGGTCAACGGCAGCTAGGGAGCCGAATCGCTTAGTAATGTTGACAAGCTCTAATTCTGGTGGAGAGTGAGCAGCCGTTGGAATCGGTTGAGACTGGCTGGTTTTCATTTGTTAATTGTTGATGGTTGATTGTTCATTGGTCGCTGGTCCCTGCTCACTCGACTTGATGGCTGAGATAAAATCTGTAGACTCTGCCACCGTTCCAAAAACTCCTCCCTGCATCTGAATCATTTTCAGGGCCGCGCGGTAATTTCCAGTGTCGGTGGCGCCAGTACAGTCGGAGAGAAGGAGACATTCGTAGCCGCGGTCGTTGGCTTCGCGCATCGTGGTATGAACGCAAACATCGGTGGTGATGCCTGTTAACACCAGGTTCTGAATTCTTTTACGCCGCAGCAGCAGGTCTAAATCTGTGGCAAAAAAAGCGCCCTTTCCAGGTTTATCAATCACCGTCTCTCCCGGTAAAGGAGAGAGGTCCGGAATAATCTCCCAGCCGGGTTCACCTCGTACTAGAATTTTGCCGCAGGGACCGGGGTCGCCGATGCCTGCCCCAATCTGGCGGGAGCGCCACTGCTTATTCTCGGGTAAATCGGCGAGATCCGGGCGATGTCCTTCGCGGGTATGCATCACGTGATATCCTTCGCCTCGCGCTACTGCTAGCACTTGCTGAATTGGCTCAATCGGAGCGCGAGTTAACGAGAGGTCGTACCCCATTTTGTCCACATAGCCTCCGATACCGCAGAAATCGGTCTGCATGTCAATCACCAGCACCACTGTATTTTCGGGGCGTAAATCGCCGTTGTAAGGATAGGGATAGGGGTCCGCTTTGACAAATCTGTTCATAAGTAGATGGGGACAATTAAAGCGAAAATAACAGCAGATTAGCTCTTAGCTGTGAGCTTTTCCGTGCTTGATTAGGTTTGACACTTTGTGCGGCCTACCTCCTTGAGGTAGTTTGGGAAGAAACGCTAGTGTAAGAGCGCCAGCCGCCGTACTGGGTAATTTCTGTTCCCTGGGCGCAGCAAACGGCTTCACCGAGAACCCCTAAAACCACGGCTCCATCTTCGAGCCTCACTTTACCGATACAGAGTCCGGGGGGTTCCTGTAATAAGACAGCGGTCAGTCCCGCCGGAGAAATCGACCAAATTTCTAGGGCGATCGCCGCGCCGCCTGTCTCTACCTGCTGCATGGCCGGATAGCGATCAGCAATCGACCACAGACGATAGCAAGGGGCCGTTTGAGCTTCGCGCACAAACCTCGCTCCTACGGCTTGCAGGTTGCCGTTCAGCGCTAATCCCCGCATCAATGTGCCGTTGACTGCTAAGTAAATCGGGTTTGATTCGCTCATAAATATTAGAAGTAATACCAATTAGAAAAAGTCATGAGAGACTTGATGAGTTGGGGGAAAGGGGAAGGGGACGCACAGCAGCTCTTTGCCCTTGAACCTCCAATGCTTGGTTAGTTTAAGGAACTATCTGACTACTTCCGGTCAATGGTATAAGCTGCTCGTCGCGACGGTTAACTAGGTTAACTAGAGTCCCAACGTTGTGGCCTTGGAAAACCAGAAGAACGAATTGAGAGCTGCTGTCAATGCTAATTAACTTTAGAATTAGATTTCGTAACGAGGATTACGGAAGATCGGCAACTCTTCAGGTAGAAACTTGGTATTCCTTTTTAAATCTAAGGCAAACTTCCCGATCGACTGCCAGGGAACGCTCCAAAAGCTAAAGAGGAAAGATTAAATTTCTGCTGATAGATATGTTTGATTTACTCAGTGTTTTCTTTGCATTTATCTTACTGGGGCTATTGCTGCTTGTTGCTCGGTTTATTAAATATCACGTGCAACTTTTGCAGACCCTGTATTTGCCAGAGTCAATTATTGCTGGGGCGATCGCGCTGTTGCTTGGTCCTGCCGTTTTAGGAGCCATAACCACGGCTTTTGGAGCCGCTCCAGACTCTTATCTGGCTGGCGGGGTGTTTCCCGAAGCGATTCGCACCGTCTGGTCTCAAAGTCCCGGGGTATTTATTAACGTTGTGTTTGCGGCCCTCTTTCTCGGAGAGCATATCCCTAATCCACGAGATATTTGGCGGAAAGCCTCTCCTCAAGTAGCTTTTGGACAAACCATCGCCTGGGGGCAGTATGTAATTGGTCTCCTGTTGGTGCTGCTGGTTCTCACCCCCCTGTTTGGTCTCGATCCGATCGCGGGAGCCTTAATTGAAATCGGGTTTGAAGGGGGACACGGAACCGCAGCGGGCATGGCGGAAACGTTTACCACGTTAGATTATCCCGAAGGCGGAGATCTGGCGGTAGGGTTAGCTACCGTTGGCATTGTCACCGGAGTCATTGCTGGAACGGCTTTAGCAGATTGGGGACGGCGCCAAGGCTATATCCAGTCCGAGCCAGTCGAAGTGAGAGATGGCGATGCTCAGTTTCAAGAAACGGCGCCAACAGAAGGAGCGCGGGTCCGCGAGAAACGCTCTTCTTTGATGCGTAATTTACTGATCGATCCCCTGTCACTGAACTTTGGCTTTACGGGGCTGGCCATTGGGATCGGCTGGCTGATTTTAGAAGGTCTAACGTTACTGGAATCGCTCACCTGGGGACGAGGCGGCATCGAGTTACTGGGGGCCGTGCCGCTGTTTCCCATTGCCCTGGTCGGGGGCATTATCGTTCAGGTGGTGATGACGCGCCTCGGACTAGATGCCTTGATTGTGCGTCGTTTGCAAGAACGAATTGCTGGAGTGGCTCTCGATATTGTTGTGATCACGGCGATCGCCACCATTTCGCTAACCGTGATTGGCGCTAATTTAGGCGCATTTATTATTCTGGCCGTTGCTGGCATCATCTGGAACATCGGGGCATTTTTATTCATTGCTCCAAGAATGCTGCCCGTATACTGGTTTGAGCGCGGTATTGGGGACATGGGTCAGTCGATGGGAGTTACGGCCACCGGGATTTTGCTGATTCGGATGGTCGATCCCGAAAACCGCACAGGAGCCTTCGAGAGTTTTGCCTACAAACAGCTCTTTTTTGAGCCCATTGTCGGCGGCGGATTGTTTACCGCAGCGGCCCCCCCGCTAATTCGGCAGTTTGGAGCCGTTGCTGTTTTGCTGCTCACGGCTGGTCTCCTGGCCTTCTGGCTCATCTTCGGCTTTTGGAACTACCGAGTCATCAAAGCCAAGCTCGATTCTGAGTCAGCCCAAACCAGACAGGAGGTAGAAGTCTAGTCGCAGCAATAATTAAGAGCAGTGAGCAGGAGGATTGTCTTAGAATGGGAATGTTTCTGCAACCGACCGCTGTGCCATGCCTCAGTTTCAAGCTAGTATCTATGTCACCCTCAGACCCTCAGTGCTCGATCCGGCAGGAACAGCGGTAGAATCGGGACTTAAGCAACTGGGATACGAATCGGTTGCCGGCGTTAGAATCGGCAAGTATATTGAACTGGCGTTAGCCGCTAGCGATGAAGCAGAGGCCCAGCGCCAGCTAGAGCAAATGTGCGATCGCCTACTGGCGAACCCAGTTATTGAAAACTACCGCTTTGAGCTCACCCCAATGTCTGTCCCGGCATAACTAACCGCCTGCAAACGGAGTCAGAGACCCCCGAAAATAGACAGTCAACCACCAACAAAAGCGACAAGAGAGATAGACTTTACTTTAGACAAACTCCCCCAATGATTGGCATTATTGTTTTTCCCGGCTCAAACTGCGATCGCGATGTCGCCACCGTGTTTCAGAATTTACTCCAGGTGCCAACGCGCCTGGTTTGGCATCAAGAAACAAACCTTGCCGATCTCGATGTGATTGTGATTCCCGGCGGCTTTAGCTACGGAGACTACCTGCGCTGCGGGGCGATTGCCCAGTTCTCTCCGGTCATCAAAAGCGTGATTGCCCATGCGGAACAGGGAAAGTGGGTGCTCGGCATTTGCAATGGCTTTCAGGTGCTGACGGAAGCGGGACTGTTGCCAGGGGCACTGATTCGCAACCGCAATCTACACTTTATCTGCGATCGCGTTGCTGTCCGAGTGGAACGCACTAATCTTCCCTGGACCCAATCCTACTCCCCCCATCAGGTGCTCACTCTCCCCATTGCTCACGGAGAGGGACGCTACTACGCTAGTCCCGATACGCTCCAGTCTTTAGAAGATAACGATCAGGTATTGTTTCGCTACTGTACTTCTGGGGGTGAAGTCAACGACAGCGGCAACTCTAATGGCTCGCTGCATAACATTGCTGGCATTGTTAACAAACAGGGTAACGTCTTGGGCATGATGCCTCATCCAGAACGAGCCTCCGATCCTCTCCTGGGTGCAGTAGATGGCAGAGGACTCTTTGAAGGACTGCTGTCAGCACTCTCTCAAAGGACTCAAGCCTTCTCGTTGGTTTAGTTGGACCTTGCCAACAACCCGGGATTTATGCTCCTGGGCCACATTGCGGTGGCGCAGGAGTGAGAAGTCCTCTTTTGGCTGAAGCTGTTCCCCCGACTGAACAAGCGAGGGCAATGGCAGGCGGCTGCACTGCTTTCGTCAATGATGATTGATCGTTTCTAGCGGCTCGTTCTCTCGCTCGGTGTAGGTATGTTTAAGATGGCGCATCACTTCTTGGTAGATCTCGCTGCTGACGCGATCGCCTCGCTTGCCGTCTTCTAGCTTCATATCGTCGATGTAAAAGTTGAGGGAAAACTGGGCACTGGTTTTGCCCTCGCTGGTGCTCACTTCGGTGAGCCACACTTTCGGTTCCTGCCACTGGCAGCGGCGCTGCTTGAAATTCTCATTCAGCCACTTCTTTAACTCCATCACGTAGTCGTCTAGCCGAGTTTCCTCTCGCTGAGGATTGAAGATCTTCTGCGTGAGCCGACCCATTCTCCGCTTGAGCAGCACTATTTTGCGCTCCCACTCCTCGGGCAAAATATACTGGTCTTCGTCGAGGAGGTTGGGATCTCTCAGCCAGGCTCGATACCATTCTCTGACTAGCTCAATGAGTGCTTCCTCAGATTGGGTTTCTTCAAAATTCGTGCCTGTGTCTTGGAACGAGGCTTCCAACCCAACCAGATCGAGAACGTACTGGTATTCCTGCTGAACATTTTCAATTTCCTCTTGGGTGAGTCCCCCTTTTTCGGCAAACTGAAGCGTTACGACTAAGGCTTCCAGCGCTAGCTCAATTTCTTCAAGTTTAAAGTCAACTTCACTTTCTGCTGTGAGCCGGGGCCTACCCGCTTCCTGCTGAGCAGCATCGCCTCCTGAAGCGCTGTAGAATTTATCTACGCACTCCAGCTTCCGCTCAATGCTTCCTAGTGTGTCTGCATGTCCTAAAATCGCTTCCTCCATCAAGTTCTGCACTTCGTCGAGATCGCACTGGATAGGAACCGCGACAGATGTAGAGTAGTAGTAGTAGGCGGTCGGACGACTGAGGTTAGTAATGTTTTGTCCCTGGAGAACGCTATTGGGAATGTAGAGGTCGCTATGGCTGTTGAACATATAGAGTTGCGTGACCCGCACTCCGATTCTGCGCAGCATCCCTACGTTGCCGTCTTCGAGGCGCAGAATATCGCCAAACTGAAACGGCGTATCAATCAGCAGCACAATCCCGCTAAAAAAGTTTGCCAATATATCCTTGACGGCGAAGCCAATTACAAACGTCGCGCCTCCCAACGTGACCCAGATTCCGGTGAGATCGACCCCCACTGCCTGAAGCACAAATACGCCACCCACCAGAAAAATCACCACAGGAGACACGGCTTCGAGGAGCGGCAGCAGCACGTCGTCCCACATAGCTTCAGTTTGCTGCGTATACTCTTTGAGGTAGTAAACCACAACCTGATTGAATAGCTGAACCAGCCAATAGCTTACCGCTACAATCAGGCTCGCCGTCAGCAGGCGCTCGAAGTCTTCGACAACCTCAATTGAAGCTAAATTGCGAAAGGCAATCTTGAGGTTGAGCAAAATGAAAACAGCGAGGGCAGGATAGGCGGAAACATTAAGAGTGACAAGGGCAAAATCTCGGTCAAAGCGGCGGAAAACCGAGCGCAGCACATAGAACAGCACTAAATAGAGCAAGCCAGCGCCAACCGCAACCGCAACTAAGCTACCAACAATAGCAGCAACACTGTCAATCTCAAACGGCAATTTTTCTAGCATTGGGAATTAAGAGGGGGAATGGGGAAAGGGTAAGGGGGAAAGGGATAAGCTATTCTTCACCGCTTGTTCTTGTTTGGCAGTTCTCTTAAAGAGCAAAAAACGGACTGCTTGAGCTGTCGATTGTTAATGGTTGATGGTTGATGGGTTTGTAGCTACTTATGGGCGTATTCTACTCACCTAAATTCCAAGGCTCATGATACGTAAACTCTATAGCAGGCGATGAACAATCAGCAATCAACAGAAACCCAGGTTAGAAATCTGTACCTCATTCAAGCAAAAACTGCTTATTCAATTTCTAGCTTGAGGCTAGGGAGCAAGCGCTGAAGATTTTTCAAGGATTTGCCCTGCCAGGGAATGTCGTTTGAACCGAGGACGATGAGCTGGATGGTTCTCTTCTTGCGCAGGTTAATGACAAATTTAGAGATTGTGCTGATGCCGGAACTGTTTAGAAACTCTAGGTTTCTGAGATCTAAGGTGATTGTAGAGGGGTCTTGGTCGGCAACGCTATTGAGTAACTTGACAATGGGCGCGTATTCTGCGGGTCCGCCCAGGCTCAGCTCCCCGAGAAACTTGATGATCGCAGTAGTCGGATCGTACCGAACGCTGTAGTCGTCGCCTTTGATTTCTACAATATCCATATTAATAACAAGTTTTAATTTGTCTAAACAAAAACTATACTGCGATTTGAGCCATCGTTGTCACCGCTATGAGTGAAGGGTCGTTCTTGATCGCTTTAAACTGCCAGCCTAGTTTGGCAGAATAGTCGTTAATCATCGTCAGCAGACCTAACCCAGAAGCGTTGCTGTGTTCGTCTTCGGCACTTTTCTCAATCTGAGTAATATACATCTCAGTCGGATCACAATTGAGGATTTCCTCGATAAATGCCTGAAACTTCTCGACTCGCTGTTTGTTAACGCTATTGGTGGCGAAAATAACTGCCGTAATTGTTCCTTCTTTTTCTAAAAAGTGAATCCCAAACCTGACGCGATACCTGGCAGTTTCATCGTTGAATTTCATTGCATTTTCTAACAGTTCGTTGGCAATGTAGCTCATCGCTCCTTTGCTTTCTTTGAGGCGGCGATCGTCTAAGGGATCTTCGTCATCAACAGGTAAAAAGGTGGCGAGGTATTCCGCGACAAACTGCGCCGAGAGTCTGTTATTGCGCCAGCGCTTCTTGATAGGAAGAGAGCTCGGAGTAAAGGTTAATACCAGAGAGTCGTGGTCGGGAGGAAAGTTATTCAGGTATTCTCCAAATATCTGTACCATAGCTAGTGAGTCGATTTAAAACTATTCAACATTTATCGCTGTTTGAGAACTACCAGAGTAATGTCGTCAAACACCTTTTGCTGGCCAATGTGTCGTCGCAGATCTTCAATAACGGCTTGCTTCACATCCTCCGCTGAGCCCTGCCAGCTTTGAGACGCCACTGCACCGAGTCGCTCAATGCCGTACTGCACTCTATTAATATCCTTGGCTTCAGTAATTCCGTCAGTGTAAAGGATCAGGCCGTCTCCTGAGTTCATCTCGACCAGGGTATGACTAATAAAATCAGCAATATTGTCGTCTAAGCCAATCGGAAAGCCTAGGTCTATGGTGTCTACCCGCTCAACAGAACCATCAGCGCGAACAACGATCGCTTCTTCATGCTGTCCGCTGAGGCTAATCTTGCCGTCCGCGTAGTTAAGCACTGCCAGCGTCAGGTTTCTATCGGTATTCATCCGCTGTACGTTCTGGTAGATGGTGCGATTGAGAGCATCTAGAAAGCGGACCGGATCGGTTTCTCGAATTTCTTTGAGAGTACGCACTGCCGTCTGGGTCATCACCATGAGGATGCCGCTTTCTAGTCCGTGTCCGGTAACGTCACCAATGCCGATGGTGACGACTCCATCGGTATAGAGAACGTCATAGTAGTCGCCGCCGACTTCATCGGCGGGCTCCATGTATCCGGCAATATTGAGTCCTTGAATGGCGCTCAGTTCTTCAGAGGTAGGCAGAATCATCTGCTGCATCCGGCGAGCTACATCTACTTCAGCTCCCAAACGCCGGTTCTCTGCCTTGAGTTTGGTGTTGAGGGTCGTAATTTGTTCGTTGGCTTGAGCGAGGTCTGCGGTGCGTTCTTTGACTTTATTTTCGAGGGTATTAAAGAATGCCTCAAGCTGCCCTGCCATGCTGTTAAACGAGCGAGCAAGTTGGCTCATCTCAACAATGCGGCTTGCTTCATCCACTCGCTGAGCGAGATTTCCGGCGGCCATTTTTCTGGAAGCCTCGGTAATTTTAAGAACCGGGCGAGTAATCCAGCGAGCAGCAAGAATGCCGAGGGCGATCGCCACTGCCAATGCAGCTAGGGTTAGCCAAACGGTGTTACGGGTGGTAGAGTAGATCTGCTCCATGAAATCGGCTTCTGGCACCGTCACCACAATTAGCCAATCTAATCCTCTCCCATCCTGAAAGGGCAGTACCTGCATGAGCTGACGCTGCCCTTCCCAAGAGAACTCAAGCTGCTGTGACGTATGGATCGCCTGATAACTTCCAAACCGCTGGAGGAGAAACTGAGCAGACTCTTGGATCAGTGGTTTGCTACTCTCGGATGCCCGCACCAGTTCAGTTTCTTCTCCTACTCCAACGGTGAGCGGTTCATCGGTAGAGCTAGAAATCACCTGTCCGGTGCGATCGATGACGAAAGCCTGCCCTGTTTTACCAATAGAAAGATCAGAGAGAAATTTGCGGAAGTCTTCGGGGAGCAGTACATCTGTTCCGCAGACTCCTACAACCTTGCGACCCGTCTCGTTATAAACAGGGCGACTAGAGGTAATTGTGGGGAATCGGGTGGTGAAATCGAGATAGATATCGCTCCAGCTTGGACGCTGGGTTCTAAAGGCAGCTCGATACCAGGGGCGACTGCGAGGATCGAACTCTCCATAGCTTTCTAAGAAGAACCGGCGGCTTCCCTGAAAAGTGATGCCATAGGCATGCATAGTGCCAATCGTTTGGGCATTTGCTACTAGCATATTAAATTCTGATGCGGCATCATTGGCAGACGTGCGAGATACTCCAAAAAAATTGCCGTTTTCATCGCCACAGTAGATAGCATCGACAAACGGAGAAATTTTGAGCTGTTGCAAAAACTGGGCCGCGTTTTCACCGTTGGCAAGATCGATCTGCCCTTGAGCGAGGGAGTAGGCATTGATTAGATTGAGCTCATGGGTTGTTTCAAAATACCCTTGCAGCTCTCGTTCAATGCGTACCGTCAGTTCACGGCGAAGCTGTGAGGAGATATCATTGACAGCCCGTTGACTTCCTCGAAACGAGATGTAGCCGACTAAACCCACCGCCGCCACAATCTGCACAACGAAGAAAGCCACCAAAGCTGTCGGGAGGGAAAATTGGGGGGGATTTTTCTTCAGCATGTTTACCTCCCAGATCGTCAAGCCACTCAAGAGTGGCGACAATTGCTAATCAGCTTGCTAAGTAAGCGCGGTTGCTGCGGGTTGCTGTCCGTTCTGGTGAGCAACGGGTTCTTGCTTGAGGACAACTAAAGTGATATCATCAAACACCTTCTGCTTACCGATGTGCCGCCGCAAATCTGCAATGACGGCTTGCTTGATCTCCTCGGCGGTCCCCTGCCAGTTTTGAGAAATGACTTTGCATAGTTTATCGATCCCGTACTGTAATTTATCAGTGTCTTTGGCTTCGGTGATGCCGTCGGTGTAGAGCACGATACCGTCTCCCGGAGCGAGCTTGACTAGAGTATGACTGATAAAATCAGCAATATCGTCATCTAAACCAATGGGAAAACCCAGATCGATCGTGTCTACTCGCTCGATGTGTCCGCCAGCGCGAACGACAATGGTTTCTTCGTGCTGTCCGCTGAGGCTGACCTTTCCATCGGCATAGTTAAGAATAGACAAGGTGAGGTTTTTATCCGAGTTCATGCGCTGCACGTTTTGATAAATGGTGCGGTTGAGAGCGTCTAAGAATCTCACCGGGTCGGCTTCTCGGATTTCTTTGAGGGTGCGCACTGCGGTTTGCGTCATCACCATGAGGATGCCGCTTTCTAATCCGTGTCCGGTGACATCACCGATGCCTATTGTTACAATACCATCGGTATAGAGAACGTCATAGTAGTCGCCGCCCACTTCATCGGCGGGTTCCATGTAGCCCGCGATATCGAGTCCTTCGATCGCTTGCAGTTCTTCTGAGGTAGGGAGAATCATCTGCTGCATCTGACGAGCCACATCCAGTTCAGCTCCGAGGCGGAGGTTTTCGGCTGCAAGTTTAGCGTTGAGGGCAGTAATCTGGGCGTTGGCTTGAGCGAGTTCGGCGGTCCGTTCCTCGACCTTATCTTCCAAGGTTTCAAAGGATTCCTTGAGCTGCCCTGCCATGCTGTTGAATGTATCAGCCAGCTTTTCCATCTCGACAATGCGGCTTGTTTGAGCTACTTGCTGATTGAGCTGGCCTGCTGCCATCTCTTCTGAAGCCTGGGTGATTTTGAGAACCGGACGAGTAATCCAGTGGGCAGTGAGAATGCCCAAGGCGATCGCGACTCCTAACGCATCGAGAGACAACATGAACGTTCTGCGGTTATTGGCGTAGATTTGCCCCATGAAATCGGCTTCGGGAACGACCACCGCAATTAGCCAATCTAGTCCGTCAACTCCCTCTAGTGGCGTAATCTGCACTAATTGGTTTTTGTCGTTCAGTTCAAAGCTGAAGCGAAGCGGCTCCTGAATTTGGTATAGATCCGTTCGTTCGAGCAATTGTCGAATGGTCGCCTGAATAACAGGCTGCTGACTCTCAAGGGCATTCAAGCGCACCGGATCTTCCTCACCTGCCACCTCTCTCGAGGGGCGTTCTTCTGTCGAGCTGGCGATCAGATTGCCGTTTAGTTCAAAAATAAACGCTTCTCCCGACTGGCTAATCTGTAGCTTGTTGAGGAAGTTGTTGAGTTGGGCAAGCAGTAAATTAGTAGCTAAAACTCCAACGGCCTCTCCTTGGGAGTCATAAAGAGGAGTGGTCGGCGAAATTTGCAGTACGCCTAAATTGGCTGAGGTAAAAATTGGACTCCAGGTTTGTTCTCCAGCGTCGAGAGTGATTTCGTACCAAGGGCGCACCCGAGGATCGTACTCTTTGGTTTGCAGCAGCTCAGTGCGATCGCCTGGTTCTTGCAGTTCGTAAACGAGTCGATTGGGAGCCGTTTCTTCTGTGCGGAATTTAACGACGGTTCGCCCATCTAAATACTTCTGAACGCCCAGAAATTCGCCATCTTCTTTGCCAATGTAAATGTAGTCGATAGCGCCCGATAGCTGAATATCCGACCAGAACTGTCGCTCTAGGGCATTTAAGTCGTTGGGGTCTAAATTACCGTTCCGAAACGCTGAAGCGAGAACGCCCTGTACGAGGTGAGGTTTTTCTAAATAGCTTTCGAGGTGCTGATTAATCTCCCTGGTAACTTTGTTGCTGAGCTGAGTTGCCAAATCGGTGATTGTTTGCTGAGAATTGCGGAACGAAAGATACCCTACTAGCCCGACCGTCGCCGCAATTTGTACGACGAAAGGAACGACCAGCAACGAACGAAGACGAAATTTTTGACCGTGTTGCTTGGCAGATTCTGAATCCTTGTATTTCATCGCTTTTGTGACAACTAATAATCCTTAGAGCGGCAACCCTGCAACGGCTAGTTCTTAATTTGTCATTGTTTTACTTTTTGGTTAAATGATCCAGTGATAGCTCTCGAAACTAATGACCGACTCGACCAGAAACAGGAAAAGAAACCTCATCACCTTTCCCCCTTACCCTTGCCCCGTTTCCCTACACTAGCTCTTTATCACGGCTAGAAACTGATGTTATTCCTGCATTCCCGCATACAGCAGCCGTGCAAACAGCCTTGCCCCGTCGTCTTTCTTCAGGCGAGCGTAGGAGGGGGGCTGGCGACGACCGACAACCCGCAGATCGCTCATCAGTTCGGGATGAAACTGGCAGGTAAAGGAACGGCGGATCAGCTTGCTTTCAAAATCTTTGTAGTTGATGCAGGTTGCCGAACATTCTGTGACCACTTCATCTTCTATGGCTGTAGAGCACAAAATCTCCACGGCAAAGGGAAGCTGCAACAGCCACGATAGATGACTCCCTGCTAAGATATGCCGATAGGGAATGATGGTATCGTGCAGCAGGCGATACGCCCAGTTTGCCAACAGAATCGCCTCCTCGTTGACTTCATCCGAGTGGAACATGGAAATATTTAGTTCGTGTTCGTACTCGATGGAGGTATCGATCACGCCCTCAAATTCATCGGCAGTCACTTCGTGGGCGGTAATCAATTCTTGGGGAATACCAGAACCGCTATCGGGAGACTGATAGTGCCAAAGCTGGCGATCGCCTACCTCCCTCCGCTCGTTCGGTCCGACCGCAAATTCGGGATCGCCCCAGTTTTGGGCAATAACGTGACCACTCTTTTTCCGCACCGTTAGAGAACTGCCGATGTGCTGAATCTGACGACAGGTAACCTGGAGAGCTTTGAGCGCTTTCTGATCGCGATCGCGCTCTAAAGATTCCACGCTCAACACCTGGTCCACCGCCTGCCGAATCAGCCGCACGTGACCCTGCGCCGCAAGCTGATGCCCGAGGCAGATAAATACAGCAGGGGCGCTAGTTGGAGAGCGAGAGAGCAAGAGCTTTTCGGTTAAGCAATGCAAATTCTCGAGAGAGATTTTCGCGCCATCAAAAGAGCGGGCGCTGCGCACCGATGGATTGCCTCCTTCCATCACCACCGCCACTCCAGACGACATGACGGGCACGATGGCCTCGGGATCGAGCAGTCCCGAAGACCAAATCGGAAACAGAATCGAGTCGCAGTCGGCAATTTTTTGGGCCAGGTAGGCAACGTTGAGTGAAGCACGAACCTCTTCTCCGTTGGCGTTCGTCCCGACGTGTTCCCAAGGCTCGATGATAGCGATCGCATTGCGGAACAGCCGAGGATGCTTCATCAGAAACTCAAATTTTTCCGGGGAGTCGATCACCTTCTCTAACGGCTTACCTCCTCCCCACTCGAAGTTGGCGTTTTCATCGAGGAGCGATCGCTCTGGTAAAGGAGCGGGAGAATGTCTGTCGGCGAGAAAGCGCCCCATCAGAATGTGAACGGATTCAAAATCTGAACCGCCTTCACAGAAGTAACCGGGCTTGAGTCTCCAATCGGCTGTTTGGTGCTGCTGAGTGCTGGCTATCTGCATTTTCTTAAACTGAGAGTTTGGTGCGGCGATCGCTACCTAAACAAAGAGACCAAGAATGAGACTGCAAACAATTGCTTGTTTCGATCGGTAGCAAAAGCTACCAAAAATCCTGGATCGCAAAAATAGGTAGGATCTCCGGCTCATCCTGATATAAATTTATTTTTGTGTAAGCAATGATTAACTGAAAACTTATTAAACACTGAATCTTTTTGCCAGTCAATAAGCTCATGCTTTTCTTACTTGTGTAGTCTAGTTTTCAGTTGTGTAGCAGGGAAGCAGGCTATCCTTTCACTAGGAAGGTTGAAAAGCAGGAAAAGTAGGTTGATTAACTATTGTTGATTTGTAAACACAAGATTTTACTTTTCCTTGTGTGGCAAAAACGTTTTTTGTTTGTTAATTAGTCGCTACTAGCAAAATTTCTATCTCAAGTAGTCTCAGCTTGACTTTTCTTCAGCGGTTTTCGGTAGGATTCTCTGCTTTAATTGCATGATGAGCGAGCAAGGCGATCGCGTTTTGAAAGTTAGACTATGCTAACAGAATCAGCAATAGCTCTGTTTTGGAAAAAAGGGTTGCAAGCCCGATTGAAAGACTAGAACCCCCACGCTATGCCAACAAGGATTTAAACCATTCTGTCGTTAGGCAAATACAACATCAGCGGCGTTAACTCCACTGAGAACAGCAAGCGTTTCCTCTCCCGACACAATCAGAGCATCGCTGCCATCCTGGACGGCGCTGAAGTCGGTGGTTCCCAGTACCTCAATGAGGTCGTCTCCATTGCCGAAGTCAGTGATGGTATCAGTGCCTTCCCCAAGGCTGAGGACAAAGGTATCGGCTCCCGTCCCGCCCGAGAAGTCATCGCCTGTGAGGGTATCGTTGCCAGCGCCACCGTTGATGGTGTCGTCCCCGTTGTCACCGAAGAGCGTATCGTCACCGGCGTCTCCGAAGAGGAGGTCGTCGCCGGATTTGCCGCCGAGGCGATCGCTACCTTCCCCGCCCCGAATGGTATCATCGCCGCCAGGGACATTAACTTGAGGACTGCGGCTGTTTAAGTCACCCCGCAAAACGTCGTCACCTGTTCCGCCTTCGATATTGTCATCGCCCAAGCCCCCAGCCACGATATCATCACCGCCTGCGGCGAGAATCGACCCATCGACATCAGAGCCAACGATGGTTTCACCCTCATCCGTTCCTTCGAGGCTTCCAATCGGTGTGTCTTCAATTGTGGTGGTAATTGTGGTAGAGCTAGAGTCAGCGATGTAACTTTCGTCTTCTAGTAAAGTCAGAGAATAAGTTTCGCTGCCCTCAACTTGGTCGTCTTCAAAAGCGGCAATGCCAAAAGTTGCTTCGGTGACACCAGCGGCGATGGTTAGACTAGCGGTAATTACGCCATCTTCTTCAACCTGTCCGAAGCCAACAATGTTGCTGATGAGTTCTGGCGGAAAACGAGTGTCGCCTGGACCGGATTCTCCATCAGGATCGTCCACTTGTAACTGAACAACTAATCCGCCTGCTGGTGCTGGCTTGCTCAGGCTGAACGTTAGCAGTTGTGGGTCTCCCCCTTCAGCAATGACGGTGCTATCCGCGCTAAAGCTTACAGTTGGTAGTTCTATGTAGGAGAACACTTCTCCAGCATCAAAAGCAATATTATCAAAGCTCGGATTGAGGGAAACGAGAACGTTAGGAGGTAAACCAGGCACAGCCTGCGTTTGTCCTTGAGTGTCTCCTGGATCAGATTCTGTATCTACATCGATATGTAGAGGCGTTTCTGGAGAGAAGTCTGGTTCTGCTAGGTTAATGGCAGCAACTAAGTCCCAAACCGGATTCGGATCGAGATCGCTTTGAATCACCGTAAGAGCAAAGTCTAAAAATTCGGCGGCGATGATGCTTTCTGGCGTTCCGGTTTCGAGCCATTCCTCATAATCTTGGCGAGCGAACTCGATTTGATTAGTGGCATCGAGGGGGGTTAGCTGTATTGTTAACCCGTTTTGACCCGCCTCAAAGACCTCTTGAGCTGCAACCGGGTCGATCCAAATATTAAATTCGGCTACTTCGTTGGTAGAAAATGGTGGTTCGGGAACAACAGGTAAATTACCTGGAACGAACACTGCTCCTCCCATAACCTGCACAATTGAAATATTTTCAATAATTGAGGGGTCTTGACGCAGGGCTGCGGCAATGTTGGTCAGTGGTCCCGTTGCCAGAATTGCTACGGGTTCTGGCGAACTCTTAATCGTTTCGATAATCAGCTCGACCGCAGGCTGAGTCTCAATGACGGGAACTTCTTCGGGTAGGGCAACAAACGGAGCCCAAAAGGTATCAGAGCCATCGCGGATGAAGTCGGGAAACTCATTGTCGCCTTCTAGTGGAGTAGAACGTCCGACTCCCACCGGAATATTGGTATATCCCAAACGCTCTAGCATACGCTTGATGTTTTCATCAAAGATTTCTGGGCGGGCAATGCCGTTAGAGATAGTGATTGCCTGCACGTCAAATTGCGGGTTCGCCAGCACGTAGGCGAGTGCCGTCATGCCATCTTGGCTACCATCGTCATCAAAAATTAGGGGAGTTGGTGATTCTTCCATTACATTCTCCGAGTTTACCTATGTTCACTATGCCAGCAACATGGATTTACGCTGTTCTGTCGTTAGGCAAACATAACATCAGCGGCGTTAACTCCACTGAGACCAGCAAGCGTTTCCTCTCCCGACACAATCAGAGCATCGCTGCCATCCTGGACGGCGCTGAAGTCGGTGGTTCCCAGCACCTCAATGAGGTCGTCTCCATTGCCGAAGTCAGTGATGGTATCAGTGCCTTCCCCAAGGCTGAGGACAAAGGTATCGGCTCCCGTCCTGCCCGAGAAGTCATCGCCTGTGAGGGTATCGTTGCCAGCCACACCATCATCAGTTGGCGCAACCCAAGAATTGGCTTCCGGTTCTCCTCCGGCAATTGTCAAACTGGCAACGACTGACTCAAGGTCAGTCATAATACTGAGCAGCCTTGGCGAAACAATGTTTTCGGTCAAAACTCCTCGTTGAGATAGACAATTTTTGTTGATGAGAAAGATAGTATCAGCTTTTTTGATTTTAAAACCATAAATTTCCCTGTATATTTACTTAAGTGGAAATATTTTTGTCTTTTCCTACCAATTTAGCTTTCTAGCTTCTTTTTTTTCTCTTTTCCCACCTAAAATACTCAAGGTTAAAAGTAATACCATTGACCAAAAGTAGTCAGATAGTTCCTTAAACTAACTAAGCATTGGAGGTTCAAGGGCAAAGAGCTGCTGTGCTTCCCTTTCCCCTTTCCCCCAACTCATCAAGTCTCCTATTACTTTTTCTAATTGGTATAACTACTGCTCGTCGTAGATAGTCCCAGACAGAATACTTAGTTCGATAATAGTCAGATCAATTTGCCATGCTGAAAAAACTTTTCATTTCATCAATCCCACTCACTAGTGCCGCTCTAACAATGAGTTTGGCATTAAGAACTCCTGAAGCCCACGCTGCAACGTTTAGCTCCATTTCCCGTATTTATGCTTACGGAGATAGCTATTCGGACGAGGGTTTATCGTTTGAAATTTCCACCCAGGCTGTGAACGCTGGCGTACCCGATTCATTTGCGTTACCAGCCGATCCTGCTCTAGGACTTTATGATGCTGAGGGACGCTGGACCAATGGACCTACCGCCGTTGCAGTGATGGCTCAAAACCTTGGAGTTAGTTTAACTAATTACGCGGTCGGCGGTGCAAAAAGTGGGAACGGCAACTACTACAGTTGGCTAGACTCTTTTCAGAACACAGGGTTCTTGGGTCAGATCGAGCAATTTGCCCCAGAAGCTGAATCTGCTGATGCGAGTGCCTTACACTTTATCTTTGTCTCAGCCAATGACCTGTTTGAATACACCGACTTTGGTTTGCCGGGAACCGTTGAAGAACTTGCCTCTCAGACTGTAGAAAACATTGGAGAAGGCGTATCTGAACTAGCCGCATTAGGGGCAACGCAGTTTTTTGTGGTCAATTCTTCAGACCTGGATATTCTTCCTGGCGTTATCGAGTTTGGGCAAGTACAGGAAGCGGCTCAATTTACCGATTTAGTGAACGCACTGCTTCCTGATGAATTAGACATCCTTTCACAGCAGTTAAATGTAGAAATTGCTCTCTACGACCATGTAGCAATCAGTAACGAAATTCGTGCCAATCCAGATTTCTACGGCTTAACTAATATAAACGACCCCTGCCAACCTGTTTTTCCGGTTGAATCAGTTTGTTCAGCGCCGGACGAGCACTATTTCTGGGATGAATATCATCCCACTCGCCGCGCCCATCAAATTATTGGTGAAGACATGGCAAGCGTTGTTGATACTCAGCAGTCACAATCAGTTCCTGAGCCATCTGCTGTATTCGGTTTTCTCTCTCTCGGCTTATTGGGTACTTGGTGGCGTCGTTGCCAATAGTATATCGGTCAGCTTGTGAGTAACTGACAATTTGGCATTGCACAATAGATAAAGTAATAGCAGCAAATTACACAAGATCAAGGAAAAATCGTGCAGAGTATACACTTTAAAACTCATGTAGGTGAAGACGGATTGTTAACTGTACAATTGTCTTCATAAAAGTAACTAACATGAAGTTAAAGCATCTAATTTAGACAGTATTTTGAGCCCTTCTTCGGGGTTTCCAGTGGCTGCTATAGCTTTAAATCTAGTATGGATATCAAACTCTGCGATCGCCAGAGTAGATAGCTCTTCAATCAGTTTGTTAATACTGATTCCTTTAGCCTGGGCTAGTTCTTTTAATCTTGCGTGTTTGTCGTCTGGCAACCGAATTGTCAAAGTTCCCATTTTTTAACTCCTGATCTTTATCGAGAGGCTTTTCCCAAACTGATACGTGGTAGCGACTGATGTTTGTAAATGGTTCTTTTTTCCAACCTCCCCATCTTGCTTTCAGCTTTAAATTGGCGATTCGCGCCATCAAATCGAGTTCTGATGGCCAAACGTAGCGAAACGGGATTGAAGTCAGCTCTACCTTTTGGGTACGAACTCTCAAATGATGCGACTCCAAAGATTGAGAGACGACATTATAGGTATCTACTCCCCAATAATCGTTACGGAAAGCAAAGACATGGTTTGTTTCGCCATGAGGGATTCGCTGAAGGGCAGGAACCATGACCTCGATGACGAAACTCCCACCAGGGTTGAGGTGTGAGGCAGCATTTTGGAAACAGCTAACTTGCTCATCCTGAGTGGTGAGGTTCATGATGGTATTGAAAATCAGGTAGACAAGCGAGAACGATCTTTGGCATGGCGTAGTGGCGAAATCCCCCTGAGTCACAGAAATACTCTCTCCGCCAGGTTTTTCGGCAAGCTTGGCGAGCATGGCGTTAGAAAGATCGATTCCATGAACTTCAACACCTTTCATCGCCAGTGGCAAAGCGATTCGGCCCGTCCCAATACCAAATTCAAGGGCACTCCCGCCATCGGCGAGTTCTGCCAGAAAATCAACGACAGGAGCGACTGCTTCGGAACTGAAGGAATCTACATCATCGTCATAGGTTGAAGCGACTCTTTCGTTGAAATATCCATCACTATGCATGGTTGATCTCTTAACTGGATGAAGACCAGAAGGACAGCTCCCTGATGGATTTGTCATAGCACACGTGGTGCAACAGAGTTGGTAGGTCCAACAATCATTTTAAGCTCATCCTGGGCTTCAATAATATAAATTTTCCTGTTAACTGTAGATAGCTAAAGAGATTTTATTCCTGATCAACACAGCGGAGCGGCTTCCAATTCCAACCTGTGTTCCGTGGACTTTCCCCATTGCTCGTGGGCCAATCTGTAGAAATGTCAAAATAGTCTAGATCACGAAAAATACACTGCTCCACTAGTTAAGACAGTCAAGCGCACAGGAGTTATAAAGTGACTAATACCAATGGGGACAATCACCGTGATGAACAGCTTGAGCAAATTATTACAGCCCTCGCTGACTTAAGAGATATTACTCGTGGTTTGGTCAATTTTGATCAAGAAAACTGCACAGCTCTTGCTAACTTAAGAGAGATTACTCGTGATCTAGTAGACGCTAACCAAGAAAACCGAGAAGCGATCAATCAGCTAGCGATTAATCAACAAGTCTTGAGAGACTTAACTCAGCAGATTGCGCTTAGCCACATTAATCTTAACGAGAACGTCATGCCTCAGTTTGTCAGCCGAATGGAAGAAATGCAGTCTGAAATTCGAGGACTACAGACGGAGAACCGTAGAATTATCGACAGACTATTTGGAGAAGACGACGAGTCGCAGTGATGTTGCACACTATTTCGACTGCTAACTTTGCTTGAGCAGAGATGGTCAGCATTGTTTCTGCGGACTTTGTAGGTTAGGGACAGAGGAGATGAAAGCACAACCCTCTTCCTCTAGCCCTAGCATCTAGACTCGCAATTGTGCAGCCACCCAGTCTGCCGCCTCTAGGGGAATGAGATGTCCCACTCCCTCGGTCGCAATCAGCTTGGCATGAGGAAGAATCCCAAGCACCTCGCTGTGAATGGCATTGTAGGGAATCACCGGATCGTCTTTGGAGGCGATGACGGTAATCGGCATCTGAAGTTGCGGCATCTGCTCGGCAATAGAATGATTCATTCCTTCTCGGAGCCACCAGCGCCAAGCCGAATCGGCCACGATCGTGTGTGTTTTAATCGCTAGCGTGTGCTGTTCGTCGCTCAAAGGCTTTTGGGTAGAGCTCTTGACGGTAGTTTCGGCGTTATCTTGGCTAGGATGGTTGTTGAGCAATCGCTCTTTCTCTTCGTCGGGCATGGGTTCCTGAGTCGGCGGCGACGGAGCAATGAGAACTACCTGTTGCGGAGGAGAATCGCCTGTCGCCACCTGCAAGGCAATTTTGCCTCCCATAGAATGCCCAATCAGGGTATAGTTCTCAATCCCGAGACGAGTCAATTCTTGAGAGACGGCGTGAGCATAGCCCTGGAGTGAAGGTTGCTCTGGCGCTGGAGTACCGCCAAAGCCTGGGAGGTTCAGTGCCACACAGCGATAGTTGGTGAGGTGTTGAGCGACCCACTGCCAGCTTTGGGCTGCCCCGCCGAAGTAGTGGAGAAACACTAAGGTTTTGTCGCCGCTGCCCCACTCTATGGTGGGCGAAGCATCTATTTTAGTAGACATTTGGTTCTTCGGTCGTGCGATCGCTATTCTACGTCATTACAGTAGCGATCGCTTCCATTACTACCGGTCATCGTTGACCACTTAGCATTCAGTGATCTACTCTGATTATTTTGTGATCAGAAGATTGCTCTCTTAAGAAGAGTGGGGAAAAGGATGGCAGAAGCGCTCAACAATCCTTTCCCCCTTACCCCTTTCCCGCAGCTTCGCTGCTCCTAGCTTCCCGGTAGCTGCTGCGGCTGCGCCGATTCTAGTTCAGGCTGCGTTACGCTAGCATTCATGGGAGTAAACCGACTCGGACTGACGCAGGGAGCGTTATCGAGACCGTCTTTGAGCCTCGTAGCAAAGGACTCGAACATCTCTACGAGGGTTTGGCGATCGCTAATACAGCCTTGCAGCGCCACGAGTTGTTCCAGGGTCCAGTTATAGAGCTGGGTATCTCCGCGCTCAATCCGCAGATATAGCTGAGTTTCAAACTGTCCTAAGCGAGCGTAGAAGTTCTCGACCTCTGCTTTAATCGACTGCATATCGAGGTAGAATTGCTGCTTTTTGATGTCGGAGAGGATCGTCGTTTTCAGCGACTCGGTATAGTTGTTGTTGATTTCGTTGCTAACAATCGAGGAAACATCGTTGCGGAAGTTAACAATCTTGTTGTCAAGATTGACATTAATCCGGTTATCCAGATCGCTCATCACATTATTAACAACCACCTGAACGCTGTTATCTGTGGATTGGGTAACCGCAGAATTGATCTGCCGCTCAACGTCGGAGCGCATCTGCTGGATAACCTGATTTCTGATATTCTGAGCCTGGTCAGCAATTTTGAGGCTAACAGCGGCATCGATGCGCTGGTCCATATCCGACTGCATCTGCTGCACCACCTGAGTGTTGATTTCCTGGGCCTGATTGTCAATTCTCAGATTCACGACAGATTCAACGCGCTGGTCCATATCCGACTGCATCTGCTGCACCACCTGGTTCTTAATCTCCTGGGTTTGATTGGTAATTCTCAGGTTAACGGCAGCATCGATGCGCTGGTCCATATCCGACTGTAGCTGCTGCACCACCTGATTTTTAATTGCCTGAGTTTGGTTCTCCACCCGGATATTAACCTGTTCATCAACCATAGTAGTGAGGCGAGTCTCTACCAACTCGTTCAGGCGCTGATCGAAGTAGCCAGACCACGCCTGGAAGTTTTGGTTAAAGCTGACCTCCATCTGCTGCGTCACGGTTTTGAGCATAAACTCTAGCCGCGCCACCTGCATAGCCAGACTTTTAGCTTGGGATTGATAGCCTTTGAGCAGCCATTTTTCCAGATTATCCCAGTAGTACGCTTCTTTCTTCTCGTCTTGCTCGTCCGCTACCGATACCGAAGTTTCAATCTTCGCCGCCATCTGCTGCCACATTTGCTCCATCTGCGCTTCGTCGAAGCGAAAGCTGAAACCTCCGGCAACCCCGGTGGGTAGGTTCCCCCCGTTCGTGGCAACAGCCACATTACTCTGAGCGGTACTGGAAGTCGTACTTATACTATCGGTAGTGCTAGACCGGGCTGATACGCTCACTTTCTGCCGGTATTCAGCGAGTTCCGTCTCGCTGACCGACTCGACGGCTAAAACGATTTGTCCTTCATTGTCGTCCTTGAAGGTATCAAAGAAGAATCCCGCCAGCGTCGTTTTTTCCTTAACTTCAACAATAATCTCGTCCTGCAAACCATTCAACGAGCACCACGTTTCTGCTACTTCAATTCCGGTTAATTTGGGAATGAATTTACCTGATTTGACCAACAGTAGCGCCCAAGGCTCTAGCTGGAACTTCTGCTCGCCAGACCAGTACTTCGCATTACCCTCGCGGATTTTGATGCGGTAGTTTCCGGGTTCTAGCTCAATAATGTTCGTTCCCCACTGCTTGAGGCTGGCTAGATAATTCTCGTCGAGGACATAGCAGTTTTGCTGGCTATCGACGGTTAGCTCTTGCGGGGCAAATTCTTCGCGATCGCTCGTAATTTTCAGCGTCACCGTACCGCGGCGATCGCGGTTGTTTACGTCGAAAAACAACGCACACAACACCGCCTTATCTTTCACCTCTAGCCGGAGTTGATCGCTGGTGCCGTTAAGCGTTGACCAGGTAGCGCCTGTTTCAAATCCGGTCGTCAGATTGACAAACGTACTGCCGTTCAACCCATACATCCACAGTAAAACCGATGGCTCTCCTGCGGCATCTTTGGTGTAGCTGTAGCGACCACGAGTAATCTGAACTTCATACGTCCCGCGCTCAAGCTCAATTGTGGTAGCAACGTTCTGTTGCAGGTCGTTCATGCGGTCGGAATCGATGATGTAGCAGTTGTTTTGGGTATCAATTGTTAGTAGTTTCATCGCGTTCTTCACTGTTTCAGGGGTGTTTGACTTAGCGCTTGAAGATGCCGAAGTATCTTCTGATTGAGCTTCTCGCGTCGCTATTTCGTCGCTGTGACTGCGGCAAATGACTGTTTCTAGAACCGCACCGAAACCTTGAATCGTGTCCTGCTGGGTAAAGGCTTCTCCCCCTGTTTCAGCAGCAACTCTGGCGTACTCGGCGGCAATGTTGGCTTGGTGTTTACTTTTGGAGGTTCCAAAATAGGTGTGAACGATAACGCCTGCTGCTTTGGCCTTTTCAATCGCCAAATTAGCGGCTTGGATATCCTGTTTATTGACTTTCCCTCCCCCGGCTTCGAGGGCTTCATCGCCGAGGTAAAAGATTGCTCTAGCGGCATCTTTACGCCAGTCAAAGTAAGTAGCAATATCTTCAATAGCTCGGGCGGCGTCTTCTTGCGCCCCTGCGGACTTGAGCGTACCTCGCTTTCTGCTCCGCAGAGCAGATTCAGCTACTTTGTTTTGAGTCAAATAAGTCCTGACCGTTTGAGTGAACTTGGTGCCTTTCCAGGTTCCTTCGATACCGAGCCAAGCGACTCGTAAATTTGACGGGCAGCTCGATTTCGCTTGCTCGATTGCCGCTTCTGCTGCTGTACTTAAAGCTTGCGCTTCATCTTTCATAGAAGGGCTGGTATCAATGATGATCGCTAAATCGACGCTGGGAATAGTGTGTATCTGATTGCTCATTGGTCGTTTTCTTCGTCGAAACAGAGAAAATAAAGGATTAGTTCGAGAAAACATAGCTAAATACCGGGCAGAAGAGTTGATTCAAAAAACTCTCGATTGCGATCAAATTTGAATGGCTAACAGCAATCGCTCCTAAATCAAGCATCCGTTCTTAACGCTGCTGTTGCTTCCTAACAGTGCCATTGCCACTAAGCCACCGCCAAAATGGCTTGATTGCTGCGGCGTTTAGTCTTCGTCGAGCACGAAATTATTTATTAAATTGAGTCATGCAAAAAGTAATAACACCATTCACCTACAAAATCAATTGTTGATCCGAAAAAATGCAATTTTTATTAAAGTAATAAAAGTGAAAAGCTTTCTTTCAAGCTTGGCAGAAGCTGCTTTAGCTAAGCATTTCTTTTTTAAGCCAAGATAGTTGCCTCGATCGAAAACGCCTACTAAGCTTATTTAGGTATTATTCTTTCAAACGGCGCATAAACGCTAATTATTCATAGAAATTCTGTTTTTAAAGAGAATAAGCAGATTAATATGTATTTTTATATACTTTATTTTGTTGGGCCAACAAACCCGTCATTACTACTTTTATTAATTTTCCTACGTTTTACACCTAAGTAAAACTAATATGGAAAAATAACGCTTTTTCAGATAGTGCAAAGGTTAAAAATAAAGAGCAGCAAAAAGACAATAATAAGCTTCTCTTCTCGAAGTAACTTAGCGATCGCTCTCTTTTTAGCCCGTGAAGCTTGTTGACTGTACTCAAGAGTCTAACTACAGTCGTTAAAAAAGAGTAAAAGTCATAAAAGTAGGAAAAGCAAGAAAAAAATTTCAGCAAGAAAAAGCCCTGTGACATCAAGATAAGATCAATAGCTATAACGCTGATGTCACAATTTTTTGAAATATTTTTTTACATATGAATGTTGATGAAGTTTTGCAAACTATCGAAAAGCGTTTATTGTCTCGACAGCTTAGCGCCGTTGAACGATTAATTATTAGTCAGTCTTGGTTAGGGAAGAAGTACAGTGAAATAGCTGAAAACACGGCCTATGGAGGCGATTACCTTAAAGAGGTTGGTTCTCAGCTATGGCAGGCTCTTTCTGAAGCAACCGGAGAAAAAGTAACCAAAAAAAACTTAAGCTTGATTTTAGATCTCAATCAAGCTAGTCATAGTTCCAAACCAAAGGAACAACAGTGGGGAAAACAATTTGTATCTATCGATACGCCTCCCAGTTTTCCGGGTGGTCCTTTGCCGATTGATTCTCCCTTATATATCAATCGTCCTCCCGTTGAAGAGCTTATTGATGAGGAACTGAGAAAACCAGGATGCATGATTCGCGTGAAAGCGCCGCAAAAATCTGGTAAAAGTTCGCTTCTTAATCGCATCTTATTCCACGCTGACAGTCTTGATTACCGCAGCGTTTGCCTAGATTTGCAGGAAGCTGATAAAGCGGTATTTGCCTCTTTGAACCAGTTCTTGCGCTGGTTTTGTAGCAATATCAATCGCCTGCTCGATCTCGAACTAGTGCTAGATGATTACTGGGATGAGGAAATGGGCAGCAAGGTTAGCTGTCGGCTCTATTTTGAACAGTTACTTGCCCAAATTAAGTCTCCTGTCATTCTGACAATTAATGAAGTGCATCGGATATTTGAGCATCCCTACATTGCTAGCGACTTTCTGCCCATGTTGCGGTTTTGGCACGAAGTAGCTCAACACCACACCCTATGGCGCAAACTGCGGTTGGTCATTATTTACACAACAGAAATCTATATTCCGCTGCGAATTCACCAATCTCCATTCAACGTCGGGCTATCGATACATCTGCCTCCGTTCACGGCCCCGCAGGTGCAGGAACTAGCCACTCGCTACGGACTAATCTGGCAGAACCCGCAGACGCAACAGTTGATGGCGATGGTGGGGGGTCATCCTTATCTTGTTAATATTGCCTTTTATTACTTGGCTTATCAAAATATGTCTCTAGAGCAGCTATTACAGGAAGCTCCCACTCTTTCCGGGGTGTACAGCCACTATTTACAGGAGCATTTGCTGATGCTTCAAGAAGAACCACAGCTCGCCGATACCCTGCAAGCAGTCACGACAGACAAAAGCCTAGAAATAGATGCGATCGCCGCCTACAAATTAGAAAGCCTTGGTTTAGTCCAGCTCAACGGCAATCGAGCCGAACCAAGCTGTGAAATGTATCGCCTGTATTTTCGCCAGCAGCTCAGGCCAAGGGAAGCGCCAAAGGCGCGGGAAAAGGAAAGTTGCTCGGCAACGGGAAAAGAACACAGAATTAAGGAATAAGCTGACTAACCCCCCTTTTCCCTTTCCCCCTTGCCCCTTCCCCGTCGCGGAGCGACTTGTGATGTCTCGTTATCAAGTCGGCGGTAGCCTTGCCAGCAACGCCCCTTGCTACGTTGTCAGAAAAGCCGATACTGAACTGTACCAAGCTCTTCAGCAAGGAGAGTTTTGCGTCGTCCTCAACTCGCGCCAGGTGGGTAAATCGTCCTTGCTGGTAAGAACAAAGCATCGCCTCGAACAAGCCGGATATTGCTGTTGGGCTATCGACTTCACCAACATCGGCAGCGAGCATATTACCCCGCTCCAGTGGTACAAGGGCATTGTCGCTGAGCTGTGGTCGGGGTTTGGGCTAACTGGCATCAACCTCAAGTCGTGGTGGCAAGAGCAGGAGCTGTCCTATGTGCAGAGGTTGAGTCAGTTTATTGAGTTACTGCTCGCTCAGTTTCCTACCCAAAATCTAATCATTTTTATCGATGAAGTAGACAGCATTCTCAGCCTTGACTTTCCGGTAGACGATTTTTTTGCCTTCCTGCGTTTCTGCTACAGCCAGCGATCGCTCAATCCCGTTTATCGAAGAATTACGTTTGCCATTTTTGGGGTGGCCACCCCTGCTAATCTCATTCGGGACAAACGCCGTACGCCTTTTAATATCGGTCGGGCGATCGCCTTGGAGGGCTTTCAACTCGATGAAGTAGAACCTCTGCTAGCGGGGTTAACGCTAGTGCCAGGCAACCCACGCACCGTTATCCAAGAAATTCTTCGCTGGACAGGGGGACAGCCGTTTCTCACGCAAAAGCTGTGTCAGCTTGTTGTATCTAGCCAAGACGCTATCAGCGGTAAGCTGACTCTTCTCCCTAAGACCGAAGCTTTATGGGTCGAACATATTGTCAGAACCGGCATCCTGGAAAACTGGGAATTTCAAGACGAACCCGAACACCTGCGCACGATCCGCGATCGCCTGCTCTACAGCGAGGACCGCGCCGGAAGACTCCTTGGTATTTATCAACGGCTGCTCTCCGCCGCATCCTCTTCAGTAGCCGATGAAAGTCGAGATCGCCTAGAGTTACTGCTCTCGGGTCTAGTCGTTGAGCGGCAAGGGCAGTTGATGATCAAAAACCCGATCTATCGAGCGATCTTTAATGCTGAATGGGTGGCTATCCAACTGGAGAAGCTGCGACCTTACGCGAGCAATATTGACGCTTGGCTGGCTTCCGGCCAGGAGACTCACTTGCTGCGGGGGCTGGCTCTGCAACAAGCCCTCGCCTGGGCGAAAACCAAGCAGCTAGCAGATGCAGACTACCGCTTTTTGGGGGCCAGTCAGGAACGGGCGCGGCAACAGGCCGAACACAGTTTGGCGATCGCCGAAGGGGAACGGGAACAGGCGGTATTTGCGCTCCAGGCGGCTCGACAGGCTCACGTTTTGCTAGCGCAGGCGCGTCAGCGAGCCAAACGAGTCAAGGCTCGTCTGCACCCGGTATGGAACATCGCAATGGCGATCGCCGCAAGCTGTATTATTGCACTGCTGCGCTGGCTCGGCTGGCTTCAGGGAGCTGAACTCGCTATGCTGGACACCTTTTTTCGACAGCGTTCTCCGGCTCCAGTCACTCCCCGGATTACGCTAATTACTATTGATGAGACGGATATTCGCAGAACTGGACAACCTCTCTCCGATCGGATATTGGCTCAAGCTCTCCGTCAGCTTAAGCAATATGAACCGCGAGCCATTGGACTGAATCTATATCGAGATTTGCCAGTACAGCCCGGTCATGCCGAGTTAGTCCAGGTGTTGCAATCTACACCTCATTTAGTGGGCATCGAAAAGCGAGTCGGTACTAAAATTGTCCCCCCACCATCAGCGCCCCAGGTGGGCTTTGCCGATCTGCTGCTCGACCCAGATGGAACCGTGCGTCGCGCCCTCCTCTCGGTGCGCACTCCAGCAAACGAGCTGCGCTACAGCTTTGCCCTCCAGCTCGCCCTAGAGCATTTAGCAGCAGAAGGAATTACGCCGCAGCCCCGCAACGACCAGATCCGCTTGGGCAAAGCAGAGCTAAGTCCGCTACAGGCAAACGACGGCGGCTACGTCCGTGCCGACACAGGCGGCTACCAAGTGTTGCTCAACTATCGCGGCACCATCGAGCAGTTTCAGTCCTTTTCCCTCACGGAATTATTAGCGAACCAAATTCCCCCTTCCGCGCTGCGCGATCACACCGTTTTAATTGGGGCCACCACCGCCACCCTCAGCAGCAAGTTGCCAACTCCTTTTGGCAGCCGAACAAACCGCGCTGCCCCCGTCATCATTCATGCCAATATTCTCAGTCAGCTTCTCAGTGCCGCTTTGGATGGCAGACCGTTGCTGAGACCGCAGCCCAAGCATCAGGAATGGCTGTGGATAACGCTATGGATTGCCCTAGGAGCGCTGTTGAGCTGGCGATGGCGCTCGTTGGTTTTAAAAGCCATAGCTGCGCTCGCCGTCTTAGCAGCCTTAGTTTTCTTTGCCTATCTCGCTTTTTTGCAGGGATGGTGGCTACCGCTGGTTCCTCCAGCGCTCGGCATTGTTGTCGCCGCCACCGCTATCCATCTCCTCGAGCAGAAACGGTTAGCCAAAGAGCAACTACGGCAAACGATCGCCGCCCTGTGGGCGATCGCCCACAGCCAGCCTGCGGTAGCACAAATTGCCCTCGAATATTTAAAGCAAAGCGAGCCAGAGAACCGGGCGTTCATTGAAGCGATCGCGAGAAATTACCCTGATACTGTTTCTTGACAGTAATGCTAGAAGAGCAAAAAACCCTAAAATACCTTTCCCCCTTTCCCTGACTACGCCGTTGAATAATTCCTCCCTGGTTCCTTTCCCCATCTACCCACTTCTGGAACAGCTATTCAAGGAGATCGTTGATCACCTTTAGGCTCATTGCTTCAAAATTTCCGTAATTTCTCCTTGCCGACGGGATAATACCAATTAGAAAAAGTCATGAGAGACTTGAGCCGTTGGGGAAAAGGGGAAAGGGTCAGGGGGAAAGGTAAACACAGCAAGCCTTTCCCTTTTAAGAGCCAACTCTTTGTTAGTGAGGAGAACTATCTCACTACTTTCGGTCAATGGGATAACACCTGAAACGGCTGATCTTGTCGGCTCATTAACTGATACATTTCTCTGCGGGTATCGGCAACCGCATTGGCCAGGTTAGACTGGGATTAGCCTGAACCGTTGCGAAGGAAGACATGAGTTGATACAGGCGGTCTCGGTCGCGCTGGGATTCTGCGGTACGCTCTGAAAGTGCTGCGATCGCCTTGGCCTTTGAGTTGATGCGGCTGGTTGACTGACAAAACTAAGAAGCTGGAATACGTCTGAGGACAGTAAATTCACGCAGGAAGACGCGCTCGTGTTGTCGTTGGGAAGCCATAGCAGGTTGAGGGTCAGGCAGACTTGGTAGAAATAGCTGAACTTGGAT
>JBHJGN010000042.1:0-6124 GCA_050331735.1 Cyanophyceae cyanobacterium
TGCATCTTGGGCATTTGCAGAGATAGACAAAGGACCTGTACGAGTTACTAAGTTTTTCGCTTTGATTTTGTCGTCCTCTGTTCTTTCCAAGGAAACATCATCGCTATCGATATCTCCATCTTCATCAAGATCTACATCCTTTCGCATCAAAATTGAATAGGCAATTGTATTGTCTGCTTCATCCTCTGTATCGCCGTCTCTATTGGAATCAATTTTATAAGCCCAAGCATTATCAAGATTTCCGTCGTCATTAATATCAATGCGTGTCTCATCAGGAAGAGTGTAAAGGTCAAGAGTAAGCATCAGGTCACTAAGAAGTTCTTCACCCGGAACCCCAACCGGAAACCGATCGTCGCTCTGAAAAAGATACTCAAGTTTTGCCTTAGCTCTTTCGATTGCGGGTGTTGCGGCATTGTACACTACCTGATTTTCTCGTTCACTCACTACCTGACTTGTTCGCTCAGAAGTTTGAAACAACAGAGAACTAACGACGATACTCATCATCAACAAGACAACAGTAATTGTCGGTAGAACAAAACCAGACTGCGATAGTATTCTCTGGCGAAACAAGCGACGGTTAATTCTGTACAAGCTACCCAGAATTAATCTTGTCAAACGTCTAGTAGCAACCTCAAACCGCTTACTAATCCGTCTGCCAATCTTGTTTTTTCTCCGCTTATGCTCTGACATCTTTGGGAACTACACTTACAGGCTTGATGACAATGCTTGTATTTCGTCAAGAGTGACTCAACGACAAGCAATTTAAACTAGGTCTACAGATGTAGAGTTCCCAAAAAAACGACAAAAGTAACGGATTGAGCAAAATATTGAGTTTTTTGGTAAAGCTGCTCATACCGTGCTTAGGGATTGGTAAGCGCGCCTCCCCACTCGTATAAAAGGGCGATCGCCTCCCCTAATTGCAGCTATCAGTAGTAGATCCAAAAATAGCGATCGCCTCCCTACTCCTGTTAAGAGTGCGATCGCATTCCAGAGTAAGAAATGCTCTTCATCGTCAAGCAGCAATAGTACTGACTGAATAGGGGGTAAATTTGCGATCGCGAGTCACAATTTGCATTCCTTCCTCTTGTGCCTGAGCAATAATCATGCGATCAAAAAAATCTTTATGATGCCAGGGTAACTTGCCAACGGCTAAAGCGCGATCAAGTGTCATCGGTAATGGCAAAAAATCATTGTTCTCGATCTGCTGAGTTAAGTCATCAGGAGTTTTCAGTTTACCAATTGATTTTTTGATGGCGATTTCCCAAGCCGAGGCAGCAGACACAAAAATTAAATGATTTAGATTAGCAATTGATTGCTGCGCTAGTTCAGAAATCGGCTTGTTAGCAAGCCACCACAGTAGAACATGAGTATCGAGAAGAAGCTTCACTCTTCTTCTCCCATAAATCCAGCCAAAATTTCTGGAGGCAGTTCATCGTCAAAGTCACTACTTATTACTACTTGTCCTTCCCAACCACCAGGCGTTCTCGGTTTTTGCTCTTCTTAATAGATAACCAGCCTCACTAAAGGTTTTCCTGCTTTAGCAATGACGACTTCCTCTCCCGCCAAGACCGATTCAATCAGCTTGGACAGGTTAGACTTAGCTTCGTGAATATTCGCGACTTTCATAAATGAACTTAGCTAGTCTTAGCTAAATCATAACCGATGTAATGGCTCTGCTGAATAGCTATCAGCGATCGCCCCTTGGGGATCTAAAGCGAGCGATCGCACCTGCGCCTCGACTCCTTGAGTCTGCCAAGCCTCCGCCATTGCCCCAGTCACGGCTTGTGCCTTCTCTGCGTTAGTCAGCGCCAGCAGC
Source organism: Cyanophyceae cyanobacterium (assembly GCA_050331735.1). Classification (GTDB taxonomy): domain Bacteria; phylum Cyanobacteriota; class Cyanobacteriia; order Cyanobacteriales; family JBHJGN01; genus JBHJGN01. Next base: position 1,817 of record JBHJGN010000042.1, read on the forward strand.
GTTGGTCCCGCCCCACTAATGACCACTCCGTAAGCCCCCGCCGCCGTTGCCGCCTCCTGCACCTCTCGGTAGCCGCAAATCAATTCCTGACGGTAAGGCTGATGCAGTCTATCGTTCAGCGCACGTTGCAACCACTCTCTGCGTCCCGTTGCCAACCCCCGCAGCAGTAGACCCATGTGGCTGACGTTAAAAATAGCATCGGCGCGGCTAATCTGATCCGGCAACACCGAACGGGCCATCGCGGTCGAGAGCTGAAAATCAGGAATCGCCACCACAGGCACAATATCCGAGTGCCAGGGAACATCGCACACATCCCAGCTATCCCCCTGCCCCACCGCAAGCTGACAGTTACCCAGCAGGGCAGGAACCACGTTGTCTGGATGTCCTTCGAGGGCGATCGCTAACTGCATCAATTCCTCAGTAGACAGCGGCGACGCAGCTAATTCATTAGCCCCCACTAAACCGCCCACAATTGCCGTTGCTGAACTGCCCAATCCTCTGGCTAACGGAACGCCCAACTGAATCTCAATTTCCACACCCGGGACAGGCTGCCCGACGTACTGATAAAACTTCGTAAAAGCTCGATACAGCAGGTTCCGTTTATTGGTGCTGACCTTGCCTGCTTCCGTTCCCTGTACCGTAATTATACAGTGAGAGTCCGCTTGAACAGCAGTAAACGTGAAGTGATTGTAGAGAGTTAACGCTGCCCCAATACAGTCAAACCCAGAACCTAAATTAGCCGTCGTTGCCGGAACCCGAACGGTGAAAGAAGTAACAGACATTGAATGATAAGCCATACCAAGAGTAGCTCTTAGCCTATCATTTTTAGCCTTAAGTTCATTGCTAATGCTTATTTCCCAGAATCAGATAGTACCGCTCTCTTTTCCGGGTGGAAGCAAGTTGACCTCACTGAGGAAGAAAGTCTAGCGATAGTACCTCATCAGAAGTGAATGGAGAGCGCTCAGGAAAAGATTTGATGTCCAAACCTGTCTCTAAAACTGCTTGTTTTCTGGCACGTTGATAAGCTTTTTCAAATTCCTCAGTATAAATCCTCTGTAAGCTAGGGCTTTCCTCAAAAAGTTCTGCTAAGCGGTTTCTATGTTCTCCGATTGAAGACAACCAGCTTCTACTCCTCCTCTGAGGTTCATAGGCCCACTTGAGGAGGTGCAAGATAACGATTCTGGCATTGCTGACTACAGCCCTTTTATCGTTTCTTCCCAACGCCTCCAGCTCCTCGATCAAGTTTTCCCAGTCTACGTCATCAAATTCTCTGTCTTGTAGCTGTTGAGCGGTTTGCTGTATCCACAGCCAGAAGTCGGTATTGTAGAGTCGCTGAACTTGATCTACCATTTTTCTTCTCCGGGCAAGTACTCAATATCTAATAGTTGCTCTACAGTGTAAGGGCATTTTTGGGGAAAGCGAGGGAGATCGAGTCGTGCTTGTCGGAACTTATGACTCGCTTTTCGTATAGATTTTTCCATCGGTCCAACTCCGCTATTCATAACTAGCTAAAACTACAGAGCGTGATTTTTTTACTATAGAGTTAATGAAGGGAGATGCTATATTCGACTCGACGGGCTGCTATCGTTACTTGCTGCGGCGCTGGTGGGATGAGCAATTGCCGACCGTCGGATTTATTATGCTCAATCCCAGTCGAGCCGATGCCACAGCCAACGATCCAACTATTCGCCGCTGCATCGGGTTTGCCCAGTTATGGGGCTATGGTTCTTTAATGGTTGCCAATCTGTTTGCCTATCGCGCTACTCAATCAAAGGTTCTCGCTGGCGTGGCAGATCCGATTGGTCCCGACAACGATCGCCACCTGCTCGCGCTTATCGATCAATCCGAGCAGATTATTCTGGCTTGGGGCGATCGCGGAATGTTGCTCAACCGCAGTCAAGCCGTTCTGCACCTGCTGTTTGGCAAAGAAACTCACTGCCTCGGACAAAACAAAACCGGACAGCCCCGCCACCCTCTCTATATTAAAAAAGCAACACAACCAACACTATTTGTCAGTGAACAGTGACTAATAAACAATTCACCTTTGATACCGCATCCCCGGTAGCTGAAAGACCAGCCCCAATAGCTCTAGCTGCAAGAGGGCGCTCGCTACGTTGGCGGCGGCTAAACCAGACTGCTGCACAATCATATCGTAGGGAGTGGGATCAGGGGCGATCGCCTGGAGAACCTGAGCTAGTTCGGGTTCTAAATGAGGGAGGGGGTCTGGGGCTGGCTGATTGTCAAGGGGCACGAGTGCCGGGATAGCTCCTAACTTTTCTAGGAGTTCCTCAATCTCGATAATGACCTCCGCTCCCTGATGGAGTAAGCCTAAACATCCCTGCGCTTGCTGAACGTCTGGAGAATTGGGCAGGGTATAAACATCGCGCCCGAAGTCGTTGGCGTAGCGAGCCGTAATCAGAGCGCCGGATTTCTGAGGAGCTTCGAGCACTAAAACAGCCCGACTTAAACCAGCAATGATGCGGTTCCGCGCTGGAAAGTGACCTCGGTCTGGTTGGGTTCCGGGAGGGTATTCGCTTAAAATTAATCCCTGCTGCTGAATCTGTTGGTGAAGCTGGTGGTGCTGATGCGGGTAAACAACGTCCACTCCGGTTCCTAAGACGGCGATGGTTCTGCCTCCGGCTGCCAAACAGCCGCGATGGGCGTGGGCATCAATGCCTGCTGCCATCCCAGAAATGACGGTGATACCGTGTTGAGCGAGCGCTGTACTAATTTTGCGCGTCCATCGTCGTCCGTGTTCGGTAGGAGTGCGAGTCCCAACAATCGCGACTTGAGGCGTAATCCCCTGGTTTTCTGCGGGCTGGATCTGCCCTTGATAGTACAGCACCGGAGGCGGACTGGGAATTTCGAGCAGTAAGCGCGGATAGTCTGGATCGGCGGGAGTCCAGCAGTGACGGTGTTCTTGAAGGAGCTGAGCTGGCTCTAGCCGCTGTCGCTCCTGGATAATGACATTGACCAGGCGATCGCCCACTCCCTCAACGGCTCCTAACTCTTTTGGAGGAGCTACCCAAGCCTCCGCAAGAGTGCCAAAATGCTGCTGAATCCGTTTGAGCAACACAGAACCTACTCCCGTGATTTGTGACCATGCCAGCCAGTATGCCCGTTCTTCTACCAACCCTCTCTCCTTAAGATTGTGCCTTTTAAAAACCAGAAAGCAACGATCGCTGTCGGAATACCAATAGAGATAAACCACTGGATGAACCAATTGGCTTGGGCAAAATTAAAGTAAGCTCTACGCCTAAAGATGCGACCTTGCTCTTGTCGATTATGATAATATTGCCCGCTTTAAGGAATTAAACGATCGCCTGGTTTGTTTAATCTGTGTGAAGAAGCAATCTGAGATGTTAGGCCTGTGCTAAACTTACTGCTGAAGCAGCACAAACTACCAGGAATATGGCGGCTGCTAAAATAGCTTTTCAAGCTTGACCTTTTTGAGTTTTTTTATTACTTTTATCAGTTGTTGCCTTTGGCTTTCCAGGAGATGTAGTTTGATTTAGCCTAAATATTTCTATTCAGTTTTTACAAGCGGCATTAACCTAACTACAATTAGAGTATCCTATTCAAAGTTGATCTATCTAAAATGCCAGACATTGTTGAGATTGCTACGAGTACCGAAGGCTTTGAGACGCTAACGGCTGCTGTTAAAGCGGCTGATTTAGTCGAAACTTTGAAAAGCCCTGGTCCTTTTACTGTCTTTGCTCCAACGGATGAGGCGTTTGCTAAGCTGCCTCCTGGAACGATTCAAACGCTCCTGCAAAATATTCCTCAACTGGCGCGAATCCTGACCTATCATGTTGTTTCCGGCAAGCTCAAAAAGGCAGATTTAGAGCAAGTAGACTCTGTAAATTCCGTAGAAGGTGCGCCAATTAAGATCGATTGTTCCGATGGTTTTGAAGTCAAAAATGCCACCGTTGTTGCTGCTGATATTGAAGCTGATAACGGCGTAATTCACGTTATTGACAACGTAATTTTGATGGGATGAACTGCTTTAAAATAGCTGTTAGCTAACTATTTGAGAAAAACTTGAGAGCTAGTCAAAAACTAACAGCTAAAATTCTACTCTAATAGCCAATTAAATAATTCTCCTAAAGTTAAGCGAAAAGGTTTGGCAAATTCTGGCACAGGCAGACCCTCTGTAGCGACTTCAATAAATATACAGCGCTTTGCAGGTTTATGAGGGACAATAACAGCAGTGGGTAAACCAGTTACGCAAATGCTGAGGATTTATGAGATACATCGCTATTTTGATGAGCAAATCAACTTTTTTAGCGGTCTTGGGAGAAAACTGTC
>JBHJGN010000043.1:0-9351 GCA_050331735.1 Cyanophyceae cyanobacterium
TTACCAGTTCTGCGACAACGGGTTTTTCAAGTCGTGAACTCTTTAACGGAAACAGAGCTTCGCTCTCTATCTGGATGGTCTTATCTTTTGGCTGCTACGCAGCACCTCTGACCAGTGCAACCTTTTCCAGAAATAGTATCAGCTAAACTAAATCCCTATGAGGGATTGAAACGAGTCGCCGACTAGTGCGGCAAGACGCTGACGGCAGTCTCAGCTAAACTAAATCCCTATGAGGGATTGAAACCAGTGGTGACAGAGGTAGTAGTAATAGCTTGCCTGGTCTCAGCTAAACTAAATCCCTATGAGGGATTGAAACATGCTGTTGAGCCATAATACTTCAGAGTTTGGCCGTCTCAGCTAAACTAAATCCCTATGAGGGATTGAAACTTTCAAATTCGAGCCGCTCTTTATCTGAGATAGCAGTCTCAGCTAAACTAAATCCCTATGAGGGATTGAAACTAGATAAAAGATAAGAGTGATCGCTCTTATCGCCGTCTCAGCTAAACTAAATCCCTATGAGGGATTGAAACCGGGGGTGTTGAATGGGGGCAGTGGGAAGCCGTGTCTCAGCTAAACTAAATCCCTATGAGGGATTGAAACCTACTCGTTGACCTCGATCCGCAAGGAACCTCTGGTCTCAGCTAAACTAAATCCCTATGAGGGATTGAAACAAGATGCGATCGCACTTCTAGAGAATCCGCGTGAGTCTCAGCTAAACTAAATCCCTATGAGGAATTGAAACCAAAGCATCAGCTACGAGAAGACATAGAGCTTGACGTCTCAGCTAAACTAAATCTCTATGAGGGATTGAAACAGCTCCAGAAGAACTTAAAGAAGCACTTAAGTAGATAGACAGAATAAATTGACGCACTCCCACCGATAAATCGAGTGGGATTCGGCGATCCTGGCGCAGATTGCTGCGGTCCGGCAGTCTGACATCTACTCTCACCCTAGACAACGCCCTGCCTAGCTGCATTACTTCAGACAACCAGGATGGTTTTCCTTCTTTAGATTAGATCGTTCAGAAGCTCAAAACCTGGATTTTACCCCTAGCGAATTGATTGACCCATTCAAACTGAAACGATTACATTCTCACAGTGCGTTCAAAGTTTTACCGAGACAACTTCTAGCCAGAACCCGCTACTTTGAGTAAATCGGAGAACTTAGGAGTAAACTAGCATGAAGTAGCTTAAAACTACAGATTTCCACGGCAGCTAAAGCTGCTAGCTCGTTTTTTCCCCCACGGCTGAAGCTCGTGGGCTATCAAACTGCGACAGTTCTTGTATTCTACACTTTTGACGAAGGCAATTAGTTCGGCAAGTTGGTTAAACGCATTCAAAATTTGTTCTTTTTTGGCATAAATGTTGTGCCATTATCGGGACTTTTCTTCTCAACAAGCAAAGGTTAATCTGATTTTAGTTAATCAATCGAGGTGAGAAAATGTCAAAAGTGGCGATCGTAACGGCAGCGAGTCGGGGAATTGGGGCAGGATGTGCGAAAGAATTAGCAGCTCAAGGGTACACCGTGTCATTAATGGCGCGCAGCGAACAAATTTTAGGTCTAGCTCAAGAGTTGAACGGCATTGCTGTACAAGGCTCCATCTCTATCTATGAAGATTTAGAACGTTTGGTTCGAGTTACCTTGAACAAATTTGGGCGCATTGATGCGGTAGTGAATAGCTTTGGCGATCCGCCTCGTCCCGATTTGCTGGCTATCTCTGACCAAATGTGGAGAGAAAACTTTGAGATGCTGTTTTTAAGCGTCGTTCGCATGGCCAAACTGGTAACAGAACCAATGCGTCAGCAGGGGGGTGGTGCGATTGTTAATATCTCCGCTTGCGATTCTCAAGAACCAGAATTAGGAACTCCTTTTAGCGGCACTCTCCGCGCTGCGATGGAAGGATTCACCAAGCTGTACGCCAAGCGGTATCGGGCTGATCGCATTCGCATGAACTCCGTCGCGCCTTTTTTTGTAGCAGACAGCATCGAAGAACTCGAAGGGTGGGACGTACCATCCGACTTAATGTGGGGTCGTCCCGCTACTTACTCAGAACTTGCTAAAACAGTGGCTTTCCTTGTTTCTGACAGTGCCAAATTCATCACGGGTACGACGATTAAAGTAGACGAAGCTCGTTCCGCTGCTGTTTAATCCGTCTATTTTTACTATTAAAACCCTTTTGATGACTCTTCTAGTGTGCATGTTTCACCCAGATATCTCGGAGTCTCGCCTCAATGAGCGTTGGTTAGAAGCTGTTACCTAGTTTCATCGAACCCTCGAGATATCACGTTGTCCCAGCGGCATGTTTTTGACCAATCGACTACGATTCCGATCGATTCTATCCGGTTCTTGATAGAAATGTAGCGCACTCCTAACCTTAACTCCTCCGCATCAATAAATCTTGCTGAACAAACTGGGCTGTGTTCTTAGCCGCCTCTAGAATTGTCATCAGACCGCTGCCGGGATGGGCGGCTCCGCCAACCCAGTAAAGCCTGTCAATAGTTTCAGAACGAATGGGAGGACGCAACGGACCGAGCTGCCGCCAAGTATGGCTAAGATTGAATACGGCACCTAAATAAACGGAATAGTCCTGCTGCCAAGTGTCAGCGGTATAGCAAGTCTCGGTAACAAGATGTTTTTCTACTGTATCAAAGCCTAACAGCGGCAGGCGACTAATCACCAAATCTCGATAGCTTGTGACTTTTTTCTGCCAGTTTACACCGTACCTTGTGTGGGGAATCGGCACCAAAACATAAAGGGTCGAATGACCTGCGGGCGCATTACTAGCATCAACCGGAGTCGGATTGCAGACGTAGAAGGGTGGGTCTACTTCATCGAGCGCTGAGTCATCAATAAAAGGGCGATCGCGCCGGCGAATGTGTTCAGATAAATAAAGCTGGTGATGGGGCAAATGGTCGTAACGTCGATTGACCCCCAAGTACAACATAAATGTAGAGCAGGAAAACTGCTTACTGGCAAAAAACTGAGCACTGTATTTTCCTCGTTCAGCTTGAGGAATCAGAGTCTGCACCGCCTGGGCAAAATCTGCATTAACAACGACAACATCTGCCGCAACCCGTTCTCCATTTTCCAGTTCTATTCCGTAGACTTGATGATTTTGCAGCCATACTTGGCTCACAGGAGTATTAAGGTGAATTTTGCCGCCGAGAGCCTGACATGCCCGGGCCAGGGCTTGAGCTAAGGCGCGAAAACCCCCTTGCGGATGCCAAACACCGTAGGCCAGTTCAAGATAGGGAATCAGGCTGAATACACTGGCACTCAAGGTTGGGTGCATCCCCAAATATTTTGCCGGATAGCTCAGAGCATACACCAACCGTTCATCTCGAAAGGCATTCCAAAAGTGTTGATAGAGCGTTTCCCAGGGACGGAATTTCAGGGCTGTCGCTAGCTCTTTGGGTCGCAAATATCCCAGCAGAGGGCGAACCGGATCGCTGAGGTAGGGTTTGTAGCCCACATCATACTTAAACGCCTGCTCTGAAAACCAACGCTCATAGGCTTCAGGCAAATCGCTACGAAAAGTGGTCAACTGCTGCTTTAATTTTTTTTGGTCAGTCGTGAGATCGAGCCAAGAACTATCCCAAAAGCGCACACGAGTGTAGGGGTCTAGCCGAGTAAAAGCAATATAGTCTTCCCGCTTCAGCCCAACACTGGCAAACAAATCGTCGTAAAGTTGCGGCATCTGTAGAATAGTTGGTCCAGTGTCGAAGGCGTAGTCACCGTTCTGGAATCCTCGCATCCGACCCCCGACCCGTTCGCTAGACTCAAAGATTTCGACATGATAGCCTTGACCAACCAGCCGGAGGGCTGTTGCTAACCCTCCCGGTCCTGCTCCGACAACAATGACGTGCTCCATAATCGCTTGCTTACCTCAGTAATATAGTTGCATGTTACACTCTTTAAAATAAATGCATGATTCAATCATGTATTAAAGCGAATGAATTTGCAACTGACAAACCTTATGGGGGCGGTGGCGATCGCCATTGCTGACTGCATCCAGAATACCGCTGAGGAAACCACTGGGCAGAGCGCTTCCTTTCCTGCGGCGCTCGTCATTATAGATCGCTATCCTGCCATCACCGTAGACTTGCTCGGACAATATCTACAGCTCTCTCAATCTGGGGCTGCTCGGTTGGTCGAGCGCCTCGTTGACCGAAAGCTAGTGGAGCGTCACCGAGGCAGCGATCGCCGCTTCGTTCAGCTCCAGCTTACATCCGCAGGACACGCAATGGTGCAAAAAATCCAGCGAGCTAAGTTTGAAGCTGTATTTAACTTGCTAAAGCCATTAACCGCCCAAGAGCAACAGCAACTGCTGTCACTACTCTCTAAACTAGCAGAACAATCTCAGAGCAAGGAGTTAGCTGAGGAATATATCTGTCGCTTTTGTGATATTCAGGCATGTCCATTATCGACTTGCCAAGAACAGGTACAGGCGTGGCGAGAGACCTGAGACCATTTTGAGCGAGCTTAAGATAAGGGAAGCAGGAGAAGCTAAAAGCTAAATTTCCGCTGCTATTTTTGGTTTCATTCAACTCAGCTACTGGTGAGCTCAAAAACTACCGAGATAGATTCGGTTCAATAACGGCGGGAAAACTCTTAAAGTTGCGCCGTACCCAATCCATTCCCACTTCATTGTTCAACTTGATTCGTTGCGGTGCATTTGCATAAATTTTACTCAAAATCCTTGCATCTTGCTCTACGACCACATCAATCAACTTCAGCAGATTACCTTTTAGCAGGTGGGCAATCGGAGTATGAGCCTTCATATACATCAACACAAAGACGCGAGAGCGATGTTCGGCTTCTGGAAGATAGAAGTGACATTCCTTGAGGCTTAGCAGCTTATTCTCGCCGTGCAGCAGTCCCATGAACGGGAAAAAGTTTTCTAGATGCGCCTCTAACACCTTTGGCATCGCCAACTGAGCAGGATTTCTGAGGATGTCGCGCCATGTCGGGTGTTTTCTCGGCTGTGATAAGTAAGCGTGGGAATGTAGTCCTTCATCAATAAACTGCTTTACTTGCACGGCTTCGATTTCAAACAATTCTCGATGAGCACCATTTTGGTGATTGTAGTCGTGCATATTTAGCAGCAAACTGAGTATATCGGTTGAGATAGATCGTTCTCCCGTGACTCCGATAAACTCATATTCTGCCGCGATCTCGTTCATGAGCGTTGGAATTGGTATCTTTGGTTCATACCCGCCGTAAGACCAGATAAAATCTCCTTGAGTAATTAACTCCAAAGGTTGCAGGAAAGAGTGAGTTTTTTTATGAGAACCTGGTAGAATGGTGCAGCCTAAATGATCAAACTCTAAGGCATGAAAAGGACACGCAATTGCACTACTGCCATCCGGCTGAGTCACACACCACCCCTCTGATAGCATCGCGCCCATGTGAGGACAAGCATTTGGTAGAGCGCTAATGGTGCTCTGAAGAGCTTGCCATAGCACGTAATCCTGCCCGAATAGAGATATCTTCACTGGCTGATTGGGCTTCAGCATGGAACGATGGGCCAATAGCCAGGGTGAGCCTTGTAGTTGCTTCACGTCTTTTGACTTACTAATTAATTAATAAGTTTACTAAAGGTTTTCTGCGCGGTCAAGTTAGAGATAGGTGATTTATAGCATCAGGAACTCTTTGGTACGATAAAAGGGCAAACGCTCTATTAAGTAGCGGTTAAACCCAGTAAACGAGTGGCAAAATCAGTCCGTCTTCGAGATGCTCAAATAACACAGCAGCAAGTTTTAGATGCCGCAGAGCAAGAATTTTCTCGACACGGCTTAAACGGGGCGCGGATGAGTGCGATCGCCCAACGCGCCAAAGTGACAACGGCAACACTGCATTACTACTTTGAGAACAAAGAAAGCTTATACAGGGCAGTCTTACAGCGTCTAGTCGATGAAGTTCAATCCCGGCTTAAGCAATTGAACTTTGATGATTTATCTCCTGAAGAAGCTCTCAAAGAAATTATCCGCATTGCGATTGCCAACGAAGCTCAAAATCCTCAGCGGCAACTGCTGTGGTTTCAGGAAGCTAGTCAAAATCAAGGAGCGTATTTTAGGGAATGTAACGTTTTAAGTCTCCACGAACATCTGCTCAAAGTTTTAGAGCGAGGTATTGCCGAAGGGTATTTCCGTCCCCTCAAACCGTTTTTAGCACTCACCCATATCTTGAGCGTTTGTTTGTTCTACTTTACGGTGCATGAAAACTGGAAACACCTCATGCCAGATACTGAGCGTCTCAGTCCAGAAATGATTGAAGAACACACCGAAGCAGCGATCGCTTTCATATTAGCAGGGGTGCGATCGCCTCCCTAAACGAAAGCTTGTCAAGAGCAACGCAAGCAATAAAATTGAAAATAATTAGTAGTGCAGGGAGTAGCCATAACTGCTATACCTGTAATCGAACGCTAGATCTCTATGACGACTATCCCCGTTGCTAAACCGATCAGCCACATTAGACTTACTCCCGGTAGGGCCATTTACATTTCTAACGTTACCTGGCAAGAGTTCGAGGCAATTTTAGAGGTCGGAGAAAAGCGCAGCGCCAGAATCGCCTACAGCAACGATACTCTAGAAATTGTAGTTCCGTTACCTGAACACGAACTGCCGAGAGATTTACTCTCTGATATTGTTAAAACTTTACTAAAATCTACAGGGAGAAGGTATGAACCTTTTGGTTCAACCACCTTTAAGCGACAAGGTGCGGCAGGAGTTGAACCGGATGCTTGCTTCTACATTAAAAACTATCAACGGATGATCGGTCGTCGCCGGCTTCAGCCGGACGATCCGCCTCCCGATTTAGCAATTGAGACGGACGTAACCTCAAAAACTACCCTGGAAGCCTATAGAGCGATCGCCGTTCCCGAATTATGGATTTACGATAGTGGTAAGCTGACTATCTATCTTTTACGAGACGGTCAATATCTCAAATCCGCTACCAGTCCGACATTTCCAGAAGTATCCCTAACTCAGATGATTCCGACAGCAGTAGAACGTGCTTGGCAGGTAGGAACCGTACAGGCACTAGAAGAATTTGAAGCGGCGAGCGCCAATCAACTATAGATAGATATGTAAGGTTCTGTTGCTAAATCGCGCGTCGAGCAACTTGAACTCAGAATGTACCTTAATATACAGATTATTGCGTCGTGTCTAGGAGAGTCTAGGCTAAGAAAATGATAGTAACAAACGGCGCTAGCGTGACTCCTAAGATCTATAATCACGACATCATGCACTGCACCCATGAAGCAGTGATGGGCAATCATCTTTACTGTGGCAGGGTGTTGGGGTTAACTGAACCCGATGATATCATTCAGCTACACCCGGATTTGCAGTCGCAATGGCAGGCGATCGCCGAGCATTATTCGCGCATTGGGTTAAGCCATAGCGAAAACGTTATCTGGGATGTTTCTCTCGATATCCTTTCAAAACAACCAGATCGTGAAATCTCCGTGTTTATTTTTGGAGATGCTGTTCATCAAGCGAGTCAAGATGATGATTGGTTTCGCCGCGTTAACGAGAACTGGCTGAATGTTGTTGAGTATATTAACTCCAAAAACAATTTTATTGCTCTTGCCCACAAGCTAGGAGTTAGCGTACCGCAAACCTGGTGCTTTGACAATCGAGCCGCACTGACCAATCCTGCACAGTTTTCCTACCCGTGCTACCTCAAAGCCGCCATTTCCGTTGACGGAATTGGTATTTATCGCTGTGAAGACGAACAGCAACTGCAACAAGCCTTGCAAACTTTTGCAGACAGCACTCCGCTACAGGTGCAGGCAGAAGTGAAAGCGCCTAGCTTCTTAAACTTACAGTACCAGGTAACCGCAGATGGAGTAAAACGTCTAGCCGCTACCGAACAGGTTCTTGATGGCTTTACTCATAGCGGCAATCGCTACCCCACCGTTCATCAACCTTGGGAAATTGTCGAGCCGATGGCAGAGTGGATGACGCAGCAGGGGATGAAAAGCATTTTTGCCTTCGACGTAGCGGTAGTAGAAACCGCAACGGATACGTCCTACTTAGCCATCGAATGCAACCCAAGATTTAACGGGGCTTCCTATCCAACCGGAATTGCCAATAAGCTGAAGATCGCTAGCTGGATCAGCAAAACCTTGACAACTAAGCATCGTTCGCTTAGTGCTCTCGATCTCAGCGGTATTGAATATGATGCCCAAAGCGGCACAGGTGTCATTCTGGTAAACTGGGGCAGTATCTTAGTTGGGAAAGTATCGGTATTGTTGGCTGGCTCTAGAGAAAAGCAACAGGAACTAGAAGCGCAGCTTTTGAAGCGGCTTGACTAGCGATCTCTGCATTTTGGATCAGCTACTCTTCAAGGAGAAAATTATAAGATTGAGGAGGAAAGCTATTCCTTTATGTCATGTCCAGCACCAATACGACCACCTCAGTCAATAACATAAAACAGTTTTTAAAACAGGCTAAATCCTTTATTGGCTATGTTCCCTTCGTCAGAGATGCAGTCGCCATGTACTATTGCCTGATCGATCCGCAAACGCCCGTCTACACTAAAGGAACGATTGCAGCGGCACTCGCTTATTTTGTTTCGCCTGTTGATGCAATTCCTGATGTGATCGCCGGACTTGGTTTTACAGACGACGCTAGCGTAATTGCCACAGTATTAGCAACCGTTAGCACCAGCATCACAGACGAACATCGGCAAAAGGCAGAAGAGTTTTTTATCTAACTTGTTTCGCCACAAGGTAGTGTAATTTAAGTAGTGAAAAAATATTTAGTTTGACAGTTTTAGCTCATTAAAGTGGTGTAAGAAATATACGATTGCTCCCTCATACTTAAAAAAGTTTTTAGAAAATGCCAGGTTCTTTCTGACCAATCTAGAGCAGCAATGTCTTCGTAGTCTGACCTAATTTCTTATCGCTGGGATAATGGCAAAATGATGGAATGACTTCCACAAATCAGGATAAAATGCTTCATTGTTTCTAAGTTTTTCGGTAAACTATTCCAAAAATTTAAGGCACTTTTTCTCATTCTGTTTCCCAGACTGAATCCCACTATCTAACCTGTTTTTCTGGCGATCGCTAACCAAATATAAACAGAATTTTCTTTTGAAACGTCTGACCATAGCTCATCACATTCAATTACTGGACTGTGGACAAAGAAGCATGTGAACTGAGGCAAATGTCGCTGGAGCAAATTCAAGAAAAGTGGTGGAGGAATTAAATTACAGCAGTTTGCAGCTAAATAGGGGACAATCTCTAGTATTGTAAAAATAAGTTGCCAGATGAAGCCTTATTCCTTAGATTTGCGAGAAAAGATAATTGATGCCGTAGAAAAAGGTGATAGCTCGATCAGAAAAGTT
>JBHJGN010000044.1:0-104998 GCA_050331735.1 Cyanophyceae cyanobacterium
CCGTGCCGATTAGCCGCTTGGAGGTTGCTCCGTACCGTAGCGATCGCCGAGCTTTACAGTTTATCGCTGTTGCTGGGGATGGCCGGGTGCTAGTCGATGCCCGTGACAACACTAAGACTGGCACTATTGTTGCCAACTTTGACCAAAAAAATGTACAGCACGTCCGCGTTCGCGTTACTGGTTGTCATGGAGGCGGTTGTTCTCCATCCAAGTGGTTCGGCATTGAGGAAGTACGGGTGTATTAAAGAAAAGCTCACGCTTAGCTAGTGGACTACGGAGAAATTAAGCTAATATTTTTTCTCCCCCAATGAGGACTACAACAGACACCAAAAGCGAGCGCCGCAGAGCGGTGCTCGCTTGCTGCCTCTCCATCGTGTTTTGATATTTAATGTCATTGCCCTGCGGAAAATTACTTATGAGAAGCAATAATCGATGAACGCACCTGTACCCCCATTTCATGGCTGCTTAAGTGCACTCTTGGTGTCTTCTTTAAGCCGCAGCAATTTGGATTCTTTATTTATGCAAAAAGCTGTATTTTATATAATATTACCATAGATATTTGAGATTTTTACAGAAAAATTAGTCATTTGGGAGGAAATTCTCAATCCTGTCGATGTTAAACGCATCTTTGCTTGACATGCTGATATTTGAGACCCTGTAGGTATAGCAACTTTCCTCAAACGCGACTTGATGATTGTATTAGTTTCTCTAAAGAGCGAGAACTTGATGTTTGATACAGCCGTTCAAACGCCCTACCCGCCAGCCTAACTTCCAGATCCAGTTGGCACGCTTTCCTTTACCTAGAAAAATTTTGGGAAAGCTCAAGAGCAACTTTAACCAGGCTTTAATCATGGTCTTTTTTGACGGTTGATTCATTCCGAATGTCCGATACTTCTTGTAGAGAAGAACGTTGTACTCTCCCCACAAACGAGCTTGCCGATAGAGACCTGCTACAGTATGGCGAAAACGATACTGAATTACTGCCTCGGGAACAAAATGGAGCTTTGTTCCCGCTAGCTGAATCCGCCAGCAATAGTCGGTATCTTGAAGACGAAATAGGGATTCATCAAACCCGCCAACAGCTTCATGGATTGAGCGCTTTACGCCCAAGTTACAGCCAGCGGCATGTTCTAAAAACGGAGGCTCTCGGTATTTTTGCAAACCGTGTTGCTGAGGGCAAGCATGAGACTGAATTACCCAAGGCTGATTCAGTTTTTTAAATTCAAGCCGCCCAGCAACAAAATCATACTGTGATAGAGCTTCTCCCATTGCTGCTATCCATCCAGGGGCCACTTCGTCGTCATCATCACAAAAGGCGATCGCATCTCCCCGAGCGGCTAGTACTCCCCTGTTGCGAGCATAACCTCCCCCGCGTCGGCTTGATGAATCGATGACGCGCAGATTAGGCAGCCGCTGTTGGTACTGCTCAACAATCAACAGCGTTTCATCCGTTGATCCGTTATCAGAGATAATAATTTCCCACGGTTCGCACCAATGCTGATTAGCAAGAGCCTCCAATTGAGTCGCAATTGTTTCAGCAGCATTATAACAGGGAATAATTACGCTAATCTTCATGGTTTCTCGACTATAGCCACTACTTTCAGTATATTTAGAATAATATTTAGCTCCCTCATCACCAAGAAACACTGTTTCATTTTGAAGCGATTCTTGTAATAGTTGACAAAACCTGTTGCCTTAGAGAGAAGCACAGCTACTGCGAGCAACCTCATGATTGCTGCAGTTTTAGGTTGTTTTGAGAGTTAGCGATGAAGTGGCTTCTGGTTGCTTGATGGCGGTTCCAAAATAGGCGTTTTGTTCAGCCCGGAGCTGATCGCATAGTCTGCCGGCTGGTAACTCCACGTCATCGTAGGTCAGTACTTGGTCTTTATCGATATCTCGCTTGAGGCGGCATCCTTCTGCTAATCCCATTGGCAATAGATCCTCTGCTTGAACGACAGTTGAATTTTCGCACTGTCCATAAGTCATGTAAAAGCCGATCCCGTCTAGTACATCTCCGGCTTTAAGATTAATTTTGGCAGTGGTTACGACATCTACTTTCGGTCCGGCTAAAGGAGCCAGGACTGCATCTTGACAGAGAACAACCCGCGCTACCGATAGAGGCACCTCAAAGTGACAGAGATGGTAGGGAGTGTAAAAACTATAGAGAGGGCCTTTTCCAAGTTTGTAGAGGTTGAGGTAGTGCTGTTGCTTCGGGTCGTCATGGGTGGCAAACACAAAAACGCCCGGTCCCGGCTTTGCTCCAACAACATAATCGACGATCCCGCCCCAATCTCGAAGCTGGGTAACGTCATAAAGTTGAGTCATTTCATCAACATGGCCTGTATGGTTGTATCCCAACATGCCTCGCTGAGCCACTCTCATATTGGTAGCATTGGCAACAATAGCCTGCTCAAAAGAAATTTTCGTGCCATCAGCAAAGCTTGTAACCATATGGGGTTTCTGTCCCCAGCGTCTGGCAAAACCCTCCTGAGTGGTTGGATTGCGGTAGGGATCCTGTAGGCCTTTAATGTTACCGCACAGGAGCGGAGTCAGTCCAATACTTTTGACGAAGCGGTAGAGATTCATCTGTACTCCCGGCTGGTCGCCATCACAGGCACTAAGAATCACGCCGGCGCGGTCGGCATAGACTTTCAGAATCGGACCAACGGTACCGTCGAGTTCGGCATTCATTAAGATGACGTGCTTGCGGTGAGCGATCGCCTCTAGTACCACTCGGGCAGCATACTCAATCGTGCCCGTAACTTCAACTAGAGCATCAATGCCTGCGGCCTGAGCGAGCAAAAACGGATTTTCTGTAACAGCGTAGCTACCTTGGGCGATCGCTGTTTCTAGGTCTGACACTGACTCAACAATCTGCACATCACTCAAACCTGCTTCCGCATAGGCTCGTTGAGCGCCTTCAACACTGCGGTTAGCAATTGCCACTAATTCCATTCCTGGTACAGAGTTGACGATCTGGTTAGTGATTCCTCGTCCCATAAAGCCCGCTCCAATCATTCCCACTTTAACGGGATTACCAGCTTCTGCACGAGTTTGTAAAGCTCGGTCGACAATAATCATTGATACAGCTCCTGATTCAATAAGTTTTAGGTTGCGTAGTAGTTAACTAGAAATTTTTTGACTGGCGTTATTAAATTTCGCTGCGATAGTTGCATCAACTGCTGAGATGCGGAGCGAGCCACAATTGCCAATGCTAACAGTCGATGAGATTAATTACTGAACCTTAGAAACACACCGTTTACCAAGGCTCAGTCTATTGCTCATCAGCTAGAGCGTTCAGGGTTCAAACAATCGTGGTAGCAGCAATGTTGGTTAAACTCCCAAAGGAATTCTTTCTAGCAGCGCCCAGGCTGCGTCCTTTGCTGAAATTTCGCTGACGGGGAGCGGCCAGTCAATTTCTAGCAGTGGATCGTCGTAGCGCAACCCTCTTTCGTATCCTGGAGTATAGAATTGACTGACCTGATAGACGACTTCAGCTCCGTCCGTTAGAGCTTGATAGCCGTGAGCAAACATTTCTGGAACATAGAGAGCACGTCGGTTAGCGGCGGTTAACTCTACACCAATATGCTCTAAAAACGTTGGTGAATTCGGGCGCATGTCGACAATGACATCGTAGATAGCGCCTTGCGTACAGCGAACTAATTTAGCCTCTGCTGCTGGCGCTAATTGGTAATGCATTCCCCGTAGTGTTCCTCGCTTATAGTTGAAAGACAGGTTGCATTGAGCAACGGCTGGCTTTAAACCATGAGCTTTAAACTCTTCTACACAAAAAGTACGAGCAAAAAAGCCTCTATCGTCGCCTTTCGGCTCTAGATCAATCATGAATGCACCTTTCAGTTTGGTCTCGATGAACTGCATAGGAATCTCCTAAAATTTGTTGAAGTGATGCGAAATTAAATCTGGAAAATTCAAAGAGAGCAGATTGTTTGCCTTGTTACACAAGTAACGGAAACTGTCTCTAGGCAAATCGTCTGCTGAAGAGTCAAGTGAAATATCTACAATTGACTCCAGAAGAAATTGCTGTCAATCTGCTGAGTACGGAGAAGATACTGTAGCTGCTTCAGGCGGGTAAATCCTCTAAACGCGAATGTCTCTTTCGACATCTCAATCTGTTGGAAAACCTTGTAGAGCTGTTGTGCCCCAAGTTGAGCATCCCAATCACATTTAAAACCAGGGAGATAACGGTTGATTTTATCAAAAGAAACGCGATAACTGCGGTTGTCTCCATCACTGCTGCCAAAGCTAAGTTGACAACCTGGAAACGTCTGAGCAACAATTTGAGCAATTTCTTTGACCTGATAGTTATGGGCCGTGTCTCCCACATTAAAGATTTGATTGTGAATAATGTCTCGAGGGGCTTCTAAAGTACAAAGAATCGCTTTGCAGATATCTAAGGCGTGGACTAGAGGACGCCAGGGAGTTCCGTCACTGGTCATCTTAATTTCCTGGGTTGTCCAAGCAAGACCAGACAGATTGTTGAGCACAATGTCGAAGCGCATTCTCGGCGAAGCTCCGTAAGCCGTAGCGTTTCGCATAAACGTTGGCGAAAAATCATCATCTGCCAAGGGCTTTACATCCTTTTCAACCAGGGTTTTACAGATAGCATAGGCAGTCTGAGGATGGACAGCAGACTCTTCAGTTACGTAGTCTTCCGTCGCTACGCCATACACGCTACAGGATGACATATAAACAAATCGGCGTACTCCTGCTGCCTTAGCCATCTTGGCTAAGCGGACTGAGCCTTGATGATTAATTTCATAGGTGATATGGGGAGCTAGCTGACCAGCAGGATCGTTAGATAGTTCCGCCATATGCACAACGGCCTCTACTCCCTGAAGGTCTTCAGGAGTAATGTGCCGCAGATCCTTGTTTAGGGTTTTTGGAGTCAGTTCGGTGGCATTATAGAGCCATCCGGCTTTGTAGTAGCCAGTGTCTACTCCAATAATTTCGTGACCGTGCTGCATAAGCAGGGGAGCCAGTAAAGAGCCAAGGTACCCTTCGGTTCCGGTAACAAGTACTTTCATCGGTTTTGATGTACGCTGAGTGATGGTTGTAAGTTTGTCAGGGGAGGAATCTGCTCGACAACTGCTTTACCAATCTCAAGAGAAGACGTGGCGGCAGGAGACGGGGCATTGCATATATGCAGTGAGTTGTGTCCTTGAACAATCAAGAAATCGTCCACAAGTTTGCCGTTCGGCTTTAAGGCTTGAGCGCGAACTCCAGCCGGACTCGGCACTAAATCGTCTGCCTGAACCTCGGGGATCAGTTTCTGGAGGCTACGGACAAATGCCGCTTTGCTGAAGGACCGGACAATTTCTTGGAAGCCTTCATCGGCATGTTTGGCGGCTAGCTTCCAAAAACCAGGATAGGAAATTGCTTCGGTAAAATCGCGGAGGTTAAAGTCTGTCTTTTTGTAGCCTTCACGCTTGAGGCTGAGAACGGCATTGGGTCCGGCGTGTACGTTGCCGTCGATCATCCGGGTAAAATGAACGCCAAGGAAGGGAAAGTCTGGATTGGGAACCGGGTAGATGAGAGTTTTGACCAAGTAGCGTTTGTCTGGCCTCAGTTCATAGTACTCTCCTCGGAAAGGAATGATCTTGGCAGGAGGCTGTACTTGTCCTCGTTTAGCGAGGCGATCGCTAAACAGTCCGGCACAGTTGATAATATAACGAGCTGGAAACGACCCGTTTGTCGTTTCTAAGACTTGTTCTTTGCCGACAGCAATATGATTGACTTTGGTATTGAGATAAATCTCGCCGCCCTGAAGTCGGATGAGGTCGGCATACTTAAGGCAAACCTGTTTATAGTCAGCGATGCCCGTTGAAGGAACCAAGATGCCTGCTAAACAGCTAACATAAGGCTCAACTTCTCTAACCTCCTCCGCCGTAATTTTCTTAATCTGGAGACCGTTTTCTAAACCGCGCCGGTAAAGTTTATCTAGCTGCGGCAGTTCCTTTTCCTGAGTGGCAACAATTACCTTGCCACAGACTTCGTGAGCAATTCCGTGTTCCTGACAGAACTTGACAATCGATTGACTGCCCGCTTGGCAGAATCTTGCTTTGAAACTGCCAGGCTTATAATAGATACCGGAGTGAATGACACCGCTGTTGTGACCCGTCTGATGAAAAGCTAAGGAACTCTCCTTTTCCAAGACAACGATACGGGCGTGAGGATACCGTTGACCTAATGCCATGCCCGTAGATAGGCCAACGATGCCTCCGCCGATAATGGCAAAGTCATACATAAATGTTCTGAACCCTTGAAACAGCTAAAAGCAAGCCTGCGCTAACAAGCTTGCTGAACCTAAGTGTTGAAAAGCAACTTCGAAAGAAGGCCTTTCGCTAGTAGACAAATACATTTAACCCTTTTGAAGAACCGCTAAAGCGCACTCACCGGTGTCTTCTTTAGCCATTCTTGAAAATTACCTACTGCTTTAAGAGGTAATGGAAAGACTCTGGTTATTCTTTTTTTGCAGCTTTATGCATAGTATACACGAATATCTAGTTAACGATTGACTTTTTTTATTACAAAATCTTAAGTTTGCTGACGAGCGGTAAAAAGCTTCCAAGACATCAGGACTCTCAGAAAGAGTTTTTATTCAGCTACACAGAGCTTCTCGATTATATCTGCTTCTCATCATGATTGACCCCGAGCAATCAGTCTTCTGCCGTACAGAGAATTAGGTTTTATATCTTGCCTGCATCCGGTGAGCAGCAATATCGCTTTTCAACCAATCATAAAGATTATTGAGCTTTTGGCAGAAAGACGTGTAGGTATACTGCTGTTGAACAAGCCGTTTTCCTGCTGTACCCAACTTTAGCCTGAGAGAATGGTGATGAACGAGAGTGAGAATCGCTTCGGCAAAGTCTTCAGGGGTGGGATGAGCTAGCATAGCGACGCGCTCGCTGAGGACTTGAGTATGAGTCGATAGCGCCGTCGCAACGACAGGTTTTCCGCTGTCGAGGTAAGAGTAAATTTTCATAGGCGTATTCTTTCCCTTGATTCTGGGAGACACGAGAATATCAGCCTGGGCTAGATAAGCACCCAGTTCTCTGGCTGGTTTAGCGCCGAGGAAATGAACGCTCCTGTGGATTCCTAATCTACGGGCTTGTTGGTGATAGTGTTGAATATCTGTCTGTTCTCCCCCCACAATCGCTAGATTAACGGGAGCCTGAGGCAAAACGAGAGCCAGACTTGCCAATAGCAGATCGATTCCCTGATAGCTTTCTAAGTTGCCAACGTACATTAATAGTAAACTGTTGATGCCAAGCTGGTGCTTGAGATCTTCGCCGATGCTTGCTGACGTTTGTTTCAGCAGCGAAACGTCGGGCAAAATCGCGACTTTTCGAGGTCGATACATGGCAATATCGTCGGCCAGGGCTTTACAAACTGGAATCACGCATTTGGCATTCCTGATGGCGATTTTCTCAAAGAAGTTAAACACAGGTTGAAGCCAACCTAAGCGAGGATATTTCTCCGTCATTTGTTGAGCGAGAGAAGAATCCATGTCGTAAACGTACTCAATCTTAAAAATGGCTTTGAGGAGCAAAGCCATAAATACCGATTCCTCAACGGCATGAACTAAGTCGTACCGCTTAGTCAGCATCAGCCTCAGCGCTTGCATAAATAGCAAAACGTCGTAGACAATTTTTTTCCAGGAGAACCCTGGTCTAACGTTTTGTACAAACGGAACTTTAATCGTTCTATATAGGGAAACTTGCTGATAGTTTCTGTTGGTTCCTTCATAGTAGGTGACAACATCAACCTGGTCTCCTCGCGCAGACAAAGCTTGAAGGATGAGATCGTCTGCTATTGGTGAACCCCGATCCTGATAGAAAGGATGAGGAATCAGAAAAAGTATTTTTAATTTTTCTTCAGTTAAAGCGAGAGGGGAATACCGCTCAATTAGAGTGCGACGAGGTTTTGCTTTTAGTGGAGGTAGCATAGGCAATACAGTTGACCAAATAGCCAACGGGAAAGAGTTTACACATGCAGAAAGTCCCGCTAGAGGAGTCTCTAGCGGGACTTCAAGTAAATCTGTTTAGTTCAAATATGGAGCAGCCTATTCAATTGCTTTGATCCGGCTTAAGGCCGGTTTTGGCTCGACCAAAAAGAGATATACCGGACCAGATAACGTTTTGTAGGACTGAACCTGAAATTGGGGATGACTCTTGACTATCTGCTCAATTTCTGAGCGGTCAGAGTTGCGTCCCCAGTAGACCACCAGCCAAAGACGAGAATCAAGGGTCGTTAATCTCTGTAGCCAGCGCTGCCTAAAGTCTGGCTGCTCTGGAGAAAATGAGTATTCTCCTAAAAGCTCAATCGGTGCTGAGCCGCGATAGTAATGAGCGATCGCCCGATCGGGACGGGCATTGGCAACGGCGAGGGCGATCACATCGTCAGGCTGGTCGTTGACGCTGATAATTTGGGCGACGCCGCGCCAGTCTTCTCGATAGTCTGTTGAGTAGTAGTGTGTTAATCCGCCACCAGCGGCAATAAGGTAGAGCGCAGCGATAACAATAGCTCCGTTGCGCTGCCGGCACCAAATTTTAACAAAGCTAGCGGCTAGCAAAATTAACCAGTAGGGAACTGTTAACAGTAAGTAGCGCGGCAGCCAAAGCGAAGTGGGAGCAATATAGGAAACTGCTAACAGGGTCGCTGGCGGTAAAAAAGCCCATGCCGCCACCCAAACTTGAGTGGCGCGGGGTTTACCAAACCACACAAACACCAGCAGGCCGACTAAGAGAACCGTAACGAACAAATAAAACCACAAGACGAGACGGGGCCCACCGAAAAGATCTTGCAGCGGCCAGAAAACGGTAAAGTTAGTCAGTTTGCCAACAATAGAGGCGACCCCTGGCGGCTGGCGGCTCACCGTACTCATATATTCTGGACCGGAACTCGTAGCGATATGAATGGCCACGGGAAGCCACAGAATGCTGATTAAGACAATCCCTGTGCCTAAAGCTAGCCAAAACCGCCGCTGACGGCGAAATCTCCAGCTAAACAAGGCTACATCCGGCAGTAGAAGAATCGCGTTGAGGGGAGTCGTTAGGATAGCTAGAACGCGAGCGATCGCCCAACCACCTAAATAGACTAAGCTGAGACGCTCGAGAACCGTGGTTAATGCCAGCGTCCCGCTTAGGCCCAGAAAGGTGCTCAGAGTATACATACGGACCTCTTGGGCGTGATTGA
The DNA here is from genome assembly GCA_050331735.1 of Cyanophyceae cyanobacterium. Classification (GTDB taxonomy): domain Bacteria; phylum Cyanobacteriota; class Cyanobacteriia; order Cyanobacteriales; family JBHJGN01; genus JBHJGN01. The sequence continues at coordinate 9,217 of JBHJGN010000044.1, forward strand.
GGAAGAGCGGTGATAGACACAGCAGGAAGGCAGCGATTAACCCCACCGACTCCCCTAGCAAGCGGCGACCTAAGCGATAGGTGAGGAAAACACTGCCAATACCAAAGCAGACCCCCAATCCCCGCAGCCAAGCGTCGCCGGTTCCCAAGCGCATCCACACGTGCAGCAGAAAGAAATAGAGCGGGCGCGTTGAACTTAAACTCGGGTTTTGGGAATCTGTAATGCTGTAGAGTTCGTCAATCCAGAGGCTTTCTGTCCCAAGTTGGTAGAAATACAGCCCAGCAGCGAGGAGCAGAATAGGAGTAATAGATAGCCAACGTTTGGGAGGATTAGCGTTGGGGGCGATCGCGGGGAAATTCAGTGTCGTTTTCATAGCAGTGAGGAATTAAAGACGGCAGCCGATGGTAGCTGTTAGCTGCTCGATGAGTGAGAACCCTAGATCTAGACAAGAGCCAATCGCTTTCTTGAAGCTAATAGCTTTCTTAAAATGAACAGCTTCTGATCAAAACCGGGAATTTGCCATCAACTTGCCGTCAGCGGCCACCTCGCGAATGCGATAGATCGGTCGATTCTGAGACTCGTGATAGGTCCGCATCAGAAGTTCTGCGAGCAACCCAAAGCAGAATAGCTGCACTCCCGCTAGGAGTAGAATCACCGTCAAGAAGAGGAAGGGACGATCGGCGATGCTTTGATGGAGAGCAAACTTAATAAAGACAAGATAGAGACCGAAAAGCATACCCAGCGTTGTACACACTAAACCAGCGAGTCCGAAAACGTGCATCGGGCGAGTCAGGAAAGTTTTCATAAAGGCAATAGTAAATAAATCCATTACCACTCGAATCGTCCGGTCCAGTCCGTATTTACTTCTTCCGTAGCGGCGAGCATGGTGGCGGACGGGAATCTCTGTAATCCTTGCCCCTTCAATGAAAGCGAGAGCGGGCAAAAAGCGGTGCAGTTCGCCGTAAAGGTTCATATCGGCAATCAGTTCAGCGCGGTAGGCTTTGAGAGAACAGCCGTAATCGTGAAGTTGGACACCAGTGACTTTGCCGATCACCCAGTTGGCTATTTTAGAGGGCAGCAGACGGGTTAAAGCAGCATCTTGTCTTTCTCTACGCCAGCCGCTAACTAGATCGTAACCTTCGTTGATTTTCGCAATCAATCGGGGAATATCGGCGGGATCGTTTTGGAGATCGCCATCGAGGGTAACAATAATGCGTCCCTGAGCCTGTTTAAATCCTGCCGCCATCGCTGCTGTTTGACCGTAGTTGCGGCGCAGAATGACTGCTTTGAGGTCCGTGCGACCGAGCGCTATTTGCTTGAGCAGTTCCGTCGAGCCATCGGTTGACCCGTCATCAACGCAGATGATTTCATAGTCAAGCTGACTCACTTTAGCGGCTTTAGCGATAGCCTCCACAAGAAGTGATAAACTTTCTACTTCGTTGTGAATCGGGACAACAACGGATAATTCTGGCTGGCCGGCAGGAAGCCAGTTCTCGCTCGCTGCTTGTGAAGGATCAAGGTTGCGACGACCGATGGTAGAGAGCTGCATGATGATCTATCCTCTAGAAATAGGGTTGGAATTGGAAATAGTTAAATCAGTTGGTAAATAAGCTGCCAGTAGATGTTAAAAAAGCCATCTAGGAGATTCTTGGAAAAAGCGATCAATCTGTTATTGAGCAAGTCGCTTCTCATATTGATAGAACCGCTGCGGAGAACTTCGCGATCAGCAACCGTTCTCAGTGACTGAATCGATTTTCTTTTTCGCCACAGCACAGGAAAATTGATGATGACTTGGCTAACTGCCGTCAGATATTCTTTGAGCGCACCTTTACTCAATAAAAATAGAATGAGAAAAATTTCATAGAGCAACAGTGCTGGTAGAGATAATAATAAAGTCCGCCAGGAATACATGGTTAAGGTGAAGTACCAGCGATTCCTAACTTGATAAAATACTTTGGAGAGTCCACGTCTCTTCACTCGATGATACGTGACTGCTTGGGGAACAGTATACAATTTATATCCGGATAATGTCAGCCTAAACGTAAATTCTCCATCCGTTCGTCCAAAGAAATAATCTTCATCAAATAGCCCGACTTTTTGGGCTGCTGGCTTAGATATCAGTAAACAGGTGCCGGAGATGACACTGACGGGGGTAATCGTTTGTAAGCCTTCGGTAATGTGCTTTTCGGCGTTGACGAGGATGGCCTCAGAAACGTAATGAATAAAAACCCCTTCGTGTTGAATCGTATTGCGCTTATCGTTGTAAATCAGCCTGGGTGCCCAAATAGCTCCACTGGGGTAGGCTTGATACGCTTTCACAAGTTCTGCTAAACAATCTTTTTCTAGAACCGCATCATCATCTACCAGCAAGACGAGCGCATCAAAAGATTTTTTAAGCGCTAAATTTCTGGCCGGATTGGGTCCTTTGTTTTCTGGATGGTGCAAGATTTCTACTTGAGGATAATGCTCGCTCACCCAATCAGGAGTGCCATCAGTCGAGGCATTATTAATTAACAGGACTTTAAACTGCCGATAGGTTTGAGCAAGTATCGAGTCCAGACAGGCTTGAATGACCTTTTTACCGTTGTAGGAAACTATGGCTACCGTGACATCTGGTTGAGTAGAGCCAGCTTGTTGTGGGAGAAAATCTACGGCGACTTTCATTGGGAACTCCTGATAACAGTTGCAATAATAGTTCTGATAACGCTTTATACAGTTCTAGGCTTATCGAGAAGGCGAGCGGGACGCACCAACGCCACAATCATGGCGATGCCAGCAAGCATAATGCCCATTCCAATCGCCGGGTTTAAGCCGTTGAGAATCAGAGAGGGCATCGCCACAGTGATAAGGCTTATTGCCGCTACCTGGCGCAGGCGCTGACCCAAGCGCTGATACTGTATGTTGCTCATCAAGCTCAGACCCGCAACCGCCAGCACCACTTCGCTCAGAAGAGTCGCGAGAGCGGCTCCGGCAGCTCCTAACCAGGGAATCAACATGAAGTTCGAGGCAACATTGACAATGACGGTTGCGAGCAGCAGCCGAGGCAAATGCTTTTCCCGTCCGGTAGCCTGGAGGAAAGAGCCGACCAAATTTCCGAAGATCTTGATACTTAGACTAGGCAACAGAATAGACAAAGAGGCGATCGCCGGAAAAAATTCTGAGCCGTATACCGTTTCTACGAGAGTAAACTGTAGGAACTCAGCAATCAGCAACACCGGCACCATCACTGCTAGCAGCAGGCGAGTCGTCTGACCCATTTCCTGGGGCAACTGCTCAGGATTTTTCATGTGGCAGCGGGTGAAGCGAGTAAGCGCAACATAGAAAATTACTCTCGGTAGAGCGGAAAAAATTTCCAGCAAACGATAGGACGCACTGTAAAAGCCTGCTTCTTCGGGAGTAGCCAGCACTTTAAGCATGAGCACATCGACTTGATAGTAAAGCACCCACAGCACTCCAGACAGGGCAAAAGGGTAAGCTTTTTGAAGGGCTTGCTTGAGTTGACCGAAGCTGAGCGGCGACCAAATCTGAACCCGACGACTGACAAAGAAGAGGAGTCCAAAGATGTCGAGCAGACGCACCGAGACTAGCACCACCACCACCCAAATGAGACTCTCTGTCCACAGTAAAGCCGCTCCTGCTGCCACAACAACTAGGGAGCGTTCTAGGGCAACAGCGACAGTTTCTGTCCGAAATTGACTTAAACCCCGCAAGACAGAGCGGAGAGTTTGCTTGGCGCTGCGGCACACCTCTGCCAAGACGACTAAATAGCAAACAATGATGCCGTGGCCCTCAAAACCTAGAGCATAGGCTAGGGGCAATAGCAGCAGCAGCACGGGGAGGGAATTGAGTCCCTCCAAAAGCAGAAACGTAACGGTTGATTTTGGTCCCTCTTGGGGATAAGCCGCTACTTCCCGAACTAGCAAGTTTGGCAGCCCAAACTGAATAAAAAAGGCCAGAATACCTCCTAACGCAGTCGCCGCCGCAAACAGTCCGTATTGCTCAGGTCCTAAAGTCCGAGCAATCAAAATATAAAAGACAAAGGTCAGACCGAGAGTGGCTTCGCCCAGGAAAGCATAAATATAGGACAGGTCAAGGCGACCCCATAGGGATTTCATAGAGTAAATCGATAAGTTGCTTGGCAGAGCTGAGCAGGGGTAATTAGTTACTGAGCCGTTGTCGAGTCGGAGCGCATTTTGATTATCTTTGCCGGAACTCCAACAGCAACGGCATACTCAGGCAAATCTTTGGTAACTAAGGCTCCAGCACCGACAATACATCCTTTGCCGATTCGCACACCATCGAGAACGGTAGCTCCGGCGCCTAACCAAACATCGTCTCCAATGACAACGGATCCTTTGGAATAAACACCCTGCTCCATCATGGGAATATCTAAGCGGTTAGATATATATCGTCCACCGCCGATGTAGCAATTCCCGGCAATGAGCACAGAGCGGCCAATCGTAATTCCGCCTCCCGATGAAATAAGCGTGTTGCAGCCAATATCGGTTTTCTCTCCAATTTCAACAGGTCCAGTTTTTCCCTGGATAACGCAATTTCTGGAGACAATCACTTGCTCATGCAGTGTGATGCCTAGTTCTCCAGCGCCACTCGCGTCGAGCAGTGTATAATCATCAACCGCTACGCCTGCTCCGAGAGCGATGCGCCCTGGATGTCGCAAAACTAGCCCTTTGCCTAAAATGGTTCCCTTGCCAATGCTTCTAAAGAGAGAGCGATAGAACTTTTTTCTCAAAATGTATCCCAAAGCACCGGAAAGGTTGCCAAACAGCAGAGTGGCTATTTCATACTGCACCAAAGATAAAAGATTGCTATTTCCCAACACCTTGGCCTGATATTTCTGGAGCAGAGAAGATTCTGTCCCGTTAAGCTGCTCGGTGAGGGGAACTTTGGCAATGAGGGTTTTGTCGGATGCGATCGCCATCTTCGTCACCATTACTTGTAGGCCAACTTAGTTTTGGAGGGGCTTTTAGAGGAGGAAATCCAGTCATGGTTGAGATACCATTGAGCTAGTTCCTCTAGTCCTTCTCGGTCGGAGTGAGCCGGAACAAACCCCAGCAGGTTTTGCATTTTCTGAGTGTTGAAGGAGCGGTCTTTGGTGTAAAAAGCTAATCGTCTGCGATAGATGGGCGGTTCTATCCCAAAATGACGACAGACAGCTTCTAACAAATCCCCAAGAGCAAACAGGGGAGCAGCAGGCAGACGGATAAACCGAGCCGTCACTCCGTAATAGTCACTGATGAGTGCCACCATGTGCTTAAACGACATCGCTTCTTTGCTGCCACAGATGAACACTTCCCCAACAGCACGGGGATGAGTGGCTCCGAGGATGAAGAAGTTGGTGAGATCGTCCACATGAATAAAATGGAGGAGATTGCTACCGTCACCAATCACTGGCACCCACTGACGAGTCACCATTTTAAAAATTTTTAGCAGCCTCTTTTCCCCCGGTCCATAGATACTAGCCGGTCGCACGACAGTAACGGGCAAGCCATGCTGTTGACCAAATTCTCGAATCCACAACTCTCCTTCGAGTTTGCTCTCCTGATAAACATCTCCTGGGTGAAGCGGGCAGTTTTCATCTCCCGGAGGATTAGCAACGTGACCGTGAACTCCGATGGTCGAGACGTGAACAAAACGTCTAAAATCTGGTTGTTTGAGCGCTGCCTTAGCTAAAAGCTGAGTACTTAAGACGTGGACATTGTAATAGGCAACATCTGGGGATTTAGCTTCCCGAAACGGAGTTACCATATGAAAAATATAGTTGACCCCTGCAACGGCTTTGTCAATCAAAGCCTCATCAAAGACATCCCCACGCAGCCACTCAATCGGCATTCCTTGAAAGGGTTCTAGGTTGGAGGTAGGCCGAGCAATTGCCACGACTTTGATACCTTGATTAACGAGCTTGCGAACTAGCGCTGAGCCAGTATATCCAGTGGCTCCTGTTACCAAGGCGCGACTATCAGCAGGAAGTTGATATTGATTCATGTTTGTTACGTGTGTCAAGTAGTGTGTTATTTGTGTCAGGTAGAGAGTTGGCTGCTACAAACTGAGCCACCCCTCATTTTTGTGAATTTAGCGATTACCGGCGAACCCAGTAAGCTGTTCAATCCCGATCGCTGCATTCCTTGTTCTAGCGCGGACGACAGAGATGGAGATTTCAGTAAACGATGCAGCACCATGGGAACCACAAATTGCGGACAACGCTTTGTTTGCTTTAAGCCCAAACTTCGGCAAAACTCGACAATTTCAGATTCTCGGTAGCAGGTAAACGGTCGCGTGTTTCCTTCTACCCTCTTTTTCAGCTTGAATAGAGAGGGGGCAATGACATTAACGCTCCTGAGCGTTGGATAATCAACAATTACAGCGTGTTTAGCGACTCGGGTGAGCTCGCAGAGAAACACCTGCCATTGAGTCACATGAGCGAGAAAGCGGTAGCTAATTACTACATCAAAAGTCCGGTCTGGATAAGGCAGTTTTAAGACATTGCCCACCTTAAACTGACAAAGATTGGCATTGACAAACGCCTGTATGCGAGCCTCACAGATTTCAGCGCTGCCGAGAACGGTTACTTGATAGTCATGCTCAATTAAAGAACCCGTAAGCTGTCCGTGACCGCCACCCACATCTAATACCTTCGCGTTTGGATACGGAGCCAACATTTTTAACGTTGCTTCTTCCTGTCTTTGTAGAAGCCAAGCGCCAATGGTTCCAGCAAAACGGGAGGCATAATCATCAGAAGAGGTATCTATATCGGCTGTTTCTAGAAAAGCTGTGTTTAACATTGAGCTTGATCTCACCACTAAAAGCGATTAATGGGCAAACCGGATTGCTATCTGGTTACGGAGAAAGCGAAGCGGAGATTCTAAAGAGCCGTAAGGCTGAAGCTGGGTTTCAGGATTCAGCAACATTTGCTTCATCTGCTGTCCTGGTTTCTTAGAACTGAGCGTACCGGTGACGGTAAAACCAAAACTGCCAGGGCGACTCGCTTCAGAAGCCAAAGGCAAGGGATCAGTGCCGGGCAGAACTCGCCATCCTTTAGCTTGAGCTTGTTTAAAGTGAGGCGGACTCCGCCAGAAAATCGGTCGTCCACCGTTGTCTCCTAAGAAAAGCACAGGAAAATGATGTGTGGCCAGAAAATCCTGCAAAAAAGTGCCTCTCTGACCGATCCACTTGCCTACTCCCCAGGGAATCACGGGAATGCTGCCTGCTGAGAGAATTTTTTGTACGGTAATTTCTAGAGGCTCACCATCTTCAAATTGTTGCTCAGTAATAAGTGCTAGTACTTCAAGGTTTTCTTGAGTAACAATTTGACGACCAGCCATCAAGTAAATTCCTTGACGAAGAGAGTTATCGGCATACAGGGAGACATTTTCTTGAGTTCTTTGAAAGGACCATTCTTTTGAGAGAAGCTTAGCTTTATCCCTATCGGCGATCAGTTTTTGAAAATAGTTTTTCCCCGTTACTTCCGTGAAAAACAGGACCGCTGTACTGTTGTGCTGACTAACACAACAATTGAAGTTTTGAACAGCAGCGCTTAATAGGGCATCTAGATTAAAGCAATCGTGAACATGAACGTGGGCATCGACAATAATTTGATGGGCGTTCTGACTAGTCATTCTGCTTATTAGTAATATATAAAACTTAAAAACCGCAACAAGTAAGGTCAGAGAAAAAAAGGGCTTTTCAAGCCAGAATGGCTATGCTTGAAGATAACAAGCAACTTTAGCGCTCAGCCGAGATTGCTTGGCTACTAACTTCTTAATGATTGAGAGTTTGAACGCCACCAAAGAATGAAGCATAGTAAGATTGAATACCCCAACTCAAAAACGAGCGGCGCAATGTGCCCATAGTCCCACAGTCCTCTTGAATGATGAATACCAGGAAAAACAGTCACTGGCGAGCGAAAGTAGCGATCTATAAACGGAAAAAAAAGCTTAATTCCTCTCCCGGCGCTGAAAAAGTCTAACAGGAGGTGAGAACTATAAAGAATGAAGGTAAAGAGAGATAAGCGACGAGTAGAAAGTTTCTTAAAATTAAGGCATAGACCACAAAGAGTACTAAAAGCGACAGCAAAGATGAGGCTGTGGGTCAATCCTCTATGATAGGCAGCTCCAGTGAGCAGCTGAGGAATGAAATCAAGGTCAGCAGCACTCGCGACAAAAACAGGATAAAAAAACGGCAACCATTTAGAGTGCTGGCGTAAAGACACGGGGAGAAACGTGGAGAGAACATAACCCGAAACGGAGTGGGCTAGGGGAGAAGGCATAATTTTAAGGAGCTACAGCAGAATAACTGGCAACGTCGATGGTCCGCAATTCCTGTTGAGTCCTTACCGGGCTCCAGCCTAATTCTGTTCCCATGACTTCAGCACAAAACTGGAGAAGTTCAGGATTTAAGCATCCGGCAGAACCTAGCTCTGTTCTGCGAAATACCACGTCGCTCAATCTTTGAGCCATTTCTTCACGAATAGCGTAAATGACTTCAGCTCGCAAGACCGCCAGATCGTTAGGGGGATGAGAAATTAAATACTTCAACACGTTAGGATACGCAGAACCGTAGTTGTAAACTAAGCGCCGCACTACTTTCTCTTCTAGCGTGTGAGCAAAGCGAGCGATCGCCTCTTGCAAAAATTCAGCAAACTGCTCGATCTGCCCCCCGTAGACGGGCGTAAGCGAAGAAATAGACGGTGGCGGCTGTTGTTCCCACGTGTGGAAAATGTAGTCTATTGCCTTTTGCGCGACATCTCTTGCCGTCGTGTATTTGACACCGGTTACTGAAATCAGTCCTGGCCAGCCCTGTTGGGCATGATCGTAAATTTGATAATGCTTAGTCAGTATTGGCTCCCCCTGAATCGTCCTCGAGCAAGGCAGCAAACCGCTATGCACTAAAGCAACATCTTCTCGGCTAAGCTGAGCGGCGGGAAACGTCTGATTGACCTCGTTGAGAAAGTCACGAATATCTCGTTCGCTAACGCTTAACGCATCTGGCTCTCCCTGCCAAGGAGTATAGGAAGTACCAATGATCGAGCGCTCGCGCCAAGGGACCACAAACAAAAAACGCCCGTTGCGGTTTGCTAGTCCCACCGCGTAGGTGCTAAATAGCGGACGACGCAAAACGAGATTCATAGCCCTCGCCCAAGGCTGAGCTTGCTGACGGTTGAGTAAGCCCAATACCTGATTGACCCAAGGTCCGCTCGTATTAACAACGGTTTGAGCGCGAATCTCCAGCGGCGTTCCGGCTAAGGCATCGTTGGCGCGTACTCCGATAATGCGGTCGCCCTCCTGGATAAACCCAACTACCTGTACGTAATTTGCCACGTCAGCCCCCGCTTGTTCCGCAGCCCGAACAAAGGCCAAGGTTAGCCGCTCAGAATTATAGACCTGGGCATCGGTGAAAGTGGCTCCTCCTGTCAGTCTTGCTGTTGGAATAGTTGGCAGGTATTCTAGACATTCTCGCTTAGAGATTACTCGTCCTCTGGGAATGTGCTTTTGCCGATCCTGAATCCAGTTGCGATCGCTGCTAATGAGGTCGTTGAGCATCATCGCGACGCCGAGGGCTTTCTTTCCTTTTAACCCATGACCGTAGGTAGGAATCAAGATAGGGAGAGGGTGAACTAGATGAGGAGCAATGCGCATCAGTGTCGTGCGTTCGCAAATTGATTCCCGCATCCGCTTAAAGTCGGCATTTTGCAGATATCTGAGGCCGCCGTGAATAATTTTTAAACTATTGGCTGAAGTGGCTGAACCAAAATCTCCCTTTTCTACTAAGGCAACAGATAGTCCGCGCAGGCTGGCTTCCCTAGCCATGCAGGCTCCATAAATTCCCCCACCAATGATGAGCAAGTCGTAGACTTTTTCAGTAAGCTTTGTTAAATTTCTGTGCATTGAATTGATTCTGGTGAAGCGACAGTAGTCTTAAGAGTAATATGTTGCTAGTCATAGTGATCGCTAGCTTCAGCGGGCTGATTAAAAGAAACGCTCTTGGCCAATTGTGTTTATCCGTTTCTTTGAGCCGTTATTTTTTTGAATCAACCAAGCAATGATTGTAGCTACACCGCTCAAACCGCGATCGCCTCCACGCCACCCACTGATAAACTTTTGGACCAATTACTGAGGCCATTGGCAGACAACAGATCAGATGTAACGGCCACAATAGGGGAAGATATTTCAAAACTGCTCGAAAAGCAAAGAAGCCTTTGCGAACAGCTCCGTGAGGCAGGAGTACGTGCATTCTCTGGCGACAGTCTGTTAGAGAAATATGTGGATGCCTGCTAGATAATCTGTACCACTGAGTTTCTAAGTTACTATACGTAATTCGTTCAAACCAGTCAAAGTATCGCAGCACAATCATTGAGCGGATACAGAGAGGACACAAGCCGTCATAAAAAACTTCTAGTTTGGGTTCTTTTTTAGCCTGGAAATAGCGACTTAAAGACTGAACAAGCGAGGCCCAAGGAACGAAAACTGAATAAAGAGCGATGTACTGAAAAAATGGAGCTCTTTGAGTCCAGTAAATTCCAGTATGAAAAGCCGTTCCTGCAGGAATATACAGCCAAGCTAATTTAGGAAACAGCAACACTACCCAGAAAGTACTTTCGAAGAGAATCGCCACAATCGAAGATAACCACGCAAAAGTATGGTGTTGACCTAACCAAACTCCCAATTCGCTTCCCCACCTAATGCCGTCCCGAATCAGATAGAACTGCAGCGTGTAACCATTCATCCAGTCAAGAGTCAGCGCTAGAGGCTGCGTTTGCAAAATTTTACTCATAGCAGCCGACAAGTAAATCAAGGCAAACAGCCACTGGATGAGCAGCAGTGACCAACCTGCCCAAGGACTTTTCTGAGTCACAATATTGAATTCGCTCCAGCGTTTCTTCGTCGTGCGGCTCCGCAGGCGACGCTGCAAATTATCGTAGGACAGAACACCGCCTGCCGGACTTAGCGCCAAAACAAACAGCGCGATGAGCATCAAAGCTTCAGGATGATGGAAGTCTCCAAAAGAGTATAAATAAGCTTGAATCAAAAGATTGCTCATCGCGAAGACGAGCAAACTGACTTTGGTTCTGATCCCCAGTAGAGAGCACATTCCAGCAATAATTGCCAGCCAATACGTAATTGTGAGAATTTCAGCCGAAGGGCGATAGTTGGCTAATGGTAAGAGAAACTGGAGAACTGGCAGTGGCTGGTATAAAGAATCGGGAAGTAGAGAACGCTCTAGTAATTGACCCAAATAATCGTTTTTGACTAGGTAAAAAAGCTGAAACGCAATGACGACGATCCGACAAACTGCTAAGTTGAAGAGAGAAGCTGGACGGAACCAATAGGAGTTCCAGTAGCTGAAAGCATGTTGTTGCTTAGTCATTATTCTTTCTCCAAAGCGTTCAAGCGGATGCTTTTGAGGACTGTTGGCTCTCCTGGAGAGACTGAATCTCTTGAGAGAACTAGAGGATGATTCTCCAGTTGTAGACCTGTTAAAGTTTTGTTGTGCGTATTTTGGTATTGCTCAACAAATTGAGCAATTTGCTCGGAGTCATTTTCGATAACGGCCTTGATAACATTCTTCTGAAATAGCCAGAAGCCCATGCCTAAGTCCTCTGGGAGAATTGTCACTTGAGAAGAGTCTGACAGTAATCCCAAGAGCACATATTGCTCAATCTTGTCTCCTTCGTAATACCGCCGACTGTACATCGGATAAGTCAGAAACGGATAGAAATAAGGATCGGAGCCAAGACGAGAGCACCAGGATTGGGCTTCAGGACAAGCCTTTTTTAAATCTGCCAGAGCTTGAAAAGAGAGAACAAGCAAAATAACGAGAGATATAGGTAAGCTAACCAGTTTGTTGAAATTGGTCTTGTCGGTATTGGACATAGCTGCTTACTGGGCAGCTTTCGTCTGCTGCCCAGGTCAAATAAATGTGTGCTATGGGTGAGGAGTTTTTGATGAGCCTGGCATCGTGTTGGTTTAGCCTGAGAATTACCAGATTTTCCAGGGAGCCCGGTCTTGATTCCAGAGGTTTTCCAGGTACCGTTTATCACGCAGCGTGTCCATGGGCTGCCAGAAACCGTCATGCCTGTAGGCAGAAAGCTGACCTAAATGAGCTAGCTTTTGTAACGGCTCTTGTTCCCAGACAGTGGCATCTTCCTCAATAAAATCGATTACTTCAGGCTCGAGCACAAAATAGCCTCCATTAATCCAGGCTCCATCTCCTTCCGGCTTTTCCTGAAAACTAGTAATTTTTGTTTGTTCTTGCTCTAAACAGATGGCGCCAAAGCGTCCTGGCGGCTGAGTTGCAGTCAATGTAGCTAGAGTGTTTTGGGCTTTGTGAAAGGCAATCAGCTCTTGGATGTTGATATTGCTCACCCCGTCTCCATAGGTAAAGCAAAAGGTTTCGGTGCCAACGTGTTCTCGGACTCGCTTTAGCCGCCCGCCTGTCATTGTATTGGCTCCCGTATCAACGAGAGTTACTCGCCAAGGTTCGGCATAGCCGTGATGAACATTCATCTGGTTAAACCGCATATCAAAGGTCACGTCAGACATATGTAAGAAGTAATTCGCAAAATACTCCTTGATGACGTACCCCTTGTAGCCACAGCAGACGATGAAATCGTTGATGCCGTGGGCAGAGTAAATCTTCATAATGTGCCATAGAATAGGCTTTCCGCCGATTTCAACCATTGGCTTTGGTCGAACGGATGTTTCTTCACTGAGACGAGTGCCTAATCCTCCAGCAAGGATGACTGCTTTCATGGGTTTACCTCTTCTTGATGTTGACAATGATGAAAAATGCCTTTGTTAAAGATGTCCTTTATCCAGGGAGTTGCAGCTTTTCTACTCTGCTTGCTTCAAAATTCAGGAACGGCTTGATAAAAGGCCAAGTGACAGCCTTAATGAGATCTTTGACTAGCCAAACCCAATTCCACGCACACCAAGTTGCCATCTGGCGATAGCAATAGATTTTCTCGAATCGGCTCATTGAATTGCGCTCTATTGATTTAAGGTATTCAAAGAACCATTTCCATTTTGTAAGTTGAAGCTTACCTTTTTTGGTCGGATCGTACCAAGCAATTCTTTCTCGGTAGGTAGGATAAGCTTTGACTGACGTGTTTGGATGCTCTCTTTTAAAAAACAGGTACTCAGGAACTTCAAAAAATTCGCCTTGAAGTACCAATTGTCCTAAGAGGACTAAATCAGAGGAGGGATAACTACCGATAAGAGATGTTGACTTGAGTTTGTCTGTTCTAATCAGTCCATGCAGAGGATTACATTTATTGCCATGACGGACTAACTGATGATAGTGCTTGAATCGCTGGTGAGGCTTATGCGAACGCAGATTAAAGTTGTCATTGTATTCTTCTAACTGTTCTCCCTTCTCATTGAGAATCATTGTTTTGGGATAACAGAGAACAACAGCAGGATAATTGTCTAAGATTTCAACACACTTTTCCAGTAATACTGGGGCACAAAGATCATCGTGGTGCGCCCATTTAAAGTATTTTCCTCTAGATAGCTCAACAACGCGATTCTGATTTTTAGCTGCTCCGAGATTGTGAGAATTTTGATGGTAACGGATGCGCTCGTCTTTGGCAGCGTAGGCTTGGCAAATTGCCGGAGTTTTATCGGTTGAGCTGTTGTCTGAAATAACAAGTTCAAAGTCTTGATAGGTTTGTACCAGGATTGACTCAATAGCCTCTTCAAGAAATCGCTCTCCATTGTATACCGGCAGCCCGATACTAACGTGAGGGGGATAAGTATTCATGTATCAATATAGATATGATCAAGTTAGGTTGTTACGCAGTTTAACGACGCGAGCCGGAACCCCGACAGCGATCGCGCCGTCGGGAATGCTTTTAGTAACAACAGCGCCAGCTCCAATGGCCGCTCCCTTGCCGATGCGTACGCCTTCTAGGACAATGACGCCAAAACCCAACCAAACATCATCGCCAATCACAATGTCTCCTTTACTTGTGAGGGGTTGCGTCATAATGGGCTGATTGGGAGCAATGCCGTGATTGTAGGGATAGAACGCGCAGTTGGGCGCAATTTGTACCCGAGAACCAATTTTAATGGCTGCTTTATAAGCTGAGAACTGACAGCGAGGCTGAATATGAGTATCTGAACCGATCTTCAGCATTCCGTGTTCTCCAGTCTGAATACAAATATCTCCGTAAAGATGGACACGGTCTTGTAGGTCAACCTCACCACCGTTTCTGTCCTGGAAAATTGTGACACGATCACCAATAAAAATATTCGCACCGAGCCGCAAATTCTGATGATAGAGTGTTGCATTAGGAGCAATATAGCCTCGAGAATTATAACGAGCCAAGCGGCGGCGTTCGTAATACGGCGGAGCCAACCATGTCGCTAGCCAAGTTGCTATTTGTCCGGTATATCCTCTGCCAGCAAATTGCATCCAAAAAAGCATCCATGCAGTGGAAACAATTCCGCTTGTGCCAGTTAGCTGCCAAGTTTTACGAAACCGCAACCAAGAATATGAAGAGTTATCCTGTATTGATGCCATAACTATTTATGTACTCACAAAACCTCATTGGTGCTCTTAAAACGCCGTTTGCTACTTTATGCATCTCAAGAAAATGTTAAACTTGAACTTGAATTTGAGTCGAAAGCTCAGTATTACTATACTGACGGACTAAATGATCTACTAGTAAAGGTGCAGTGAACAGCTCCTTGCTAAAAGGAGTTGGACGGTGCTTGACGTAGTTGGCTAACTGCTCAAATTCGGTGCAGTAGCATACGCCGAATTTTTCTACGGCGCGAGCAAACAGCAGTTGATGGTCGTCAACGTGTTCTCCGTAACACTTTAATCGAGGTAGTAGAACAAAACTAGTTTTCATTTCTGCCAGTAAACGCGTTGAGCCTTGTCCAGCATGGGAAATAATAAATGAAGCTTGTCGAATAGATTGTGTCATTTCACTATTGCTCAAGGAAACAACGCTAGTTAGTAAAGGATGGCTAAGATTATTGGCAAGAGTTGAACCATGCTGGAATAGAACTGGCTCATCAATAATCTTTTGATTAAGCAGTTTTTGTAGCCAGTCAACTGCTCGTTCAAAAGGAAATAAACTCGTTCCAAGGGTAACGACAATCATTAACAAATACCTCTGTACTAATTGCTATAGAAAAAATATTTTTGGTAATGCTGTACTTAAAGCCAGAAGAATTCAAAAAGCCCATCGCTAAGAATGACCAACGATTTGTTGATTGTCACTATTTCCACTAGAGAACAGCAATTTTGCCCTTATTAAGCTGCAATCATCACTCGGCTTATCTGCTAGGTCGGCTATCGGACTCCAATCAGAGAAGAGATGTTCTTGTTCCTTCGACAAGTAACGGGAGTTGACCCGATAGTGTTTTCTTCCTACTTCTAAATACCACTTTCCTACTTCTTTGTTGTTTTCTACTCCATAAAAGCTTTCTTTTATATAGTTGCAGTAGAGACATTGACTATAAACCTGTAAGTTTTCAAGATTTTGTGTATTTGTTTCAGAAGCATCAACTTTCCAAAAAACTTTGTTCCAGTCTCGTGAACCACAACACGGACAGGCTTCTGGAAAAATCAATAAATATTCGTGAAGAGACTGAGGACCATCGTTGATGATTCTGCATATAGTTTTTTTTCTTTTGCTTTTGGTAAGTTTTTTGAAAATGCCAAAAACTAGCAAAAGAAAAAGTAGCAATAAAACTGCAAAAGGCATTATTGTTCTTTTCCTGATTCTGACTTATTAGTTGCCGGATAAATACTGCTAATGGCTGCTTAGAAAGTAGGCAATTTCAATCCAGCCTAGTTTTCAGCATTGCTCCAGATCTAGGCAACGATTCCTTTATATATAGCTTTTGGATAACGCTCGAGACACTCCGCCCATTGAACGTAAAATTCATCAACTACATAGTAAACTAGCTTGCCGCTTAGGCTTAAGCTTCTGGAACGAGAAATGCTTTCTACGTAGATTGTCTTAACACCATAAAGCTTACTTGCAAAAATGAAAGGAACAGCCAAACCAGCTCCGGTTGAAATGACTAGATCTGGCCTGCTTTTACGTAGAATAAATAAAGCTTTGACAAAATTGACCAAAGCTTTATCTAGCATTCTTGCTTCTTGGAGTAATACCCAATAGACTGTCTCACGATCTCTGATTAATTTACTAGTATCATACTTTCGATACGTTACCCATTCCCGATCGTGGTCCGACCAAAATCGCTTTAACCCCATCATTGTTGAAAAATGTCCGCCAGGGTTACAAATCAATAACAATCTCATCCTGAATCGTCCCGCTTTAATTTGCAAGCTTTTTGCTGAATCTTTGAAAAAAAAAACACCGGTTTAAACATAGAAAACACAGGAGGAAACACGCTTATCTAGAACTTAAGACTGGTGGCAGCTCTAACGCTGTTTGCCAAAGTCAATTAACAAGGCACTACAAGGAGCTGCTAGGGGTTGCCAATGTTACTGTGAAAACGTAAAAAAGCATTCCTAGGTCTCTGTGTTTTCTCCTATTATTCTTATGATTGCTAATTTCTACTGCTTATTGACGACTGACAGATGCTTAAAGCATTATTTGCCAATCGGAGTTAGCTTATGTTAAGCAGTTAATTAGTCTTGACGTTATGCTGTGGCGCTACGTCCTGATATTCTGCTTTAGCATTGCCAATCCGAATTTCGTCAATGTAAAGCGTACGCTTATTGATTGAAGATGTAGTGGAGTCGTCTTTCCAGCTTGGTTTATAAATACCAATTTTGAAATACGGACCAATTAAATCATGAAAGGTATTAGGTCCGGTTCTATTCACGACGAGGTTACCATTTTTCCAAACTTTCAGTAAACCATCTGACTCGTGTGACCACTTAACATAAAATACCCAATCTGTCCAAACACCTCTCTCATAGGCACCTAAATCGATACTTTCTGTATCGCCTGTTGATACACCAGGTTGAAAGAGACCACCCTGAGTTACTTTATTAGAGTCCCAGCGACGGTAAATTGACCAGTTTCCATTAGCAGTAATCAAAGCAAGAGGTGGAGTCCTCCAAGTTTCTTGTCGGTAAAAGTCAGGGACGGAATGCCATTGGGTGACAATTTCTAAGGAATCGTCAGCTATATAGTCGGCTGGTAAGAATATACTAAAGCCATACCAGCGCTCAGTCCCCATTCCAAATAGTCCATACCTTTTTATTTCTGAGCGTACGCTGTTTTCAACAAGAGGGTCTTGGCGGTAGAGAGTCACTTTTGCTGCCTGTTCGCCACTGCGTACTAAAGATGATTCTAGTCTGAGGGAGTGCCGACAACATAAGTCTCTAGCCCATCCAGCAATATTGTTAGCTTCAAAATCTTCACTGAAGAGCAGCGAGCCGAACTTAAAAGAATCATTAATTTGGTGTTTTAACTTATCCCGATGAGGTACGATAGAGGTGGTAATCGTTGTTGCTATTAAGCCCAACGTCAGTAAAGCCACAAACTTTAGGAGAGTTTTGTTGAAATAAACTGGGAGAAGTTTCGATTTTTCCATCATAGTCGTAGAGCACTCATGGATAGTGCTGTTAAAAGAGTTTTTTGTCTCAAGATTTTACTGATTATTTGCTAGCTACCTTCGTTCCTTCGTAAGAAGCAAAAAGCTGCCTGTAAGCTGGCTCTAGGTTGTCACTGTAGAAATTAATTCCTACTTGACGTACAATATTTAAAATATTGTCAATCTGACAATGATCTAATTTGTTTTTCCAGCCTGACAAAGGATTTATTCCACTTGCAAGATTAGAGCTAGTTTCTGTTGAAGAACTCGGGATTTTCAGATGTTGATAAGCTTGTGCAGGAACAGGCTTACCTAAATACTGAAAGAGACGAGCTATTTCTTGTTCACCTTCTACGACTAATTTTTCGTAGGTTGTTAAGCACCAAGGATGAGGTTTTGGCTGATTGAGAGGCAGGTAGTTTTGCACAGCCCAAACAAATGCTAATCCTTCTTCCGGCGTTCTTAGCCTTTGCTGAACTTCTTTCAGGTGAGGATACTCCATAAAAAGAGTAGGACATTCCAACAACAGCCCTAACAGACTGCTGTCATGATCTTCCCAATGTTTCCAATCTAGGGTGTGTGCCCAAGACCAATGAGGACTCCTGAGTTGAGAAGCAACCACAGCACAAGGATGGCGAACCATGAAAAGAGTTCGTAGAGGAAATTGCTTGAGTGTAGGATAAAGGCGGAGATTTAGACCAATAAACTTGACGATAAATCCTTTAAAATTAAGATATTGCTCAGGTTTAAAGTGAGACAACAATACTAAGCGAGCAGACAGATTAGCACCAGTAAAAATCTGTCGCAGATAAGCATTCTGTAGAGAATTGCTCTCTACGTTTTGTGGATAACTGCTGTAGGAAAAGTATTTGAGACAATCTGGATTGCGTTTTAAGTTGAGCGGCTCATAGAGAATTGGATATCCAGGTAGCGTACCAACAATTTCCGCTAGCCATGTAGAACCGCCTCTTCCTGAGCTTGCTACGATCAAAGTGTTGTCAATATCATAGCAGCGAGCATTAATTCGTCCCCAGATTTGCAAAAACGGATTAGCAGCGGTTCTAATTGCTGCTCTTTTAAACCGTTCAGCTACCTGTGTGTTGTTCATTACTAAATTAGTATTTTTGAGATTGTTTAGACTTAATTACTTGATTTGATCGCATTTATGCAATCAAGCTGTGTTGATGGTCCTACCGAATAAAGCAACATTAGCTTGATAGTGAAGATGAGTACCCTACTAATTCTTTGTAGACTCTGTGAGTGATGCGGTTGTAGTATGAACGCATAGTGTAGTAAGGTTTAAGCCTACTAGTTTGGTTGGCTTTTTTCAACTCTTCGACTTCCTGAGCAAAGGAGCTTCCTTGTTGCTGAATCAATTCTCGAAAAAATGCCTGGGCATAACTGTAAAGTTGAATGTCTAAATCATTATATTCTTCTATTAAGAAGAGAGTTGATTGCGGAATATTACGGAGAGAAGGTCTTTGTTTAGAGACATTACTTCTATAATAGAGAGGAAGTTTCCAACCCAGTATTTTTCTAAGCAGTACTAAAGTTTCTTCAAACTCTGAAGATATCCCTACAACGCTAAAATGTTCTTTAAGGTTCCTTTTGGCTAGCTCTAGAGTTTGCGAAGTAAGAGAGTAATCTTTATCTAAATCATCTTCGCTTCTTGTAGAAGCTTGCATTTGAATCTGTAGCTTGATGCCAGAAAAATATTTTGTCATATCATTTTTAGTGAATGACACTCTAGACTTAACAAAGTCTTCTAAGTCCACTTCTTTGGCAAATGATGGTCTAGTGCGACAAAGATAATAGTACATGGAAATAACACGCTCGACCGGATGACGAAGCATGGTAATGTAGGTGAATTGCCTATCCAAAAATTCGTGCAGCCCAAAACCAAAATGAGCGTTAACAATCTTGATTTTGTTTCTATCGGTCGTTGAGAGGTTTTTAAGACTTTCTAATCGCTGGCGATGAGTAGAAGATGAACCGTAAGCCTCGTAGACGGCAAGAGGATTTGCTTGATACTGAATGATATACCTTAGGGTAGTTCCCGCCGCCTTTGGTATATGCATAAAGATCACTACTTTTTGCGCCTCTTTGCTTTTGATAAAATTGTTCATACGATGTATCAGCCTGTAATCAATTGAAAAATGAATACGACATCAGCCAATAGGAGAAAAGGAGTTTTTAATCAAAGACAACAACATTTTAGGAATACGACCACCAGAAAAAATGGCGATCAAAATGCTGTAGCCAACTAAAAGCAGCAAAGGCTGTAGATAAACGTGGCTAGTGGAAAATGGAGTCAGATAAACGACTGCGACCGTTGCAGTCATAGCGCTTGTAGGGAGTAATATGGTTTTGAGAGTGCTAACTACCTTCCAGCCTAGCGTACGGCAGGTAACGATCCAGAAACAGGCGGTTGCTCCTAGCCCCATTACCAGAGCCACGGCAGTTGCCACTCCTTTAGGCCCTGCAAGCCAAGCTCCTAGTAAATAGGCTGGTACCGATACGGGAATCAGAATCCAATTGATCATGGCGTTCACGCCGGGTTTATCAGAAGCATTCAAAAGTGTGCCTAGAATGTTCATGAACAGCCGAAAGTAAGCATAAACAATAATAATTTGAAACAGCCCTACTGCTTCTTCCCACTGAGCACCATAAACGGTCGGAATAATCCAGGGAGCGGCGATAAAGGCAATACCGTAAATGAGAGCAGAGAGGAGGGAATTAAGTTCTAGCGCCGTAGAAATATATTTTTTCTTCTCAGAGCTATTCTTCTGCGACAGTGCCGAGAAGTTAACAGACTGGCTACGCGACAGGACGAACTGCGGCAGCATCGCTAGCTGATAGGCAAGATTATATTGACCTAATGCTGCTGTTCCTACCAGCTTGCCAATAATAAAGTTGTCTGTGTTGTTGTTGGTGTACGTCGCTAAATTAGTTCCTAAAACGCCGCCGATGAAGCTTTTAACTTTCTGCACCACGGACCAGTCTGGGATGAGCTGGTAGGTAAAGCGATAACCGCTCCACGACCGAATGATGAAAGCAGTACTGGCAGACGTTAGCAAAGTGCCAGCAACAAACGACCATACCTTAGCGCCGAGAAGGGCGCAAACCAAAGTGCCACCCAATCCAAGAATAGTTGATATCGTCTCGCAGATAGTTAGCTCTCTAAATTTCATTTGCCGAATCATCACGGCATGGTGTGTACTAGCGCCAGCTTTAAACAGAAAAGTCAAACCGACACAAGCCGTCAGTGGCCAAAGAATCGGAGTTGTAAAAAACTTGGAGAGAAAAAAGCCAAGCAGAATCTGGAGAATAAAGAGGAGCACCGAGACGTTAACACCGAGGCTATAAACTGTGTTCAGCAGTTTCTTGTCGCTTAAGCCTTTTTGAACCAGTACTTGAGCAATAGAAGATTCACTAAAGCGCTCTGATAGCTGAATTTGAATCTGGACCATTGCCCAGATGCCAAATTCTTCAGGGGTTAACAGGTGAGCAAGGACGATTTGAGCAATCAGCTTCGTCAAACGGTTATTAATATAGCTCGCCGTTGTCCAAAAAACTCCCCGAGCAATTTTGGCTGTATTAATTTGAGACACAGATCAATGCAGAGTGGTTGTGAGTAACTACGTCAGCGAGTCGTAAATGGCTTCTAGCTTGGAAGTCTGCTTGCGGATGTCGAATTTTCGACAAACAAACTCTCGACCCTGTTGCCCTAGTTTCTCGGCAAGAGCGCGATCGCCTAATAAAAGATCGAGTCTGTCTGCCAGAGCCGTCGTGTCTTTCTCTGGGACTAGAAAACCGGTCTCTTGATCTAAGACCGCTTCTGGAATCCCGCCATGCCAGGTAGAAACCACTGGAACACCACAGGCGGAAGCTTCATTAAACACAATTCCTAAAGCTTCTGAGTCGCCATTTTTAGCCGTCTGACTTGGTAGAGCAAAAACTTCTGCTCCCTGCATCAGCGTTCGGATTGTCTGATGAGATTGAGCTCCCAAAAACCGAACGCGCTCTTCAAGGCCAAAAGATTTAGCTAAGGAGCGCAGATAGCGAGACATCGACCCAGACCCGACCTGCAGGAGAATGACCTCTTGATGCTTGGCCGCGATTTGTGCAAAGGCTTTCAGCAGCGTATCAATGCCTTTTTTCTGCGTATGTCTACCAACACAGAGAATGTATCTTTTCTCTTTTCGGGGTATGGGAGTAAACCGTTCTGTATCGACTCCAATGTAGTGCTGAACCACTTTCTCGGGAGGATAGCCTTTTTCAAGTAGCTTAGAGCGCACAAACTGCGAGACAGCAATAAATGCTGAGGCATTTTCCTGCAATTTCTCTTCATGAAACAGCAGTTGATAGTATAAAAACTTGCCCGTTCGCCAGACAGCTTGACGAGAAAGCGTAATATCAAACCCGTGAAAGGTGACAACCAGAGGAATCTTCAGTTTCTCTGCTAACGCCATCGCATACACGCCATCTGTGCCAAAGTGAGCATGAATCAAGCTGAGCTGACTCAAAATATCTCGATGACCGAACCAATGGGGAGAGCGGGTCAATAAGACCAAGGTTTGCTTCAAATCTAACCAGTCACTCTCGCTTAGAGAGACAGTAGAAAAGGGAATCTGTCTTTTTAGAGTATTGGCAATGATCGTCGGTTGATATCGCCTCATCTGCTGAGCCTGCTCTTGAATAAAGGCTTCTGAAATGAGCGGAAAAACTCGTCGATAAATGCCAACGGTTCTAGTACATTGAGTTTTTGAGAAGCGATTGCGTGTGCTGATTTTCAGTAAGTTGGTCACCGTTCTGCTGATTTTAAGGTTAGGGGCAAGCTGATCTCGTTTAATTCGGTCATGTCGATGATTTTTTTGGCATATTCTACCGGGCTACAGTGTGCCTCAACCCATCGTCTTCCCTGAGAGAGAAGCTGTGGAGTATGGGGATCTGACGCTACCCGAATAATTGTGTCAGCAACTGCGGTCGGATTTTCCGGATTGACAGTCCATTCGGGGGCAATATTGCGTAAGCTTTCACCAACGCCACCCGTCTCGCTCCCGACGACCGGAACTCCACAGGCGATCGCCTCAACAACTGTCAATCCAAACGGCTCTCGCGGAGCGAGAGTAACGAGAACATCTGTGTAGTTGTAGTAGTCTTTGATAGTAAATGTCGGCGGCAATACCGTAAAGCGGTCTGCGATGCCATAAATTTCTGCCTGCTCTAGTAAAGCACGAGTCTGACACTTTTCGGGAGAAGTGTCCAATCCAATGACAACTCCGTGGTAGTGATGCCCTTTCGCTTTAAGCTGCGCCAGCACCGGAAATAAAGCGCGGAGGTTTTTATCGTTGACTCCACCAGGCTTACTAATGCGGGAGGCTGTGAGCATCACCCGCGCTCCAGAGTTCAAAATCGGCTGTAGCTCTGCTGGTGGCGGTCCCACCGGAAGACGAGGATTAAATCGTTCTTCTAGGTCTACAGCCGGATAAAGAATTCCGCAAACATGAGGAACGAGAGCGCGAATCCGACTGGCCGTGAATTCTGAGTTGCAGATCGCTCGCGGAGACAGGCAAGTAAACGTTAGCTTTCTAACCAAATTACCAAGCAGATTGTAAGAACGAGCCTGGTCGTGAAAGCTATAGTAAATCGGACGACCGCTGAGCCGGAGCTTAATGGCGGCAAAAGCGAGCGTCGATAGTGCCTGGCTATTGACACAATTTTCTAGCAGCAACGGCCAATCTTTGGGCTGTTGACTGACCCAGGATAGCGACTGCTTGACGAACTGAGTCTGGTTAGAAGCGTTAATTGAATGCAGACTAAGACTGCCGACCTCGTGTTGCAAATATCTTTCGACCAGTGAACCAGCTCGTACCAAAAAGCAGAGCTGCTCGGAGGCCTGACAGCGATGAAATCCTTTGATTAGCATCGAAAAGGAAACGATCATGCCCCCGAGGCTATCGCAGGTTCCGGGCAAAACTAAGAGCTTACGCATACAAGACTCCTTCTCTTCTGGGATCGTTGTGCGGGCTGACGACTGACTAAGCTCAGCAAAACACAGAGTTGAATAGTACTAGACAGCTCTGCGACGGGAAAAATGAGGCTCCACAGCAGGAGAGAGAGGAAGCAGCTTAAAGGTCTGCCTGAACGAGATTTGTAGAGCCAAGAAAACAACCCTAGCCAATAAGCGAAAAACAGCCCAGTTCCAATCGTTCCTCTTTTATATAACAGGCCGAGGACAAAGCTATGAGTACCAAGTGACACTCTAGCCTGCTTCATATCAGTCCCGTAACTTCTGACCGAATCTCCTGTAGTTACATGACCAAAAATAGGTTTCTCGGGGATTTGCTCTAGAGTTTGAGTGTAAATTGCCATTCTTTCCCCAGTGGAATCAGCTCGGTACTCTCCAACTGTATTTGTCGTCTCTAGATAGTTGTCGTGCAGCTGAGCCGTAATGGGCGGAAAAGAGAGAGCAAGGAAAGAGACTATTGCAAGAAGGCCACAGAGACAAGCTCGCCCCCAAGCTTTAGCAATAGTAATGAGATACCGCACGAGCAAAACAATCGGCAACATGACCCAGACAGAGCGAGTAGCACTGACAATCACTAAAAGAATGCAGGCACTAAATAAAAGCTGCGACCAAAGGCGGTTTCTGATATCCAATGCCAGTAGACTCATGAATGCACAGTACTGGGCCATTTCTATCGGCCCAGGAAAGAACAGAGAGAATCGAGGTAAGCTGCCGAAAACTAGTTGATGATTAATGTAAGGAATTAAATGAGTAAAGCGACTAGCACCTTCTTCATAGGTTCTTGCTCCTCTCAAAATTCCCCAAAGCGTATTAGGCGGACTGTAAACAGGTGTCCCGAGAAGCACAAAAACTAGCAGGCAGACTAGCATTTCTACTGCACTAACGGTACAAGCCCAAATCAGAACCACCGGCCTAACTCTAAAGTTATTACTCTGGATGTACCAAGTTAACGATGGATAGCAGAATCCTATCAGAGATTTCACAAGCGAAAGCGGGTCGAGCGAGTTCGTCGATGCCAGCTCATTGAATAGTCCGCCTAAGAACACGTATCCCGAGTAAGCAAACAGGGCAGCTGACAAGAAGTCTATTTTTTTGAGCCGGAACTTGCCATAGCAGAGCATTTCATAGGCAATAATAGCTGCCATAGCTAGCGGGGTCCAGTATTGATACAGGCCGGAGACCCACCACAGCGGCAGCAGAACAATATTGGCACAAACGACCTGTTCTGGTCCTGTCAGCGCTTGCCAGTGAATCCAAATTCCAGAAAAAAGCCGCTCACTGTTTGCTTGTTGAGCTGAGGTTTTACGAAGAGTAAGTTGCGTCATCGGTTGATTCCAAACTTTTAGGCTTCTGCTTCGAGGACTTCTTTGTGACCGTAGCGGTAGCCTTCAGTACGGGACTCAACGCCATTAACTATTAGTCCTTTAACCTGAGCGCTATGACGCTGGAGCTGATCGAGGCTATCAATTACCGAGTAGCGATCGCTGGTTCCCGGTCGAACTACAAACAGGACGTTCTGCGCCGCTGCACTCATTAGAGGTGTTTCGCTCACTAGGCTGACTGGAGCGCTGTCTACCAACACATAGTCATAGCGTCCGGTTTGCTGAGCTGTGCTGAGTCGCTGATTGAATTTCTCGCGGGTAAATTCACAAATTCTGTCAGTCGGCATGATGAGCGCCGGCATCAAGTCTAAACCTGGGTAGACAGACACCAAAGAAGTATTATCTTCTGGGTCTATTTTGGTATATCCTAAACGTCGGCTCATTTCTGCCTGCCTGAAATCGCCATCGACCACCAAAACGCGAAATCCGAGTTTGGCTAGAGCGATCGCAACTCCCAAGGTTACCGTTGTTTTTCCTTCACTAAAGGTGGCGCTTGTCACCATCAGGCGACGGTTTTCAAGCTGAAGAAAGCTTAAAGCGGAGGCCAGACGCTGAAACTCGGTTTCTGCCTCTGCATCTAGCTCCCAACGAAGATGGGGCTGTTTGAGTCGAGAAACTCGTCCTAGTACTGGAAATTCTACCTGCTGCAGGTCTTTAGGACTGAGCAACGGCTTGCGAGATTCTAGGAAGAACAGGATGCTCATGCTGCCAAACGCGGCAGCGAGAATCCCGCCAAGAATCACTAGCTTGCGATTTGGTTCAGTCGGTTCAGGATCCAAGGTAGGTCCATCGACAAGCTGAACATTTGGATAACTATCGAAGGTGTTGATCTTCGACTGACTAACCTGCGCCGTAATTCCTTTGTAGATTCCTTCGGCAATGTCGTACTTGCGCTGTAGCTCTGTCAGTTGAGCTTTGTTTTTAGACACAAAAGCTAGTTCAGACGATAGTTGCTCGACCCGATTTTGAATTTGGCTAGCTTGTTGCTGTAGACCTTGAGCCGTAATCTGAGTTCTGATTAAATCCGTGATCATGCCAATGCGGCTATCGGCACCGCTCCCGCCTAGGGTGGCGTCTACGCTGGTGACTGCCACTCCTGGAATCGCCTTGGCTACCTGCTGATTGAGCTGCTCTTGTAGCTCTTGACGCTCTAGCGACAGCGACTGAATCTTAGGATTTTCGTTAGTATACCGGCTACGAGCCTCTGCCAGAGCAATTTCTGTTTGTGATAGTTGCTCTCGAACAGCTTGGTACTCGACATTTTCTGCGAGTCGCAGAGAATTCATTGCCTGCTGAGGAGTGATTTGGAGAAAGGCAGCAGCCATTTTAGCTTCTGTTTCATTGGCTTGAGCATCTGCTAAGATTTGGGCATGCCGAGTTTTAAGTTCATTAATCGACTCAATCAGCTCGCCAGTTTGGACATCAACATTGACCAAGCCAGTTGACCGCTGAAACTCGTTTAATTGATTCTGAGCCTGCAGTAGGTTTTGATGAGATTGTTCGAGCTCTCCTTGAGCGAACTGCTCGCGAACACTAGCATCTTGCTGACGAAGTTCGTTCAAACGCTGCTGATAAGCATCGACCAGATTATTCAGGCGCTCGATAGCAAGTTCCGGACTAGAGCCTTCAGCGGAGAGGGAAATCATGGTGGTTTGCTCTTGAGGTTCTGCCGAAAATAAGCCGCGATAGCTGGATAATTTTGAATAATCTTCGTTTTCGGGGTCCACTTCTAAAACGCGTTCTAGGACACTATCGCTCGTAATAATTTCTGACTGGACAACCAGAGGATTAACCGCATTGGAGAAACCAATACTGCTATCTCTAATACTTCCTAATGTCCCTAGATCGGCATTGAGATTACCTTCTTTCGCTGGCAGATTAAGCTGTGCCTCAGCTTCCCATACTGGCGGAGAAGATTTTTCTGCATAGACAGTAGCGGCATAAGCTGTAGCAGCTAAAACAACACAATTCAGTCCTAATAAAGGTTTCCAGTGTCTGCGAACAACAGAAAATGTATGATTCATAATATTTAGCTATATCTTACTGACGATTAAGGTTTTAACGCTGTTGACCGATCATGCATCCTTGCAAACGGGTGCTGACCAAAATTGTCGGTGGCTTAGAGAGCTAATATTTCTAGCAAGAGAAAATCATCAACTCGGCAGCGGCTCATTTGTTCGACTACTTA
The DNA here is from genome assembly GCA_050331735.1 of Cyanophyceae cyanobacterium. Taxonomy (GTDB): domain Bacteria; phylum Cyanobacteriota; class Cyanobacteriia; order Cyanobacteriales; family JBHJGN01; genus JBHJGN01. The sequence continues at coordinate 36,361 of JBHJGN010000044.1, forward strand.
CCTCTGAGGTAGAGTAGAAGGAAGTTTACTAATTTTTGTGAGCTTTAAGCGCAAGTAACCGCGAAGCCCTAAACGCAGAACCGCTTTTCCTTGAGCCGGAAACAGAGCGCAAATACCACGCCGTAGGAACCTTTCCAGCGTATTTTGCGGGCTATAGCCAATAGCAATACTTTCTTGTAGGGAAAGCCAAAGAATCCGCCACGCTTCAATCCAGGATGACTGTCCTTGCTGAAGAACGGAAAGACTACGATAATCAACATCCCGACGCAAATCAAATTGCTGATTCAGCCCAGCTTTCAAAGCCGCTTGGTTAATGTAGGCAGCGGTTACTTCACGCTGATGAAGGAGATACTTAAGATCGTCGTTGCGAGCCTGCAAATTATTGCCGTGCATGCGGTAGAACATCAACGGTTCATCAATGCAGCCAACCTCCCCGTAGAAAGGAACAGTAGCAGCCAGATAAGTATCTGCGGCTTCTGAGCGCTGAGTTGGAATTGGCAATACTTTTTGAAGGGTTTGCCGGCGGTAGGCGAGTCCAGAAGTAATCGACCAGGCATACTTGCCCCACTGCAATAGCAGAGGACGAACGTCTCCTCGACTGTGGGCGAGATATCCCTGACCAATCGGCTTTCCTTCTCGATTGACCGAGATTCTACCGTGGGAAATTTGTACCCATTGAGGATGTTCTTGAAAAGCCGCCACGACTTTAGCTAGTTTGTCTTTTCGAAAATAATCATCAGCATCCAAAAAACAAACAATTTCCCCGGATGAACGAGCAATGCCTAAATTAAATGCCGCTCCCTGGCCAGCGTTTGCTTGAAAAATAGCCGTCATCTTTCCGCGATAGGATTCAAGGATCTCTCGAGAGCGGTCGGTTGAACCATCATCGACGACTAACAGCTCAAAATTTTGATAAGTTTGTTGTAATACACTTTCAATCGCTTGTGATAAAAAACAACCATAGTTGTAATTAGCAATAACAACGCTGACGAAGGGATGCTCTTTGCTAGGAGAAGTGGTTTTCGATTGAAGCATTGTCATGACTGTCCCTCTAGAGCTTCTGACAAAAGTAATAACTGAGTCAAACTGTTTCTAATTGATGTAGTTTAGCGAGAAGATAGGAGCTCGCGGCTAGTCACAGTTATACAATCCTTGATGTTCGGACAACGAAAAAAACGAAGCTTTGTAAAAAGCTTCGCTTAGCCTACTATTGCACTTGCCCTATTTTTAACTAGCAAGGATAACTAGAAAGCAATCGAGATGATAGAAACAGAAGAGTGAAATACATCCTTAATCTAAAACTGCTCAAGTGCACTCTTGGTGTCTTCTTAAACAAGCTTTCAGCAAATAGGCTGCTGCAACTCGGGGAATTTAGCCAGCTAGATTAAAGTTTTCTTGTTGTCTTTTCTGAAGTATAACATAACTTCTGAAATTTTTTGCAGGTTCTACAAAGAAAATTTCTATTTGCCTTAAACCAAACACTTTCTAGCGCAGCAGGAAGAAGCAGAAAAACGAATTTACCGGAATCCAGAGCAATTACTGGACAATAGGTTACTAAAAGGCGTTATGCTTACTAAGAAGTGTGAAGATTGTCTCTACAATTAAACTGATGTCGTAGAGCAAAGACCATTTTTCTTGATAAGCTAAATCGAGCTGGATTACTTCATCAAAATCTTGAATGCGCGAGCGACCTTTAACTTGCCATTCGCCCGTCAAACCGGGTTTAACGTAGAGTCTTTGCCAGTGAGAAGGACAATATTGCTGAACTTCGTCAGGCGTTGGCGGTCGAGTTCCAACTAAGCTCATATCACCACACAGAACATTCCAAAACTGAGGAAACTCGTCGAGACTAGTACGACGCAACCAGCGTCCTACTTTGGTTGTGCGTGGATCTTGTTTATTTTTGAACAGTGGACCACGGATTTGATTTTCAACTAGATGCTTCATCTGTTCGGCATTAACAACCATTGAGCGGAATTTCCAAATTTTGAACGGTTTACCGTATAGACCAACGCGAGTTTGTCTAAAAAAGATTGGCCCCGGATTATCAATAAATATTAAAAACGAAACAGGAATTAACAGGATTAGCAAAGCCGTTAACCCCACCAAGGCACCACAAATATCAATAATTCTTTTCGCTCTACTACGGACAGAAGGATGGGTGGAAGTCAGGCTATTAAAAGCACTAGCCGTTCCGGTGGTGTACCGAATCATAATTTTATGAGGAGCAGGCATACTGTTTTCAGCAACCAAAAAAAGTAATGATTAAAAACCGAGTCGTTAGTTTATATTCAAGAATGAAAAATTGCGACCAATCAGTGTTGAGCGGTCGAGCTAGCTTAAGCATTAGTAAACTGACAGTTTCTAAATCGATTGATAAATAACGTAGGTATTATGAAACCATTCAAAGAAAAGATTAAAATCGTAGTCGATTTGCATTAAATCTAGCCCAACGTCGTGGTCATAACAGCAGGCAATTACTTCGTCTAAAAAGATTTTGGTGGCATGCAGACAGGCGTGGGAGGTATCTCGAATTAGCTTTAAGTGATTCGCGTAGGAAAAGTGAGTAGTCGAAGACTCTAAATAAAATAGATGTAAATCGAGCAAGCTTGCTGGCTGCACTGCTAGCGTAATTTTTCTTGAAGAATCTAGTAGAGCTTTAATCCCAACGGTTTCTGCACGTTCAGTTAGAGCTGAACCATCAAAAATCTCCATACTGATACAGCCATCAGCATAGCCTTCTGTCATTTTACAAGTATCAGTAAACTCCCTAAGCTGCTGCTGCGCTCGCTCAATAAACCGTTGCAACTTTGCTTTGAGAGACTGTAATTTAGCATCTTTAGGTGACTGTAAGAGCTTTTCCTCAAGTAAAGCATAGAGACAATAAGCCTGCTTGAGTGAGGTCGCTATATAGGGACACAGTGAAGACTCGTCGATTTCTTCTGCCAAGAACGCCAACATTACAACGGCTTCGCAGAGCTGCTCACTCAAAAACTGAATGGTTTTTAGGTCTTTACTGTGAAGCTCTAGCAACAGGAATGAACGATAGCTACGGCTGAGCTTAAGAAACAGTCCTAATGTTATTCGATTGTAAACAGCAGTTAAGAAGGCTTCACCGTTGATGAGCTTGTCTTCAATCTCTTGAAGATACTCGGCTAGGATTTCGCTGCCGCGGAAGAATTTTTGCTCCAGAGAATCTTTGGTTTCTCCACCAGCATCGACTAAAGGTAATTTTAGGCTCATAGTCAAATGGCTTTTTGTATTCATTAGCCAATATCTTATTGCTACGCTAGCAAAAATCAGAACTTGATTTACTAGGATGTTTATTGGGCATTGGACAAAACAGCAAAGCGGCAACAGATATGCAAAAACCCCAACCAGCTGAAAGCGCTGTAGTGCAGCCAGAGCAAACATCCATCATCGTTAGAATCAGGTAGCTACAGGCGGCAAGAACAGCGCTATCTTGTTTTGTCTCAGCGAATGAAACTCTATTCTGAGACCTTTGCTCGGTTGTCCATTTTTTTCTGGAGCTTTTTTGTTGCTCCACACAAAATCGAGATGAGAAATGCAGTTTCGCATCAGGCAATGCCGTCAGCGTTGATACCTGGTAGGGCTGCCGGTGCCAAGACAGGATAGAAAATTATTGAACTGGTTAGGAAAGCCTAGCGCCACGACTCATACGATAGCTATACTCGCTAACCGAGGGATTTGGTCGGTCTGGGCTTACGTTGTTTGCCTGTTTCCAATGCCTGCTGTTGGCCAGAGTCGAATTTAAAGTGCCATCCTCTTGACGAGAAAGCAATAGCCATATCTTGCCGTGTTCACCACAGAAAAACTCTTCGATCCATTTACTCCGGTCTGTATACGTACCCTGACTCGCTATTAATTTAGCCTTTTTACTAGTGACTTGGCACATTTCCTGGATGGCAGCACTGTCTGTATAGCACAAATGATGCCTTGGTCCATTGACTCTCCAGAGTCTTTCTTGGCAGTAGGGGCAAAAAAACTTTTGTGTTTTTTTTCTGCGGCTTCTTTTGTTTGGCACAGCGTCTTGCTCCTTTAGGAAATAAAAATTCAGTTAACAAACCTTGTCTATTCGTAATACGACTGTCAGGATGCTTTCTGCATTCTTTGGTCGTACAAACTTGACCAGAACACTGGAACAGGGAACTTTATAAAAAATTAAGTATTGCTCTCCATCGAGCGCCCCCAGAATAGGCAAAAAAATAAGATTTTTTGAGCATCTTCTATTGATGCATTTAAAACAAAAGCTTTAAAGAGTATTCGATTCTGACGTTGCTAAATCTGATACAACTGAGGACTTATTTGCTCAATACAAAACATATCATAGGTAAACTTAAAACAAACACCAAATTTGAGTAAGTTTTGTAAAAATTTTGGTAAAAATTGTTATTGAGCCTGAAATCTCCTACAGGAAGGGAGATTAAGAGTAGAGCGAATAAGAGAATTAGCATCAAAAACTGAGGCCTCTTTACAAGAACTTTAAAAAAGTGGCGTTTTTTTAAGGGTAAGTAAACCAAATAAAAACTACCAGACTTAACTAATGTAATTCAAAATATGAAACATAGAAACAATGCCTACTTATAATGAAAGCAAAACAGAAAATGCATCTAAATGATGCATTTTAAAAAATGGCAACGTCTTTGCTTATTGCGTTCAATACACTGCTCCTTTTGAAGATTATTGCTCAAGAGTTACTCTCCTGAGCAATAGCTTTGTCGGTTCAAAGACTCAGCGCTAGTTCTCTGTTACTCTAAGTACGCAGAAATAGAAATAGCACCAAGCTCTCGCGCATAAAGCTATTTTGCTTTATCGCACCAAAGAAGAGAGTAAAGTAACCGCAGAGCTAAATTGCTGGAGTAGCAATGGCTTGCTCCTAGCAAGCAGCCCGAAATTACTTTAGTAATAATTGCTTATTACTTGATTGCAACACTCGAATGGACTGGTTTTAAACATCAAGGTGGCGCAGTATTACGAACTAGAAAACCGACTAGTACGAATACTAGTCGGTAGCGAGACAATCTCAACGCCTTTGCAGATAATTACGTAATGTGTTCAGAGCAACTTCGCTGAGGTATATTAGCCTGACTATCTAGCAGACCACTGACAAATACATTGCCTTCATTCCAGAAACTAGCAAATGCACTCATGGATGTCTTTTTGCCTAGTTTTCCAGTGGAAGTCCACTGCTGACCTTCTTCAGGCGCTGCTTTCCCTACAACATTGAGCTTCCTTGCCTATTGCTAAAGCCTTAAACTCTCCTCAAAATTGGAGTTTTATATCTCAGCTTTTTTAGCAGATACCAAAGGAAGTATGTGTAAAGCTTTTATTGTTGCTACTTATAAAAGATATAGCGGAATGTTTTCTTTCTGTCAAGACTTCTCCTCGAAAAAATTTCTTCATCGGATCAGACATTAACAATTATTAGCTTAGATACTGGCCCCAGTAAACTGGCAGGTTTTGCAATCGCTAGAGCTTGTTCAAAGCACCAAGCTAACTACAGTATTAGCCAACACTGATTCCGTCAAAGCCAAAATCAAGCTGTCTATCGTTTGATCACCTGTGGGTACTATCGCTGAGCAAATTGCTATTGTCGATGAGCTTCCTTCCGGTTTGGCACGATAAAATGTTCCTCGACGAGGGCAGGAACTTGTGCCGGCTGAACTTTGCTGTAAACAGCCTTATTCGGCATCATAACGACGTTTGGTCCTTTTTTACATCGCTTCAGGCAACCTGTTAACTTAATTCTGACCTCATCGGTTAAATGGCGATCGCTCAAACTTTCTGCTAGTGCCTGACAAACTTCTTTCCCGCCTCGTTTCCAACAGCTTGATTTTTGGCAGACCAATACACTGGCTTTCGGCTTAGGCTTAACGAGTGGCGGTTGGGGAACAGAAGCAGAGGAAGCTTGCGGACTACTAGCCAGCTCAGACACTTGAAACGTATCGGCTTTGAGCTTGACTTTCCCTTTCCTCTCTTGCTGGCTTTTGCCGCTTACTTGTAAACAACATCCTGGATAAACTGCCAGGTATAAATTCTGCCGAATTTCCTTGGAGAGTTTAATGCGATATTCTTTGTCAGCAGTGGCTAGTTTCAGGTACTTAATTTTGTCATCTTTTGTGACAAAACCTCGAAATTGACCAATAAGGTTGAAGTCTGATTTTTGCTTTTTAGCCATAAATTCTCTCCAAGTTGTGAAACCCAACTAGCAACAGGCGTTGATTTGGTTGAGGCAAGCTCCTTAAATACAGAGTATACAAATAGCTGCAAGGTATTTTCAATAATTGCTCACTAGTTCTAGCAAAATCGAAGTTACTGAGCGTAGCTACACAACCCGCCAAGACTGCTTACTGGTAAAGTGACCAAAGCGACCCAAAAAATGCCGTTCACTCCAAAGACAGTTCGGTTCATCAACCCAATCACTCTCACTCAAATGAAGCGGAGTAGCTATTTAATTAATCCCTGTCGCGGTTCAGTCGTAGACGAACGGGCAATTGTTGAGACTTTGGCTGTAGGGCAATTGGCCGGTTATGCCGCTGATGTGTTAGCGATGGAAGATTGGGCTAGAGGCGATTTCCCTTACATCACTGCCTCACTAGGAATGCCACCACTAGCAAAGGGATTGCTGCTGAGGTCAACATCGCTAGGAACATTGGGAAAGACCTGCTCAAAGCTGGTAACGCCCACTTCCGACAAACTTCCCCAAGGAGAGGCTTGAAATAGCTGATCGAGGTCGCTACCGCTACCCATGCTGTCGCCAGAACTGCCTAAGTCCCACTGGTAGTTACTATCGTTATTGGGAGCATTACCGACATTACCCATTGGTATTCCTTCCATCGAAGGGCTTTCCTCACTCCGAGTCATCCAACCATTATCATTACCGAAGGTAGAAATGTTATTCCCCAAGTAATCGTTCGAGCCAGACTCACTGATGCGAAATTGTTCAAACAGCGTTCCATCGCTATCGGTAAGTTCTAGAGTTTGATTCGTGCCGACGACAAGCGGTCCACTATTAGCATCGCTCGAGTTGCTAGGTACTAAGTTTTCTCCTCCGAAAGAAGATGACTCATCACTGGGAACAATTTTAAAAGTAATGTTGGTTCCAACTAGCAAAGGTTCACCATCCAGGCTTGGTGGTTCACCGCCGTACATCGGGTTTTCATCCTGACGCTCCATCCAGGAGCTATCATCGCCAGTCGTGATGTTAGAGCCAAGGTAGTTATTGAAGCCATCGGTAGAAATTCCCAATTGCTCAAGCAAACTGTTACTATCGCTGATTTCTATGGTTAAATTAGTGCCTACTGCTAAGGGAGCATCACTGTCAGCACTAGACTGGCTGTTGCTGTTAGAAGAATCTAGTTTAACGGTGGTATTTGTAGCGACAATTAAAGGTTCACCACTGCTCCCAAACTGATTCTCGTTGAATAAAACGTCATTGTTGCTAGTTTGGTTTATTGCATTATCTTCCACTGGTCATTCTCCTAGCCGCTTTATTGGCTTTTAGTATTAATATTTGAAAAGTTTAGGTTCAACAATTACCGAATATTGCCGTTATCCCCTCAAGCACAATAGATAAAGAACCCGTTGAAAACTCAGTAAGCGATCAAGAATACAGTTCAAAATCTTGCTTACAGATGTTTTTGACAGGAAAACAGGGTTGTCTGTTTATCAGCAAAACTAAAGGCCAGAGTACTTAATGCAAATCTTATAAAAGCTCAAGCTGATTTTTAATGACAAAACCTTTCTATTGACTTGCTGATTTTTTGAAGTTTTCTATTGATGCAAGTTCGACTAGAATATTATTGGCAGCAAGCTTGCGCAAGAAAAATTGTGAAAGCTGCTAGAGGAGAAGGATTGATCGGTGCTAGAAAGCGATCGCATCTAATCTAACTGCTTCAATGGCAGTGCCACTAAATCCTCAATCTTTTTAATGTTGGGATCGCCTGCTAAGTAACCGATCCCGCGATGGAGATGGAGGCGGAACTGATGAGCTAACGTTTCACGCTCTGTGCCTAAGCCATCGCTGTAGCAGCGCTGCTCAAGCGCAATGGTTAAAATATCGGCTATTTCTCCGCCAAATACCTGCCAGGTTAACTCAACGTTGCTATCAGCAGGAATGGGAACAGGAGAGGGAATGCTTGGTTCTGCGAGAGAACGACAAAATGCCCAGCGACAAAGAACGTTCCACTGGGAAATTTTGGTGTATCGCTTGAGTTTAATTAACTGATCTTTAGCAGTTTGCGAAAGGCGAATGCGGTCTACTGGCGATTCCATACTCGTCCTAATTTTAGGAGCGAAAGAAGATAGCTTAGATATTCTATCTTCCCCTACCTAGGTTCTCAACTACGACTGTGCGATTGGTAGCCGCACTTGGAAACAAGTACGTCCTGGCTCAGAATCAACGCGGATGTTGCCGCTGTGTCTTTTAACGACAATCCGCCGCACAATGTCAAGCCCTAAACCACTGCCGCCGCCGACTCGTTTAGTGGTAAAGAAAGGATCGAAGATACGGGGCTGAACGGCTTTAGGAATGCCGGGTCCGTTATCCTCTATTTCTACGAGAATGCAGTCGTTCTCTAGGGCAGTGCGAATGGTAATTTCTCCTTTGCCCTCCATCGCGTCGATGGCATTATCGAGTAGATTAGTCCACACCTGATTCAGTTCCCCACCGTGAGCGCTAATTCTCGGTAGATCCGGATCGTATTCCCGATGAACAGCGACACCGTGTTTGAGCTTGTGATGCAGAATCGTGAGGGTGCTTTCTAACCCTTCGCGAATATCGATTTCCTGCAGAGGAGCGCGATCCATATAAGAATAGCTTTTGATAGCGCATACCAGTTCAGAAATTCGACCCGTACTCTGCTCAATCTCGTTGATCAGTCCATTCAAATTGAGGCTTCCCTCCAGCCATACCATCGCCTCAGCAAACGCTTCTGCCTCCATCTGCTGAGCGAGGGGATCTAAGTGAGCCGGCGTTAGCCCAGCAGCGACAAACGTAGGAGCCATATCCCAGCTATTAGCAACACCTTGCTCCTCTAGCCAGTCTGCCAACTCGTCCTCGCGATCGCTCTGCTCCAGAGGAGACAATGAGGAGGACGATGTCAACTGAGCGATCGCCTGCTGATAGAGATCCTTGAGCATTTCTCGCTCTGGCGCTGCAAACTGCTTGCCTCTCAAGCTGAGCATGTGAGACTGAAGGGCATCGATGGCGGTACGAAGCTGTTTGGCGGCTCGGCGTCCGGCAGCGGCAGGGTTGTTAAGTTCGTGGGCGAGTCCTGCCGAGAGTTTCCCGAGAGCCGCCAACTTATCCTGCTGGCGCATCTGCCGTTCAATCTCTTTTGTCCGCTCTGCCATCACCGGGATCAGCAGATCGCGCAACTGCGGACAGCGATTGAGGATTTCTTTAAAGTGTTCCACATCGAACCGCAACAGGCGACTTCTGCGCACTGCGCGTCCGGCAGCGAGGGTTTCTCCTCCGGTCAGCAGAGACAGTTCGCCAATAAAGTCACCGCGCTCTCCTTTAATTCCTAGCACCATCTCCTCGTCGTTGACCTTTTTCGTCAACCGAATTGCGCCTTCTAAAATTACGTGGAAGTCATAGGTGGAATCTCCTTCACCGAAAAGTAAATCCCCCGGTTCTAGAACAATTTCGGTGCCGCATTCGGCTAGTTTCTGAATTTGTTCTTCTGATAACTTGGCTTGAATGGTGGGGCTAGATAAGGCTTGTGTCATGCTTTGACCTCGCTGAGATACTGGTGAACGAACATAATGGCAATCGACCCTTCACCGACACCTGAAGCCACGCGCTTCACGGAATTGTGGCGGACGTCTCCGGCAACAAAGATTCCGGGAACGCTTGTTTCTAACAAAAACGGTTCGCGCTCTAGATGCCAACCCCGAGAGCGATCGCGCTGGCGCTTGGTATCCGGTCCAGCCAGAATAAATCCTCTCTTGTCTCGTTCAACAACGCCGTCTAGCCAATCTGTTTCTGGCTTAGCACCAATGAAGATAAATAGAGAATTGGCCGCCACCGTTTCTTTCTCCCTAGTATCGTTGCGCAGAATCGTAATCGCCTCTAAGCTGGTGTCGCCCTTCGCTTCGACAACTTCAGAATTAGTTTGTACCGTGATGTTATCGGTGGCTTCGATCTGGTCGATGAGATACTGAGACATACTTTTGGTTAACGAGTCACCCCGCACCAGCATGGTAACCTGCCGAGCATACTGGGAAAAATACATTGCGGCTTGTCCGGCAGAATTGGCTCCACCGACGAGGTAAACATCTTCATTGCTACAGGCCACCGCTTCGGTTTTGGCAGCACCATAGTAAACACCGCGCCCCGTTAATTCCTCACAGCCAGGAACGTTCAGCCGCCGCCAGTATACGCCTGTGGCAATCAGCACCGCATGGGAGCTAATTTCGCTGCCGTCAGCAAGAGTGATAATGCGGTAAGGCTCTTCGACTCGGATTTCCTTGGCTTCTTGGGGAGTGAGAATTTCGACCCCAAATCGTCTGGCCTGGGTGACGGCGCGACGCGCTAAGTCTCCACCGCTTAAACCCACTGGAAACCCTAAATAGTTTTCAATGCGAGAACTAGAGCCAGCCTGTCCGCCAGGGGCTTCTCGCTCAATCATCACGGTGGTTAATCCTTCTGAAGCCCCGTAGACGGCGGCAGCTAACCCAGCAGGGCCGCCGCCAATAATGACTAAATCGTAGAAGGGGCACTCTGCTTGAGTTTGTAGCCCAATTTTCTCGGCAATCTCTAGGTTGGAGGGCCTTTCTAGACGTTTTCCATCCGGGAACAGCACGAGGGGCAGTTGAGGTTTGTGGTCATTCGTGGCCCACTCTAGCAACTGCTGTCCCTCTTCCTGCTCCACATCTAACCATTGATAGGGAATGTGATTGCGGGCCAAAAAGTCTTTGGCCTGGTGGGAACAGGGGGACCAGCGATCACCGACCACGCGAATCCCTTCAAAGGCAGGACGATAAACGGCGAGCCAGTCATCGAGCAGGTCGTCAAGGACGGGATAGAGCTGCTCCTCTGGCGGATCCCACGGTTTGAGCAAGTAGTAGTCTAGTCTGGCTGAGTTGATGGCGCGGATGGCGGCTTCGGTGTCTGCGTAGGCCGTCAGCAGAACGCGCTTCGCTTCTGGAAAGAGCGGAGCGGCTTGTTCAACAAATTCCACTCCCGACATCTGCGGCATGCGCTGATCGACCAAAAACAGCGACACGGCTTCGTTCCGTAGCTTCAGTTCCTGAATGGCTGCTAACGCTGAGGAACCGGAGTTAGCGCGAATGATGCGAAAGCGATCGCCATACTGCCGTCGCAAGTCGCGGGCAACTGCCTGTAAAACTTCTGGATCGTCGTCAACGGTTAGGATTGCAGGTTTAGCCATTGCTTCGATGATTAATAGTACTTTCGGTTACTAGGTTCGGAGCGTAGTCACGTGCTCCCGCTACTCTTTGATTTTCTACTGGTCAACCTACAAATTGCAGGTCATCAAGCGGTTTAAGAAGAAGTTGGTCATTTTTGAGCCGTAAGGGGAGTTCCACCACCGAGAAGGATGGCAGCCAAGAGGCGCATTAAGAGAATAATCTAGTTCGTTACAGGGTTTCCAGCGGTTGTTTTCGCGCCAGCCCACCTTTTCTCCCCATTGTTCAATAATTTTTTGATCCTGAACAATGGTGGCATTAAGATCTCCTCCGACTTCCTGATAAAGACGTAGCTGCGGTGTAAAGCCAAAGCGACCCTGACTATACTTATTCCACAGTTGATCAATCACTCTCAAGTCGTTGCAGGGAAATCGTTGAATCTCGTTAGGGCTTAGCTCTTCTTGTGCGAGTCCGGCGATATCTAAAATTAGCCGAATTGTTTCCTTGTCTGCTTCAAACCAGTTTCCGTCTGCTAAATACTGTCGCAGTCCATCATACCGATGAACATCTGCCACCATCATTAAGTTTTCTTCTAATCGAGAAACTTTGTCAGACAGAGAGGATAGTTGATTAAGCTGGGGCTGAATTTGAGATAGTTGGCTACAGAGTTGCTGTAGCTGGTTCTTAATTTCGGATAGGTCTGAATTCACGACGTTATCTTCATTGCTATTTACCATAAATCAATGTCAATCCAATAAAATGTATCGAGCTTTACTTAGAGGACAGTAGGGCTTTTACTTAGTGTAGCGTTTTCAGTGGCTCGTTATTAATTGCTAGTTATCAATTGGGCTTTGCTAGTTTCTCTTAAAGATTGATGTTAAGCCGTATGAGAACACTCAACAGTTGACCCTACTTGAATAAAAAACAAGGCTAATAACTACTAAATGACCTAGACAGCCAACTTATAGTAACAGTTTTTTAAAGGCTTTAGTTGGCTGAGGACAACAAAAAAGACGGCTTTAATATAAATATGGCCGCTATTTATTTCTCAAAAAACTTTTTTATTTTTTGATTGTCTGTTTAACTATAAGTCTATAAATAAGAAATAGAATTTGAGCGCAGCGTTAAATTAAATAAGCGAGATTTTATTTGCATTTCCCCTGAATTTATTTGGCTTAATCAAGCGCTAGTTCTAATCTTTAAAACAGGCTCTAAGCATTCCTGATATTTCGAGAACAACGGCCATCTTGTCTGTTTTTTAAAGGAGTTAGGGCGGGCAAACGTCTCTTGTCAAGCTTGCTCTTTTTAAAGCTTCTGTAAACTTATCACCAAGAAAAATAAGATTCTGTAAAAGCTTTCGTTGCAGGATGATGACTAAAAGAAAGCAGGCTATTTTGGGTTTATACACCTAAGACCGCGCCGATGAAAACTATGTTTAAATCTCAACAACATTCTTCTAGTCAGCAGGGCTTTACCCAGACACTGAAAGCGCTCTTCTGGTTAGATCTAAAAGCGAGAGCTGGCAGGAGACAACCGCAACAGTCTGAAGTCAATGATTCTAAATACAGTATGATCGATTTCCTTGAGGAAGTCGCGCTACTACAGGCTCACCAAGACAGCACTCAATAAATCTTTAACAGTTGACGCCGTTTGTTCCTCAACGTTCAGCCGAAGAAGGTTTAGGCTCCAGGGCAGCCTCAAATTTCGAGGTTCCCTGGGAACCAGGCACTGAGTGCTTTGAGAACCCCTAATCTATGAAAACGACTTCGCCAACCGGGGGGACGGCTGTGATAAGTAAGCTCCGCTCGTTCGTCAAGGGCAACTCAGGCGATATTACGATGCTTCCGAAACTAGAAGTTAACAGGGAAAATTCGAGCATGAAAAATAAACATCAAAAACACATTCACTACAACATTATGGAATGGCTGGTCCTTCAGGAAGTAAATCAGCAACTGACAGCTTATCCAGCAACGCTGAGGCGGTATATTAACCGAGTAGAAGTTGTGTCCTTTGCTCTTAATCATTTGCCTTCCCTTTATGCTTCATCTCAACGAGGTTTCGAGCAGCAGCAGCAACGAGGCTACCAGTTACAATCTCAGATTCAAACAGCCGTACAGCGAGGTTTTGCGGCGGTTCAAAGAGATCCCCTCAGAAAATCTACTCCTTTAACCACTCAAGCTGTAGCATCGGCAACTCTCCCAGACGGGCGTAATTCACAGGTAGCTACCCATCAAGGATTGAAGGACCGCAGGCAAGCATTCGACTGGAACGACGCACGCTACTGCCGATAGAACAGGGGCGTTGCTGAATCAGATCCGACTGGAGTTGATTGTTGGCGGTCGGTAGCAATCCATCGATTTCGAGCAGATTTAGTTAAGGCAGTATTGCTTATAAACGACTCTTGCTGCCCGATGCAGTAGTGAATGCCGATAGACTAGAGCCTGGAAGTCTTTAGCATAACCGCCACCAATCACGCTGGCCACTGGATAGCCAGCAGCCAAACAGGTACTTAAAACCTGCATCTCACGACGGTAGATCCCCGTATCGGTGAGCGCTAGTTTGCCGAGGCGATCGCCAACATGAGTATCAACACCAGCGTCGTAGAGAACTAAATCCGGTTTAACCTGCACGAGCAGATCGCCCAGGTACTCAGCCAAAATCTGCAAATAGCCATCGTCATCCAGTCCGACTGGCAGCGGCACATCCAGATCACTCGTCTGTTTCTTCCCGGGGAAATTCGCCTCGCAGTGCATTGAGAAGGTAAATACGCTCTTGTCGTCTTGAAAAATCCAGGCAGTGCCGTCACCTTGATGAACGTCTAAATCCACAATCAGGATTTTTTGCACCCAGCCCAGTTTTTGAAGAACGCGGGCGGCGATCGCCAAATCGTTGAAAATGCAAAACCCCGATCCAAAGCTAGGAAAAGCATGGTGGGTTCCTCCTGCCGTATTGCAGGCACACCCATGCCGCAGCGCTAGCTGACTAGCGAGAATCGTTCCTCCCACAGCCGTACAGGTACGAGTCACCAGTTCCCGACTCCAGGGTAACCCAATGCGCCGTTGTGCTTTCGGGTCGAGGGTGCCTTCGCAGTAAGCCTGAACGTACTCTGAGGTGTGAACGAGTTCAATCATTTCTCTAGAGGGTTTTTCAGGAACGTGAATTTGTGGCGGCTCAATCACACCGTCTCTCAGCAGCAAGTCCCGCAGATGTTTAAACTTAGGCATGGGAAAACGATGACCTTCCGGCAGAGGGACAACGTAATCTGGGTGGTAAATAATCGGTAACATCTACAAGCTTTGCTGATCAGATAGTCAACTTCTGCACAGGAGCACAATGGAGCCATCGGAAGCTCAGTAGATTGTGCTTAATGCTTTAGAAACAGTCGTAGACTAGGGATGTGTTCCTTTCCCCCTTCCCCTTTCCCCGTCGCGGAGAGACTTAGAGGATTTCTCTTCCTAAATACGGTTGCAGCACGTCAGGAATTTTCACCGTTCCATCCGGCTGCTGATAGTTTTCTAAAATAGCTGTCATGGTGCGTCCAACAGCTAATCCGGAACCGTTGAGCGTATGCACAAACTGAGTTCCCTTTTTGCCCGTTTCTTTAAAGCGAATGCTGGCTCGCCGCGCCTGAAAATCCCCACAGTTAGAACAGCTAGAAATCTCGCGATAGGTTTGAGATGAAGGTAACCACACTTCAAGATCGTAGCATTTGGCCGCGCTAAAGCCCAAATCTCCCGTACAGAGTTCGATCACGCGATAGGGTAGCTTAAGTGCCTGCAAGATGGCTTCTGCATCCTTGACCAGCGTTTGATGCTCGGCTTCAGAGGTACTGGGGTGAACTAGCTTCACTAGCTCTACTTTATTAAACTGATGGAGGCGAATCAGCCCGCGCGTATCTTTGCCGTAGCTACCCGCTTCCCGCCGAAAACAAGGAGTGTAGGCACAATGTTTAATCGGGAGCGTAGCAGCATCGAGAATTTCCTCCCGATACAGGTTCGTCACTGGAACCTCTGCCGTCGGGCTGAGCCAGAGATCGTCATCACTGCACTGAAAGCTGTCTTCGGCAAACTTAGGGAGCTGCCCAGTTCCGGTCAAGGTTTGACTATTGACAAGTACCGGAGGCATCACCTCGACATAGCCAGCCGCAATTTGGCGGTCGAGCATCCAGTTAATCAACGCCCTCTCTAGGGCGGCTCCTGTCCCGACTAAGTTAACAAACCTGGCCTGAGCAATTTTGACTGCCCGTTCAAAATCGAGAATCCCCAATTTCTCACCGATTTCCCAATGCGGGCGGATGTTGTTATTTTGGGGCAGATATTCATCACCCCAGCGGCGGATTTTGACGTTCTCTGTTTCGTCCTTGCCTACTGGCGTTGAGTGACTGGGGAGGTTGGGAAGCCGCAAAAGACGAGCTTCTATCTGAACCTTGAGTTCCTTTTCCTTGGGTTCTAGTTCACTTAGCTGAGCCTTGACTTGGTTGCCCTCATCTTTGAGCGCACCAATTTCTGCTCCTTTGGGATCGCTGCCGCCCTTAATTTTCTGACCCACCTGCTTGCCGATTTCATTACTGCGAGCCTGTAATTGAGTGCGCTTAGATTCTAATTCCCGCTGTTGGCGATCGAGGTCTAAAATTGGCTGGAGGTCGTATTCTCCAGTCGCACTGCGGCGGTTTAATTGGCCTTGAATCTGAGCTGAGTTTTCTCTAATCTGCTTAAGATCTAGCACCGCTTCGTCTCTTTGGATCTTTTCTGTTAGGATAGCTTGTTTGAGGACAGGATTGGATTTAAAAACGAAGAAAGCAGTCATCGTCCCTTTTACACCTGCTCTGGTGAAGTTATGTTCCAGTTAAGGCTGAATCACTACAGAAAAACTCTTCGTCTTCGCCGCGCGATCGCACTGCTGCTCGTGTCACTACTGACTATCGGAGTGATCGCGACTACGGCTGAGCGGAGTAACGCTACCGCCTCAGAAATTCGCGGGGTCTGGCTCACAAACGTAGATAGCGATGTTTTATTCTCATCTTCAGCGACGCAAGCCGCCATCAAACGTCTAGCCGACCTCAACTTTAATACGATTTATCCAACAGTCTGGCAGGGAGGCTATACTCTCTATCCAAGTCGGGTAGCGCAAGCAGAATTGGGGGTTCCGGTTTATCCCACTCCCGGATTGCAGAATCGCGACGTTTTGCAAGAAGCGATCACCGAGGGACATCAACTGGGACTAGCGGTAATTCCCTGGTTCGAGTTTGGATTCATGATGCCAGCAGAATCTGAATTCGTGCAGCAGCACCCTGACTGGTTAACCACTCGTCACGACGGCACAACTGTCAAACTAGAAGGCATTCACGAGCGCGTGTGGCTGAATCCTTTTCACCCAGAAGTGCAGCAGTTTATCCTCGATTTAATCACGGAAATTGTCACGAATTACGATATCGACGGGATTCAGTTTGACGATCATTTTGGCTTACCCGCAGAATTTGGCTACGACGAGTTTACCGTTGCCCAGTACCAAGCAGAACTTAACAGTCTTCCCGCCACTGACTACCAAGAAACGTTTTGGGTCCGCTGGCGGGCAGACCGCCTCAACGAATTTATGGAGCGAGTATTTACCACTGTTAAAGCGATTAGGCCCAACTGTATTATTTCTCTTTCGCCCAATCCCTATCATTTTGCTCTCCCGGCTTACCTACAGGACTGGTTTACCTGGGAAAGGCAAGGCTGGATTGAAGAAATCGTTTTGCAGGTATACCGTGCTGATATGGGGCGCTTTATTACAGAACTAGAGCGCACCGAAGTTGAGCTAGCTAAGGAACATATTCCCGTCGCCATTGGGATCATGAGTGGGCTTAAAAATCGCTCCACTCCAGTGAGCACAATTCAGCAGCAGGTAAAAGCGGTGCGTCAGCGGGGATTTGCAGGGGTTTCTTTTTTCTTCTACGAAAGTTTGTGGAAATGGTCTGAAGATCCCCCCGAACTGCGAGAAAGAGTACTAGAGCAGTTATTCTCAACGGCGGTTCCCCGGTCCTACGGACCTAATCTCTCCTCGCCTTCGCGATCAATTCCGAGTGACCGTTGAGCATCAACCGAAATTAGCCTCATACAAGACAAAGTAAAAGGGCGATTTCACTGCTTCGCTTCATAAACTAAGATTCACTATAAATTTTACTCGTAAAAACAAACGCTCTGCGTCAATCGCTAATCCCTGCTAGGGTTTACCAACGTTGGGGGAACAATTTAGCTGCTGAAATTCGCGCTCTAGTAAAGTCACTAAACTATTTTTTTGATTTCTTTTAGCTACCTGTAAACGACGTTCTAAGTTACGTCGAATGGTATCTAAGTGAATTTGAGCTAGCTCAACGCAGCACTCGGAGCGCCAGTTGTTTCGCGGAGGTTGCCTCTGCGAAAGTTTGGCACAACGATTGCCAAGTGACCGTTGAGTAACTTGTGAACTCTCTTGCCCTCCTAATACTGGACAGAGTTCCTGCCCAAAGGCACACTCTTTTCGCGTTGATGAGCGGAGGACTCGGTTTTGCCGATGAGACCGAGGCAAACTGTAGGGAGTATGTCTAGGATATTGATAGGTTCGATCTCCTAGACGAGAGCCAATATCAACTTCGCTCTCAATTCCGAGGTTGAGTGGTTCGGTGTTGTAGATGCTGTAGTTGGTCTTCATGAATAGTGGCTAGCGAGTATAGTGAATACCCCGGTAGGTTAGCTCAACAGGCTGATGGCGATGCTGCTGTCGTTTGACTACCCGATGAACTCTCCAAGGAGAACCGCGATAAATACCGCCAACTTCACCTTCTATTACTTTAATGTCAGCGGGGTGGTAATTATATTCAGCACCATGAAATGACAGTTTCATCTTTAGTCTCCAATCTCAAGTGGGTTTGTCGTTTGAATGGGTATTTACTGTTTTTGTATCAGCAGACCCGATAACATATATTTTTTTATATTCTGTATCAATTGTAACAGTTTTTTGGGTGACGACAACCTTAAAACTTGATTAAGTCTATCTATTGAAAGCAGCCAGCAGGATGATGGGGAACCGCGAGAAAGTGACCTAATTAAGCTAAAAGTTGGTGGTGATCGCCCCATGACCGTCAAAACACCAAAGAGGCCCCGACCGCTTACCGCCAACATATTACTAAGAGGAGACATTGATGACAGTGAAGTATACCTATACTCGGCTTCAGGTCAATAACTATCAAGCCTGCAAAGAGTTCTATCGAGATGTAATGGGGTTTGCCGTCACCTTTGAAGGCGATCGCTACGCAGAACTAGAGACTGGACAAACGAAAATTACGCTGCTAGACCGAAAAAAATTGTCAGCAATTGTTGGGAGCGATGTCGCCGCCTATGCAGACCAAGATGATCGTATCGCCCTGAGCTTTGACGTAACCAACCTAGATGAAACCTGCCAGCAGCTCAAAGCGAAAGGCGTAGAGTTCATTAATAATCCCTGGAGTTTTCCTGACTGGGGATACAAATCTACCTTTTTCCGCGATCCAGACCGAAACCTCATTGAGCTGACTCAGATGTTGACCTAGGTAACAGAACATTGGTGAGCAATCCATGAGGATAAGGTCGAACATTACGGGCAAGATATGACAGACAATCAGCGACGGGAAAGTTAAACTGTGACTGAAAAAATATTGCCGGAGACATTCTCTTTCAGCAATGATGCTCTCCTAACTTCGCTGAAGAAGTTATCGAGCTGTCGTAATGGCAATCAGCAAAACTTTTGAAGATTAAGAGCGCGAGCATGCCTATTTCGTCTACTAACCCTCATCGCGTTGCCCTCTTTCGCCAGAACCTCATGGGCGGTGGAGCAGAAAAAGTAATTGTGACCCTGGCTCGCCATTTTGCCAAGGATGGTTTTGAGGTTGATCTGGTATTGAGTCGAGCCGAAGGCCCTTTATTAGAGACTGTGCCTCCACAAGTCAGAATTGTAGACCTGAAGGCTGCTCAAATCGCTCAAAAACGAGCCTTAAAGCTACCCACTAGCTTTCAATCAACCAGCAGCCTTCCTAAGCTGGTGCGCTATCTCCAAAAAGAACGACCGACAGCCCTGCTATCGGCTAGTCATTACTCTAATGAAGTGGCTATTCTGGCGAAACAGCTAGCCGGTATTCCGACTCGTGTTGTGGTCTCTGAACATATTGCTCTTTCAATACAGGCCAAGGGAGTCGAGCAAGTTTCCTCCCGGTTTGCCCCGCTGGCTGCTCGGCTACTCTATTCTCGGGCAGACGGCATTGTGGCTGTTTCTCAAGGAGTCGCCAAAGATTTGGCTCAGGTGGCCCATTTGAATACCAACCGCATTCAGGTAATTTATAACCCTGTGATTACTTCAGAGCTAGCGGAAAAAGCGAAACAGCCTGTAGAACATCCTTGGTTTGCGCCTGACAATCCCCCAGTTGTTTTGGGCGTGGGAAGACTAGTAAAGCAGAAAGATTTTTCTAACCTCATTAGAGCGTTTGCTCAAGTACGGCAGTTCCGTGAGGCTCGACTCGTTATTTTGGGAAGCGGGCGAGAGCAAAATCGTCTCAAGGCCTTGGTCAAAGAGCTGAATTTGGAAGATGAGGTTGCTTTGCTAGGCTTTGTTAAAAATCCTTATGCCTATATGGCTCGCGCTGGCGTTTTCGTGTTGTCTTCAGGCTGGGAAGGCTTACCCACCGTTCTAATCGAAGCCATGGCTGTCGGAACCCCGGTCGTGTCTACTAATTGTCCCAGCGGACCGGAGGAAATTCTCAATAACGGACAGTACGGTGAGTTAGTGCCAATAGCGAACAGTCGAGCCCTTGCTGAAGCCATTGTGCAGGTTTTGTCAGGAAAGACAAAGAGTGTTGACGTCGCTTGGCTTGAGCAGTTTACGCTTGAAACAGCGCTCCAGAAATACCAGCAGGTTTTAAACCTATCGCTTTCTGAATGCGTAAACTAGAACAACACTTCTATCGGTTTGGTGCCCAGATGGCTTTTAATCTCCACAGTTTTGCTGGTGGCAAAATTAATGTTAACGTCACAAAAGTTTTCTGCCAGCCGAGTGACAAGCTGATTCTCTGTGGATAACTAATTTATGACTTCACCCCGCATTGCCTTTTACCTCCGCGCTCTTCTCCAAACGGGAATTGAGAGAAATCAGCTCAACCTAGCTCAAAGCTTGGTCCAGAATGGCATCGCAGTTGATTTCGTTCTCAATACTCTTGCCGACAAAGCTCGCCATCGTTTTCCTTCTGGAGTACGCATTGTCGATCTCAAAGCGCCTAGGTTACCAGCGGGTCTTCCCTTGCTGGTGCGTTATCTGCGCCAAGAACAACCGCTAGCGATGATTTCAGCTCAGCATTTAACCAACGAAGCCGCCGTTCTGGCACATCGTTTAGCCGGAGTCTCGACAAAATTGATTGTGTCGGAACATAATCATGTTTCGGCGGAATGGCGCGGTAAACAGAAACTGACAGAGCGGTTGACTCCCTTGTTTGTGCGGATACTATACCCGTGGGCAGATGGCATTGTGGCGGTTTCTCAAGGTGTGGCTCAAGATTTAGCAGCAGTGACTCGCCTACCGAGGCAGTCTATTGAGGTTATTTACAATTCTGTCGTCACTCCCAAGGTCTTTGAACAGGCCAAAGAGCCCGTCGAACATACCTGGTTCGGCGCAGGAGAGCCGCCAGTGATTTTAGGAGTCGGTAGACTACACCCACAGAAAGATTTTCCCACGTTAATCCGCGCTTTTGCTCGAGTGCGACGCGAACAACCAGCTCGATTAGTCATTCTCGGCGGAGGACCAGAACGGCAAAGATTGCAGGCGTTAGTGCGCGAGTTAGCTCTAGAAGAGGATGTCGCTCTGCTGGGTTTTGTTCCTAATCCGTTTGCTTATATGGCTCGTGCTGCCGTATTTGTTTTATCTTCTGCGTGGGAGGGATTTGGTAATGTGATTGCCGAAGCGATGGCGGTAGGAACTCCAGTCGTTTCAACCGACTGCCCTTCGGGTCCGGCTGAGATTCTCGACAATGGTCAGTACGGACATTTAGTGCCTGTGGGGAATAGCGAGGCTCTTTCTCAAGCCGTGTTGGCGGTATTAGCTGGCGACTACAAAACGGTTCCTCCTGGTTGGCTAGACCAGTTTACCCCGGAAGTTGTTGTCCAAAAATATCAACAGCTTCTCGGTCTTGCTTAACAAAATTAATTGTGCCGGTTCACTCTGTTGAGAAGTTAAACCCACTCATCTCCAGCAACGAACAAAAATAGCTTAATTTGGGTATCAAGGAACAACAAATCAGTTTGAGCACTCCAGGAATCAGGACATGCTAAACAATCACCATACATCTCAAAGCCTGAATATAGAGACGGATTTAGCGCTGCTGTTGACGGCAAGCATCGATATTAAGGGCATGCCGAGGGCGACTCCTACCGTTCCTGAACAACGGCAGGAAGATTACTTCAACGCGTTATCCTACTACGTCAACAATCATCCCCAAGTTCGCAAGATTATCTTTGTGGAAAACTCCGGTTGGAATCTAGACCGAGTGAAGGAGGCCACTCGAGAAAATCCTCACAATAAGGAAGTCGACTTTGTTTCGCTAGACTGCAACGACTTTCCCCGCGAGTACGGCAAAGGCTATGGAGAATGTTTACTGATCGATAAAGGTATTGCTGCCTCTGAACTAGCGCAAAGCGTGAACTACATTGCTAAAATTACGGGGCGCATTTATTTACTGAACCTGACGCAGCTCCTGCGCAGCGTCAGAGACCCCTACGATTGTTACTGTGACTATAAAGACCACGGCTGGCGCATCCGAAGACTATGGGGAGAAACGGGCGTTGGCCCCCACTGCGATACGCGCTTTTTAGTATTTAGTCTTGACTTTTACCGTCAACATCTGCAAAAGCTTCATCGACAGCATCCAGGAGGAGGTTTTTGTATAGAAGCCGAGGTTTACAACGCGATGAAGGAAGCCGAGGCCCAAGAAAAAATTATTTCTCGTTTTCCTCTCGAACCAGACTATCGCGGCGTTGCGGGTCATTTTCAGGGCAAAGACTACGACAGTCCGAAAGAACGAGCGAAATTTGTTGTGCGCTCCTGGTCTCGCCGCGTCGTTCCTTGGGCACATCTTTAACAGTGACTAGTTATTGATGGATCGTGCTGAGTGTTCAGTGATCATGCTTAGTTGGTGACCAGTTACCAGTCTAGTTAATTAACCGACAGGTTGCTCTGGTCACTGGTCACTGTTGAATGTGGTAGGCTATCTTCTCAAGGAACGAGTGAGGGAGAAAGAGTGGTAATGCGGGTTGGTTTGCTGTTTGGCGGTTGTTCAGGGGAACATGAAGTTTCGCTGAGCTCGGCACGGGCGATCGCCGATGCTTTAGAGTCAGAGGAGAATCGAGCAAATTATGCAGTTCTGCCTGTCTATATTCAGAAGAACGGGGTTTGGCAAACTGGGGAAGTGGCCCAGCAGGTTTTAGAATCCGCTCAGGCTCTCAAACCGGGTGCTGAACGCTCCCGTGGCTTTTCGCAGTTGAGCTTAGCTCAGCAGCAAAGCCTGTCGGAAATCGAAGTCTGGTTTCCGGTCCTTCACGGACCTAATGGCGAGGATGGAACGGTTCAGGGAATGCTAAAGCTAATGCAGATTCCCTTTGTTGGCTCGGGCGTGTTAGGCTCTGCCCTAGGGATGGATAAGATTGCCATGAAGATGGCTTTTGCTCAGGCCGGACTGCCGCAGGTCCAATACGCAATCGTTCATCGCTCTCAGGTCTGGTCGAGTCCGTGCGAATTTCCTAAACTCTGCGATCGCCTCGAAGAATTAGGCTATCCTTGCTTTGTTAAACCGGCCAATTTAGGATCGTCGGTGGGCATTGCTAAAGTGCGCAACCGCCGCGAACTCGAAGCCGCTCTCGACAACGTAGCCAGTTACGACCGCCGTATCATTGTTGAAGCGGGAGTCGAGGCGCGAGAAGTCGAATGTGCTGTGCTGGGCAACGAGCGGCCAGAAACGTCTGTCGTCGGAGAAATCACCTACAGCAGCGATTTCTACGACTACGAAACCAAATATACCCCAGGACAAGCACAGCTTCATATTCCGGCGGAGCTTCCCGATGCCGTTGCTGCTCGAATTCAGTTGATGTCTCTTGAGGCTTTTGCAGCGATTGATGCAGCGGGGTTGGCACGGGTAGATTTCTTTTACGTAGAAGCCACCGGAGACGTATTAATCAACGAAATCAATACGTTTCCTGGTTTTACCGCTACCAGCATGTATCCGCGGCTTTGGAAAGCGAAGGGCGTATCCTTTCCCCAGTTAGTCGATCGGCTTGTGCAGCTAGCCTTGGAGCGTCATCAGGAAGGTTGATTGTGACTCGACTGCCACTACGTCCGTGGCTCCTGCAAGCGCTGCGATCGCCGATAAAGTGGAAGAGAATTTGAGGTAATCTTTACTGTGGTAAACGCCAACAACATAAGGAGACAATGGTGGAACGAACATTTATCATGATCAAGCCCGATGGTGTCCAGCGAAGATTAGTGGGCGAAGTGATTCAACGACTCGAAGCTAAGGGGTTTACGCTGGTAGGACTCAAGCTGATGCAGGTTTCTCGAGAACTGGCCGAGAAACACTACGACGTTCATAAAGATAAACCCTTCTTTTCTGGGCTGGTCGAATTTATTATTTCTGCGCCCGTTGTCGCTACGGTGTGGGAAGGAGAAGGAGTGATTGCAGCCGCTCGAAAAATTATTGGCGCGACTAATCCCCTTAATGCTGAACCCGGAACAATCAGGGGCGATTACGGAGTCAGCATCGGGCGGAATCTCATTCACGGCTCTGATGCTCCTGAAACAGCACAGCAAGAAATTGGACTCTGGTTTCAAGAAGAAGAATTAGTTAGTTGGGAGCCAACGCTGAAGTCCTGGCTGTACGAGTAACACAGAACAGTAACCAGCGACTCAATAAACTAGACTTGAGCGCTGGTTGCTAACTCAGCCCCCATTAGTGCCTGACAACTAGTCACTGGTCGCTGTTATCCCTCCTCTTCTTCTAGCGGCTTCGGCGTACGTTCAGAAAATCCCCAAATGAAGATGGCAACAATGGTGGCAGTCATAAACCATTCGGGTAGGTTCCATTCCGGGTTAACAACTCTGAATAACAAGCGGATGCCTACTAGACCAACGGTAATAAAGCCGGCATCTTCTAGGTGAGTATATTCTTTGAGTAAGCGAATGAATAACCCGGCTAAAAATCTGAGCGTAATCACCCCAACGGTTCCCCCTACGATAATCAGCCAGGTTTCATCAGCAACGGCAATCGCGGCTGTGACGCTGTCTAAGGAAAAGGCAAAATCGGTCAGGGCAATCATCGGAATAGCTTGCCATACCGAGGCAAAGGCAAGGCCGTGATGAACCTGCTTTTTTTCTTCTGGAGAGGCAAAGTAGTTAAATACTAACCACAGAAGATAGGCGGCTCCAATGAGCTCAAACTGCCAAAACTGAATCACCCAGGTAGCCGTCACGATCAGAGTAATCCGCAAGATGTAGGCAAATAAAAGGCCGAGATTGAGGGCGCGGCGCTGAAGTTTAGCGCTTTCTAATCCTTGAGCAATAGCGGCTAGGGCGATCGCATTGTCTGCTGACAATACTGCTTCTAATGCCACCAAAATTAATAATACTCCCAAAGCTTCGGCACTAACGTTGACAGACAAATCAAGATGGTCTAGCATTTATCGCGATTCAGAGCTGATACAGAGCGGATGGCAAGATTTTCCGCTCATCAATGTTTTCATATTCCAGCTTAGCGTTTAGTTGGGGTCGAAAGAACTGTTTTTTGTGTCCTGCTTCGCCTATAAAGGCTTGACGAGAAGAAATCAGGAGTTTGAATATGTTGCAACTTGTAACAAGAGGCTTCGCAAACGGTCAGACATAGCGCAAGCTTAAAAATAATTGATATTTAACTTGGAGGAAACTGTATTTATGGAACTATCTAATACTCAAGTGTTGGTTGCTTTAGTAGTTGCCTTGATTCCCGGCATTTTAGCATTCCGGCTAGCGACGGAACTTTATAAGTCCTAATCAATTGGTCTGGCTACTTGCACATTCTGCTTTTTTGTGTTTAGAAAGAAGGCAACGCAAGAACATCGGGGCGTATCGTAATATGCCCCCTCTTGAGCATGACAGAAACCATGAATCAACCATCCTCCCGCCTTTCTAGACAGCGACATGGCTCTCGGCAGCCAGAGTCCTACCGCGCAGTTGCTGTTGAAACAACGATCAAGATTTGTATTAATGGAGTGCTCTCAGCGGCAGCAATCTCCGCTCTCATGAAGCTATTGCCGTATCATCAAACTCAACAGGCCAAGCTCCAGGAAATCCACGGCGAACTAGACCAGGTTGAACAACGAGTCGATGCGCTCCGAAATAACTTTGGTCGTAATTTTGATCCTCACCAAACGAAGACGGTGATGAAAGAATACAGTCCGAGGATCGATCCCAACCAGCATCGAGTTTTTTTATTAGAAGAAACCCCAGAGGCACAGAGTGATTAACGGGGAAAAGGAGAAGGGGGCAAGAGGAAAGGGCACAAGCGCTCTTCGTTGAGCTGAAATTCTTAAATCGGCCTGAAGTATAGGGACACGGTCGCTAGGGAGTCCACCGCTTCACTTTTTTCCCCTGCGCCGATTCGTCAGACAGTTAAGAAGATTGGGCAGAGAACGTGAATGCTAGGCAGTGCTGTTGTCATTCTTCTGCTGGGCTTTGTTAGCGGTCAGCTTGCCCGTCGATTAGGAGCACCTCCCCTGATCGGCATGATTTTAGCCGGGATTGTTATTGGACCGGAGTTAGGACACTTTATTAGTGCAGAATTCTTCAATCTCGCAGATGACCTGAGAACGATTGCCGTGATGGTCATCCTGATGCGAGCGGGACTGGGACTCGATCGAGACAAGCTAATGCAGCAGGGCAGCGTCGCTCTGCGTTTGGGGTTTCTACCGGCTACGACAGAGGCCATCGCTGTAGCGGTGGCTGCCACGCTCCTATTTCAGTTTGACTTTCTGACGGGGCTACTGCTGGGATGTGTTGTCGGGGCAGAGTCTCCGGCGGTAATCGTGCCAGGCATGTTGCGGCTGAAAAGCTTGGGATGGGGCATTGGTAAAGGCATTCCTGACGTGATTCTCACAGGCAGCGCTCTATCGGATGTGCTGGTGCTGCTGGTGTTTAGTCTGTTGCTAAACTTCTTGGCAGGAACGGTCGGGGATCAGGCGATCGCTTTTCTCCCCCTGCAAGTTGGGCTTCAAATTGCCTTGGGGCTTCTCCTTGGCTGTTTCGCTGCCCGACTGCTCGTTTGGCTGGCTCAGTGGCTGCAAAACACTGTTCAGGCTACACTTACCGTAGCGGGCATGGCTTTATCTTTAATTCTGCTGGCTCAATCCTTACCTTATTCTGGCTACCTGGCAACGATGGCGCTGGGTTTTTTTCTGCTTGAATTCGATCCTCCCTTGGCGCGCCAGATGCGCATTGAATTTAATCATCTGTGGGTAGTTGCGGAAATTGTGTTATTTGTCCTGCTGGGAGCGAGTATTCAGCTAGAGATGTTAGAAAATCTGCTTTTACCAGGGGGACTGATTTTAGCAGTTGGTTTGTTTGTGGGTCGTCCGGTTGGGTGGTATCTAGCGACGCTTGGAAGTAACTGGACCGGACGAGAACGACTGTTTTTGCTGCCGGGAAATTCGGCTAAAGCCACGGTGCAGGCAGCAATCGGGGCTATTCCTCTTAGTCGAGGAGTTGAGGGGGGAGAGGTGATTTTGGCGATCGCTGCCCTGTCGATTTTGACAACGGCTCCACTAGGAGCGTGGGCCATTGGGGCTTTTGCCCCTAAACTCTTAACCCAATCTCCTGTCGATCCGACCAAAGTAACGGTTGACTCTCATACTCTAGTGTTAGCGGCTGTCGATACTTCTCTCCTCGCAACTGCCGTGTTGACCAAAGCCGCCGATTTAGCTAGACGCAGTAATGGGGAGGTCATTGTTCTGCATGTTACTAATCATCCGCACACTAGGGAGATTGAGCAGCTTCGCCAGCATCAGCGCTTGCTTTTGGATATCCGTCATCAATTTATCTTTGTTAATGGTCCCGTTCCAGAAGCCATTGTACAAACTGCCCAGGACTATCAAGCGACCGACATTGTCATGGGTAAGCGCGGACATCGGTCTTTAGAAGATGTCTTGATTGGTTCTGTATCTCAAAGTGTTATCGAAACTAGTTCAATTCCTGTGACCTTGGTTGAAGATAGTCAAGCAAATACTAAATTCAGTTAAATCAGTATGGCTAAGAGACGCAGCCAATAACCGTTGGTTTAAACGGTTTATAGTTAGTGGTTCTATTCAGCCGCTGCAATAATCTTTTGCCACCTCACGAACTCATGGGTTCTGCCAGCGCTAAGAGCGCAAGCTCAATTTTTGGTTATAGTAATCAATTGCGTTCTGAACGTCTTGCTGTGAGAGCACAGGCCAGAAAGAATCCGTAAAGTAGAAGTAGGCATAGGCGCTTTGCCACAGCAAATAATTGCTCAGGCGTTGCTCACCACCAGCGCGAACGACTAAATCTAGATCAGGAAGTTCAGCCGTATATAGGAATTGAGAGAAGAACGCTTCCGTAATTTCTTCTGGTTGGATTCGTTGAGCGACTACCTGGCGGACTGCCTCGACAATCTCTGCACGTCCGCCGTAGTTAAATGCCAGATTGAGGACTCTGTGACTATGGGTTTTCGTTAGATCTACAGCAGCATCAATCACTTTAAGTACGGATTCAGAAATTCCTTGTCGGCTACCACTGTGTAGCACTCGCACTTGGCGATTGTGTAGCTCATCAGCTAAGTGGGGACCGAGTTCCTCAATGCTGCTCATCAATGCCTGAACCTCGTCTGTAGGTCTTTTCCAATTCTCGGTTGACCAGACATAGGCTGAGACAATATCAATCTTGAAGAGATGACAGATATCGAGAACATCAAGAATGTGGGCAATACCGGCACGATGGCCTGCGCTGCGAGACAACCCATGCTGAACTGCCCAGCGCCCGTTACCGTCCATGATAAAACCAATGTGTTTTGGAATATGCATTGTCAAACTGAGCTAAAACATTTAAGTCTTATCAATCTTATCTAATAGGAAATAGGTAGTTACAGCGATGTTTTTTGATTAACAATTCGGTTATAGTTCGTTCCCTTAATTTAACTCGTTAAAACAACAAAATAGAACGGCTGTAAGTGTTTTACAAGCTATTATGAGTTCATAAAGAAAGTAGCGGGTAGGCGAAAACGTTCTCCTAATTTAATAGCCGCGTTTTTACTAATCTCTCGTTTTCCACTTAAAACCTCAGAAGTAGTTCCCCTGGAGCCAAACACAGAAGCTAAATCGGCTTGCTTAAGATTATTGGCCTCCATTAAATATCGAAGCCTCTCTAAAGGAGTGCTTTGTGTCTTAATGAAATTTTGCTCCTCTTCGTATTTCTCGATTAAAACTACCAGTAGGTCAAAAAGCTGATCTTCTTCTGGAGATAGAATATCTTTATGCATTAGCTCCTCTACAAGGGCTAGCGCCTCATTATACTCCTTGTCTGTGCGGATGACGTGAGGATGAGTACTGGCAAGTAAAGCGCCATAAGCATCAGAATTAACGGCATTACTAGTTAGAGTGCTCGCACCGCCCAAACACTGCGTAGTTGCAGAATGGGAGAACTTCCTAATTTTTCTTTCTGTATCTAAGCTGACGTTTTTTCAATTGACGAGAGTTGCGCCAGCGAGCAATCGCCCAGAGGCTGACGAAATAGCTACAGATAGAGCCAACTAAACCAACAGCCAAGCAGCCAACCAGCAAAGTTGCCACAACCATAGTGCCAGATTCAACGATGGCAGACCAAGATTGCGACTGAATATCAAGATCTTCGACCAGCAGATCGCTGCCGCCCAAGAGCAGCTTACCGATTCTAAAATTAAAGTAGTAGATTGGGACATACGTCAAAGGATTGCTAATCCAGGTTCCAGCCGCCGCTGCAATTTTGTTTCCTCGTAAGAGAACCGCGAGCAGAACACCAATAATAGTTTGGAAGCCAAAGAAGGGAAAGAACCCGGCAAAAACTCCAGCGGCAATGCCGCGAGCAATAACCTGGGGTTTGCCCCGCAAACGGCGCAGGCGGATGTACCAGTAGCGCAGAGGCTTAGACCCCCAAGAGCGACGTTTATGCTTGATTCTAGACCTTGTTTTGACAGTCATTGATAGACGTGAACGATTGAATCTGCCTCTACCCTGTTGTCATCGTACATAAGAAAAGATTAAGGATAATCAGCATTAAGCAAGAAATTAGTCAGCAATGCCCAAACCAATAGTCCAAGGAGAGACCATCGCCGCGATCGCCACGGCTGTTGTGCCCCAGCAGGGCAGCATCGGGGTGGTGCGCTTATCTGGAGTAACAGCCGTGGCGATCGCTCGCTCTCTATTTAATGCCCCTGGCAAACAACCTTGGGAAACTCACCGCATCCTTTACGGCACGATTCGCCATCCGCACACCAAACAACTGATCGACGAAGCGCTCCTCCTAATTATGAAGTCTCCTCGGTCTTTTACCCGCGAAGATGTGGTGGAGTTTCACTGCCACGGGGGAATTATGCCCGTTCAGCGCGTGCTACAACTGTGTGTTGAGTTAGGAGCCAGACTCGCCCAGCCGGGAGAATTTACCCTGCGGGCCTTCCTCAACGGACGCATCGATTTAACCCAAGCAGAAAGCATTGCCGAACTGGTGGGGGCGCAATCTCCCCAAGCGTCTGAGATGGCGCTAGCGGGCTTACAGGGCAAGCTCGCCGAACCGATTCGTCAACTGCGGGCTACCTGCCTCGATATTTTGGCAGAAGTGGAAGCCCGCATCGACTTTGAGGACGACTTACCGCCTCTCGATGAAGTCACTGTCAGCATCAGCCTTCAGGACACGCTGAGGCAGGTCAAAGAGATCTTAGCGACTGCCCATCGCGGGGAGCTGCTGCGCAGTGGCTTAAAGGTAGCAATCGTCGGTCGTCCGAACGTGGGTAAATCTAGCTTGCTCAATGCCTGGAGTCGAGCCGACCGCGCCATTGTCACCCCGCTTCCCGGGACGACTCGGGATGTGGTCGAAATGCAGCTAGTTGTTGGTGGCGTTCCGGTGCAGGTTCTCGATACGGCAGGCATTCGGGAGACAGCAGATACCGTCGAAAAGCTCGGGGTCGAGCGATCGCGCCATGCTGCCGCCGCTGCCGATCTTGTGCTCTTAACCATTGACGCTTCCTGGGGATGGACCGCTGAAGATGCGGAAATTTACCAGCAGGTGCAGCATCGTCCAGTTATTTTAGTGGTCAATAAAACCGACCTCGCAGAGCCCCAAACGATTGAGTATCCCAACTCGCTCGCTCGTGTCGTTTCCACAGCGGCTGCCCTTAATCAAGGCATCGAGCACCTAGAGCAGGCCATTTTAGCCGCTGTTAATGCGGGTCTCACTGCTGCCAATTTAGAAATTGCGATTAATCAAAGACAAGCTGCTGCCCTTACGCGGGCAAAAGCGGCCCTAGAACAGGTCCAAGAAACCATGACTAACCAACTTCCTCTCGACTTCTGGACCATCGATCTCCGCAGTGCGATTCAAGCACTGGGAGACATTACTGGCGAAGAGGTCACAGAATCAGTTTTAGATCGGATCTTCAGCCGGTTCTGTATCGGCAAGTAACAGAATAGCTCTTTGGCGAGGTCACACCGATTGAGAACTAGGGAAAGGGGAAGAACTCAATAGCCCTTTCCTGTTACCCGTTCCTTGGAGACTTTATTCTGTCAACCATTAACAAAATTCAACGCTTCAACGCTGACGCTCAATGAGTAGTACAACGAATAGCTAATCGCTTTATAGAGTTAGAGACTGCGGCTCGGTTTCAATCAGCTTGGCCAAATCCTGTAAAAAAGCAGCGGCGTTAGCTCCGTAGATAATGCGATGGTCGCAGGTGATGTTGACGCTCATCTGACGCTGAATGCCCATCATGCCGCCTTCTGTGGCGACGACTTGAGGACGAGACGCACCGATGGCCAGGATAGAACCCTGTCCGGGAAGCAAAATGGCATCAAAGCGGTCAACGCCAAACATGCCTAAATTAGATAGCGTAAAGGTGCCGCTGCTGTATTCATCGGGCTGAAGCTGCTTAGAGCGCGATCGCTCTACTAATCCTTTCCAGGTGCGAGAGAGGGAATAAATATCAACTCGATCCGCATTCTGCAACACCGGAGTAATGAGTCCCCCGTCGGGCATGGCAACGGCAACGGCAATGTTGATAGACGAGCGGTGGTTAATGCCCTGTTCGCTGTAGCTCGCGTTGACGAGGGGATGCTTCTGCAAGGTAACGGCAACCGCCTTGGCTAGCAAAGCCGTCATCGTCACGCCTTTTGGTTTAATTTTCTGATAAAGCTGGTCTAGGGCATTGGTAGTAATGGTATAGCCGACTCGGAAAACGGGAACCTGAAGGCTGCTCACCATGTTCCGCACCACCGCCTGCTGAAGAGTATTGAGCGGTACGGTTTCGCCAATCGGAGCAGCAGTGGGAGCCGGGGCGGTCGCAGCCGGAGCTGGTTTGGGCGCGGCGGCAGGCAAAACCGCTGGTTCAGCTTGGGGAGCCGCTGAAGGGGCAGCCTCGGTTTTACCAGAGGCTCGCTCCACATCCGCTGCCACGATTCGTCCGTGGGGTCCGCTCCCCTGGAGCGTTTCTACTTCGACTCCCAACTGCTTAGCGAGCTTACGGGCTCTTGGCGAAACAATGATGCGCTGACCGTTGCGACTGGCAGGAGCCGGGGGAAGCGGGGTTGCTGAATCAGCCTCAGCTAATGGCTCAGGAACGGAGGCTGTTTGCTGCTGATCTGAGCTTCCCTGCTGTTTGGCCGATTCGATTTCTGCTTCCGTTTCGGCAAGCAGGGCAATCGGAGAACCAACTGCCGCATCCTGTCCGGCTTCTACTAATATCGTTGCCAAGTAGCCTTCATAAAAAGATTCTACATCCATGTCGGCTTTATCTGACTCGACCACGACCACGGTTTCCCCTTTGGCAACGCGATCTCCTGGGGATTTCACCCATTCAACAATTTTTCCTGTCTCCATTGTGGAGCTAAGAGCAGGCATGAAAATATCGTGAATCATGAAGCGGTCTTCTTAAATTACCTAAACAAGTGGTTCAATGCTATTCGACAAGAAGCGAGCGCCGTTCGCTGCTATCGGTGCGATCGCTATTATATAGTGGTTTGTGAATTAGGAGTGTACACCAAGCCCCAAGCAGTCAGCAAACCATTAACGATCGACCGTCAACAACTCACTGCTACACATCGCCCCGAATTTCTTCAACAACACCATCGCGTACGACGATTTCAACATTGAGTTTTTTAACGAGATTGTCGCCTTTATCAATCCGAAAGAAGCTTTCCAGTTGTCCTTGGGCCACTTCTTGATTCAGCTCCAGGAGCTGCACCTGCTGAAGTTGCTGAAGCGCCTGATTTTTTTTCTCCAGCAGCTCGCTCTTCTTGCGATTGACCTGACCCTGAATACTTTCCATCTGCTTGGTGACTTGCGGTCCAGGCGGCTGGACGCTTTGCTTTTGGATTTCAGCTAGGGCTCGCTGTCCCTGCATCTCTAGCTGTTGGACTTGACTATCCACCTGGCTCACTTGGGTCTGAAGCTGTTGCTGGACCTCTTCTTTCCAGCGAGTCGTGACGATCACTTTGATGGTCACGGGTCTTTTTAGGAGTAAACTGGACTGTCCTTCGCTCATGGTTTGTTCCTTGCGTTGTTCACGTCTTGTTGCCTCAGTTTGAATTTAATTGTTCGAGGAGACAACAACTTATTCAAACATCCTGTTAATAATATCGTGATAGCGTTCTTTCACAACGGGACGTTTCACCTTCAGCGTTTGCGTCATGGTTCCGTCTTCAATTGAAAACGGTTCTAGAATAAACTCAAAAGGACCGATTCTGTCATCGGCGCGGTAGCCCGGGCGGTCTTTGACTTCCCGGTTGAGTTCTTGGCGGAACAAATCTCGCACCGGTTTGCTGTTTAGAGCTTGAGCATCCATCGTTGTCGAGACAGATTGCTCCTGCGCCCATTTTTGCAGCGCATCTAGGTTAGGCACAATCAGAGCGCCAAGCGATCGCTGATCTTGACCCACCACCATGATCTGGTCGATATAGGAGCTACGAGCACAGGCATCTTCAATCGGCTGCGGCTCGATGTTTTCGCCATTAGTTAGGACAATCGTATCCTTGGCTCGTCCCGTCAACACCAGATCGTTAGCAGGCGTAACCCAACCCAAGTCGCCGCTGTCGAACCAGCCTTCTTTGTCGATGGCTTTAGCCGTTGCTTCTGGCAGTTTGTAGTAGCCCTGCATCACTTGGGGACCGCGGATCAGCACCACACCTCGCTGTTCGGCAGGGAGAGGCTGGCGAGTTTGGGGGTCAGCAATGCGAATTTCTGTATCAACCAGGGGCGGACCAGCCGAACCGCGCAGATTACGCTCAAATCGGCGTACATTTGTCACGGGGGAAGTTTCGGTTAGCCCGTATCCAACTAAGATGGTTACCCCAATGATTTCGTAGAAATCATCCAGATGCCTGGCCAGAGAGCCGCCACCGCTAATCATCACGCGCACATTACCGCCAGTTGCCTCCCGCACTTTTTGATAAACCAGACGGTCAGCGAGGGCATGAAGAGGCTGAAGCGTCGCTGCTTCGAGCTGAGCCGCTAGCCGTTCAAACGCCGAAGCATGAAGCTCGTTGAGGTTTAATCCGGTCGCAGTACGCCGCACTTTGACGTAGTTTTCGGATTGTTTGAGGAGAAAATTAACGAGTTTTTGCTTGGCGGCTGGCTGTTCGCGAAACTGCTTTTGGATGCCTTCGTAAATAGATTCCCACAGTCGCGGAACCCCTACTAGATAGTGCGGTTTGAAATCCTTAAGATCCTTTTTGATTGCTCGAATATTGGTGTAGGAAAGGGTACAGCCTTGGGAAAGCAGAAAGTATTCGCAGGAGCGCTCGTAGGCGTGCCAGCTAGGGAGAATGCTTAAAAAGCGATCGCCGGGACGCGCTTGCAGAACCGTTTTAAAGGCGTTGACCTGATGCAGCAGGTTGCCGTGAGAGAGCATTACGCCTTTGGGTTTCCCCGTTGTGCCAGAAGTGTACAGGAGAGTGGCAAGAGAATCCCGCTGCTGCGGCACCTCTTCTAGAGAACGATCGGTTCCTAGGTTTAATAGTTGCTCGAAGTTGACGAGTCTTAAAGATTCATCTTCGCTGGTTGCGTCAGAAAGCAACACAACGAACCCAATGGGCAGCTCATCGAGCTGAGGACGCAGTTTTTCAAGCGTCTTGCTATCTTCGACGACAAGGCCAGTGCTATCGCTGTTTTCGATGATATAAAGTAATTCTTCGGAGTCAGCAGCAGACGAACGGACCACATCGACTGCCCCAGCGGCCATAATGCCCTGGTCGGCAATGAGCCAACGAGGGCTATTATCGGCAACAAGAGCGACTTTCGCTTCCGGCTGCACTCCTAATGCCTGTAATCCCGCCGCAAATTGCTGAATTTGTTGATCGAGTTGCGCATAGGTCAGCGTAACCTCTGGTTTGGCGTGAGGATCTCGCAGCGCCACCACATCACCAAACTGTTTGGCTGCCTGGGACCAAATTTGGGGCATCGATTCAGTGGCGCTATAGTCAGCGCGGGGGGAAGCAGTGGGATGCGCCTCCGAGACGGATTGTGTCATCGCTCAATTGTTTAAATCGCTTATGACCAAGATACCCTCATCTTGACGGAGATTGTCCTAAAAGTCATAAAAAGAGTTATGAATGTTCTGTTTTGTTGATATTACGAGAGGCGATCGCCCTGCTCAGGAGTACTCAACCATCTGATTAGCGGTTACTTGAGAAAACAGAGAGCTAAGCAGAATAATTCTCAGCAACTCTCTCGGCTGAGAATTATTCTGCTCCTGGCGCTCCTCTACTCGTCTTGATAAGCTTCCATCCCCTCGCAGGAGCAAACAAGATTGCGATCACCGTAGGCATTATCAATGCGTCCAACGCTAGGCCAGAACTTGTGCTCCTTGCTCCAGGAAGCCGGATAGGCGGCTTCTTGGCGGGAGTAGGGACGCTCCCAATCGTCGGTAATGAGGACGGCTGCTGGATGAGGAGCGTTCTTGAGCAGATTGTTGTGAGCATCGACCTCTCCTGTGGCGATCGCCTCAATTTCTCGCCGAATGGCAATCATCGCGTCGCAGAAGCGGTCTAGCTCCTCTTTCGACTCGCTTTCCGTTGGTTCGATCATCATCGTTCCGGCCACGGGCCACGACACGGTAGGAGCATGAAAGCCGTAGTCCATCAACCGCTTAGCAATGTCGTCTACCTCAACTCCAGCTTGCTTGCGTAAGGGGCGCAGGTCAATGATGCATTCGTGAGCAATCAGTCCCGATTCTCCCTTAAACAGAATCGGATAGTAGGGAGCGAGACGATCGGCCATGTAGTTGGCGTTGAGGATCGCTACCTGAGTGGCTTTGGTCAGTCCGGCTGCCCCCATCATGGCAATATACATCCAGGAAATCGGCAAAATACTGGCGCTGCCCCACGGAGCCGCAGCGATCGCCCCAATAGACTGGGGGTGAAGATTAGTCCTGGATGGCTGGAGAGAGGTCTGGGGGAGAAAGGGCGCTAGATGGGCTAAAACCCCGATCGGTCCTACTCCCGGTCCACCACCCCCGTGAGGAATGCAGAAGGTTTTGTGCAGATTGAGATGGCAGACATCGGCTCCAAAGTCTCCCGGACGGCATAGACCTACCTGAGCGTTCATGTTGGCTCCGTCGAGATACACCTGACCGCCGTGGCGATGTACGATGTCACAAATTGTCTTGATGCCTTCTTCAAATACGCCATGAGTCGAAGGATACGTCACCATTAGGGCCGCTAGGCGATCGCTGTGCTTATCGGCTTTGGCTCTTAAGTCATCAATATCCACATTGCCTAACTCATCGCAGCGCACTGCTACCACCTTCATGCCGCACATCACCGCGCTCGCCGGGTTAGTGCCGTGAGCGGACTCAGGAATGAGGCATACCTGGCGATGTCCTTCTCCTCGTTCTTGGTGATAGCGTCGAATTACCTGCAAACCCGCGTACTCTCCCTGAGACCCAGCATTAGGCTGAAGAGAGACGGCGGCAAAGCCGGTAATTTCTGCCAGCCAGCGCTCAAGCTGCTCAAAGAGCATTTGGTAGCCTTGGGTTTGGGAGCGGGGCGCAAACGGATGAATTTTGTTAAACTCTGCCCAGGAGATTGGCAGCATTTCTGCGGCGGCGTTCAGCTTCATGGTGCAGGAGCCGAGCGGGATCATCGAGGTAGTCAGGGAGAGGTCTTTGGTTTCTAACCGATGCAGGTAGCGCAGAAGCTCGGTTTCCGAGTGATAGCGATTGAAAACCGGATCGCTTAGATAAGCACTGGTGCGCTGAAACAGGAGGGGGAGTTCTAGCCGAGCGGTGGTGAGCTCTGCCTCGATAAAAGGCAGTTCCTCTGTACCCGCAAAGAGCTGCCAGAGTTGTTGAACGTCTGCGACTGAGGTTGTTTCATCAAGGCTGATACCAACGGCGTGACGATCTAATAAACGCAGATTGATTTTCCGAACTGCTGCCGCTGCGATAATTTTCTCCGCGCCGCCGGGAATTTCGACTCGTAAGGTATCGAAGAAAGGTTCAGAGAAACTGTATCCGAGCTTGCTCAATCCGGCTGCTAACAGAAGCGTCAACTGATGAATCCGTTGGGCGATCCGCTTTAATCCCTGGGGACCATGATAAACGGCGTAGGTAGCAGCGATGACGGCGAGGAGCACCTGAGCAGTACAGATATTGCTGGTCGCCTTGTCGCGGCGGATGTGCTGCTCTCTGGTTTGCAGAGCCAGACGCAGAGCCGGATTCCCCTGAGCATCTTTAGAAACGCCCACAATCCGTCCGGGAATTTGCCGCTTGTACGCCTCTCGCGTGGCGAAATAGGCGGCGTGAGGTCCACCGTAGCCGAGGGGAACGCCGAAGCGCTGGGTTGTGCCAACGGCAATATCGGCTCCCCATTCCCCAGGAGGAGCGAGCAGAGTCAAGCCTAACAGGTCGGCGGCCACCGTGACGAGGGCTTGGGCGGCATGAGCTTGGTCGATAAACTCCCGATAGTCATAAATTGTGCCATCGGTGGCTGGATACTGAAGCAGCGCTCCAAAAATCGGCTGCTTGAAATCGAAGTGGTGATGATCGCCCACAATCACTTCAATTCCCAAGGGGCGAGCGCGGGTGGCGATGACGGAAATAGTTTGGGGATGACAGGCTTCCGAAACAAAGAAAGCGTTCGCTTTGGTCTTACACAATCCATAGCTCATGCTCATCGCTTCAGCAGCGGCGGTGCCTTCATCGAGGAGCGAGGCGTTGGCGATTTCTAAGCCCGTGAGGTCAATGACCAGGGTTTGAAAATTGAGGAGCGCTGCTAATCTGCCTTGGGCAATTTCAGCCTGATAGGGAGTGTAAGCGGTATACCAGCCCGGATTTTCTAAAATATTACGCTGAATCACCGGAGGCGTAATGCAGTCGTGGTAGCCCATCCCGATGCAGGAGCGAAACACTTGGTTTTGAGTGGCGATCGCTTTAAGCTGGGTTAAAGCGGCATATTCTGATTGTGCTGGAGGAAGCTGCAGCGGTTGCTCTAGGCGAATTGCTGCGGGAACGGTTTGCTCAATTAAAGCATCGAGGCTAGCAAACCCCAGCACCTTGAGCATTTGCTCGATTTCGCTCTCGCTCGGACCAAGATGCCGAGAGGCAAAAGTCTCTTCGTCTCTGTCAGTAGGGAGTGTAGCTGTTCGAGCGATAGTTGTCTCCAAATTAAGCATAGATTAATTCCTAGAACGGTGAAGCGCGACGGTTGATATTCAGCGCCCACTGATATTTTGTAACAGATCTTTAATGGCTTTGTTATCTAGATAGCGATTCTTCAAAAAGCTTACTCTTCTCCTTCGACCTGAGCACGATACTCGCTTGCCGTTAAAGTATCTGCTGATTCGCTATCGGGGTCGTCAAGGCGCACTTTGAGTAACCATCCTTCTCCATAGGGGTCTTCTGCGATCGCTTCTGGGGACTCGATCATGACTTCGTTGCGCTCAATTACCGTACCGGAAACAGGCGGATAGAGGTCTTCTACGGCTTTCACCGATTCAATCGTGCCAAAACTTTCTCCGATGGCGATCGGATCACCGACTTCGGGCAGCTCTAAAAAAACAATGTCTCCGAGCTGATCGACGGCGAAGGCGCTCACGCCAATGGTCGCAATTTCGCCATCAGAACGAACGTACTCATGACTGTCGAGATATTTCAAATCTTCTGGATATTCCAGCTCCATCGTTTTCCTCTCCAATAAAGCTCATGAAACTCGTGACGGTTCCTTCGTTACTATAATCTAGTCTTAATCAACTAGTCTCAATTCTCAGAAAGCAAAAGAGGGCCATCGGGAAGGAAAAAGGCAGGCCGTTCCGCTCGCTCTTCCCGTAGGTTCTCCTCCTGTGATTCGTTTCTCTTTAAAACCTTGTTGATAGGCTTCGTTTGGGGCTGGGCAGGGACTCTTCTACAGGCTCAATCCAGCAGAATTTACTCCTCCAGGAGGGTTGGAGAAATAGAAGCAATTCGCTATCACAAAGAGGAACTTCATTACATTCAGCCAAGGCATGGTTCAGTCTCAGTCGCAGGTTCCGTTAACGCTACAGCTTGACGGACTACGCAATCAGCAGGGAGTTGTTTATGTAGCTTTGTTTAACGCTCCTGAAGGCTTTCCCGACGATGGCAGTAAAGCCGTCACCGCTCAAACTTATCCAATTTCAGAGATTCCCTTGACGATTACCATCGAAGATCTGCCTTTTGGTGACTATGCCATCACAGTTTTTCATGATGAAAACGAAGACGGGAAGCTAAACACAGGCATCTTTGGAATTCCCAAAGAAGGATTTGGCTTTTCTGATGACCCGATGATTTTGGGAGGACCACCATCGTTTAAGCAGGCTAGCTTTTTCTTTTCACCAGACAACCGCCATCTTCAAATATCGATGAAGTACCTGACGCCCGGAAAATCATCAGGGAGCTAGTACCCCCCTAGTCTTCCCTGTTTTTTAGCGATTCTTTCTGCTCGCCGGAACAGACTTAGTCCCAGCGCTAGGTAGAGACCACCGTTGAGAAGTGCGATCGCACACTCCATCCCGCTGAGGCTGCCAGAGCGAGCCATCAACTCTCGCAGCATCCCGGCTCCGAGGGTCATGGGCAGCAGCAGCCGGAGCCACTGCAAAACTCCGGTCCAGGTTTCTGTGGGAGCCATCAGCAGAAACACCAGACCCAACTGAAGCAGGCTCAGCAGTTGACTAATCCGCTTGAAGAGAAGAGCGGTAGCAGCCAGCATAAACGCGAGTCCGTAGGCTCCGAGCAGCACCGTCACGAGCGGCAGCAGCAGGCTCGGGGGAAAGCTCAAGCGTCGCCCGGTCAGGAGGAGAGTTAACAGCAGTACCATCCCGTTTAAGACGAGCCGTAGAGTCAGGCTCGCCAAAGCTCGCGTTAGAAATACCCGGCGCGTACCGTAGGGCGAGAGAAACACTTGTTCTAGAGTTCCTGTCTGGGCTTCAATTTGCAGACCGAAGGTAATTTCGTTGACGATAAACACAATCAGACTCCAAAGGATGTAGCCCACGACAATAGCATCGAGGCGATCGCCAAACTGCACGGCGGGACCAGAGACATACTGGACGCTCGCGAACAGAGCGTAGAAAATCAG
Organism: Cyanophyceae cyanobacterium; assembly: GCA_050331735.1. GTDB lineage: Bacteria > Cyanobacteriota > Cyanobacteriia > Cyanobacteriales > JBHJGN01 > JBHJGN01. Next base: position 76,596 of record JBHJGN010000044.1, read on the forward strand.
GGTCGTAATAAACACAACGCTCAGTGCATCCACCGGATAGCGGATAAACTCAGTCCAGATGCGTTTTAGTTCAGCCAGGAATAGCTCCATCGCGGTGCTCTCGAATCAGCGTTAGGAAGACTTGGGTTAAATCGGCTCGCTCCTGCTTGACTTGAAGTAGGGGCAGGGGCTTGAGAACGGCTAAGATTTGATAAAGGCCAGCGGAGTTACCTGGGTAGATAATCTGTTCGTTTTGCACAGTTGCTCCCAAGGACTGAAGCTGACTCGTTCTCTCTTCATCCAGCGCCTCAGCCACTTCAACAATGTAGGTAGAGCCAGAAAACCGGCGGAGCAGTTCGCGGGTCGATTCAACCGCCACCAGCTTGCCAGACTGCATAATGGCTACGCGTTGAGAGATTTCCTCCGCCACGATCAGTTGATGGGTGGTTAGCAGAACAGCACACCCCTCAGCGGCAATTTCTTTAACCAATTCCTTGACGTTTTCGCTGGCTTCCACGTCGAGTCCGAGGGTAGGTTCATCTAGCAGCAGCAGCTTGGGCTGATGAACGAGCGCCACGGCGAGCGCCACTTTTTGCTGCATCCCCCGCGAGAGGTCGCGGACCGGTGTACGGTATTTATCTTGAAGACCAAACCGCTTGAGCAGATGACCTCCCTGTTGGCGGGCGGCCCTGCGGCTCATGCCTCTGAGGACTCCAAAATACTCTAGGTTTTCCTGGCAGGTAAGCCGCCAGTAGAGGTTGCGGTTTCCTTCTAGCACCGCGCCCAGTTTGCGCAAAGCTTGAGGATAGCGATGGGGGTCGCGGTCCGCAATTTTGACCCAGCCAGAATCCGGCTCGACTAACCCCGCAATCATTTTAATACTGGTAGTTTTCCCGGCTCCATTGGGACCGAGAAACGCCAATACTTCTCCCGCCGCAATGGAGAAGGAAATGCCTCGCACTGCCTCAATTGATTTACCACTGTACCGATAGGTTTTGTGGAGGTTGGACACCTCAAGGGTCATAGGTAGCCGTTGCTCTGTTGACGGTTGATGGTTTGCTGGCTCTAACAGGAAGTCCCTTCTGTTTGAGCGCCCTATCTATAAACAATATTCTCTCCCTCTCGAAGCATCCTTCGCTACCAGAGCGGAGCACTTAGCTGCTGATATAGTATCAAAAATAACAATAATTTGACTCAAGCAGCCATCAATACTTGTTCGTATAGATAGCCACGCAGTTGAGGGCGAGAAGAATTCTTGAACTCCCTTTCCCCTTGACCCTTTCCCCAGTTCTCGAATGGCCTTATGACCTTCTTAAACTTCTCGGATCGAGAGCATCCCGCAGACCATCTCCGAGTAAATTGAAGGCGAGGACCGTTAACACAATGAGGAGAGCAGGAGGCCAGATCAGCCAGGGCTGTAACACCAAAATTGACGCATTGGTTGCTAGCGAGAGCAAATTTCCCCAGCTTGGGTCGGGCTGCTGAATCCCGAGTCCGATGAGGCTCAAAACCGATTCTGCGACGATAAATCCGGGAACCGCCAAAGTGGCAGAAATGACGATATAGCTCGCCGTTTGCGGCAGGACGTGCCGCACGATAATGTAAAAAGGCTTGGCTCCCATCGCCCGGGCTGCCTGGACAAACTCTTGTTCTTTAAGGGATAGTACCTGTCCGCGAATTACCCTCGCTAGCCCTGACCAACTGATAAACGAAGTAATGAGCACAATCAGTAAAAAGCGCTGAGCGCTGCTTAAGCCGGGAGGCAGAACGGCTGCTAGAGCAACCAGTAAATAAATTCCCGGAATCGTCATCAGCACTTCGACCAAGCGCATTAAGATGCTATCCGCCCAGCCGCCGAAATAGCCAGCGATGCCTCCAATCAGCATGCCCAGCGGGAAGGAAATGGTAATACCGACCAACCCAATAAACAGACTAATTCTGCCGCCGTAGACGAGCCGACTAAACTGATCTCGCCCTTGTTCGTCGGTGCCGAGGATGTTGATTTTAGCTTCTCCAAGAGCACCGAATAGATGGCGGTTGCTAGGAATGCCGGGGAACACCGTGACGGCTTCCCAAGTAGGCGGTAAAGGCAAACGAATTTCAAAGAGGCGGTAGGGTCTGCCGGCCACTAATAAACGAACTGGCGCTGGCTGCTGAAAATCGACGCGGAGTTCGCGATCGCCGGTCTCTAATTCTGTTGGTCCTTGGGTGGTGGGATAAATATGAGGGCCAAGCCATTCTCCTTGGGAAGTACGCCAGTAAATCGTTGTTGGCGGCAGTAAAGAACCGTCTGGCTGGGAAACGTATGGATCGTAAGGGGCAACGAAATCAGCCACAATCACGGTCAGGTACAAAACCAACAAAATTGCCGCTCCAAATCGGGCCAAAAAGTTTTTTTGTAGTCGCTGCCACCAGTTCATGCCGCCTCCAGAGCTAGGATTAAGTGTCAGTTTAACAAAAAGCTGTTAGCTAGTAGCTATTGGCTTTCCTAAATTCATCGCTGCGCTCAGTTGTCACTTCTGTTCAAACCTTGACAGAACCGATAAGATTAAGTTATCTGCTCAATAATTTAGCTAAATTTGTGCCCTTCAGCGTGCTGGACGAATGACCTACACGACTCAAGAACTCATAGACATTTTAGATCGAGAACTGAGAGCTAATTGGAAGGGCGAGCGGGTGGTGCTGTCGTCCGCAGAGCGCCTGGATAATCCGGTAGTAGCGAAGGCGCTAAACTTGCAGAAGATTAGTAAAGTGTTCGCCTACCAAGATTTCCGCCAGCAAATTCATGCCTATCAAAGAGAACACGGTATCTCTGGCGTTATTTGGCGAACGACGACTTTTAAGGGTAAAACCCTGCGCTTTCCTGAGCTGCATAACCAGCTAGTAGTCGTTCCTGGAGACAAGGAAATCCTGATGGCGGCGAAAGCAGCAGTGGTCGCTTTTTGGTGGGAGGCGGTCGAGTCGATGAGCTTTTGGTTGGCCGGCGATCGCCACAAAAAAATCACCCCCGACTACGTGCTTTATCTAGTGAGACAAGCAGAGTGGGCGGATTTAGATGCGGCTCAGACAGAACTGTACCTAGGCTTGTGCTGGGGAAATCCGCAAGAATGTCAGTATCGCTGGGCGAAACCCAAATCTGGCTGTAATCGCATTATTGCCGCTAGCGATCGCCCAAGCTCCATCAAGGTATAGTAAAATCAACACAGCACAAATTCTCAATCCAAGAGCATGATTCGGTTGTCGCAAACTCACGAACCCGAACGAGTGGCGGCGTTGAGAATCATCACTATTCACCATCAAGGACAGAAGCGATGCCAGAAGCAGTGGGAGTAATTGAATCGTTGGGATTTCCATCGATCCTAGCCGCCGCCGATGCAATGGTCAAAGGGGGTCGCGTGACGCTTGTTTACTTCGACAAGGCTGAGAAAGGAAATTTTGTGGTAGCGGTGCGCGGCAGTATCTCGGAAGTCAAACCTGCCGTTGCCTCTGGACTCGCGGCGGCAGAATCGGCTTTTGGTGGCAAAGTGATGTCTTATTACATTGTGCCTAATCCACCAGAAAACGTGGTGTCGGTCTTACCCATCGAGTATACCGAGGAGGTGGAAGAGTTTCGTTGATGACCTAACCCGGTCTCGTTTGTTCCCGGTTAGATTATAGTTAAAGACTGACCCACAGAAAGATTTCTTTCCAGACCCTTCTTGGGCAACAACCCTAATTATTCATTACTACGATAGGAGATGACTCATGCCGGCTCAATCTGCGGTTGGATCAATTGAAACAAAAGGCTTTCCTGGCATCTTAGCAGCAGCCGACGCTATGGTAAAAGCTGGAAGAGTGACTCTGGTAGGCTATATCAGAGTCGGAAGTGCTCGCTGGACGATTAACATTCGCGGGGATGTTTCAGAGGTAAAAACCGCGATGGCAGCGGGAATTGATGCTGTGGAAAAGGCCGAGGGCGCAACGTTAGAATCTTGGGTCATTATTCCTCGTCCTCACGAAAACGTGGTCGCGGTTTTACCCATAGACTACAACGAGAATGTTGAACGGTTCCGCGAGGCAGTAGAACGCGCTATTCTTCCTGGCGTTTCTCGGCGTTAGTAGAGCTCAGTCCTGCTTCGGGACAAGAGACCCTGGCCTAATCCCATAGATCCTTAGAGCAGGAATTACGAGCGCCGGAACCAAGTTCCGGCCACTCCTTGGCTGGGGCGAAGATTAGTAAGGAGGCGCTGACTCATAGCCCTTAGATACAGAAACACCGGAAATTGATAGTACTGCACCACTAACCAACCGATAAACGCGAGGTGGAGTGAGAAGGTTAATAGCGTCCAAAAGAGCGGCAACCAGCTCAACGGACTATCGGGGACAGGAGGAAATAAGTATCCGGCCACGCCAACTAGAGTAGGAGGAAACACAATAAAAGCAGCTCCGGCCACCCAATAAACCCACGTTGGTTCCGTTCCGTCTCGATACACCCCTTTCCAAATCCGACCATCCCAGCACCAGGTTAAGGGAAGCTGGCTGTCTGCCATTTTCAGCAACTGTTTCTCTAAATTGGCAACAAAGATATGGCGGCAAAAGTTACAGGAAAAGGTGTCTTCCATCAGCGGCATAGCGGAAATTTGACCGTGACGACAGACAGGACAGGTATAAACGCTGCCATAGCCAAAAGGAGTAAATTCAGGTAAATGGGGCATAGAAATCGCATACTTTGAGATAAAAGTACAGTCGGTGCTAGATTTTCTGCTAGCAATTTTTTCTCGCTGTTAACGAGAGCATGGGTATTAAATGACTAGTTAAGCCAGATTCGGAGGAATATCAGAGCGAGATGCCGTATTGAGCTGCTGAAGTTGAGTTTGAATCAACTGATAGAGAGCGATCCGACCAATTTCGATGCCGGTTGATAAATCTCCCGGAGTATCTAGAAACAGGGCACTGTCTATCTGTTTGAGAGCAAAAAGCTGGAACAGAATTTGCGTAACTGGTACAGGCAGGGCTAAGAGTTGCGGATCGGCAGTTCCCTGACTGTTGGCAGCATCTTGAACAGTGGCAAACGCATAAATGACCTTTTTCTCTTGCTGAGGCTGAGTGCGGCTGCGAAGCGTTGTCGTTACCCAGCCTTGGTCTAAGCTCTGCACGACGTAGTATTGAAGATGCTGTAGTTTGGTGGCGATCGCTTTTAAAACAGGAGCAACTGCTTTTTGCATCACCGAAGACGGTACGCCGTGCTGAGGCGCTTCATGAATGAGAACTTGAAGTTGTTGGTCTAAATCCATTACTTAAGGAAGGCTGGCCATACTTTTAGGATACTCCTCATTTCTCTAACTGGGGGGTTAATTCAGATTAAGCTTAAGAGCAGATTGGTTGATGACACTTTCATTTTGGACAAAAACAAGCGGCACCTGGATCAACGTACTGACGGTTCTAGCGGGAACGGCTCTCGGCTTAATGCTCAACCGTCTTCCGCAAAGCTGGCTGCGGATCGTTGCTCAGGGAGTTGGGTTGTTGACTCTGTGGCTTGGTTTAACCATGTCGGGCAGCTTAACCCAGGTGCAAGCCGGAGTCGATGGGGCCGTATTGGGACTGCTGGCGATCGCCTTGGGTGGCATCATCGGAGAGTGGTGGCAGCTTGAAGAACGCTTAGCGGCAGTAGGCGACTGGCTCAAACAGCGCTTTCGCGGTCAAGGACGCTTTACCGAGGGGTTTGTCGCAGCTAGCCTGCTATTCTGTGTCGGTCCGATGACCCTGATTGGCAGTCTCAACAATGGTCTGAGCGGAGATAACACGCTGCTCACTCTCAAAGCCGCGATGGACGGTATTGCGGCGCTCGTTTTTACCAGTACCTACGGCATTGGCGTAGGATTTTCTACCTTAGTCATTCTTGTTTATCAGGGCGGACTTTCTCTGGCGGCTGGTACGCTCGCAACAGCCATCGGAGATCCGGCAACAGATCCGCGCGTTGTGCTCGCTACCGGAGTCGGGGGACTGATGATTATGGGAATTGGGCTAAATTTGCTAGAAGTCACAAAAATTCGCGTTGCTTCTTTCCTCCCCGCACTGCTGCTAGCCCCGGTCATTTATGGAGTGGCTCAATGGCTGACATAAAGCGCCTTCGGCGCGGGAAAAAAGTTGCTCCGCAACGGGACATTTTCCCCTTTCCCCGTCGCGGAGCGACTTCATTGAGTTTCTCGTTCCTTGAGCTTGAGCAAAATTTCGTCATGGACTGCGCGGGTGATGGGGTAGAAGTAGGCAAGCACAACGCCAGCAACCAGAATGATACTGGGCAACGGTCCCACCGCCAGCCGGATCGCCAGCAAAGCGCTATCTGGCTGCACGGGAATCTCTCCTCCCGGCGGTCTTTCAATGAATCCGGCAAATTCCAACACTTGACCGACCAAAAAGAGGGCGATCGCTAATCCCAGTTTTTGCAGCAGCACCATAAAGCCATAGAAAATGCCTTCCCGCCGCTGACCCGTTTGCAGTTCGTCTAGCTCAATCACGTCGGGAACCATCGACCAGGGAACCAGGTAGGCCACGGCAACGCCAAATCCCGCCATCACTGCTCCCAGGTACATCAACCCAACCTGTCCTGGCTGAATTAAAAACAGAAACGCCTGAGCCACAATCCAGATTCCCGTGCCCATAAAATAAACTGCTCGTTTGCCGACGCGATCGCTAACGGCTTTCCAAAAGAACAGCATCACCAACGCCGTGCCCTGCACCGCAATGGCCGCCTGGGGAAAGGCTCCTTCGGGCAGTCCCATCCAGCTCACCACAAAATAAATCAAAATCGATGCCGTGAGCTGCACTGCCAGCCAGGAACACAAGTAGATGCCGATGATGTATAAAAACGGCCTGTTGCTGAAGACGATCTTGAGCTGTTCGCTAAAGCCAATGGTCGGCTGAGCCTGCGCTAACCGAGCGGTAGCGTGGTGATCGCTTAAATGGGGTTCAGGAGTCGCTCGCAGCAACGTCACGCCAAATAGCGCGATTTCTAAGCCAATGAGGAGAGCGAGAGTGCCGAAAAAATCGGCTCCTGAAGACTCAACGAGAGGAGCAGTAATTGGCAGGGTTCTCAGCAATCCATAGACCACTGCGGCAGCGCCGATGATTCCTAAAACGGTTCCTACCCCTTTTTTCTGCTGTGGCTGGAGAATCGGCTGCCGACCCCGTTCCTGAATGCGCAAAGCGCACCAAAGCAGGGCAATCACGGAGAAAATACTGCTCACTAAGCCCAAAACCCAGTACTGCCGCGCGGGATTGTCGGGAAACTGACTGAAGATAAACCCGGCCAAAATAAGAGTAAGAATACTGCCGCCGATGGAAAAAGCGAAGCGATAGCTATTGAGACTGGTGCGTTCGTTGTAGTCTTGAGTCAGTTCGGGGGTAAGAGCCGTATAGGGTAAGTTAACAACCGTGTAGGCCAGGTTAAACAATATCCCAATTAGCACATAGTAACCGAACAGCCACCAGTTATTGACGGTATCGCTATCGCTGAGGCGAGGAATAATCCACTGTAGGAAAAACAAGATTCCAAACGGAATCGCTCCCGCCAGCATCCAGGGAAGACGACGACCCCAGCGAGTCCGCGTACGATCGCTCAAAATCCCGGCAATCGGATCGTTAATGGCATCCGAAATTTTCCCAATCGCTAAAATACTGCCAGCTAAACCCGCCGGTAAACCTGCCACGTTCGTAAAAAAGTACAGCAGGAAAAACACTAACACGTTGGCCGTCATCGCTGGTCCCAGATCCCCAGCTCCATAGGCTAGTTTTGTGGTGAAATTGAGCTTTTCTCGGTTGGGAGCGTTCATGAAATTATCGCTAACAGACTATTAATTATGAACCATCGAGACGCGATCGCGATCGCGATGGTTCAATCAGGAGTGGCTCTCAAAATTCTGCCAGAAGTTAGCTTGCAGAAAGCGCAATTGGACAATAATTAGAGAAAGCGACAGCAGATTCAATCTTGCTAAATTCCCTTTCCCCTTTGCCCTTTCCCCGACAGCGCTAGCTGTCAGTTTATGTTGACGTTTGCTCGCCTGATTTGTTTATCAGTCGTTTACAAATGCAGTAAAACTGAGTAATGAAGAATATAGCAGTAGCTATCGCGCAGAAGCTTACCGCTTTTAGCAGTTATTCTCTTGTTCTGTAGCTCGTTACTCGTTGGTTGATTTACCCATTTGTCGTTATGTCAGATTTATTTGTGTCCTGGTCTGAGTACCATCAAAATATTGAAACTCTCGCTGCCAAAATTTATCAGTCCGGCTGGAATTTTGACCAAATTATCTGTATTGCCAAGGGAGGATTGCGAGTGGGCGACATTCTTTGTCGTCTATTTGAGCAGCCCCTTGCTATTCTATCGACCGCTTCCTATCATGGAACGGGGAATCGCATCCGAAGCGAGCTTGAGATTTCTCAGCACTTATCAATGGTTAGCGATCGCCTTGGCAGTAACATTCTCCTCGTTGACGATCTGGTAGACTCTGGGGTAAGTCTGCGAGAAGCGATGCGTTGGTTAGAGGAACGTTTTGGGGCTGACATTGAACAGCTACGCACCGCCGTGATTTGGTGTAAAGGCTGCTCAGAAATTATCCCCGACTACTACGTTCAATACCTGCCGGACAACCCGTGGATTCATCAGCCGTTTGAGAAATACGAGCAAATGAGTCCTGCCGATTTAGCCGCCTCTAAGTTAGTCACCAGTGATTAGCATCGCTAAACTGTTAGTTGAGGACAGCCGATAGGAGCCGTGTATTTTCCCGATAATTTTCACGACTGAGGAAGCATGAAAAGGATAAAAGTCGATTAGGTGTGCTATTTCATTGTTCCTGTCGTTAATTAGATTGATAGTGGCCTCGGCGACAAAATCTCACTCTGTCAATTCAGAAAGCCAAATACGATCGGGATCTCGTCCTCCAGCGGTTACTTTTCCATCTTTGATAACATGTTGGGCGGCTTTAGGCGCTCAGCACGCACATTTCCTGATGGCGCTGTAAAAGAAATAAAGAATAGAGGCCCGTCTTTACCGGCATGACAAGCTTTTGACGACAGGGCTGTTCAATTTGGGGATTCGCGTGATAATTTAAGCTACTTATAGTCATCATATACAAATGCAATGTCGCCAGTCAATCAAATCTCTTTGAATTTAGATAGTAATAACAAATCTGACGATATTAGCGGGCGAATAAAATACAGTCCTATTCATGTTTCTGAGTCAACATTCTTAGCAGGACTATCTGTTCATATTCACAGATGGTTCAGATTAACTCCTAGCTTTGCTCCTGATCTTGTTCGCGAAATGCTACACAAGCTAAACGCAGATATTGGAGACTATATTCTTGATCCTTTTTCTGGGGCAGGAACAACAGCTATTGAATTAGCCCTAGAAGGTTTTGATTCTTTGGGATTTGAAATTAACCTATTTTTGCACTTTGTAAATCATACTTCTTTGAACTGGAAGCTTGATACAGAATTATTAATATTGCATCTGTCAAGAATCCTGGAAGATTTTGATACTCTACGAGAAAAAGTTTCTTATGAGACCTTAGAAAAAGGTGGCTATAGGATTCCTGCTATCCACAATCCAACACGTTGGTGGCGACCAGATATATTAAAGGACTTGCTTGTTCTGAAACAATGTATAAACGAAACTGAAGCCCAACATGAACGTGACTTTTTTCGACTGGCACTTGCTGGAGTACTAGTTCCTAATTTAACAAATGTGACTCTAGGAAGGTTACAACTTCATTTTATAAATCGTGACAATGATGAAATTGATGTGGGAGGCATTTTTGCAAAACATGCTCAGCAAATGATCAAGGATATTTATTACGTTCAACAAGTACCTAGACTTGGAAATTCAAAAGTACTTCTCCAAAACTCAACTAATTTGTCGAACATAAGTTTGCCCAAAAAAGTTAATTGTGTAATTACTTCACCTCCTTATCTAAACCGCTATAGCTACGTTTGGAATACTAGACCACATCTTTATATGTTAGATTTCATTTCAGCAGCAAAGGAAGCATCTTCAATAGATAAAAAAACCATAGGAGGAACTTGGGGTAGTGCTACTTCTGAGTTGACAAAAGGTAAATTTACTCCACTTAATAAAGCCGTGGAAGAAGCAATTGGTTCTATTGTATCTGCTATACGTGAGCAAGACAATTTAATGGCAAATTATGCTGTTCACTACTTCAATCGTTTAACAGCACATTTAATAGAGCTAGAACGCATAAGTTCTCCAAATTTGCGCATTGCTTATGTTGTTGGAAACTCGTGGCTTAAGGGAGTGTACATTGAAACTGATTTAATTCTTGCTAAGATATTAGCTCGTTTAAACTTAAACCATCAAATCAACTCAGTTCATCGTTTTAGAAAGCGCAACAGCGGCAAGGAACTTTTCGAGTCAATTGTGTATGCATCTAAGAGCTAATCTCTTATTTTTCTATATTTTGAAAAGCCTCTGATGTAAATATACTTTTCATAACTCTTTGAACCTCTTTGTGAATTTCCTCTTTCACTTCTAGTTCATCCATAAACTTCAGAAAATTGATGCCGAAAAGTTCTGAGGTAAATTGTGAAGCTTGTTCCCCTTGAAGAAAGTACTACCTAGCACGAGTAAGACGACCAATTGCATCATCTCTTGGACTAATAGCACTATAAATTAAGTACATGGGAAACGAGTTCGCTGCCTTGAGATGCCCGACCACAGAAACGTCTTTTCTCAATCGAGCACTGTCATTGGGATTGAAATTGTATCTTATTTCAATACCTACGCCATCGGTTTTAGAATCAGAAAAGCCGAAATTTTGCAGAGTTTCACGAATATAATTTTCATCTTTGTCAGACACCGAGGCAAACCTCAACCCGATGTCTAATTCTAATCCGTTAAATTTTTCTGCAACCTGTTCTGGAGTTATATTAAACCGAGCTGAGGCAACAAAACGAGGGAGTTTATCGTAAATTTCCCCTAACCGTCTTCCAACGCTAATACTCATACGTCCAATTAGACGGACAAGTACATATTCAGGACAATCAAGCGCAAACTTTGAGTAAACAGGGTCACTTTTAAGTTTTTGCAGTTCTCTCTGATAATTTTGAGCACTAAAGTCATTCTGTATCTTTGTCTCCCATCCTTGAATATGGGATTTAAGAATATTCAGAAAGCGTTGCTCAACAATATTTGAAGGAGTTTCTGCGTCACTCATGACTATCGCTTGCCTGAAGTAAATTAGCAGGGTCAACATCAAGAGCCAAAGCCAGTTTTTCAATGTTGCCAATACTGATGTTGCGCTCGCCTCTCTCAACTACACCAACGTAAGTCCGGTGAAACCTGCTCGATGAGCCAGCTCTTCCTGAGACAAGCCACGTTCGAGTCGAATGCGCCGAAGGTTTTTGGCAAAGATAGTAATTAACGACCCCATATGACTTTGATACGGGGGAGATGACAATAAATCGACAGACAATAAGTAGCATTGTTACCTGCAACAGCAGCTCAACCACATTTAAGATAATTGCCAAGCAGCCTAACAATTAATTATTTCCTTAATGACCAATATTTTGATAAGATTGCTAACTCAAAATAAACTAAGTTGTTCTGGTAAATCTTCTTGGTTCCAGGGTAAAGGGGGAACCGGAACACCTTGTTGCTCAAGCATCTGCTGAAAATAGCGGGCCATCGTGGGAGAGTGAAGTTCCTCGGGACAGTGAACAAAGAAATAAACCGGTACTCCCTGACGCAGCCAGTCCTCAACTCGCTTTACCCATTCCGCTAGATACGCCTGATTCTGGCTGTGTTGAGGATGACTGATGTAGCGCACCAAAGTAAAATTTGCCGTTACCTTGGGGTGTAGCGGTAAACTCGGTTTGCGGCTTTGAGCTTTGAGGTGAGAGTCATTGGAGGAATAAATCGCTCGCGTATCCAGCACAACTGTGCCAACGCGGTATTCCTTGAGCAGGGTGTCTAGCTGCATCGAGTACGGTTCTACAAACCAGTCGGGATGTCGCACTTCTAAGGCGAGAGCGTACCGGGGAGATACCGCTGCTAAAAAAGTCGTCAGATCGTTGAGGCGAGCGGGGCTATAGTGAGGGGGAAGCTGAGCAAACGCTGGACCGAGGCGATCGCCAAATTCCTGCATTCGTTCTAGAAACTCTAAAGCTTGGGGAAGGCGCGGCGCGAGTAAACCTTGATGAGTCACCGACGCCGGCAGCTTCACACAGAATTTAAAGCCAGCCGCCGTCTCCTGGCTCCAGCGCTGTACTGTCTTCGGCTGAGGCGTGGCGTAGAAGGTGGTATTGCCTTCAACGGCGGTGAAGCGCTGGCTATAAAGGCGCAGGAACTCCGCTGGCTGACTCTTCGGTGGATACAAATTGCCCACCCACCCTGGATACGACCAAACCGCACAGCCTAAGTAAAAATTCACGACTCCGAATGAACGAGCATCAGTGCTTTCGACGCTGCTGCATCAGCGATCGCCGCTTCTTTTAATTGCTCTCTGAGATCGCTCATCACGGCTAAAGCTCTGGCCCAGTCTGGAATTTGCGTTCCTGCCGGATTGGAAAAATACTGCTCGCTCGCTTCTAGCATGGCCTGCTCGAACAGCTCAATAATAATCTCTTCCTGGTGTCTATCGTATTCCAACCCGTTGAAGCGAGCGTCGATAAAGTACTGACGACTGTAGTTTTGGGCCTGCCGACGAAACTTTACCCTGATTGCATGAATGTGCTCGCTTGTCAATACGACCTGCTCTGTTTCTGTTAGCGTCCGCAACACAGAACGCAGCACGTCTTGACACATTTTTCTGAGCCCTTCGCTATTGGAGTTGCCGATCTCCTGATGCTTGTGGTCAAAAATTCCTAAATCGATCTGAGCAATCCGCTTTTCAGCAACGCTGCGATAGACCTCTGCTAGTAACCCAATTTCTAATCCCCAATCGCCCGGAATGCGGATATTGAGCGCCAGGTCACTCTTGAGAGCAAATTCCCCAGAAAGCGGATAGCGAAAGGCATTGAGGTAGCGCAGATAGGGGCGATAGCCGAGCAGTTCCGTGAGCGCCGACAGCAGCGGAGTCACAAACAAACGCATCACACGACCGTTGAGGGTATGAGGACACTGACCGATACGAGCATAGTAGGCTTTGTTAAAGACAATGCCGAGTTCCTGTTCGAGCAGGGGGAATAACAGCTTCAGCGGATAGGAGCGATCATAGGTCGTAATGTCGGCATCGTGGAGAGCGATCGCCTTTGCTTCTAAAGATGCTACCCCTAACCCGAGCCAAACGGCGCGTCCTTTGCCCCGCAGACTGAGTAAATCTAAGCCGCGCTCGCGCAGTTTTTCGAGGATTTGCGTAACGCGAGCCCCATTTTCCCAAACGATGGCCGTCTGTTGCGGCAATGGCTGAAAAAAATCAACGGCTTTAGCGTACTGTTCGCTGGTTTGGGCATATAAACAAATCACCACGGTTTTTACGAAAGGACATTGCTGGAGATGACTGCGAATTTGCGCCAGCGCTGGTCTTTCTAACTCTTCGTAAAGCGCTGGAATCAGCACCGCAGTCGGAGTTTCCTCACTTAACTCCATTAATCTTGCCGCTAAATCTTGATGACAGCCAAAATCGTGAATTGTTGTAATAATTTCTTGTTTGTTGTCCATTCAGCTACCTAAGCCCAAGTTGAGCGTCGAGTTGGGCCACAAATCATTGGATGAGGATGTTGCTCAACGCTTGTGTGTTAGTCTGCTCTGATCGTTCGGACTTTCTTAAAAAAAGCGAGCAATAGTAGTTTATATTAGACACGGCTTTTTAAGAAATATTACAACTGTTGACAAGGACAGGTTCACTTCAAGTAAGACTCAATTCTGGCACGATATAGTGAAGAATATCGCCCACTTTAAATCAGGAAGGCTCCATCAATTTGGGGAACTAACGTCATTCTACCCAGCGACTTAGTGCGAGAACAATCATGACTCAAAGTATTGATGCTGTTGTCCTGCCGCCTCCTTTTCCAGATCACACTCAGCTTCCAGAGTCAGACGGCACTTTCGTGAAGAACTTTCAGGAGCATCCCCAAAGCATTATCCTCACTGACTCGATTGGTCCCATTTTACAGCAGCGACATCCCGATGGGCAGTACGCCATTGGGCAAGACTGCGGGATCTATTGGCGCGAAACTGACCCTCCTGAAAAAGGAGCCGAAGCACCGGACTGGTTCTACGTTCCCCATGTGCCTCCTCAGCTTGACGGACTCCGCCGCTCCTATGTATTGTGGCGAGAATTAATGTCTCCTCTGATTGCCCTAGAGTTTGCGAGCGGAGATGGCACTGAAGAGCGAGACCGCACTCCCCTGTCTCGCCCAGAGTCAACAGCGAAAAGGCCCGGTAAGTTTTGGGTATACGAGCAGATCATCAAGATTTCCTACTACGGCATCTACGAAATCAAGAACGGTAAGCTAGAAGTCTATGTTCTGGTTGGCGGACGCTACCAAAAGCTAGCCGCTAATGAACGGGGGCACTATCCGATTGAGCCGTTGGGAGTGGAGTTAGGCTTATGGCAGGGAGCTTATCAAAATCAAACTCAGCTTTGGCTGCGGTGGTGGGATGAGCAGGGACGCTTATTGCTCATCGGCGATGAGCGGGCTGAGCAAGAGCGACAGCGAGCTGAGCAAGAGCGACAGCGGGCTGAGAATGCTGAACAGGCACGAATGAGTGCCGTCTCGCGATTGCTAGGGATGGGTTTAAGTACAGCTCAAGTCGCAGAGGCGTTAAACCTGTCGCTGGAGGAAGTCGAAATGATCGACAAGCCAAGCTAATCAGTAAATCCACCGCATTTCAATCTAAGCTAATGCGTACAAGTGCTGGCAAAGTGTATTTAGTCGGAGCAGGCCCCGGAAATATTGCCTACCTCACAGTAAGGGGTCAGCAGCTTCTTCAAACAGCAGATGTCGTCATTTATGATGCTTTAGTAGAGCCGTCGCTGCTTCAGTTAGTCCCCGCACACTGCCTGAAAATAGACGTAGGTAAACGCGGCGGACGCTCTAGTACTCCTCAACCTCACATCAATCAGCTCCTGGTTGCCTACTGTTCTCAGGGGGATCAGGTCGTCAGGTTGAAAAGCGGCGATCCGCTCATTTTTGGTCGCTCTACTCCAGAAATTCGGGCGCTGGAGGCAGCAGGCTGTGCGTTTGCTCTCGTACCGGGAATTTCTTCGGCGTTGGCGGCTCCTTTACTAGCGGGGATTCCGCTGACGGATAAAGAGCTAAGCCGCTGTTTTGCCGTGATGAGCGCTCATGAGCCGGACGCTCTCGATTGGGCGGCTTTATCTCGCATCGATACTTTGGTACTGTTGATGGGAGGACGGGGATTGGCAGTGGTGGTGGAACGGCTTCTTCAACACGGGCGCTCGCCTCAAGAACCCATTGCGATTGTGCGCCACTGTGCTCGACCGGACCAGCAGACCTGGCGCGGGTCTCTTGCGACTATCTTGGAGCAAACCGCAGGCCAGCCCCTCTCTCCCGCCGCGATCATTATTGGCAAAGTTGTGGATTCTCACTTTCAAGCTGACGCGCTGACCCTCGCCGGACTGACTGTATTAGTCACCCGCGCCTCTGAACAATCGGGCCAATTTACCCACTTGTTGCAGCAGCAGGGAGCCACCGTCATCGAAATGCCGGCCTTAGAAATTACTCCGCCATCGAGTTGGGCAGAGCTAGACGGGGCGATCACCTCTTTGGCTCAGTTTCACTGGCTGCTGCTGACTTCAGCGAATGGAGTCCATGCTTTCTTTGAAAGACTGGCAACTTTAGGGAAAGATGCCCGCGCCTTAGCCGGTGTTAACATCGCCGTTGTCGGTAAAAAAACGGCTGCGGTTTTGGAACAATACGGCGTACGCCCCGATTTTGTTCCCCCAGAATTTGTCGCCGATTCCCTCGTTGCCAATTTTCCGGCTCCTTTAGCGCAGCAAAAGCTCTTATTTCCTCGGGTGGAAACGGGCGGCAGAGAAGTTTTAGTGTCGGAGCTATCGGCTCAGGGAGCCAGCGTTGTTGAAGTAGCGGCCTATCAGTCGCAGTGTCCCGCTCACATCGCCCCCGAAGCTTGGCAAGCCCTACAGCAAAGAGCTGTCGATATTGTAACGTTTGCAAGCTCCAAAACCGTTCGTAACTTTCGGCAACTGGTAGAGCGGGCGATCGCCCCTCAGTCTGCTTCAATTGAGGCTCTTTTACAGGGGGTCTGCATTGCTTCTATTGGTCCGCAAACCTCCAAAAGCTGTCGTCAACTGCTAGGACGAGTTGATGTTGAGGCTCGGGAGTACACTTTGGCCGGATTGATCAAGGCCCTAGGCGACTGGACAGCAGCGGAAAAGCTTAAGTCCTAGGACAGCAACTGTTTGTCCACCGATGCTAGCCCCGAGCACTCCGTGATGCTACGTAGGTTAAATTCAAGTTAACTTACTCTTAGACTTTCTTTTACTTTTGTTTAGTAATATTACCTAAACATCAATGCATAGATTACTCGCCCTTCGCTATCCCAATTTAAACTTTAGTCGTTAAGAGATGAACATAAAGCATAATCAATGGAAGCTAGCAGGTGCACTGGCATTTGCAGTCGGTTCAGTGACCTTTGCAGTCCCTGAAGCTCGCTCTCAAAGCGAAACCATCGCCATCGATGGTTCTAGTACCGTGTATCCAATCACGGAAGCCGTCGCTGAAGAATTCCAAATCTCGGGCGGCGATGCTAGAGTAACCGTTGGTATTTCGGGTACTGGTGGTGGGTTCGAGAGATTCTGCAACGGAGAAACCGACATCTCCAACGCTTCTCGACCTATTGATGAAGAAGAAATTGCAGCGTGCGAAGCGGCTGGTATCGAGTACATCGAGATTCCCGTTGCCTTCGATGCCATTACCGTTGTGGTTAATCCAGAGAACAGTTGGGCAGAAGCAATGACGGTAACAGAGCTGCAAACACTCTGGGCACCAGATTCTTCTATCAGCACCTGGAGCGACATTCGTTCCGATTGGCCCAACGAAGAAATCACCCTCTACGGTCCGGGAACGGACTCAGGAACGTTCGACTACTTCACCGAAGAGATCGTCGGCGAAGAGGGCGCGAGCCGCTCTGACTTCACTGCTAGCGAAGACGACAACGTTTTGGTTCTCGGTGTCGCTCGAGATACCTATGCTCTAGGCTATTTCGGCTACGCTTATTACGAAAACAACCAAGACCAGCTCAAAGCTGTCGCTATCGACGACGGCAACGGATCTCCGGTGCTGCCCTCTGCTGAAACCGTCAACGACGGCACCTACACTCCTCTGTCTCGACCGATTTTCATCTACGTGAAGGCGAGCGCTCTTGAGGAGAAACCGGCAGTTCGGGACTTTGTTCAGTTCTACCTAGAAAATGCTCCCGAGTTGGTTCCCACCGTTGGTTATGTCGCTCTCCCCAGCGATCAGTACCAGGAAGGAATGAGCAAAATCTCTAGCCGATAGACTGGCGCTGTTGGTCTAAAACCACGACAAAAAGCGCGATCGCACTTGGTTAACATTTTAAGGTAAGCCCCTGCGGAGCGATCCGGGGGCTTACGTTATTATTGATTTGTGCTACCGACAAGCAGAAAATGCAACATTGGTTAACTAAGTTGGTCAGAACACTACCACCAGCGAGGGAGCTTTGGCTACCGCTGCTGTTTGTTTCTACTGCCGTTCATGGGCTACTGTTGGCCTTACCAATTCCGTCACCGTCCGATCTACAGCCGGAGCCAGAACCCGAGGAAACGGTGCAAATTACCAGTCTAGTTTCCCCAACCTCCCCACCTCCAGAGCTGTTCCCTGCTCCTCCAGAATCAACCCCGCCACAGCAATCGCAGCCAGTATCGCCTCCTCAGCAGGCTCAACCCCTGCCACCCATCGAGCCGGAATTGCCTTCCGTTCTCCCCCTTGAAGACCCCCCGGCAGAGGCGGAAGTTGAGGCACTCGAACCCGAACCCGCTGAAGCAGCATCAGAAGTACCGAACGAAGAACAGCCAGTCGCTGCTGCCCCCTCACCCTTAGAGGCGGGAGCTTCTCTTTTAGAAGAACTCCGTTCTAGAGTCTTAAACCGCCTAGCGGAGAGCAGTAACACTCAGCAGGCTATGGAAACGTTTGTTACCAGCTTGCCGACGTCTCTAGTCAAGAGTAATCAGCAACCCTACTTCTTTGCCGGAGAAACACTTAAACCGGGCGCTTTTGGTTTCCTGGCCATTCCTCAAACAAACAAAGCCGGAGCATACGAGGATTACGTAAGACCTGTATTAACAGAATCCTTCGGTTTCACCGTTGAGCGTTTGCCCCAACCCTATGGCGAGACGGAACTGTATAAGGCACAGAATGCCGAAGGCATAGAATTTTATATGAGCTTAGTTAGTTTAAAGCTAGGCAGCGGAGCTTTCGTTGTCCTCTGGCAAGAGGATCCTAGAATCGGTAATTGAGCCGATCGTTTGTGAGATGTGCGTTTTGAAATCTTTGCGGTAAGCAGTTATGACCAAACCCACCAAAAGATTGGTTCCCAAACCAAGCTTTGCTATCCCGATGCTGATTGCGCTGGCGCTACACGGGATCTTCTTATTCTTACCGACAGACTCTGAGCCGGAATCGGTCGAAGAACTCGTAGAAGCCGACGATACAGAGCCAGCCGTTGCAGAATTTCCTCAGCTAGATACCCAACCCCCAGCACTAGATTTAGAGTCTAAAATCGCCAGCGAGACAGCCCCTCAACTTGAATCAGCGCCCCAGATAGCAACTCCTCCCGCTGCAACAGCCCCACAGCCGAGCAGAATTCCTCAAATCTCGGTAGCTCAACCAGCCCCAGTGCCGAACTATCAAGAGTATGTGCAGCAATTGAGAGCCTACTACCAGCGATTGCTAGCGCCGCGCCAGGTGAGCCCCAGTCGCGATGCTGTTCCTAGACAACCGCAGCGAGAAAATGTCCAAGCCAGCACACCAAAAATCGCTCCTGTATCCCCAAATCCGGTAGAGCAGTCTCCAGTGTCTTCTCCAGCACCAAAACCCGCTGAGCAAGCTCCGATAGCAGCCCGCAATGAACCACAAACCGCGACTTCCTCATCAATCTTTACCCAAAGCTTTCCCTACTATCCAGGCTCTTGGTTAACCTCTGGCGGTATTCTCAAACCTGAGTTTAAAGATGCTGACTACGTTTACTACACGACAGATAGCTTAGAGCAGGTAGCAACCAATTTTGAATCTCAATTAACAGACCGGGCATTTACTGAAACAGTAGAAACTGATAGAGAAAATTTCAAGGTGTACCGGGTTTCTAAAAATGGAGTTACCCAATATCTCCATCTCCTCGAAGAAGATGGCAAAACAGCCATTTTTCTCGGCTCTGACCCCAGGAATTTGAGCGAGATCGCCAAGGAAACCCAAAACGATACCGTTGTCGAAAGTTCTTGGCTGACGAGACTAAAGTTTTACTTTACGTTTAAAGAACAGATACAAAACAACACAGAGCTACCGCTACAGCCTTTGGATTTTTCAGAAGCCGAAGCTCCTTGGTTGAAAAATTTACAGGAAGTGGATGAGAAAAACAAGTTTCTGATGAAGAATCTCAAGGCGATCGCCACGCCCGCCCAGACCCTACGTCCCGAACAGCTAGCCGGAACGATTGGTCAACAGTTAAATAAAGCAGGCGACTTTGAGCTAGAGAAAGTCGATGACTATCGTGACGGAGCATTGTATGAAATAGTCAATGGAGAATTTCAGGTTTACATGCTGTTGGTGCCGACTCAGGAGGAAGAAGACCGCAGAATTGCGATTGTTTTTTCTGAAGAAGATCCGCGAAGCGACAGCAGCAGTCAGGAGTAAATCTCTTGATGCTTGGTTAACTTGCCGTTGACAATGGTGTTCTCACGTTTCTGGCTAGCACTGCCCCCATGAATCGAGGACCGCAAGCTCTTTAGTGTTCAGAAATAGGATGACCTTGATGCTCTGATCGAAAAACGTTGTCTTGCAGAAACTGAACAATCTGTTGGTAAATAGTTTCTTTCGGGTTTGTGCCATCGACTTTGAGAAAGGCAGCATCGTAGTTTCTCAAAATTTTTTGGTAGTTTTGGCTGACCTTTGCTAGTTTATCCTTCGTTTCATACACCTCAACGGAGGAACGGTTATCTTGAAGTCTGCTCAGGGCAACTTCAACAGGAAGATCAATATAGATGAGCAAGTCTGGATTGGGAAAATTTTGATTCAGGCGACTGACAAAGCCAAACTGTTCTTGCGTATAGCAGTTATAGGCTAAGGATGAGAAATAGTAGCGAGTACTGATCACTTGAAGCTGTTGCTCAACAAGCTTAAATACACCATCAATATCGTTGTATAAGTGATCGTGACGATCCGCAGCAAAGAGATAGGCCATTTGTTCGTCAAACTTTTCTTGGTCTTGCGTTAAAAATACTCGTCCTTTTAAAATTTCTCGAATCAAGTTGCCAATCGGACCAGAAGACGGTTCTGGGCTCAAAACGCTTTTACTTCCTTGGTTTTCAAAATAGCGTTGCAAAAGTTCAGCTTGAGTAGATTTGCCAGCACAGTCAATGCCTTCGATCACAATAAATAGTCCTTTCATGGAGTTAGAAATTTTTGTTAATTGCTGATGGTTAATTGTGTGCTAACTGCTGCAAGAAGTATCTGAGGACGTAAGAACCACCACGAGAAAATTCAAGTTTATTTCAGCGTAGATTAATGACTACCGAGAAGACCAGTTTTTACGAATAATAAACAGGGTTTCTAACATGCCGAGGAGCGTTGAGCGGTGCTCCAGGCGATCGCGCTGCCACTGTTCGATCGCTTGATTGAGGATATCAGAGAGCGTCGTTCCTGGAAAAAGATTCCGCATGGCTCCCAGTTTAACCTTGTTTTTCATGGCCAGAGCGATCGCCCCAGTTATTTCTCCGGCTTCTGGTCCGACAATATGCACTCCGACAATTTCTCCGCTGGGGCGAACTAGCAATTTACAGAATCCGGTTGTCTCGTCGGTAATCTGCGCCTTAACGACGCTCTTAAAGTATTGCCGGACGACAAAAATTTCTGACCCGCAGTAACGATGGCTTTGTGCTTCAGTCATTCCTACTCGTCCGAGCTGCGGATCGGTGGCAAAAGCCCACGGAAAATAGCGATAATCCACCTTGAGTACAGGCACAAACAACGCATTTTTCAGGGCAACCCGTGCTTCGTACTGAGCAATATGGGGGAGCGCATACCCCCCAGCCACCGCTCCACAGGCGTAGATAGCTGGGTTTGTCGTTTGCAGCTTTTGATTCAGCACAAGGCCCTGCCGCCCTAATTTGACTCCGACTCCTGCTAGGTTTAATTTGTCTACGTTAGGCACTGATGCTGTTGCCAGAATAATTTCATCCGCTTCTACGGCTCTATTTCCTGCCTGTACCCACTTTTTGCCGTCCATCTGCCTGACCTGAGTCACGGGACTGGCGAGCAGAATCTTGACGCCCTCGGCCTCAAGCTGAGCCTGAATCAGCAGGGAAGCTTCGCGATCTTCTTGGGGCAGGAGCTGTTGTTCTTTAACCACTAGCGTGACAATTTTCCCTAATCGGCACAGGCTTTGCGCGAGTTCGACGCTAAGTGGAGTGCCTCCCAAAATCGTGAGCGTTGAAGGCAACGTGGCTAGCGATCGCTGCCACATAGAGGTGGCCGTGAGATACTGAATCTGTTGCAGTCCGTCGAGGGTGGGAATGCTGGGACGAGCTCCTGTCGCAATTAAGTAGGCGCGCGATCGCAGTTTCCGCTCGTTGACAACAAAAGCCTGCTGGGGGAGTCGGCAAAATTCCCCTTCTCCGCTGATCACATCCACTCCTAAAGCGGCTAATACTGACGCAGACTGTTCTTCCGACACAGAAAAACGTGCTTCCTCTGCCCAAGCTTTGACGCTCAGCAAGAGCTTCTGGGCTGGCAATGGCTGGCCCGCTAAGATAGCTAGCTCTGTAGCCTGTTGCAGTTGCCGCGACAACCGAGCAGCATGGCAAAGAGTCTGGATGTATGGCTCGCCTGATTGCCATGACTGTTCGACAAGGGCTACACGAGCCTTGAGACGAGCAGCAGAAGCAGCGGCATAAATTCCTTCTGGGCTATTGCCAATAACAACGAGGTCGTATTCTACTGCCATACGATTCGGAAATAGGAAGCAATTTTTGACAATTATCGCTTAATATCATTGCCCTGTTTAGCTAGTACACAGGGGTAAGAGGGAAAGGGGAAGTTGCTCCGCAACGGGAAAAGGGGCAGGGGTAAGGGGGAAAGGGAGAGGGGGAAAACTCTCTTGCTCCCTAATTCCTTACCCGTCCTGCCAGGGACAGTTTCCCCTTTTTCCCATCGCGGAGCGATGTCAGTCGATGGCGGCTAAGGCTTGGCAGAGACGCTGATTGTCTTCGGGGGTGCGAACCGCGACGCGAAAATAGGCTTCGCCTAATTCTGGAAAGCTCAGGCAGTCGCGGATCAGCAGACGCTCTTGTTTGAGCAGTTGCTCCTGTAGTTGAGTACTGGATGTTTGAGTGTGGACGAGTAAAAAATTTGCGGCTCCTGGAAGAGGCTCCAAATACGGAACGGCAGCGAGATGCTTAAATAGTGTTGCTCTTGCTTCTGGCAGCCAGTTCCAGGTCATCTGTTGAAACTCTCGATCCTTGATAACGGCAGCGGCGGCGGCGGCAGCTAGAACGTTAACCGACCAAGGATCTCGCCATTGTTGCCAGCGCTTCAGTCTGTTTGGATGAGCGATCGCATAACCAAGGCGCAGCCCCGGTAAACTGTAGAATTTGGTGAGCGATCGCAGAATGACCAAGTTGGGATAATTCTGCACCAGGGAAATTACGCTCTGCTCCTCTGGAGGCGTCAGAAAATCCATAAACGCTTCGTCTACCACCACCAAAGCAAATTTTTTCAAAGCGGGCAAAATGCTTTCTCGGGTCAACAATTTGCCAGTAGGATTGTGAGGATTGTTCAGCAGTAAACCAGCCGTACTGTTTCCGTTTTCTAGTATGGATGCAAGTCGCGTTTCATCGAGCATCGACTCACATTGCATCTTTGCCGCGAAGGCTGTTAACGCTCGTCGATAATCGCTAAAAGCGGGAGTGAGCAAATAGGTCGCTGCTAAACAAGATAAGTCTCTCGCTGCCCAAGTGAGCAGCTCGGCAGAACCGTTTCCTGGCAAAATCCACTCCGGCGCTAGCTGATGCCACTCGGCTAGAGATGTTCTCAGCGTTTGGTAGCAAGGATCTGGGTACGCCGTGAGTCGCTTCATGCCTTGCTCAATAGCGGTGATCGCGCTGTTTGGCGGACCAAGTGGATTGATGCTAGCCGAAAAATCGACAATAGCAGAAGCTGGACAGCCTGCTAATGAAGCTGCCCAAGCTAAGTTTC
Source organism: Cyanophyceae cyanobacterium (assembly GCA_050331735.1). Taxonomy (GTDB): domain Bacteria; phylum Cyanobacteriota; class Cyanobacteriia; order Cyanobacteriales; family JBHJGN01; genus JBHJGN01. The sequence continues at coordinate 99,981 of JBHJGN010000044.1, forward strand.
CTCCGTGAATTGGTCTATCCAATGGCAGTTGGTTTACCGATGTTATTCGGGAGCGACCTTTTCCTTGAAAAGTTTTCCAGCAGAAAAAGCCGGAACCTTTGTTGCTGGAATCGTCATTTTGTTGCCCGTCTTTGGATTGCGACCCTCGCGTTCTTTGCGTTCGCGTGACTCAAAGGAACCAAAGCCGACTAACGTTACCTTATCTCCGGAAGAGACGGCTTCCATAATAGTCTCCACAGTAGCCGTGATGACGGCGTCTGCCTGTTTCTTGGTTACGGTTGCTTTTTCGGCAACTTTATCAACTAATTCACCTTTATTCATTGTAGTCTCCTTTTTTTTGATGTTTTGTGGGCTTTTGCTTTAAATATCTCCTATAGTCTCTAGCAATTAGGGACTAAAAGAGGAGCCTGTCAAACAAGATCAAGCAATAAACCGCTGAAATACTGACAGGCTGCGTATTTCAAGCATCATTCTAATCGCTGTTTGCCTATTATGGATCGCTGAAACCTATAATTTATGTTGATTTCCTCAATTTTTTAGCATCTATTTGCTTTTCGGTGCCACTTTGACGGAGCCAATAGGCTTAAATTATGAGTGACGGCAGGAGGTGTAGAAGCGCAGCTAGAGTACAGCCATTAACGTGAGGTCAAGAAATCGCCGTCAATTGGGAACTAACTCATGACTGAACGAATGGATGCAGAATTGACCTCCACAAACAGCGTATAAACGAACAATATTGCTGAAAATATCCTAGGAAGCTGTGAAAACACTAAAGACGTTTTTTCTACAGGGCTTGAAGCGATGAAACTGTGCATGTAAATCAGTTCGACTGTTAATGCCATACTTTGCTGCTCATATTAATGCCGGCTTTTTTGTCGATTGATGTATCGCCACCATTCAGTCTTTGCTCACCATCGCTTGTTCCCCTCACTTTTTCGGGCTCCAGCTCGCCTTGCTAAGCAAATATTTAGATATCTGTCCCGATCGTTCACGGATTTGTCTGAAGAACAGACAAGACAAGATCTTCTCGTCAATGGCACTGAATCCAACCGCAGAGAAACTTGAGCGCGGCTATTTAGCAATAGCTTGAGCTAGCTCCATGACCTTGCGGGAGTCAGGGATTTTAGAGAAAACCTTCCTGATGAAGCTGTATCAAGCAAATTTTAAAAAATTAAAGAAGTTATCCCATTTACCGAAAGTAGTCAGATAGTTCCCAAACTAACCAACAATTGGAGGTTCAAGGGCAAAGAGCTGCTGTGCTTCCCTTTCCCCTTTACCCCTTCCCCTTTCCCCCAACTCATCAAGTCTCCGATTACTTTTTCTAATTGGTATTAGTTGATGAGAGCCGGACAAAAAAGGATTAAAGTATTGGCTAGAAACTCTTTCCTGTCGTTCGCTCGCCCGGTACCAACAATGCGAAGCCATTTTTTCTCCCGCGTCCGTCGTCCTCTCTTCGCTCTATTTCTCGGTAGCCTCGCGTTTTGTCTTTGGGTCGGTCAGATACCGAGTGAACCTTATCTCTTGAAGGCAGCGATCGCTCGTCCCGATGCCAGTAGCCTAGTGCAACAGGGCGTTCAGCTCTACCAGGTGGGAGATTTACCAGGGGCGATCGCCCAGTGGCAAGCGGCCCTCAAGATGTACCACGACACCCAAAACCTCACCAACGAGACCGTTGTGCTCGAAAATCTGGCGAGGGCGTATCAGCAGATGGGGCAAACCAATCAGGCGATCGACTATTGGGAACAGGCGATCGCCAACTCTCGCCAGCTCGATAACTGGCAGCACGTTGGTCGCGCTCTCACTGAACAGGCCCAAGCCTACAGCCGCATCGGTCAGCAAAGACAGGCGATCGCTCTGTTGTGTGGTGACGGTGACGAGTGCGCTCCCAAAAGTGCGGTGCAAATTGCCCGCGAGCAACAGGATCGTTTAGGCCAAGCAGCGGCACTGGGGAGCCTTGGAGAAGCGACTCGTCTGCGGGGAGACTATTCAAGAGCGCTCAAGTCGCTACAGGACAGCTTGAAAATTGCTAAAAAGATTCAGAATCGGCAGCTACAGGCCTCAGCCCTCAATAGCTTGGGGAATACCACCAGCAACTTAGCCCGGGTCAACGAGCGTCGCGCAGAATCAGCTCAGCAAATTGGGGAGATTGAGCAAGCCCGTCAGTTTCAAGAAACAGCAACCCGCCAAAATGACCAAGCTTTGCAGTATTTTCAGGAGAGTCTTGACCTCGCTCAAGCCCAAAACAACCCAGTGGGACAGATGCGATCGCTCCTCAATGCGATTCCCCTTTATTATCGCCAAGGCGCGAACCGAGCCGCCGCCCAAACTGTCCGGCAGGCTAGAGCTGTGCTCGATGAATTACCCCCAACTCGGGAAAAAGTCTATGCCGCCATTGACTTAACAAATCAGCTTCAGTCCGGCGGCTCTCCCACTCAATGCCTCAAGCCAGAATTCCACCCTATCGCGAGCGCTCTTTTGCAGCAGGCGACCTCTATTGCCGAGCAGCTTGCAGACGACCGCGCCCTTTCTTTTGCCCTTGGAGAACGGGGCCATTTTTATGAGTGTCGCCAAGACTACGAGCAAGCCCTCTCCTTTACCCGGCAAGCTCGCTGGGCCGCCGAGCAAGACCTGTTGGCGGCGGATAGCCTGTATCGGTGGGAATGGCAAACTGGACGTATCCTGATCGCGCAGGGACACGCCTCTGAGGCTATTGGGGCTTATGAACAGGCGATCGCCACTTTAGAAAGCATTCGAGACGATTTGCTAGCGGCCAATCGAGAGCTCCAGTTTGACTTTCGCGATACCGTGGAGCCAATTTATCGAGAGTTAATGGCTCTCAAACTAGAGACAGTTTCATCTCCCTTTACCCAAGCAACCGCCGATACCAGGACTCAACTCACCTCCGTTCTGGAAACGGCTGATTCTCTGAAGCTTGCCGAGCTGCAAAACTATTTTGGAGACGAGTGTGACCTGAGAGGACTAGAGCGCGCCAGCATTGATGTTGCTGGAACAGAAATGGATACGGCTGTTTTTAGCTCGATTATTTTAGATGAGCAGACGGCCATTATCGTTAGTTTTCCAGACGGTCGTAAGCAAGTTTCCCAGGTTCCTGTCGACCGGGAGACCCTCAGAGAAGAAGTGAATCAGTTTCGCCTGGGCTTAGAACGCTTTTTTGACCAATATCGTCCCCAACAGGCTCAGAAACTTTATAACTGGTTGATTCGTCCGTTTGAAGACGAGCTAGCACAGGCCCAGATCCAAACGCTCGTCTTCGCCCAGGATGGAATTCTCCGCAGCGTCCCGATGGCGGCACTCCACGACGGCGAGCAATTTCTGATTCAGAAATATGCCGTTGCCACCATCCCGAGCTTGAGCCTCACCGTTCCTCGTCCTCTCGAGCGTCAAGAGCTGCGGGCACTGGCTTTGGGTCTATCAGAAAGCGTCACGATCGACGGTCGTGGCTATCCGCCTCTGCCCTACGTCCGTCAAGAAATCAACCAGCTACAGCAGCTTTTAGAAGGCAGTAAGCCTTTGCTTAATGAAGAGTTTACCCCTCAGCGCCTCCAACAGGAATTAGGAGAGAATGCTTACCCCGTGATTCACATCGCCACTCACGGGGTATTTGGAATTGTTCCTGAAGATACGTTCCTCGTGACGGGCAGTCAAGAAAAGCTGACGATTAGTGAACTCGATGATTTGCTGCGCCGTACCTCTCCAGGGGATGAGCCGATTGAGCTGCTGACCTTAACGGCTTGTCAAACTGCGATCGGAGACGAACGCTCGGCGCTAGGGTTAGCGGGGGTTGCCCTACAGGCGGGAGCCAAAAGTGCTCTGGCCTCCCTGTGGTCGATTGAAGATGCCGCCACGGCCCAGATGGCTGAGCGATTCTATCGCGGTTTGAGCGATCCCAACCTCAATAGAGCTCAGGCGCTGCAACAAGCGCAAGTCACGCTCATTGAGGAAGGAGAGTACGCTCACCCGGCCTACTGGGCGCCGTACATCTTGATTGGTAACTGGCTGTAGTCCGGTTGGCTCTCAGCGCGAACTACTGCGATAAATGAGGGGGCCGTTGGTCTCGATAATTTGTTTGAGTTTATCGTGTTGGCTATCGTTAGCCGCTCTGGCTTCTAGGGCGGCTAAATCTGCCAGCAGCGTACGCTGAAACTCTCTGGTCGTTGCTCCATCGGCTGCCTCTAAAGCTTCGCCGAGAGCATCGTACCAAAAACCCGATTCAGCGTAAAGATTGGCTCTGGCCAAAGCATCATCAGTAGTAGAGAGGGCTTCTGCAAGAGCGCTGGGCTGTTCGACAACATCAATATCGGCCTCTGCGACGAGAGCGCTCGAGGGGCGGTTGGGGTTACATAAAATGACGACCTGCCAGCGGTAGCTGCCAGACGGCAATCCCGGCTGGTCTTCTGGAAGAGACAGCACCATCATCCCCGGCTGACTCTGCAACGGCACGGTTTGGATTCTGGTGCGATCGCCACTGGCGTCGTATCGGTCGAGCCGGAATTCCAGCGGATAGGACTGGGAGTCGGGAACAAACCAAGCGAAGGTCGGGTGAGGGGAGCCGGTTTGGCCAACGTGGCTAGAAGGAGCGAGGGCCGTGAGCGACGTTTCGGCGCTGCCGTCACATCCGCCTCGGCTCACGGTGCCGGTTGTCCGTCCCGTAGGAGGTTTTTGGTCAGCGGGTGGTCGATATTCAGCTCGAACAACGGTGGCGACCGCCAGGGCGCCAGTCAGAACACAGCTCGCTACGAGTTTGCTATCGAAGCATTTTTTGAGAATTTGGATGAGCATGATGGTTCCTCAATTGCTTTGATTAACAAAATAATAGGATAAGCGTCAAGTTCTCACCCGCGGTCAGTGCCAATCTCATACCAATTAGAAAAAGTAATAGGAGACTTGATGAGTTGGGGGAAAGGGGAAGGGGTCAAGGGGAAAGGGAAGCACAGCAGCTCTTTGCCCTTGAACCTCCAATGCTTGGTGAGTTTAAGGAACTATCTGACTACTTTCGG
>JBHJGN010000045.1:0-5837 GCA_050331735.1 Cyanophyceae cyanobacterium
GCTCAACAGAAGACATCACCAGGGTTGCTTGGTGAGCCTAGGAACCCTCGTCAGTTATCACTGTTCGAGTGGAGGAATGGTCAAGTAATTGGCTGTTCAGATTCTGCGTCCTTAGCGTAGCTTGGGCGTAGAGTATGTCAAAGTTCGCCAACTATTAAGTCACAAACTCGTTGCAGTTGGGAAGCCCACCTGATTTATCGGTGGGAGGAACAACGAGATAGCAGCTTTAGCTGCCGTCATCTGTGATATAATTACAGGAATGAAGCAAGTATTGACGCTAGTTACATGACTTCAACTTACCCCAGTGCAACGGCAAAAACTAGAAGCCATAGCAGAGGAATTCGCGTCAGCTTGTCGATTCATTAACAACGAGGTTAAAGCGAGCAAGACCGATAGAAACGCCATTCAGTCAGTTATCTATGACCAGGTGAGAGAAAGATTTAATTTAACCTCAAACCACGTTATTAGAGCTTGCGCTAGAGTCGGAGCTAATCGGAAAACGGCTAAACAGAAGAGGCGCAAGGTAAAAGACTTCAAGCCGACTAGTTTTGACTGTGCGCTCGGACGTTCAGCTTTCGAGCGTCAGACTGGACGATTAGCGTTTCTACAACTCAGAAGCGAGAGCGCCTCAAGCTTAGAGCCAGCAACTACCATCGGGGCAAGCTTAAGGGCAGACAGCCTACATCGGCACAAATCTGTCTCCATCGTGATGGTGAATGGTACGCCCACATTCAGATCAAAGAAGAAGCGCCCAAGACCAGACAAACCACTAACGTCATTGGTGTTGACTTCGGCAGACGAGAAATTGCCAAAACTAGCACTAATCAGGGTTGGGATGGAAAACAGATCAAGGAGGTTAGAGATAAATACAGCAGAGTAAGAGCGTCGCTACAAAAGAAAGCTTCTCAAGGCACACGGACAACACGGCGAAGATGCCGTCAAATCTTGCAACGGTTATCGGGAAGAGAGCGGCGCTTTCAATCATGGCTCAACCATAATATCAGTAGAACTATTATTGCCGAAGCTCTCTCCACAAAATCAGCAGTAGCTGTCGAAGACTTATCAGGCATTCGAGAACGTATTAACCAAAAGCCTAGGAATAAGACTGAACGAAGACGGTCTAATTCTTGGGTCGCCCGTTCTCCCGAATGCATTCGGGAGCCTGCGGGCGATGCCTTCCGCACTTTTTATCAGCTACGGCAATTTCTTGAATACAAGGGCATTAAGGAAGGAGTCGAGGTATTAGCTGTACCGCCTCAATACACCAGCCAAACGTGTCATTGTTGCTTGCATATCGGACTAAGGAGCGCTAAGAGCTTCAAGTGTGCCAACAAAGCTTGCGGCTGGATTGGCGATGCTGATTTGAATGGAGCCATGAACATCAAACATCTTGGGGCTGCTCTTATAAACCTGGGTTGCTTACACCAGTGGATTACCCGACTACGGCGCAGTACCGCCTATGCTGAGGCTGTTAAAGCTCATCCTCTATCCCCGTGGTCAACAGAAGCCTTTTTGAACCTGGCTCGTACCCAAGGCCAAGGACACGTCTTTGCACCGGGGACAGGATGGGCCTACTCAAATATCGGCTATCTGGTCCTTAAAATCATTCTGGAGAAAACAACGGGTTTGTCGCTACAGCAACTCTTCGAGCAAGTGATTTTTAGTCCACTATCTTTGCAGAAAACTTTTGTCCCATCAACCATAGACGATGTTGAGGAACTCACGCCGGGATATACTGCTTTTTTTAGTGACGAATTAAGAGATATGTCCCGCATCTATCATCCATTGTGGGTAGCGCATAGCGTTGTTATCTCCACTGCACCAGAACTGGCAAAAATCATCGACGCGCTGTTTGGAGGAGAAATCTTGGACCACTCTCTGGTTAAACAGATGTCCTCTCCCATTCATATCTTAGGCAAGTATCCGTTGTTTGGTAATCTCGGCTATGGTTTAGGGCTTTTTATCTATACAGACTCTCGATACGGAAAGGTTCTAGGACATATCGGTGGAGGACCAGGCTATGCAACTGAAAGCGATTCCAGTAAACAGCTTTACTTCTGACTTCTGCTCTAGCTGCTGCTTGGGCCGTCAGCACTCACAAAACGAGCTAGATTGAGCTGCCCAGTTCTAGCCCAGCGGCGATCGCCTCTAAGCTAGAATGACCGAATAAATCCTCTTCCTGTAGCGCTGCCGACAGCGAGGCCGTTCCGAGGGCGGGAGTATTTTCTAAAAAGATTACTTGTCCGCGATTATTTCCCGTTAAAGAGCCATCGCCTCCAATAGCGGCATCAAGATCCCCATCGCCGTCAACATCGGCCCAACTCGGGGCTGCATAAAAACCGACATCCACTCCATTCAAGGGATTGCCGCTTCCGGTGATTTCGATCAAGCGTCCGCTGTCGTTGCGGTAGTAGCGCGTACGACCGAATACTTCTCCAATCAGAGCATCCACATCACCATCACGGTCAATGTCGGCAAAGCTGGGAAAGCTAAAGTCCCCGGCATCGATTCCGTTAAGCGGATTGAGAGTATTGGCTTTGGCCGTAAAGACTCCGTTGTTATTTTGATAGTAAGCCACAGTCCCGTCAGCTAGTCCGAGGAACGCATCGATATCCCCGTCGCCATCTAGATTAGCAAAAGCGATGTTGCTGTAGCTGCCGACATCAATCCCGGTGAAAGGATTGGCGGTCCCGGTTTGCTCTACGAAGCGACCGTTATCGTTGCGATAGTATCGGATCGTGCCGTCGAAGGCTCCGACCAGTAAATCTTGGTCGCTATCTCCGTCGAGATCGACAAAGGCGGGAGTACTGACTAAGCCAACGTCAATGCTGTTCAACGGATTGGCAGAACCCGTCACGCGAGTAAAGCTGCCGTTATTGTTGCGGTAGTAGAATAATCCCCCGTTAATTTCGCCAACGGCGGCATCGAGGTCGCCGTCGGCATCAAGGTCGGCAAAGGTGGGGACAGGGCTAGAGGCAGTTCTGACAGAGTTAAGCGGGTTGCTCGACCCGGAACGCTCAGTAAAAGACGATGACAAAGGATTGGCTCCACTTTCCACCGCGCCGATGTCTACTGAAGAACCAGCAATCCGCTGCCTACCTCTTTGGTCAACCGCTATCGGTTCGGTGGTGTTGTCATCGTTATCAATGTCATTACTGTCTGCGGCGATAAAGTTATTGTTGCCTGCATTAATAGCTGGACTGTCAGGGAGGAGAGCGTGAGTTTGAGTAGGTCCGCCGTTGTCTGCTAAGGGACCAAGCCGAGGATTGACATTTGTTAAATCGCTTCCAGTGCCAATGGTTCCGGCTGCCCCCGCCGCGTCCCCGATAAGGTTGTTGCGTCCTGCGCTAACAGGCCCTAATACATCTGGGCGTTTTTCCCCAGAACCGCTATTACCGGGGGTATCGAAGTTGCCCGCAACAATGCTATTGGAGAGATACAAACGGTTAGGTCTTACCGTATAAAGCCCGCCCCCATCGCCACCGCCATCGCCATTGGCATCGGCGACGTTGCCAGTGATGGTGCTGTTGCTGACAGTTGTTTTTTGACCTGACTGAGGATTATATTCGGTGTAGTAGTTAAAAATGCCACCGCCGGACGTATTGGTGCTGTTGCCACTAATGGTGCTGTTGGTGATGAAAATGAAATCGTCTCCAACACTAAATTGTGAGACGTTTGCAACCCCACCGCCTCCTCCAGCATTATCTAAACCTCCCTCACCTCTGGCAAAATTGTTGCTGACGGTACTATTGACAACGCGGAGAGTGCCCGAAAGAGTCGAAATACCGCCACCGCTGCCGCTGGCAAAATTGTTGCTGACGGTGCTGTATTCAACAAAAGTAGTGCCGTTACTGTGAATCCCACCGCCATCGTGATTGCTTACGTTGTTGCTTACGGTACTGCCTTGCAAGACAAGATTCCCGCTAAAATTGGCAATGCCGCCTCCTTCGGCACTAAGAGACGCATTAATGCTATTGCCACTCACGGTACTGTTGCTAATGAAAGCGCGATCGCGGTTGTAAATCCCGCCTCCACCGCTTAGGCTATCAGGAGCCGAGTTGTCGTTCACTGTGCTGTTGCTTAGGAAAAGAAAGCCAGAATTGTTAGCAATTCCGCCCCCATCTCCCTCCACCAAGGTGTTGTCGCTGACGGTACTGCTATAGAGAGCTAGGGTGCCTTCACTGTTGCGTTGAATGATGCCGCCTCCAAAGCGCCTCGCTCGATTGCCGGTGACGGTACTATTTCTGAGCGTAAATGAGCCACTTGCCGTCTGAATCCCGCCGCCTTCGTCGCCAGCGCTATTGCTGCTGACGGTACTGTTGGTTAGAGTAACGGTGCTTCCTAATCCACTAAAAATCCCGCCGCCATTGTCGCCCGCCGTGTTGCCCGTTACGGTACTGTTGGTCAAAGCGAGAGTACTACCATCAACGGCGAGAATCCCCCCACCGAGAGCTGGATTATCCCCAAAGGATTCAGCCACTCCTCCAGTGACGGTAATGTTTTCTAAATTAAGCCGGATGGCGGGTGTTTCTCTATTTAAAACGTGGAAAACGCGATCGCCTAAACCCGTCGCATCAATAGTGGCTCGCCCGCTGCCGACTGCCCGGATAGTGATATTGCCAATAATATCTAAATCGCCCGCAGCTCCGGCATTTTCTTCTGCCCCGCCGAGAGTAAGAGGATAGGTACTGCCTCCCTGTAGCTGAATAATGTACTCGTTGTCGGGGTCAGCATTTGCGGTGAGGATAGCATCGCGTAGAGATAAGCCTCCGCTGGCTCCGCCATCGTTCTGATCGGCTAAGGTGGTTACCCTCAATGTCGGCATATTTGTACTGGGATGGAAACAAATCAGCTCTAGTGAGCCATTTTAGAGGACGTAACACCGAGAACCAAGCGGTTTTGTAATCTACTTAACAAACGATGAGGGGGCGATCGCTTCTAACCCCCTGTGGCTATCGAAAGAGATGAATAGGCGGCTCTCATGAATTTAATTAGACAATTCCAGTGCATAAAACCACTGGGCAGACGTACTGAATCAGTGAAGGGAGGTTGCCGCTAACTGAATCAGACAACCTGCATAAAACTAATTCAGCAGACATACCCAATTAGCACAGGATGTTCTTTCCTTCTAAAAAACACTTATTACTCCCGAGTAAACCACACTTTGAGGTCAAGAAAAATGTTCTACAAAAAAATGGCATTTGGTTTGTTAGCAGCGGTTGCGATCGTAACCCCAGCGACAGCCCAAGTTGAACAAGGCCAAGGTTCGATCCAAAAGATCGATTCTAGTAACGCAGCCGTTAATGGTTCTGTAGCTGCCAGCGATATTTACCTCAACTCTGAACAAACTCAGAACGGCGAGGGTGGCTATTTCGACTCCCAGGGCCAAACTTCGATTCAAGATGTTGATTCTCGCAATGCGGCTGTCAATGACTCCGTTGCTGTAAGCGACATCGACCTCAACTCTCGCCAAGAACAGTGGCAACATCCCAGTTTCTATGGCTACGACTCTCAGGGTCAAACTTCGATGCAGGGCGTTAGCTCTGGGAATGCGGCTGTTAACGGCTCCATTGGCGTTAGCGATCTCGATCTAAATAACCAGCAGTATCAGCTCGGTTACTAAGTTTTTTGGGGGAGAAGGTGCATAACTCCTGCTTCCCCAACGTACTAAACAACACAGTCAATCATTCTCATCGCTCATTACTCACAAAGGAATTCACCATGATTTACAACAAACTCGCTTTCGGTCTGCTCGCTGCTGTTGCTTTTGCTGCCCCCGCTGCGGCTCAAGTTGACCAAGGACAAACCTCGATTCAGAAAGTACAGTCTCAAAATGC
>JBHJGN010000046.1:0-83423 GCA_050331735.1 Cyanophyceae cyanobacterium
TTTTCCCCGTCTCCTTATAGGTCTGATTAGAGATCTTGAGCGCACGATTCCACCACCATCGACAGCAGCCCATTGCTTTTGCTAAGAGTTGCTGCTGTTCAGGTTCAGGATAGATGCGGACTTTCTGAGTGACTCTAATCATACTTACCATTATATACTAAAACGGTAAGTCGTAGCGTCGCTGTCCATCCCCTCCTTACTGCTTTGAAGAAGGGGATTTCCGCGACCTCTTGTTAAGGAAGACTAGTTCTGAGGCGATCGCTCCCCTCCGGCTTTAGCACTCTTTTAACTGTCCCAGCAGAAGGGCAATGCGATCGAGCGCGGCTCGCTGCACGGCTGGTGGCTGGTGGGACTGGTTCAGCAAAATACTAAAGGCTAGGGGCGGATAGTGAGGAGGAGTAAGATACCCAGCAAGGGCGGCAACGCCATTGAGGGTTCCCGTTTTAGCCTGCATGCCCTGGAGAGCGGTATTCTGAAACCGTCGCTTTAGAGTGCCGCTGACTCCCGCAACAGCAAGAGACTGCCGATACGAGTCCGCCTCTGAAGTTTGAGCCATTAATCTGAGGGTTTGGACCAGTGCTTGGGGACTGACTAAGTTGTGTCGAGACAGTCCAGAACCATCGGCAAGTACGTAGCTGTCCGGGGCGACCCCCAGTGCCGTTAACTGCTGCTCAATTGTCTCGAAGCGATCGCCTCTCCTGGCAAGGTGCTGAAGCAGCACCTCCGCAAACAAGTTATTGCTGGAGCGATTAATTTCCCCAATCAGTTCAGCCAGAGGCGGAGATTGAACAGCAGCTAATTCTACTCCTGGCGGACCAGCGACGGCGGTAATCCGAGCCTGCTCAACGGGAATGCCTGAACGCATCAGGAGGCGACGAAAAGTTTCCAAAAAGTAGCGACTGGGGTCGGCGATCGCTAACTGCCAAATATCCGGTGGCTCATCGAGCGCTAACTCCCCGGCGACCGTGAGAACGGGTTGACCCAGAACGCCAGAAATTTCGATGCCGGAGGTCGTGCCAGCGGGGGCAGTCGTGGCTTGGTTATCAATGCGCCACTGCTGCATTGCCACCGGATCGGAGCCAAGAATTTTGACGGGCTGACCCAACTGCTGAGGCAGGAGGGTCAGGGTAAACGTATTCTGATTGAGAATGAGACTATTAACAGCAGAACCATAGTAGGCATAGACATCTTCCCACTCCCAGGTAGGATTGAGCCGAGGTCCACCGAGATAGCCCTCGGCAACTTCTAACTGCTTAATCCGCTGGATCCCTTGCTCCTGAAGCTGCTGAGCCAACTCTTGCAACTGCTCAGTCGTGAGGGTGGGGTCTCCTCGTCCCACAACCCGTAAAGAGGTTACAGTAGGAGATAGAATGCCGTAAACTGATGTCCGCATCTGAAATGGGGAACCCAGTTCCAGCAAAGCAGCCGCTGTCGTCAGGAGCTTAACAGTAGAAGCCGGGATAAAGTAGTGCTCGCTGTTATGAGAGTATAGAGGGCGTTGAGACGCTAGCGGCTGTACCAAAATTCCCCAGCGGGCCCGCTCAAAGGGGGGCGCGGCGGTTACTGAGTCGATAGCGGCTGATAACTCAGCCGGACAAAGGGCTGGCGGTTCCGCTTCATCCGCAACCGCTTTGGGCATCGCGGACAATCCGCCCAGTGATCCTAAAAATAAGAGCCATTGTAAGAACAGAGTTAGCATCTACTATTTAATTAACGAAGGAGTTAGTCCAATTATGAATTACGATTTTGACCTCTTTGTCCTCGGTGGCGGTTCCGGGGGAATTGCGACGGCAAGAAGGGCCGCAGAATACGGGGCCAAAGTGGGCTTGGCTGAATGTGATCGCTTAGGCGGCACCTGCGTTAATCGGGGCTGCATTCCCAAAAAGCTGATGGTGTACGCTTCTAATTTTCCGGAGCTGTTTCAGGATGCTCAAGGATACGGCTGGAGCGAAATTCACAGTACCTTTGACTGGAAAAAGCTGATCGTGGCCGTCGATCGCGAACTCGAGCGCCTCAACGGAGTCTACGCCCGCTTGCTCGATCGCAGCAGGGTCGCACTCTATCGCACCTACGGTCGTTTCCTCGATCCGCACACCATTGAGGTAGGAGACGAGAAAGTGACGGCCAACAAAATCCTCATTGCCGTTGGCGGTCATCCCGTGAAGCCCGAAATTCCCGGGATGGAATACATGATGATCTCTGACGAGATGTTTTACCTCGACAAACAACCCCAGCGCATTGCCATTGTTGGCGGTGGCTACATTGGGGTAGAATTTGCCTGCATTATGAACGGATTAGGGTCGGAAGTGACGCAGATTATTCGCAAAGATCTCATTCTAGACGGCTTTGATGACGATTTGCGCACCTCAATTCAGGAAGGAATGCAGCATCACGGCATTCGCTTCGTGACGGGCTCAACTATTGCCAAAATCGAGAAGACTGACGATGGCTTGAAGGTTTCCCTCAACAGCGATGACCAGCAAGATGTCGTCTTAGCCGATGCCGTTGGGTTAGCCGCAACAGGTCGTCAGCCCAACCTGGAAAGTTTGGGGTTAGAAAATGCAGGGGTCGATACCGACCGCGGTGCTGTAGCCGTCAATCAGTGGAGTCAAACGAATCAAGAGCACATATTTGCCGTTGGAGACTGCACCAATCGCGTCAACTTAACTCCGGTGGCGATCGATGAAGGTCGTGCCTTTGCCGATACGGTGTTCAATGGGCGCGATCGCCACACCACCTACGATAATATTCCGACGGCTGTTTTCTCCACTCCCGAAGCCGCCACGGTGGGGTTAACTGAAGCCGAGGCGCGGCAGCAGTACGGAGAGGCGCTCAAAGTGTATAAGTCTCGCTTTAAGTCTACCTATCACAGCCTCAGCGGTCGGGACGAGAGAACAATGATGAAGCTGATTGTGCATCACGAGACGGATCGGGTGCTCGGTGCCCATATGGTGGGCGAACACGCCGCTGAAGTGATTCAAGGAGTGGCGATCGCTCTCAAAATGGGAGCCAAAAAAGCTGATTTTGATGCCACAATCGGCATCCATCCGACCGCTGCTGAAGAATTTGTGACGATGCGCTAAGGGACTGTTCATTTGCTCCCGCTATGGCCAGAAAATCGGGTATCGATTAAGCTATGATCCAAGCCTAATTTATTTACTGTTGTCTACCCGTTGTGTTTGCAATGTTTGATTGTATTATTGTTGGGGCCGGTCCTGCTGGGGCAACTGCTGCGTATCATCTAGCCAAACGAGGGCACACTGTTCTTGTCCTCGAGAAAGAGACCTTTCCTCGCTCAAAGCCCTGTGGTGGAGGTGTCTCTCCAGCGGTTGCTCAATGGTTCGACTTTGACTTTACTCCGGTGATTGACAATACCGTGACAAAGGTACACTACTCCTGGAAGCAGGGAGACGCGATAGAGGTTCATCTTAAAGGAATCGAACCAATGTGGATGGTCAGACGCGAGAGTTTTGACCATTTTTTAATCAAGCAGGCTCTAGAGCAGGGAGCTGAACTGCGAGAGGCAACGGCAGTGACGGCTATTGCTCCCCAGAGTGATGGGTGGCAGATCGCGACAACGGACGGGAACTTGATGGCTTCCTACCTAATTGCCGCTGATGGAGTGAATGGTCCCCTCGCCGAGTGGTTGGGGTTAGAGGGCGGACAGCGGTCTCCAGGAGCAACGTTAGAGATAGAGGCTGCCGTTCCGCCAGAGCAGCAGCATACTGCCTTTTTTGAGTTTGGCGCTTTTAAAAACGGCTACATTTGGAATTTTCCTAAATCCGACGGCTATTCAATTAGTGCGGGATTTTTCCGAGGCAACAAGGGCAAACCAGAAGAACTGAAGCAGCAGTTGACTAAGTATGCTGAGCAATTTGGTGCTAAGGGCACGAGCCGCTATTCGCAGTACTTTTTGAAACTGTGGTCTGACCCCCCAAAGATGCACACTCATAGAGCGCTGGTGGCTGGTGAGGCGGCAGGGATTCTCGATCCGCTCATTGGCGAGGGCAACCGTCCGGCGATGTTGACGGGGTTAAAAGCAGCAGAAGCGATTTCTTCGGCGCTCGCCGGACAAGAGGCGCTCGCAGAGTACACAGAAATCATTAACAGCGAGTGGGGAGCTGATATGGTACTTTCCCAGCGGCTGGCGGGGCTATTTTATCAATTCCCTAAAATTGCTTACAAAGTCGGCGTTAAACGACCAGCAGCAGCTCAAGTGATGGGAAAGATTCTCTGTGGAGAACTGCGCTACAGCGACGTCACTGACCAGGCCGTGAAAAAGCTTAAGAAAAGCTTAATCCCAGGGTTTTAGCGTTCAGGATGTCGGCGGACAGGCCGGTGGGAATGGAGCCACAACAGCTCCTCCCATCACTGCACTCGGGAGCCGGAGGAGCGGAAGCGTTCCTGCTAGCCATCCTTCTTCAGGCGAACGCAGCTTCTCGGGAGCATTCGTTAGAATAGACCCACAAGAAGATAATCAAGCAATTTTTGTTAGCAATTTACCAAGGCGATTATTGTCATAATGGGTTACGGCTCTATTGGTCAATCAGCATCTAAAAGCAGAGTTTTAGTAGTGGATGATTCCCTCGATAATTTACTACTCATTCAAGGAATTTTAGAAGCAGAAGGCCAAGAAATTATCCTGGCCAAAGATGGCTCAACAGCGCTCGAATTAGTCAAGCAAAATCCTCCCCATCTCATTTTGCTAGATGTCATGATGCCAGAAATGGATGGATTTGAGGTTACTCGGCGCATTCGGGAAAATCGCAAGCTGCCGTTTATTCCGATTCTGCTGATTACGGCCTACGACCAGCCCAGCGCTGTGCGAGCATTAGATGGCGGCGCAGACGACTTTATTCGCAAGCCTGTCGATGTTGATGAACTCCTCGCGCGAGTGCGATCGCTGCTGCGCCTCAAGCATAGCGTTGACGAAAAAGAGCAGATGGCTCTTCAGCGAGAAGATTTTGTCTCCCGGTTAACCCACGACCTGCGGACCCCTCTTGTAGCGGCAGAGCGGATGTTGGAATTAGTCGAGCAAGGGGCACTAGGATCCTTATCGCCTTCTCTACACGAAGCCATCGCCACCATGCATCGCAGCAATCACAACTTACTGGCCATGGTTAATACTCTACTAGAAGTTTATCGCTACGAAGCGGGGCGAAAAACCTTCAATTTCTCCCAGGTAGATCTACAGGTTTTAGTGGCAGAGGTGGTTCAAGAATTGGCAGCCATTGCCGACGTTAAAGGACTAACTTTGAGCATCGAGCGAGAAGGCAATGGCAAGGCCGTCTCACAGACAACCGTCAACGGTGGCAGCAATGCTAAATTTGTCGTCTTGGGCGATCGCCTAGAGTTGCGGCGACTGATGACTAATATCATCGGGAACGGCTTAAAATTTACGAATCAAGGCTCGGTCACGGTACATTTAACAACCAAAAGCGATTTAGAGCTGCGGTCTTGGGTCGTTGTCTCCGTGCAAGATACGGGACCAGGAATCTCTGACGCAGAACAGGCAGTTCTGTTCGAGCGTTTTCGCACCGGTCGTCATAAAGAGGTTGGCAGCGGTTTGGGCTTGCACCTCTCTCGCCAGATTGCCGAAGCTCATCAAGGGCACATTGAGGTGCAGTCAACCTTGGGTCAAGGGAGTGTATTTGTTGTTTATCTACCGGCTCAACGTTTTGGTCACTCATTGTCCTGCCAGGAAGAGGAAGGGAGTCTTCGCGATCTTGACCCCCAATTCAAGTAATTTCGGATCAGCTACGGGGTATGGAGTTCAATTGGGCCGCATAATTTTGCCTAGAGCAACAGGTTTTCGGGGAGTGGGAAACGGTTTAGAGAGAACAGAAACTCGCCTTCAGTTTGTAACAGATATCTAAAGCACTTGCTATCCCTTAAGACTACGGCCAAATATCAATCCTGAGCTTGAGTCAATTATCAAGCTTGCTTAAACATTAAATCATCAACGTTTACAGCATTTTGGTACATTGGCAGAGAAATCATTCGTTGCTTTCCAATCGCTATGGCATCTATCCGCGAGCTGCACCAACAACTAGTTAATAAAGAACGTTCTGCTGTGGAGATTACCACGGAAGCGTTGACTCGAATTAAAGAACTAGAGCCAAAAGTCCACAGCTTTTTACAGATAACGACAGAGATAGCGTTAGCAACAGCCCAACAGGTGGATGCTAAAATTGCCGCCGGAGAGGAAATTAGCCTGCTCTCGGGGATTCCCCTGGGAGTTAAAGACAACCTGTGTACTCAGGGCATTCAGACTACCTGTGCCTCGCCTATTCTCGAAAACTTTGTGCCTCCCTATGAGTCGACCGTCACCCAAAAACTGAAAGAGTCTGGAGCGGTTATGGTGGGCAAAACGAACCTAGACGAGTTTGCCATGGGCAGCTCGACTGAAAATTCTGGGTTTCAGGTGACGGCCAATCCTTGGGATTTATCCCGGGTTCCTGGAGGCTCTTCCGGCGGTTCTGCCGCCGCCGTAGCCGCCGGAGAATGCCCGATCGCGCTCGGCTCAGATACGGGCGGTTCGATTCGTCAGCCCGCCTCTTTGTGCGGCGTCGTCGGGATGAAGCCGACCTATGGCTTAGTGTCTCGGTATGGCTTGGTGGCTTTTGCCTCCTCGTTAGATCAAATTGGTCCCTTGGCCCGCACGGTAGAAGATGCCGCTATCTTACTGAGGGCGATCGCCGGACACGACCCAAAAGATTCTACTAGCATCAGAACTCAAATTCCTGACTACACTCAGTTCCTCACGCCCAAATTGAGCGAAGGTCTGAAAATTGGCGTGATTCAAGAAACGTTGGGCGAAGGCATTAATACTGAAGTAGCCAGCATCGTTACTCAAGCAATTGAGCAGCTCAAAACGTTAGGAGCTCAGGTGCAGGAAGTTTCCTGTCCTCGCTTCCGCTATGGTGTCCCTGCTTACTATATCATTGCGCCTTCGGAAGCCAGTGCCAACTTGGCTCGTTACGATGCCGTCAAGTATGGTTGTCGTGAAGATGGAGATAACCTGCTGTCGATGTATACTAGAACTCGCGCCAGAGGCTTTGGCAAGGAAGTTAAACGCCGGATTATGGTAGGAACTTATGCGCTTTCCGCTGGCTATTACGATGCCTACTACCTCAAAGCTCAAAAAGTGCGCACCCTAATCAAGCAGGATTTTGAAGCCGCCTTTGAGCAGGTCGATGTTTTGGTGTGTCCGACTTCTCCCGCCACGGCCTTTAAAGCCGGGGAAAAAACCAACGATCCGCTGAGCATGTATCTACTCGATCTGATGACGATTCCGGTTAATCTAGCAGGACTGCCAGCGATTAGTATTCCCTGTGGGTTCGATCGTCAGGGATTACCAGTCGGTCTTCAGATCATCGGTAAGGTGCTGCGCGAAGATTTACTCTTTCACGTGGCCCATGCCTACGAGCAGTCCACCGACTGGCATCAGCAAGTGCCAACGCTATGAGGGGAAATCTCTTCGAGGTTGGGAAAAGGGGCAAAGGCGATTTATTGGTCCTTCTATTCTCGCTATCTGCTCTTTTGTCCTCGGTAAGAGCGCAGGCCAGTAACTAGGAGAGAACTCGCTAGAATTAAGTCAGTAGATTTACAAGCGTGAACGCGACTAAGCTGTAGCTCAGCTAACAATGGTGCTTGTTTGCGTCTGCTAATTACTGTTGAGTAGCAACTATCCCTAGAAATAATCTTTGATGTCCTACTTACTGAGAATCTTGTTAACAGTTGTTGGAGGTGGGGCGATCGCGTATGCTGCTTTGTGTACCTTTATGGTGGTGCGGCAAAGGCAGCTCATTTTTCTACCCGTATCGGCTCTCGAACAAACTCCCGATGCTTTAGGAATTCCCTACGAGGAGGTGTGGCTGCCGGTAACGCCTGAGCACAGTGAACGGATTCATGGCTGGTGGCTAGCCAACGCCTCCACGGCTGATGTCCTGCTCTATCTTCATGGCAACAGCTCCAATATCAGCGTTAACCTTAGCCAAGCTCAGCGCTACTATCAGCTTGGGTTTTCGGTGCTGCTGATTGACTATCGCGGTTTTGGTTTAAGCGAGGGCCGTTTTCCAAGCGAAACCCAGGTGTATCAGGATGCTCAAGCGGCTTGGGAGTATCTTGTTCAGAAGCGCCACATCGAGCCGCACCGGATTTTCCTTTACGGACATTCGTTGGGAGGAGCGATCGCTATTGATTTAGCGACCCGTCATCCAGAAGCAGCCGGGTTAATTGTCGAAGGGACGTTTACCTCCATGCGCGACATGGCCAAGTACCGCCGCCGATTTGAATGGTTGCCCGTTAATTTACTGCTGACTCAGCGATTCGACTCCATCCATAAAATTAAGTCGCTCCAGACTCCGCTGCTGCTGATTCACGGTAGCGATGACTTAGTGGTTCCAATGCACATGAGTCAAGATTTGTATGCAGCAGCCACCGGGACTAAAACCCTCTTCATCGTGCCCGGAGCCGGACATAATAATGCTGCCTCCGTTGGCGCAGCACAGTATCTCCAGACGGT
Source organism: Cyanophyceae cyanobacterium (assembly GCA_050331735.1). Classification (GTDB taxonomy): domain Bacteria; phylum Cyanobacteriota; class Cyanobacteriia; order Cyanobacteriales; family JBHJGN01; genus JBHJGN01. The sequence continues at coordinate 8,528 of JBHJGN010000046.1, forward strand.
TCGAGAGTTTTACCTGTCCCTGCGGGATGGGGAAAGGGGAAAGGGAAAATTGTCGCTCTGCGACGGGCAAAGAACACAGGAGCGAGGAATAGGCTGAGTCCCCCCCCCTTGGCCCCTTTCCCGCAGCTTCGCTGCTTCCCCACGCCGCAGGCGCTTTGCCCTGAGTTGCCTTGCTAAAGGGGCAAGAATCTGTATGCTAGATCAGGGATAAGCTGCTAGGAACTGATGGAGATTAACACGCCAGACTGGGTCAAACACGCCGTTTTCTATCAAATCTTTCCAGACCGCTTTGCTAGAAGCCAGCAGCCCTGTCGGGGGCGCTGGCAAACGACTAAATTAGAAGCCTGGGACTCTCCGCCAACCTATGAAGGCTACAAGGGCGGCGACCTGTGGGGGGTACTAGAGAAGCTAGACTACCTCCAGGATTTGGGCATTAATGCCATTTACCTCAATCCGATCTTTCAGTCTGCTTCTAACCATCGCTACCATACCCACGACTACTATCAAGTCGATCCGATGCTGGGAGGAAATCGCGCCTTTGATGAGTTGTTAGCAGCCGCTCACCAGCGTGGCATTAAAGTCATTCTCGATGGCGTGTTTAACCATGCGAGTCGGGGGTTTTTCTTCTTTAACGATATTTTAGAAAATGGTCCCCATTCTCCCTGGCTAGATTGGTTTCAAATTGAAGACTGGCCCCTGTCGGCCTATGATGGCAGTAAGCCTGCTAACTATGTTAGCTGGGTGAATAACCGCGCTCTGCCTCAGTTTAATCATGCGAATCCGCAAGCCAGAGAGTATTTGATGCAGGTTGGAGAATACTGGATTGAGCGCGGGATCGATGGTTGGCGACTGGATGTGCCTCTAGAGGTGAAGCATCCGGGGTTTTGGGAAGAGTTTCGCACTCGCATTAAGGCGCTCAATCCGGAAGCCTATATCGTTGGGGAAATTTGGGAAGACTCTAGCCTGTGGTTGGACGGCACTAAATTTGACGCAGTGATGAACTATCTATTCACTGCTGCGACGATCGCGTTTACCGCTGGCGATCGCGTGATTCGAGAACACGTGGAAGCGCCGGCTTACTCTCCCTATCCGGCTCAATCGGCTCAGGAATACAGCCAGGAGATGCAAAAGCTGCTGGCTCTTTATCCCTGGCCCATTCAACTGGTGCAGCTTAACTTACTGGCAAGTCACGATACCGCACGGTTGCTCACCATTGCCGGAGGCGATCGCGCGAGTGTTGAACTGGCAACTTTGTTGCTGATGACGTTTCCTGGTGCGCCCAGCATTTACTACGGCGATGAGGTGGGTTTACCAGGAGCTTTCGATCCCGACTGTCGCCGCGGATTTCCTCGGCAAGCAGATTGGGATTTGAAGTTCCTGCACATTCACAAACGTCTGATTGCCCTGCGCCATCAGTATCGTGCTCTCCGCATCGGGACGTATCGTTCGCTGTATGCCGATGAAGCCGTTTATGTCTTTGCGCGCACTCTCGATCGAGAAACTGCGCTCGTTGCTGTCAATGTCGGTATGTCAGGGGCAACGGTGCGGTTGGCAGCAGATTTACCAACTCGTCCAGAGCAGGTGCTTTACGGGAACGCTCAAGTGAGCCGTCATGATACTCAGCTAGAAATCAAGCTTCCCCCCCGTTCCGGCTGCGTGATTGGCTAAACGAGTGTGAATGAGGGCTGATGCCGCTGCTGGGAATTGAGAAGGGCAAGCGCATCGCTACTCCTGGTTGAGAGGCGGAGGTAAAAACTAGCCGATTTGCGCACTATGAATCTAAAAAAGTGGTTTTTCCCCATTCGGGCTCAGTTTTTGTGAGAAAAGTCTGTCTAAAAGTAAGCTTCGACCTGGGAGAGATTTGTGAACTTTTTTCTGTTTGATACGATAGTTAGCAGGTAAGATTAAAAGTAAGTTTGTTGGCACTGCTCAATCGATAGAAGTTTTGCTAGACGGATGTACTTTGGTTGGCAAATTCCCACTGCAAGCTGCCGTTCGTTGAATCTGATTCTATGGGGGTCTTTCTTCAAGCAGCACTTTTGAACAGTGATGGGTATGGTGTCAAAAACGGGTAATTTAATGGCAAAAATGCGAGCCTGAGCACGAGCGTTCCACCAGTTTACTGAGCCAAAAAACAGCAGAATCTGCCGTCAAGCTTCGCAAGAACCTGTTAATTTTAGCTATACCATGAAAATTAGACCTATCAGCGCTGTACTAGGTTTAACGGCTGCGCTTGTTTACCTAAATGCCTGCGTTCCTAGCGATCCCGCCGCAAACAGTGAGGATGAAGTCGTTGCCATCAGCAACACAGACTTGGTTCAGGAGGGGCTAGCTAAAAGTGAGCAGGGAGACTATCAAGGAGCGATCGCGTCTCTCTCTAAAGCGATTGAGCTGATGCCCGAATCTGCTGAAGCCTATCTAAGCCGGGGACAGATTTATAGCGAATCCGGAAATAGCCTCGCCGCTGTCGCCGATTTTACCCAAGCACTCAAGCTCGCTCCTGACAATGCTCAGGTATACTACAATCGCGGCATCGACTATAGCCAGCTCCAAGAAGAGGAACGGGCGATCGCTGACTTTACCCAAGCACTCAAGCTAGATACTCGTTTAACCCAAGCCTACATTAATCGAGGGACTCTCTACTTTCAGCAGGGCGAGGACGAACAGGCGCTTGCTGATTTGACTCAAGCTCTAGACATTGAGCCATCCATCGTTGCCTATTACAACCGCGGCTTAATTCACGGGCAGTTGGGCAATAACCAAGAAGCGATCGCTGATTTTACCCAAGCCATTGAACAAGATCGAGATTTTGCTCCAGCCTATGTTAATCGGGGGAATGCTTATTTTCAAAAAGGCAACAACCAAGAAGCAATCGTCGACTTTACTAAAGCCCTCCAGCTCAATCCTGATGATGCTCTGGCGCACAACAATCTGGGATTAGTCTATTTGCAGATGGAAGAGTATCACAGGGCGCTCTCCAGCTTCACGCAGGCCATTGAGCTCGATTCTAGTTATGCTCAAGCTTACTACAATCGAGGACTAGCTCATCAGCGGCTAGGAACGAGCGCCAGAAGCGATTTCCAACAGGCAGCGACGCTCTTTTTAGAGCAAGGAATGCTGGATGCCTATCAAGAAACGCTCAGGCAAATGCGAGAAATGGAGTCTAAGCGTTCTCAGTAGCAGAGGAGACGGGTTTGACCTCTTCGTATTTTGTTGATAGTTGATTGTCTTCTGACTACTGCCAACTGCCCCTGAGCAGAAACTGGCGAGCGTTGTTTGGAGTGAACCAGCAGCGGCCAGGAATTTTATTCAAAGGCATCTAGATCGATGGCTTGAGAACCTCCTTGGTGCAGAAGCTTGAGCAACTTTCCGAGCTGAGACCACACCAAGTATCCGATTAAAAGAGTGAGCGGGAGAGAAACGGCATAGGATAACCAGCGAACAATGCTAAACACTTCTAAGCCAGCCGCTAGAAACACGCAAACTCCCCCACAAATTCCCAGAAACGGCACCCGCAACTCTAAAGACTTCAGCTTGTCGATGGCAGGATCGTAGGGGCTTTTCGCCCATTCCTGTACTTTCTGCTTCAGCGTGGCTTCAAAAGCTGCACCGGAGGCGATTGCAGCCAGTAAACCGACAACGAGCAGTATGTAGGGCGGTTCGGGCAAATAGTAATAATACATAAGCGGCGGTTTTTAGGAAGGATTGTGAATCGGGGTTATGATGAGTTTGCCATTTTCAGAGCAGCTTGACAAGAAAAGCGACCAAAAGCGGCGAGGAAGCTCGCTCATTGCAGAGACTAGAGGCGCATTACCTCGCTAGGGGTCGTTTCGAGGCGCAATGACTTTCCGCTGAGAAGGTGAGCCGTTGAGACTATGGGCTCCCTCGTTTCTTTTAGCGATCACCATTGGCTGACGCTCGGGTCCATCCCCAGGCATCCCCAGGTCGCTCTGGCCGAACGTGCGCTGATTCTGGCGGCGGGAGAATGGCTGCGACCCCCTGAGACGAAATTTCTTGAATCGCGCTAACGGCAACATCAAGCAGTTGCCGTGGCTTCAAATCGTCTTTAATGAGAGACCATAGCCGGTGCACTTCTTCGGTATGAACGCGCTCATCTTCTGTCAGGGCCAACAGCAGCTGACGACGCAGGTACTGTCCTTCTTCCGAGAGAAGATAGCGTAAACCCAGTCTTGCTGTTGGCATAATGTCAAACCTTTCATCCGCGCGGGCGATCGCAATCATGTTTTCGAGTCTTTGCCACTGAAATTTGCCATCTTTAAACAATACATCCAGCAACCGTCGCCGCATCTGTGGAGATTCTCCAGTAAGCAGCCGCCGCGACACGTAGGGATAGGACACTTCCACAATTCTAAACTGAGGGTTGAGGCTGAGAGCCAGCCCCTCTTGAGTGATGACTGAACGAATAATCAGCGCAAATTTTGCCGGAACCCGAAAGGGATATTCGTACATCAGCTCCGAAAATTCGTCAGTGATTGTTTTGAAATTGAATTCAGCAACGCTTTCGCCCACGGCTCGGCCCAACACTTGTTCCAGGGCTGGAATAATCGGCTTAATATCTGTATTCGGAGTCAGAAAACCTAACGTAACAAAATCTTGAGCCAGAGCGTAGTAATCCTTGTTAATAAGCTGGACAACAGCACTGGCAATGGTTTCTTTGGTTGTTTCTTCTAGCTGGTCCATCATGCCGAAATCAATAAAGGCCATGCGGCCATCCGGCAGAGCAAATAAATTACCTGGATGCGGATCGGCATGAAAGAAACCATGCTCTAGAAGCTGACGCAAACCAGCCGTAACGCCGATTTTGATCAGTGCATCGGTATCTAAACCAGCGGCTTTGATGTTGGCGGTATCGGTCAACTTGAAGCCGTCGATCCACTCTAGAGTCAGCACCCGAGAGGCGCTATATGGCCAAAAGATTTCCGGAACTTTAACCTCTGGATCTCCCCGAAAGTTAGCGGCAAATTTCTCAGCATTATGGCCTTCGTGAATGTAGTCAATTTCTTCAAAAAGCTTGGTGCCAAACTCATCCACAATCAAAGACAGATCGTGTCCGAGGTTAAGCGGCAGCCAAGGTTCAAGCCAGCTTGCTGCTAAGCGCATCACGTAAAGGTCGGCAGTCAGCATGGGGCGTAGGTTGGGGCGCTGTACTTTTACGGCCACTTCCTCCCCCGTATGCAGGAAAGCGCGATAAACCTGACCAAGGCTAGCAGCAGCAATCGGGGCGGGCGAAATCTCTCGATATAGTTCTGAAAGCGGCTGCCCTAATTCTGACTCTACAATGGCAAACGCGAGCTTTGTCTCAAAAGGAGGAAGCTGATCCTGAAGCTTGATCAGTTCGTCCAGAAAATCTTTCCGAATCAAATCGGGTCTGGTAGAAAGCGCCTGACCCACTTTAATGAACGTTGGACCGAGACGAGTGAGGATTTTTCGGAGTTGTTTAGCTCGTTTGAACTTCTGTAACTCAGTTTGGCCTCGCCACCGATCCCACTGAAGCTTGAAAACAAACCCCCCAAAAAACCAGATAATTACAAGCGTCCGCCACAGGAATAGCCAAGGACGAGTGCGATAGTACTTTGCAATTGCCGCTGCGTCATAAGTTTTTAACGTATTCACGTCTAGCTCTTTAGCAGAAATCAGGGTAGGCTGACTCACGAGCTCTTTTGCCTCTTTAGTTAAATTTTGGTTGATCAGGATTAATTACAGTATACAAAAATACATATTACTCAAACTACTATTATTTCTTAGTTGTGAACCTGACGCAAGCCCCTCTCGAGCCGCGTTGCTTGAAGCCTGCGGACGGGGTGCAGGGTCGCACTGCTTCTGACTCCTGCCCTCATCCCGTCACAGTTAACCTTTGCCCGTACCTGCGGCACTTATGAGGCTACCGCGACTTTCAGCATCTGTTCAGGAGTCAAATGGGGATAAATTACTTGACCGTCGCGGAACCAGATGATTCGCTGGGTTAACCGTGCTACCTCTGATTCGTGGGTCACCATCACAACGGTAATGCCGCTGTCGTGCAGTTCGTGGAAGATGTCTAAAATTTCTCGAGTCGTATGAGAATCTAGCGCCCCAGTCGGTTCGTCTGCGAGTAACAGAACCGGATTGTTAACGATAGCGCGGGCGATCGCCACTCGCTGCTGCTGTCCGCCAGATAGCTGATTGGGCTTATTGAACAGACGATTGGCCAAGCCAACTTTACTGAGGGCATCTGAGGCGCGATCGCGGCGTTCTTGGGATGGGATACCAGCATAGATCATCGGCAGCATCACGTTTTCTAGCGCCGTCATCTGAGGCAAGAGGTGAAACTGTTGAAACACAAAGCCGATTTTTAGGCTACGGATGTGAGCAAGTTCTCGGTCCGGTAGCTGAGAAACGTCTGCATTTTCTAAGTAATAGCGTCCTGACGACGGTCGATCGAGACAGCCGATAATATTCATGACCGTAGATTTCCCCGATCCAGAGGCTCCCATGATCGCACAATATTCACCTTGAGCGACGGTCAAACTAACCTCAGAAAGCGCATGTACTGCTGTATTACCACTGCCATAAGTTTTGTTGACCTCTTCTAAGCGGACAATCACCGGTTTGTAGGGCAAGTTGTTGTCAGTCTGAGTCAAGATCGCAGAGTGATTGGAGGACATGCGTTATTACTCTTGAGGTTATCTATCTATCATAGTGGCAACTTTTTGCCCCATTCGCTTTTTTCAAGTCTGGAGTTACTTCGTAGCTTGATCAGCCCCATTTAGTTGAGGAGAGATAAAGCATCAACGTCTGGTTAATCGATTGATTTCTGAATGACACGTCCGCAGGTATTTCGTACAGCCGCAGCAAGGAAGTTCAAAGCTGGATGGAAAAAATCCGGTTTTAGCAAGCTGACAAACAATGATTTTGGGCCTATGGAAATTGTTGATCTAACCGACAAGGGCAGACTGTATTTTTGTAGCCGTGATTTCGACGAACCGCTCTTTCTTCCAAAATAGGCTACTTCCGCTCAGTGTCTGTTGAATCAATCTTCCCCCTTCATTTCCCAAAAAGTAACAATGTTTTTTTCCAAAATCTAAAAGCTTAATTATATAAAAGGCTTCTTGTCAACGGGCACACAAGTTTATCACATTTAAAAGTTATCCTAAGTTTCAACAGTAGCTCTATATCTAGACGGTACGATGACTTTAAATAATACTCCTTTAATGTATTGCTACCACCACAACCTGACTAGCCAAATTCAACGGCTCCGGATTGCCAGTGCCGATCGCCAGCTAGAAAAAATCGTCTTTCCTAACCAACGGATTATTTTTACGGCTTTTCCTAATGCGGTTTTAGAAATATACGGTGGCGGCAAAGTTAATCCTGGTTGTGCTCAGGTTATTGCCTGTAAGCAGCTTAGAGTTCAAGAAGCTGAAACGAGCAACATGATTGTGGCCTAACTCTAAACATCTTTTGATCCTTTATATTTTTTAATAGCTTTATTGAGAAACTTCGGTGGCAAAAAGATGAATACCAAAATGATCTGCTTGACTATACCGGATTTAGTTAAAGAAATTGAAAATGTTTTAGAAGATTTTCCCGAAGACTTCTATCAGTTAGCTTCGTCTTGCCCTAATGCTCATCATCAACTGCTGATTAGCGTTATTAAACGCCTGCCAAGCTGTTATTTATCAAAAAGCCCAGGAACAATTTGTTTCTCGTTGCGAGACGTATATCTTAGCGATTTAATTCGCCAGAGTCTTTTTCAGTTTCGCTATGAGGCTTTATTTGAGCGCTCCCCATCAGCAAAAGAAACGGAATTTTCACAGCAATGCGCTGCGGTCTGTTGAGCTTGCTCAACCTTCAACCAGAAAAGCTCCCTATTGCTAGAGAGCTTTTTATTTTATATCACTTACAGGTATTAGAGACTTCGTTAACTCAGTAATGCTGTGGCTTTAGACACAACATTTTCAACCGTAAATCCAAACTGCTCTAAACACACTTTGCCTGGAGCAGACGCACCGAAGCGGTTAACGCCAATTGTGATGCCCTCGTCACCAACGTAACGACACCAGCCCATGGTGGTGCCGGCTTCTACAGAAACACGCTTTTTCACGGCAGCGGGCAGAACCGATTCGCGGTAGCCCTCGTCCTGCCTGTCAAATATTTCCCAGGAGGGCATAGAGACAACGCGGACTTGTTTGCCCTCGCTGCGCAGTTGCTCAGCGGCTTGGACGCACAGGTGAGTTTCGCTTCCTGTCCCGATCAAAATGAGCTCGGGAGTGCCGTCGCTGTCGCTGAGGATATATCCGCCCTTCTGGACATTTTCAATGGAGGAACCAGCCAAATTAGGCAAGCCTTGCCGCGATAGACCAATCACCGTCGGTCCATTCCGATGGTCAATGGCAAACTTATAGGCCCCGGAGGTTTCATTGCCATCGGCGGGGCGAATGACCACAACTTCCGGGATGGCGCGGAGAGCAGCAAAATGTTCGATTGATTGGTGCGTTGGACCATCTTCACCCAGCGCAATAGAGTCGTGAGTCATGATGTAGAGAACGCCAGCGCGAGATAGGCAGGAGAGTCGAATTGCCCCCCGCATGTAGTCGGTAAAGGTTAAAAAGGTAGCGCAGAAAGGAATTAAGCCTCCGTGGGTTGCTAACCCATTGCAGATAGCCCCCATCCCGTGTTCGCGGACGCCAAACCAGAGGTTACGGTTTTCGTAAGCCCCTTTTTGAAAACTACCGGAGGATTTAATTTGAGTTTTATTAGAAGAAGAGAGGTCTGCCGAACCGCCGAACAGTTGTGGAATAGCATCGGCGATCGCATTGAGGCACTTACCGGAGTGGTTGCGAGTGGCATCGGCTTTATCTTCGGGGGTATAGGTCGGCAGGCACTGCTCCCAATTCTCAGGGAGCTTCTTGCTCCACATCTGCTCTAGGGTTGCGGCTTCTTCTGGGTAGTTTTCTTGGTACGACGTATAAAGCTGATTCCACTCCTTTTCATAGTTCACGCCGCGCTCAATGGCTTTTCGCCAGTGATTGAGGGCATCTTCAGGAATTTCAAACGGCCCGTAGTTCCAGCCCAAATTGTCCCGCGTCGCCTGCACCTCATCAGCCCCTAGGGCGGCACCGTGGGCGGTATGGGTGTTAGCTTTGTTAGGGGAACCGTAGCCCAGGACGGTTCGCACACAAATCAGAGAAGGTTTTCCACTTTCCTGTTTAGCGTTCTCAATGGCTTGGTGAATGCCGTCAAGATCCGTGTTGCCGTCTTCAACCTTTTGGACGTGCCAGCCGTACGCCTCGAATCGCTTCGCCACATCTTCGGTAAACGCCATGTTGGTTTCGCCATCGAGGGAAATTAAATTATCGTCGTAGAGGACGATTAGCTTGCCTAATCCCCAGTGTCCTGCTAAAGAACAGGCTTCTGACGCTACGCCTTCCATCATGTCGCCATCGCTAGCAATTGCGTAGGTATAGTGGTCGAAAATCGGAAAGTCCGGCTTATTGAAGCGAGCCGCCAAGTGGGCTTCGCCAGCAGCAATGCCTACAGCGTTAGAAATCCCCTGGCCGAGCGGACCCGTCGTTACTTCTACTCCGTCGGTCATAAAATCTTCTGGGTGTCCTGGCGTTTTCGATTCCCACTGCCGGAACTGCTTGAGGTCTTCTAAGGTCATGTCCTCGTAGCCAGTAAGGTAGAGCAGCGCGTACTGCAACATACTGCCGTGTCCGGCGGAGAGCACAAAGCGATCGCGGTTATGCCAGCCGGGATTTTTGGGGTTAAAGTGCAGAAAGCGGTCCCAAAGCACAAACGCCATAGGAGCTGCGCCCATGGGCAGCCCCGGATGACCAGATTTTGCCTTTTCGACAGCATCAATCGCCAGAAAGCGAATGGAGTTAATACAAAGTTCTTCGAGTGACTGGGTGGCAACAACCATAAGTTTTTTTGAGAATGAACGACGATACCAAATTAATTAACCTTGTTTGCTGTGGTTATCCCAAGGCTCAGTTTCATCATCCCATTGTTGGGGAGTAATGAGCAAGCGGTCTAAACCGAGCGTTATGCACGGAATTTCGCCTGCCCGAGCCTTTTTCTGACTCTCTTTCCCTTGGGCTTCATCAATTCGCCTCCGCGAGAGCTGCTCGTTTTCAAAACAAATTCGTTGGCGAATTTATTAACGATACTTTTTAAAGGCTAAGGTGACGTTATGACCGCCAAAGCCAAAGGAATTTGATAAGGCAACATCGACAGTTTGAGAGCGGCTGTGATTCGGGACGTAATCAAGATCGCACTCGGGATCGGGGTCTACAAGATTAATAGTCGGGGGAATCTGGTTGGTTGCGATCGCCATAATGGTTGCAACGGCTTCAATCCCTCCGGAGCCCCCGAGAAGATGCCCTGTCATAGATTTTGTGGAGCTAATCGCTATTTTCCCCGCTGCCTGGCCCAGCGCTTTTTTGATAGCTTTTGTTTCCATCACGTCGTTGGCTGCTGTACTGGTGCCGTGGGCGTTAATGTAGTCGATTTCTGCGCTTGCCAGAGCCGCATCTTTAAGAGCGAGCTCGATTGCCCGGGCAGCCCCTTGGCCATCGGGGACTGGAGCCGTCATATGGTAGGCATCACAGGTCATGCCATAGCCGACCAGTTCGCCGTAGATTTTGGCTCCCCGTGCTTGCGCTTGGGCTAACTCTTCAAGGAGCAATAGGCCGGCGCCTTCTCCAATGATAAACCCGTCGCGATCGCGATCAAAGGGTCGAGAGGCATGACTCGGGTCGTCGTTGCGGGTAGACAGAGCCTTCATCGATGAGAATCCAGCGACGCTTAAAGGAGTGACGGCTGCCTCGGTTCCGCCACACAGCATGGCTTGCGCGTATCCCCGCTGAATGAGGCGAAAGGCTTCGCCGATGGCGTGGGAACCAGCAGCACAGGCCGTCACGGTACAGAGGTTTGGCCCTCTCGCCCCCGTATGAATGGCTGTCAGTCCGGCTGCCATGTTGGCAATCATCATCGGAATCATAAAGGGACTACAGCGGCTGGGACCGCGGGTGAGATAAACTTCCTGCTGGTCTTCTAGTACTTTAATGCCTCCGACTCCTGTCCCGATAATCACGCCGATGCGATCAGCGTTGAGATCGTCGATGACTAACCCCGCATCGCTCAAAGCTTGCTTGCTAGCGGCTACCGCAAACTGAGCAAACCGATCCGTTCGCTTGGCTTCTTTGCGCTCCATATACTGATGCGGATCAAATCCTTTGACTTCTCCGGCGATTTGACTAGCATGCCGGGAAGCGTCAAATAAAGTAATGGGACCAATGCCGTTTTGCCCGCTGAGCAGACCTTCCCAGTACTGAGTCAGATCGTTTCCCAACGGCGTTACCGCACCCAGACCCGTTACCACAACACGTTTTAGCTGCATTGCTACGGTCCTAAATTTGTAAGGCTTGTTTGAGCAAGCCCTGTAACAGTAACTGAATGGCTCCGCTGCGCTTAGGCTGGAGTCTCAACTTTTTCACTAATGTGTTCAACCGCTTTGCCGACCGTATCAATTTGCTCGGCTGCTTCATCGGGAATTTCGATATCAAATTCTTCTTCTAAAGCCATGACGAGTTCGACAACATCTAGGGAGTCAGCTCCTAAATCGTTCGCAAAATTCGATTCAGGCTTGATTTCTCCCGGCTCGACTTCTAGCTGTTCAGCAACAATTTTCTTAACTCGGTCAAAGATTTCTTGATTCATTACTCTCAATTACCGCTAGTAGTTATTAGTTGAGTTAGAAAGAAGCGGGGCGGCTTGTACCGCTTCTTCGATTGGCAGTGCATCTATAAAGCATTTTCCATTCTATCTGAAAGCGCAAGACCAACAAAAAGATTCATAGTCGCTTCTTTAACTGGCACTGCTTATGAGAGGGAAAAAGGGGAAGGGTGAACGGGAAATTTGAAGCCAATTTTTATTCTTGAATGGCCGAACCCCGAACTTTGAGCAGAGACCCTTTACACTGGATGATAGTAAAAGGGCTACTCATTGAAAAGAACAGGGCGAAATTTATGTCTGCTGAGAGACTCAGGTACGCTTATTTTCCAGGATGTGTGGCGCAAGGAGCCTGCCGGGAACTTTACTTATCGACGGCAGAACTAGCGCGATCGCTTGATATTGAACTCGTAGAGCTTAAGCAGGCTGCTTGTTGTGGATCGGGTACCTACAAAGAAGATTCGCAGATGTTAGAAGATACGGTGAATGCTCGCAACATTGCCCTAGCTGAGTCTCTCAATTTACCTCTTTTGACTCATTGCAGTACCTGTCAAGGAGTCCTCGGACACGTGGACGAGCGCTTGAAAAATTTTCAACAAAACAATCCTGATTACGTATCTCAAATTAACAGCCTACTTCAACAGGAACACTGTTCTCCCTATCAAGGCAGTACCGAGGTTAAACACTTACTGTGGGCGCTAGTTAGCGACTACGGACTAGAATCTCTAGCAAAACAGGTTACCCGTAAACTGGCAGGACTTAACTGTGCTGCCTTTTATGGCTGTTATTTACTCAGAGCACACACATTATCCTACGACGACCCGCTCAATCCAACGTCGATGGAAGATGTGTTTTGTGCCGTTGGTGCGACCCCAATCCAGTACCGAGGACGCACTCAGTGCTGCGGCTGGCCTCTATCAAGCTACGCACCTGAACAGTCGTTTCGCATGGCCGGAACCCACATTCAGGAGGCGATTGTCGCTGGGGCAGACTGTCTTGTGACTCCTTGCCCGCTGTGCCATCTCAACCTAGATTCTCGACAGCCAGAGGTGGAAAAAGTCATCAAACGACCATTGGGCTTGCCGATACTCCATCTGTCTCAGCTTGTCGCTCTTGCTTTGGGAGTCCCGCCAGAGAAATTGGGATTAAATCGCCACGTTGTTTCCACCCGTCCTGTTTTGGCTAAATTGGGATTTTAGAGACCGAGCGAACAGTATGCAAGAATCGTCGAGCGTTGAGGTGCTTATTTCTGGGCGAGTTCAGGGAGTGGGCTATCGAGCGGCCACTGTAGAACAGGCCAGCAGTTTAGGCGTGAACGGCTGGGTGACAAATCTTTCCAGCGGACAGGTTAAAGCCGTTTTTGAAGGGCCCAAACCAGCCGTTGAGCAGATGATTGCCTGGTGCCATACTGGACCGCCGGCGGCAGCAGTCGAAGCGATCGCCGTCAATGCTTCAGCATGGCAGGATATTCAGGGGTTTGAGATTCGCTCCTGAATCAAGAAGATGGGGAAAGGATGTAGGACTAAAGAATAAGCCAATTTATTCTCCTTTGCCCTGCGCCTGGGTTGCTTCCCCTTCTCCCGTTGCGGAGCAACTTTCTCCCTTGGCCCCTTCCCCGTCGCGAAGCGACTTACTGCTTTGGTTGAGGGGTCTTAACCTGACGAGCCATATCTTTGAACATTTCCATGCTTGGACCGGGACGACGACGGGGACGAGTGGTCGTCGGAACCAAATATTGTGGAGCAAAAGTCATTTCTGCTGCTGATTCCTGACCGTTGGTGTCAGAGACGGGTTTGACGGAGGTGGGAATTTTCTCCTGTAGTATCTGGGCTGATTTTGTCGGACTCGCTGTTTGCTTTGTCTTCGCTTTCTCTTTAACGTTTTTTTGCTGTTGGGTCTCTTGCTGATTTTTCGGGGGGGTGGCGGCTACCTTCTCCTTCGCTGTATCGGACGTTGCTTCCTCAACGACCTGCGAAACTGTAGATTTCATCGTATCGACGGCGGTTGCAGTCACAGAACCAACTTTGGAGGTAACAGCATCGACGGCCTGAACGACCTGATTATCTTCACTCTCGTCGAGCTCTAAGAAGAAGCCGCTGCCCTTCTTTTGTTTGGAGTTAGCTTGATCGGACTTAGATTTTCCACCAAAAAGTTTTTTAACAAACATTTACTAATGATCTCCTGAAATATAGTGATCGAAATTAAGCTTGACGAGCAATCGGCCTCAAAACTTTTTCTCAAAACAGCAAGAAAGCTGCTCCAGAAAGCTTTACAAATTTTTTTAACGACAGTTTCATCAGAACCTGCTTGCTCAAAGCATCAGCTAGAGAGACTTCCAGCGGACCTTTGAGTAGAGACGGCATCGCGTTTATCACTGTCCGCTTGCGCTACGTAGCAATATCTCCTCGTTTAAATTAAATTGATCTCGTCCTAGTAGATTTAGCATCAGCGACTTACTGACTATTTGATTGTCGCTCTTTCACCAATTCTTCTGCCCGCGATTCCTCTAAACAAGCCTACTATCATATTTCTTCACACGGAACGAGCCCAAGGTCTCAACTCCGGTCAGTTTTTTTAACAATATTTAACAATTGCGGTTGGTTTACAGCTCTGTTGAAAAAGGTCACACTGCGCTAAGCTCATTCAGAATGTAATCCTATTTTACTGGCTCTGTCCGCTCGTTTTCCAATGAAAAAGACTGCTCGTTTGCTCGGCGATCGCCGCTGTACTGACGAAGAACAGCAAGACCGCCACCCGGTCCTGCTCATTCACGGACTGAACGACACCAACGCTGTCTTTACTCCCATGGCTCAGTATTTAAGGCAGCGCGGCTGGAGCGTTTATAGTTTGGATCTTATTCCTAGTAACGGGTCATTTCAAATTGAACAGCTAGCCACTCAGGTAGCCGACTACATTAAGGCTACCTTTTCCGCCGCTCAGCCGCTCGATCTCATTGGCTTTAGTATGGGAGGCATTATCACTCGCTACTACCTGCAACGATTGGGAGGAGTAGAACGAGTCAAGCGCTATATCAGTATTTCTGCGCCGAATAACGGCACTCTGACAGCCTACGCGCTGCCGCTGCCAGGGATTGTGCAGATGCGTCCCAACAGTCTCTTGTTACAGGATTTAAATCGGGATGGAGCCGAAATCTTAGGCCGAGTGAATGCGACAGTAATGTGGACTCCATACGATTTAATGATTGTCCCTAGCTTCAGTTCGCGACTAGCCGTTGGCCACGAGGTCGTGCTGCCGATTCCGTTTCATTCCTGGATGTTAAGCGACACCAGGGCTTTGTCAATCATTGCTGCCTCTCTCTCTGAACCGCTCAAGCACGATCTCCAACCGCCGCCAGCTCCCGACCGCCAAAAATTGCTTCAAAATGACGATAAAACTTGAACTCCAGCAAATTATAAAACGGATCTTGTAAAAAACAGGTTTGATGCTCGGTCAACTGACCGGAAAATCGCTGTTTGGGTTCTTGATAAAAAGTCAACTGCTGCTCTTGTGCGCGAGCAACTAGCGCTTCCCAATCCGCTTCAGAGGAAAAAATCAAGCCAAAGTGACGAGGATAGATACCGCGTTGGGGGGTCAGAGATTCTTTGGTCGTGTGGGCGACAACTTGATGCTCGTAAAAATTGAAAATAACGGCATGGAGGCTTTCTCGTCCTACTTGGCAGCCCAAACCATCTCGGTAAAATTGCTTGGCCTTAGCAATATCGTTAATGGGAATCGCGAGATGAAAGATTGTCTTCATAAGCTTCAGTCATCTGAATCTCTTTAACGCCATTCTAGAGAATTTGCGCAGGTTAAGATGAAGCATAACTTTTTATTTCAAGGCCATCTTCACAATTACTCCCCATTTGCCATTGCTAGAGGACTAACGCTCACCATGGGAATTCAACACTCCTCCATCAAAATGCCAATTAAGCAATTACTCGGTAAGCTGCGCCAGTGGCTGCGTCTATTTCGCAAGCCGAAGTATCGCTGGATCTGGTGCTTAATCGCTGTGGGGATTTATGCGGTCGTGATTGCCATTTCCCTGCCGGGATTTAGTTTTGAAGCGCAGCGAGCTTTAGCTGTGTTTGGGGTGACGGCGTTTTTGTGGGGAACGAATACTCTTCCGCTAGCCGTAACTGGCTTAGTGGTACTGTTCTTGATTCCGTTCAGCGGCGCGCTGCCTCACGATGCCACCTACGGCTACTTTGGTAACCGCGCCGTTTTTTTTGTGCTGGGGGCTTTTATTCTGGCAAGTCCGATTATGCGCTCGGGACTGAGTACCCGCCTCGCTCTTGCCGTTGTTACGCGGTTTGGCTATAGCCAAAAATCCCTCATTGCCTCGATTTTGAGTCTAGCCGCTGCTATGTCTTTTGTGATTAGCTCTCATGCCGTCGCGGCGATGCTGTTTCCCGTCGTGCTGGAAGTGGTGCGAGCAGCCGGAGCTAAGCCAGGAGGGCGTTTTGGCACCGCCGCCTTTCTAGCGCTGGCCTGGGGAGCCGGAATTGGCGGGATCGCAACGCTGCTAGGGGGAGCGCGCGCCCCTCTAGCTTTGGGAATTTTGCTAAAGACAACCGGAACGTCGATTAGCTTTATGCAGTGGATTGTGTGGTCCCTGCCTTTGGTCTTAATTCTCTTACTGTTTGCCTACGGGTTACTGCTGCGGATTGGTCGAGGAACCGCCGTTTCTCTAGCGGATGCCCAGAAGTTTTTGCAGGCGCGCTCCCAGCACCTCGGACCGATCTCGCGGCGGGAACTTGGGACGGCAGGGGTAATGGTGCTCACAATCCTGCTGTGGGTGCTCAAAGGCGAGGCTTGGGGACTAGATACGGTGGCGCTGCTGGGAGTCGTGTTGAGCTTTGTGCTGAGAATTGCAGACTGGCAGGAGGTGGAAGAAGATGTTAACTGGGGGATTTTTGTCATGTACGGTAGCGCGATCGCCCTGAGTGCCGTGCTGCGCGATACGGGAGCCGCTAAGGCGCTGGCCGAAAGCCTGCTCGCTTCGTGGATTTCTTCTCCGGCGTTAAGTTTTGTCGCGGTGGTGGCGCTGGTGATCTTCTTGACGGAGGGGATGAGTAATGCTGCTGCGGTGGCGGTGTTAATGCCGATTGCGCTAGCCTTAGCGACCGAATACGGAGTAGACCCGAGGGCGATGACGTTAGGCGTGACGATTCCTTCGGGGTTGGCTTTTATGCTGCCTGTCAGTACTCCGGCGATCGCCATTGTCATTGGCAGTGGTTACGTTTCCCCTTTTCAAGCGTTTCAGCGAGGATTTATACTCAAGCTGAGCGGATTTTTCATTTTCTTAGCAATGGCTAGATTCTACTGGCCGCTAGTGGGGTTGGGAATTTAACAATGAGTGTGTGGCTAATTATCGCTAACCCCTATGCTTACGACAAAGCTCTGAGCCAGGCAACGATTCTGGCTCAGTCTTTGCAGGCTGAGCTGCGGGTAGTTTATTTTATTGAGGCCAATTCAGTTAATGACATGATCCATGAGTTGTCGGAGTCAGGCTGGTTGGGAGCTGCTTCGCTGAGAACGCTTCAAACTTCAATGTCGCAAGGCTATCAGGGATTAGCGGACGATGTGCTCAAAAGAGTCCAGCGCAAAGTACAAGGAGTGAGGGTCGCGGTGGAAGGAGTGGTGGAAACGCCTTCTTTAGAAAACTATGTCAAACAAATCATTGCTCAGGGAGCGGCTAGAGTCGTGATTGCTGGCTCTAATGCGATCAAGTTCGAAAACTTACCAAAAAATGTCGCGTATATCGAGGAAGAGTAAGAACAATGAGCAATCAACAGTTACACTATTGATAATTTGTCTGCTCGGTTATCCTTAATTGAGGAACAGTGGCTGAAGTAGACTGTACATGCTATCCAACTATCGTTAAAGATTTTAAAGATGAAGCAACGTGGAGTAACTCTTTGGTTTACTGGCCTGAGTGGAGCCGGAAAAACCACCATTAGCCGAAAAGTAGCAGAAATTTTACGCGCCCAAGACTATCCTGTTGAAATCCTAGACGGAGATATTGTGCGGACCAACCTGACCAAAGGTTTGGGCTTTAGTAAAGAAGATCGCGATGAAAATATTCGTCGGATTGGTTTTGTCTCGCATTTGCTAACCCGAAATGGCGTGTTTGTCCTAGTTTCAGCAATTTCTCCCTATCGTGCTGTTCGGGAAGAAGTGAGAAAAAGAGTGGGAGATTTTGTCGAAATCTACGTCAATGCTCCGCTGAATATTTGTGAAGATCGAGATGTTAAAGGGCTGTACAAGCGGGCTAGAGCCGGAGAAATTAAGAGCTTTACAGGAATTGATGATCCCTATGAAGCACCAGAGAACCCGGAGGTGGAGTGCCGCACTGACCTCGAAGAATTGCCGGTCAGCGTCGCCAAAGTTATCGATAAGCTTAATGAGTTAGGCTACCTTCCAGAAAAAATCACGGTTCCTCAATAACGTCAATATTCCGCAGCCTATGACTGTAGGAATTTTTGTGAATGAGGTCAGTAAGGTCAGTCGCTTGAACTTGGAATGAAAACATGCTTGCCACTCTACCTGAAATGAGTTCCTGGCTCATCGCTGTTGGTGTCAATACAGCGTTACTAGCGATCGCCGGGGCGGCTCCTAAAAAGTTACTGACTCCTGCTGGCCTGGTTCATGGCTGGCTCTTGGGCGTACTGATTTGGGGAACTCTCGGCTGGCGGGGATACGCCGTTGTGATCTTTTACTTTATCGTCGGTTCTGCTGTCACCCGTATTGGTTTACAGCAAAAGGAAGCCGAAGGCATTGCTGAAAAACGTTCTGGAGCTAGAGGACCAGAAAACGTTTGGGGTTCGGCTCTCACTGCCAGTCTCTGTGCTGTGGGGACGCTGTTGCTGCCCTACCGAGAGCTGCTATTGCTGGGCTATGTCGCTAGCTTCAGTACTAAGCTTTCTGATACTACCGCGAGCGAAGTGGGCAAAGCCTACGGCAAAAGCACCTTTTTGATTACGACTCTCCAGCCTGTAGCGCGGGGCACAGAGGGAGCCGTTAGTTTAGAGGGGACGCTGGCGGGAGCGATTGCCTCTTTAGCGATCGCGCTGGTGGGCTGGTCAGTGGGCTTAATCAACCCTGCGGGTATCGGCTGGTGTCTGATTGCTGCTTTTGTGGCAACTAATCTGGAAAGCGTGATTGGTGCTACTTTACAGTCTCAACTGAACTGGATGACCAATGAGGTCGTTAACATCCTTAATACGTCTATAGGGGCCGTTGTTGCAGTGCTGTTGGCGTTAGCGATTAGCTTTGAGTAGATTGGTTCAGGAAACTCCCGACTCACAAGAAATTAAGCTTTTAAAGCTGAGAGCTCACTGCTGAACGCTATTTTCCAAACCAACACTGGCGGGCCAACGCCTGCTGTAGCAACACTTGGTACTGGTGATCGCTAACCAGGTACGACCCAAACCTTTCTAGATGGGGATTTTGCATCTGAGCATCAAAAAGCACAAAATTGCGCTCCCGCAGATGCTCGACTAGCTTGACCATGGCTACTTTTGAGCCTTCAGGGATCTGGTAGAACATCGATTCTCCAATAAAAGCACCCCGAATCACAATTCCCAAAATTCCTCCAGCGAGGCGTTCTCCCTGCCAGGTTTCAAAACTGTGCGCCCAGCCCGCTTGATGCAGCGCTCTGTAGATCTCTAGCAGTTCTTCAGAAATCCAGGTGGTTTCTCGATTGGCACAGCCCGCACACACTCCCTGAAAGTCTCGATCGATGGCGACTGCAAAGCGGTCCTGGTTGAGGACGCGCTGCAAAGATTTTGGGTGGCGGAACCGCTGATCGAGGGGAATCAGCGCTCTTTGAGAGCTAGAGTACCAGCCGAGAACGCCCCGCTCGTCTGCCATGAGAAAATACCCCTGGGCGTACCCCTGAACTATATTAGGAATATCCCAGTGCATCTCTGACCACTCAGCAGACGTAGACCCCATAACTGTAAAACTCGCCATGTCCGAACCAATTCCCCCGATTACCCTCCCTCCCCTCCAAAATCCCCATCAGGAAAGGGAGTGGCTCGAAACGGTGCTGCATTCCTGGCTCGATCGAGAATTCCTTCCCGAACCCGTTAATGACCACATCGCTCACCGGGCGGCACAAATTTTTGTGCGACAGAGACTGGAAGGAGAAAACGATTTGGGCTCTCTAACGATCGCTATTCTCACCGAGATGCAGGCCTTCGACTTTACGAACAGTTTCTATAGCGAATTTGCGATCGCCAACGCTGTTAGCGACCTGATCCTCGATAGCTTAGGCATCGACCGCTGCTGCGGTCAGTAGCCTACCAGCTAGACTTAACGACTCCTGGCAATAATCCTTTGTGCGCCCACTCCCGCATCACGTGGCGCGATAATCCAAAGTCGCGGTAGTACCCTCGGGGCCGTCCTGTCACCCAGCAGCGGTTGTGGAGACGGCTAGGAGCGCTGTTGCGGGGAAGCTGCTGAATCTGGCGGTGGATTTCTAGTCTTTCTCTTTGGTTAGTTGCCTGTCGGAACTGTTCTTTGAGGACGGCTCGCTTGTCGGCATACTTATCGACAAGGCGCTGGCGCTTCTTTTCGCGCTCGATCATGCTTTTCTTGGCCATATTTGGAAGATGTTAGGAAAACAGCGTCTTTTATTCTAGCCGATTTCAGGGGAGAGCGGCAGCAGGGCAAAGATGGGACAGGTGACACTCGCCGCACTTGGGTTTACGAGCCTGACAAATAGCGCGACCGTGATAGATTAACAGAATAGAACAGTTTTCCCAGTCGGGTTGAGGAATCAGCCGCATCAAGTCCCGCTCGATATGCCGTGGCTCAGCGTGTTCCGTCAGTCCCAGTCTTTGGCTGAGACGTTTAACGTGAGTATCGACCGTTACCCCCTGAAGAAGGCCGTAGGCATTCGCCGAAACCACGTTTGCCGTTTTACGAGCCACTCCTGGTAGGCTCAGCAATTGCTCCATCTGCCTCGGAACCTCGCCATTAAATTGACTAACAATCATCTGACAGGCGGCTTTAATATTTTTTGCCTTGTTGCGGTAAAATCCAGTAGAGCGAATCAGCCTCTCTAGGGTCTCTAGCTCTGCCTCTGCTAAAGATGGCGCATCGGGAAACTGTTGAAATAGAGCGGGCGTAACTCGATTTACTCGTTCGTCGGTACACTGAGCAGAGAGAATTGTCGCAACCAGAAGCTGCACCGGGGTTTGGTAGTTGAGCGTACAGTGAGCGTCTGGGTAGAGATGCTTGAGCAAAACTAAAACGGCAAGCGCTCTCTGTTGAATGGTCTGTTCGTGCCTGTCCACGGATTTGCTACTGAAATAGCTGCTGAATGCCCGGGAGGTTAGCCGTGTCGCGGACGATTAAAAAGACTCCTAACCCCAGCAGCAACACTAGCCCGGTCTGCATAATGCCGTCTTGGACTTTACTCGGTAGCGGCTTACCCCGGACTCCTTCTATGGCTAGGAAAGCAAGCTGACCTCCGTCAAGAGCGGGCAGCGGCAAAATGTTAATAATCGCCAGGTTGATGCTAATCAGAGCACCAAACTGAAACAGATTCCCGAGATCGTTACGAGCCAATTCAGCGCCGACGGCGACAATCGCTACCGGACCCGCGACCTGTTCGGCATTCTCTCTAAAGTTGAGAATCAGTTGACTGAATCCCTGAGCCGTCAGAACCGCGATACGCTGGTATTCTCTAGCTCCAGCGGCAAAGGCTTCAACTAGCCCCGAAGAGCGTTGGCGGATGACCTCACCATTAGGAGCCAGCATCACGCCAATTTTTCCTTTTCCGTCTTCTCCTCCCTGCGGGGTGACCTCTAAAATCACGGTGTCGTCGCCGCGCTGAACCTCAAATTCCAGAGACTGAGAAGGCGAATTTTGAATCGTCTGACGCAAGCGGGTAATAGCCTCCCGCGAAGCTCCCAGCTCTTGCCCGTCCACGGCAACAATCAGATCGCCATCCTCGAGTCCGGCGGCAGAAGCCGCAGACTGTTCCATTACCTGCGGCACCGAAACTCCTGGCTGATAGCTAATTTCCTGAAAGCCGACGGTAGCCGCCTGACCAACCAGCAGGAAATAGGCGAAAACCAAATTAGCAATCACTCCAGCGCTGATCACAATCGCCCGATCGAGCACGGGACGATTGCGAAGCAAATCTGGATCGTTAGGAGGAATTTCGCTCTCCGGGTCGTCATCGGGAAAGCCGACATACCCTCCTAGCGGGAAAGCGCGCACGGCATATTCGGTTTCCGGGCCCTGGTATTTAGCCAAAACAGGACCAAAACCAATGGAGAAACGGTTAACGTGAATTCCTTGAGCGCGGGCTGCTGTAAAGTGACCAAGTTCGTGAACTACGATTAAGAGCGCCAAAACTGCGATCGCCGCCAGGACTGACATAGTGTTAAGAATAGGTGAATATTTTGTCTCTTGTATATTCTAAGACATCAGCGCTGTGTGTCTGATGATTCCTTTGAAAAAGGAACTGAAGATGGCAATAATCACTGAGCAGCAAAACAGTAGCCAACCCGACAACGCCGACTATTGCTGCTGCGGCGCGACCGTGCTCAGAAATTAGAGATAAAAGTGCTGCTAAATCTTCAAAGTGTGAGTCAATTAATAGAAAGGCTATCTCAATCGTTAGCGCTCTCGCCTGATGAGACAACGCGGTAGATTTTTGTGTGCTTCGTCATTGGTCTTCTCTCTTTTGTGCCAATGACCAGCGATCTAATGACTAACAGGAGTGGATTTCTTAGATATGTTCGACTGTATTGTGGTGGGGGCTGGACCAGCCGGAGGAAGTGCTGCTTATCATTTAGCTAAACAGGGGCGCTCAGTGGTCGTTTTGGAAAAAGCAGCCTTGCCCCGATATAAACCCTGTGGGGGCGGAGTGGCTCCGGTGGTGCAGGAATGGTTTGATTTTGATTTTTCTCCAGCGATTTCTCTCAAAATTGATTCAGTCTGCTATACCTGGAAACAAGGCGATGCGGTGACAGCCAACCTCGAGAGAGAGATTTGGCTGGTGCGACGAGATGTTTTCGATCATTTCCTCGTCAAGCAGGCTCAGAAGCAGGGGGCTCAACTGCGAGAGCGAACAGCCGTTCAAGGAATAGAATACCAAAGCGATCGCTGGCAGATTACGACGACGAACGAGCCAGTGACAGGACGCTATCTAATTGCCGCCGATGGTGCTAAGGGGTCTCTAGCGAGTTGGCTCGGGTTTAAGCAGCGTCAGCGGCGAGTTGCCGGAGCGTTGGAAGTCGAAGTGGCGGTGGCACCGCAAAATAAGCCCCGTCTGTACCTAGAATTTGGAACGGTCAACAACGGCTACGCCTGGAACTTCCCTAAAGCGAACGGCTACTCGATTGGGGCTGGCAGTTTTTTTGGGGGAAAGCAAAAGTTAAAGAGAACTTTAGCCCAGTATGCCACCTGGTTCGGTGTTGACTTAAACTCCGGTCAACACTGGGGCCATCCGCTGTTTCTGTGGGACGGACAGCAAAAGCTGCATACTCAAAACGCCGTTTTAGCCGGAGAAGCTGCCTGCGTGGTCGATCCGTTTACGGCTGAGGGAATTCGTCCCTCGATGTTCAGCGGCATCCAGGCAGCCCAGGCCGTTCATGGCGCTCTTGCTGGCAATCTAAATGCCCTCGAGCAATACACGCGGATCATAAACGAGGAGTGGGGAACGCAGATGGTATGGGCGCGTCGTTTAGCACAGATATTCTATCGCCTGCCTCAGCTTGGCTATCAGGCGGGTATTAAGCGACCGCAAGCGACGGCAACCATGAATCAATTAATGACCGGAGAGTTGCGCTACTCAGATGTGGCTCAATCAGCTCTGAGGCGATTCAGTTTTTAGCCGCTACATTTCGTGGCCGCCACTCGCCCACAAAGCGTTCTCCAGGTTTAAGGGGCTGTTTAACCCCGCTGGCGACGCTTTAACGTTACGCCATGAATTTCCGTACGGAAAGTAGATTAATCTTCTTCTTTACCGGAACTGGGAGAGGCGTTGTAAAGAGCGTCGAGCTGTTCGCGAGCATCTTCAACTGAAACCGACCGCATCACTAGGAGAGGTTCGTTGAGCGGTCTGCCGTCGCTGTCTAATAATTCAGGATGAGAGGTTTTTGATTGATAAACATTAGGACTTCTAGAGGATGATGGTTGGGCTGCGCTATAGCGACGCTGATCGGCACTAATAGTGATTAAGCTGCGAATAAGGTTGCTAATGGCAATAAAAGCGATAACTGTAAAAGCAAGGATGTAAAGTAAGTGAAGCATAAATCATTTCTCCAGTCGCGACTTAGTTTAAATTTAATAGTTAGTAAATACTAAATTTCAGTAAAGTCTGATTCCCTTAGCTTATCAAGGAGGAATCGAACTCTTTTAGGAGCTGGATTGAGCTTGCTCATCGCAGCCACCGGAGCTATCTTCAGTGTGCCAGTTGACACCGGAACGTTGAGTTTCTTTGAGCGATCGCCACCGCGCCGATACTTGCCAGCACTCTGTGACGAGCTGATGCCAGGGAACGAGGGTGGCTGTGTCGAGTCCTGCTTGTTCTCCAGTAGCTTTGAACAGCATTTTGGCCGTGCTTACCTCTTGCTGGGCAGTTTTCAGGCGCTCTAGCAATTCTGCTTGTTCTGGGGAGGAAAGAAAGGAAATTTCCTCAGATTCTAATAGAGAGCGCGAGCGTGAAAACCAGTATTGGAAATCTTCTAAGAGAGGTTCTAGGACGGCTTTGAGAAGTTCTTTCTCAGTAGGATTAGACTGAGGCATATTTTAAAACAGCTTTAATCATCTACCCGCTATCTTAGCGTTTTTTATAATTCTTAACACTCCTCCCAAAGATAGTTCTTGGTGCTGATGGACTGACCATAGAACACAGCCAAATTGAACTAAGGTCAGTACTATAGATGTAGTGCTATTTTATAGCAACAATTAGTTGAAACAACGCACCCGTTAAATAGCCAATGTTAACTGCTGAATCTGTTCAGGAAAAAATTTCCCTTCCCCGCACGAGTGAATCTGAACCCCTCCAGAAAATTCGCCATACGACTTCTCATATTATGGCGATGGCGGTACAGAAGCTCTTTCCTCAAGCACAGGTAACGATTGGTCCTTGGACGGAAACGGGTTTTTACTACGATTTTGATTTGCCGGAACCTCTCACCGAAAAGGATTTAAAGGCGATCAAAAAAGAAATGATTAAAATTATCAACCGCAAACTCCCGGTAGTGCGGGAAGAAGTAACGCGCGAAGAAGCCCAACGACGCATTCACGACCTCAAAGAACCCTACAAGCTCGAAATTTTAGAGGGAATTGAAGACCCAATTACGATTTATCATCTTGGAGAAGAGTGGTGGGATTTGTGTGCCGGTCCCCATGTCGAAAATACGAGCAATATCAATCCTAAAGCGCTAGAACTAGAAAGCGTCGCCGGAGCCTACTGGCGCGGGGACGAGAATAACCCTCAGCTCCAGCGGATCTATGGAACAGCGTGGGAAACGCCCGAACAGCTAGCTGAATATAAGCGCCGTAAAGAAGAAGCGCTGCGGCGGGATCATCGCAAACTTGGTAAAGAACTTGGCTTGTTTGTTTTTGCTGATGTAGTTGGTCCGGGATTACCGCTGTGGACTCCCAAAGGCACGATCCTGCGCTCGACGCTAGAGGACTTTCTCAAGCAAGAACAGCTTAAGCGCGGCTATCTGCCCGTGGTGACTCCTCATATTGCTAAGGTCGATCTGTTTAAAACCTCCGGACATTGGCAGAAATATCACGAGGATATGTTTCCGATGATGGCAGAAGATGAGCAAGCTGCTGCCCTCGAACAGGGTTTTGTTCTCAAGCCGATGAACTGCCCGTTCCACATTCAGATTTACAAAAATGAGCTGCGGTCCTACCGCGATTTACCGATGCGGCTAGCAGAGTTCGGCACTGTCTATCGCTACGAGCAGTCGGGAGAACTGGGCGGATTAACGAGAGTGCGCGGTTTTACGGTAGATGACTCGCACCTGTTCGTGACTCCAGAACAGCTCGATGAAGAGTTTTTAAGCGTGGTCGAGCTGATTTTGTCGGTCTTTAGCAGCCTTCAGCTCCAGAATTTTAAAGCTCGGTTGAGCTTCCGCGATCCGGCGGCGGATAAATATATTGGGTCAGATGAAGCCTGGGACAAAGCCGAAGGAGCGATCCGCCGCGCCGTTGAAAAGCTGGGAATGGAGCATTTTGAGGGGATCGGAGAAGCCGCCTTTTATGGTCCAAAGCTGGACTTTATTTTTCAGGATGCCCTGGAGCGCGAATGGCAGCTTGGAACGGTACAGGTAGACTACAACCTCCCTGAACGCTTCAACTTGGAATACGTCGCTGAGGACGGCTCTCGCCAGCGTCCGGTGATGATTCACCGGGCTCCGTTTGGGTCACTGGAGCGGCTGATTGGCATCTTGATTGAAGAGTACGCTGGCGATTTTCCGCTGTGGCTGGCTCCAGTCCAGGCTAGGCTTCTACCCGTTAGCGATCAGCATCTCGATTTCGCCCAGCAAGCGGCGGCGGAGCTGAGAGCCGCAGGCATTCGGGCTGAAGTGGACACTAGCGGCGAACGCTTGGGTAAATCGATTCGCAACGCTGAAAAGCAGAAGATTCCCGTGATGGCAGTTGTCGGTGCGAAGGAAGTCGAGTCGAATAGCCTCAGCGTTCGCACCCGAGTTACTGGAGAACTGGGGACGCTTCCCGTTGCGGAAGTCGTTGATAAAATAAAGGCAGCGATCGCCGAGCATCGCAACTTCTAAAATGAGTTGGACCGGACCGCCCGCTAGACACAATTAGTTGTTCTCTTCTGTAGACTCTACTTCTTCTTTCTGCTGCCGATTGAAGCGTCTTGAAGAGAAACGCTTAGAAGATGATTTACGAAACTTACGAGCGTAAGCTTTGTTACGCTCGGCTTTTTCTTTCTTTAAATTACGACGTTTAGCCATTACTACCTCATCAAAAATCACAAAACGCTTCTGGTGAGAATCGGTTGAATCATCTTTTTTCGTTCCAGAAGCGTCTGAAGACAGCTTAAGTACTGCCAACAGCCTGGTGTTCCAGCGCTTGCTAATTCAATGCCAAAACTAATAGTTAGAGCTGAAGCTGCGTCTATCGCTGTTGAAATCGTTTTTGCTGGTTTTGGGTCTTGCTTTGTTCACGCGCAGGACTCTGCCCATCCATTTAGCGCCATTCAACTCTTCAATAGCTTTCTCTTCTTGAGTTTCATCTTCAAGTTCGACAAAGCCAAACCCTCTGACACGACCGGACTCTCGGTCTACAGGAAGGGTGACGTTTTTGACGGTTCCGTACTCAGCAAAGACCTCCTCTAAATCCTGAGCGGTTGCTTCATAGGATAAGTTACCAATATAAATTGTCATGACATCTCCATCTGACCGATTAGCTCAGATGAAGCTCGGTAGGAGATCCTCAAACTAAGACCGAAGCTCAGCAGTATCTGGACACTCTGGATTCAGCGTGAAAACTCACAAAAAAAATGAACCGCGAACTCGACCGAACTTACATCTATACTGTACTTTGCTATTGTAACTGCTGTCAGTGTTTTAGGTAGAAGAATCAACGATTTTGTTAACTTAGCGGTTGTCATTTTGTGAGCGAAAGAGGCCTGAAAATGCTGGGTGCAATCGCCGGAGATGTGATTGGTTCTGTTTACTATGGTAAAGTCCCGGAGGCGATCGCTCAGCAAACCTTAAATCTCCTCGACGAACCGCTACGCCTGGTTACTCAAGCATTTATGGACAAGTATTGGCAGCCTAGCTAGATGCTATGCTCCTAGAAATATTGGGACTGATGGTGAGGCGATCGTCCAGTGCAGGCAGTCGCCTGTTTAGTTCTTATCAACTTCAGTGGCCATACTTAATTTGTCATCAAGAAGCATGAGGTATGTCGAAGCAATTGCCTTCCATTACAGTAGATCTGCTGCAGGAACAATCTCATCAGCAGGTTCTAGGCTCGTCTGACCGTCACTTTAGAGTTGCGAACGAGAAATTTGTCATCGAACACCATCGCCACCCTGCCCATGAAATTCAGCACTGTTCTGTCTTTCAAGCTGGTGTAATCCTAAACTTAGGAGGAACCTATAATGCAGAGCAGTGGTTTGATGGTAAGTTTACCGAAAATCAGTTTGAACCAGGAGACTTGATTGTTTTCCCTGCTGAGATCTCTCATCGGGTAATCTGGGATAGACCCATTGAATTTTTGATGGTGGGATTTAGTACGTCGCTCCTTCAGCAAACAACAATAGAACTTATCGGTGTCGATAAGTTCTCTGCAAATCCTGCCGAGATTGTTCCTCACAATAAGTTAAGCGATCCTCTCATCCATCAAATTGGCTTAGCGTTGACAACCGAATTTCAGAGCAATGGTACGCTGAGTTCTCTATATGCTGAGTCAATGGTCAAGGCGCTACTGGTTCATCTACTCCAGCGCTACTCCTTTCACCCCTATTCGCCGCCGGAATTATCTAACTGTCTATCGCCCCTTAAACTTAAACGAGTTATTGAGTATATTCACGAGAACACAGCGCAGAATCCCAGTCTAGCTGAACTGGCAGCTATTGCTCAAATGAGTCCCAACTATTTTTCTCGCCTGTTTAAACAAGCGACTGGGTTATCTCCTCATCGATACATTATTCAGCAAAGGCTAAACACAGCCAGGAAGCTTTTGAGAACTAATTTATCAATTACAGACATAGCAGAACAGGCAGGTTTTGCCAGCCAGAGCCATTTAACAACGGCCTTCCGCAAACATCTATCTATTACTCCGAAGAAATATCGGGAAAAGCTCTGATCTGAAGATTGTGAAATTGATCGTAAGTTCCTGTAAGACAGTTGAAAGAACCGCGTTATATGCTGTTTTCAAAGCGAGAAGTCAATTTTCGGAAGGTTGAGACGAAAGTAGTCATAGTTAGTTTCACACAGACACTGTACTAATCAATCAAATAGGAGCTTAATGACAATGACAATTCCTCAGGACGGACTTGTTGTTCAACCGGGTCAGGGACATTCCTACTATCTTGGCGACAACCTATATACCTTCAAAGTCATAGGGGAAGATACTGGGGGAGTGTATGCACTCTGTGAGATCACTGTTGCGCCTCAAAGCGGCTCACCGCCTCATCGACACACGCGAGAAGATGAATCATTTTACGTTCAAGATGGAGAAATAGAATTTCAGCTTGGCGAGCGTACTCTCGTTGGAACGGCTGGGACTTTCCTGTATTCACCGAGAGGTCAAGTTCATCAATACACGAATGCCACTGCTTCACCGGCTAAATTACTGATTTGGGTCACTCCTTCTGGTTTTGAGAAATTCATCGCCGAAGCAGGAAAAGCCGCAAACGGTCAGATTACTGCTGGAGCAGCATTAAGTTCTGAAGACTTAGACAAGATTCTTACCACGGCCCCTAAGTACGGTCTCGAAATTATACCTCCAAGCTCGGCTCGTGAAGGTAGGTGAGCAAAGCGTGTGGAAAGCGCAGAGTAACGGTGACTTAAATAAGGGGCGTTGTGATAGCAGCGGTCTTAACCGCTACTATCGCGTTCTTAAGTGCCTGTCGATCAAGATGCGCTGACCAAGCCGCTATGTCTGAGCAGGGCTTCTGTACTTGGTTCCCGTCCGCGGAAGACTTTGAACACCTCCATCGGGGGCAAGCTGCCACCTAACGCCAGCACCGTATCTCGGAAGTGCTTGCCGGTGGTGGCAATCACCTCGTCGGACTCTAAACCAGCCTCTTCAAACGCAGAGAAGGCATCGGCGCTGAGTACCTCTGCCCACTTGTAGCTATAGTAGCCAGCGGCGTAGCCTCCGGCAAAGATATGACCGAAGGAACACAAGAAATTGTCCTCTGGTAATGGCTGTAGTACGGTTGTGGTTTGGGCGATGCGATCGCGCAACTGAGCAGGAGTCTCTCGCTTGGGGTCGTAGCGGTAATGCAGCTCGAGATCGACTAGGCTAAAGTGGAGCTGGCGCAGCATGGCTGAACCGCTCATATAGTTGCGAGCTGCAAGGAGCTTCTGATAGTAGTGTTCGGGGAGCGTTTCTCCGGTTTCATAGTGCTTGGCCATGCCCATTAGCGTCGGGCGATGGTAGCACCAGTTTTCCATAAACTGACTCGGCAACTCCACCGCATCCCATTCCACATTGTTAATACCCGAAGCTCCCACGTAGTCTACCCGAGTGAGCATGTGCTGCAATCCGTGACCAAACTCGTGAAAGAGCGTCTCGACTTCATCAAAGGTCATCAGGCTTGGCTTGCCGTCTATTGGAGGCGTTTGATTACAGACCAGGTACGCAACAGGTAAACGAGTGGTCAGTTCTCCGGCTGACATTACTTTTGCCCGTCCGATACAGTCGTTCATCCAAGCACCGCCGCGCTTTTCTCCGGGGCGGCTGTAGGGATCGAGGTAGAAGTGAGCCAGCACCTCGGATTCATCAGCGACCTGAAAATAGCGCACGTCTTCGTGCCACACCGGGGCTTTCCCGTCAGCGGGAGTAATAGTCACGCCAAAGACGCGTTTGGCTAGGTCGAATAGTCCTGCTAACACCTGAGTCAGGGAAAAGTAGGGGCGCAGTTCCTCGGCGGTAAAGTCAAACTTCGCTTCCCGCTGCTTTTCTGCCCAAAAGCTGACATCCCAATGCTTGATGTCGTCGGTTCCGGCAAAAGCTTTTAACTCGTTCAATTCCTGAACGGCGGCATCGTAGCTGGCGCTGCGGAGTTCTTCGAGGAGGGTTTCAACCGCCTCAACATCGGGAGCCATTTTCTTAGCGAGGCTCAGCTCGGCATAGTTATTGAAACCGAGTAAAGTGGCTTTTTCCTGACGAAGCTGAAGAATTTCTTGAATAATCGGATTATTATCGAGTTCGCCCGCTGAAGCGCGGCTAATGAAAGCTCGGTAAAGCTGTTCCCGCAGTTCCCGGTTGGTGTTGTACTTGAGGAAGGGAATATAGCTGGGGTAGTCGAGGGTAATCACCCAGGGACCAGATTCGGTCGTAGCATCGGTATCGCCTTCAGTCCGGGCGGTTTGAGCGGCTAAACTGAGAGCGGAGGGGGGTAATCCATCCACCTCTTCTGGCTTGGTTAGCTTGAGCTTAAACGCTTTAGTGGCATCGAGGACGTGGTTAGAAAAGGTTGTTGACAACTCTGCCAATTTCTGCTGAATTTTGTTGAAGCGATCGCGCTGTTCGCCCTCTAAGCCTACTCCAGACAGTTGGGCATCGCGGATGTTGGCTGCGACGATGCGCTGTTGTGCTGGTTCGAGATTATCCCAGTCTTTGGCTTTGAGAGTCTGGAAGGCTTCGTAAATCGGCTTGCTTTGCCCCAGCTTACTGCCAAACTCAACCACCTGTGGCTGAACGGTTTGGTAAGCTTCTCGCAGTTCGGGGCTATTCTTAACGCCCATCAGATGACCAACAATTCCCCAACTCCAGCTAATACGCTCTTCGATTTGGGTTAGAGGCTCTACTAACCCCTCCCAGGTTGGGGTCACGTTAGCTTCTAGGTTGGCAAACTCTGCTTCTAGATCAGCCAAAAGCTGAGTCATGGCGGGAACAACGTGTTCTGAGCGAATTTGAGTAAAAGGGGGTAATCCTTTTCCGATCAGTAAGGGGTTTTCTGTAGCAGTCGCGTTTGTCATTACGAATCGTTTGTTCTTTTTCTTTACCCTAACGCTAGTCAGAAAAGGATGGGAAATAGCAGAAAAATTTCTACCGCGCTTAGCCAAATCCATCAAGCTGTACTTCAGGAGGGAGGTGACATTAAAAAAGGTAGGAAGTCGTCAGGCTTGAGAAGGCAGCTTTGATAGAGGCGTAAGGGATAGAAGGTTTGCTTTAAAAGGGAAGCGATCAAGAGCGAGAGACAGACACAGGAGGCGATTGTTTGTTCCTTCTACTTATGTGGAGCGACTCCCAATAATCAAAACCAGCCTTGCGACTAACCAAGCTAGCAGCGCGTAAACCAGCATAGCTACCAAAGCATTCACCTCTAGCGTTTGCCCAGAGTCGAGGTTAGGGGGACCAAAAAGATTAGCAAACGGAGCCACAAAGGGCGCGGAAAGACTATAAATCACTTGAGCAAAAGTGTTTTCTGGATTAGCTCCAAACAGACGTAACAAAACCCGCAACAGCAGCAGAATTTCTAAAGCCCCAGTGAGGTAGTAAATAATGCTGACAATCCGCATCACTATAGAGTTCTGTCTAATGGCTGCTTGGCGGCGCTCCTCGCTTTGAAGGCGCAGTTCTTCGTCGCGTTGATGAGGATCTCTGGTCATGTTATTCTCCTTAATTGCTGTTTAATTTGGCGTTGCTGATTGGTAATGATTAGGGTGGATAGTTGTTAGTCGTTAGTCGTTAACCGTTGATTCAAAACCAATTTAGTCTATGCTGTCATTAAGATTGGCAGAAATGCCTTTAACTCAACGTGATGAAGAGGTTGAGTTAATCCTAAGCTGGCTTGAATGGGTTTTTAAAATACAGAATACAATGAAGCGCTCAAGCTTCTTTAGATTCCAAAACGCTAATTGGGTTTGTAAATAGCGTTGAATTAGGAATCAATACCTTTTGCTGGTCTGCCTGCAAGACGGTATACCGGAGGTTGATCTCGGTAACGATGCCTTCAAACCCGGAAACAGCAATGCGGTCCTGACGCTGAAATGGGCGATAGAACAGAATGAGGACTCCAGCAAGGAGATTAGAAAGCACATCTCGACAAGCATACCCTAACGCAAAGCCCGTTAGCCCTAGACTGGCAACTAACGCCGAAACATCTATTCCGACTGTACCAAGTGCTGTAATCGCTCCAAAAATAAGGATGCTGGTGGAAGCAGCCTGCTGAATGAGCTTGATGATATCGATATCGAGACGGCTTCTGAGACTAAAGCGACGGATCAAAGATTTAACAATGATGCTCGCTAACCAAAAAGCCAGAAAAACGACGAGGCTAACGGCAAGCTTGGGTAAGAACAGGAGGAGCTGTTCGAGCAGTTGATGAGAGACATCTTCCATGTTGAGACAAGTATGCTTCTGGCGGTAATTTAGATTGAGTGGACTTGTTATCCAATTTATAGTAAAGGACAAGTCTGCTTCAGAAGCAGATTGGCGGCGATCGCTCTCCTATCCTGCCATCAGCGATCGCCTCATCAGCTTTCCTACAGGCGATCGCTCTTCCTCACTTCACAATCGGCGATCATTTTTATAAAACTCACCAACTTTGGCTGGAGGCGATCGCCAACGAAAGCTGAAGGGAGTGGGCGATCGCTCATTCTGTCAACTCGCTCCACAGAATCAGAGAACAAATCTAACACTCTTTCCCTTTCCCCTTTCCCCGTCCCGTAGGGACATTTTCCCCGTTCCGCAGGAACTATTTCCCCTTTTTCCCGCGCCTTTGGCGCTATTTTTTCGCCTCCGCTGATCGTTTTTTGAAAAAACTGGGCAGTCTATACGAGTAAACACGGAACTGTTTAACTCTAAATTGGCTATGTCTGCAAAGAAAAGGCTGCAAAAGTTCATTATCTTTCTTTCTGCACTTTCGTTTTTGGGTTCGACGGGGTATTCGCTGGCGCAGATGTTGCGGCAGGGGATGCAGCCGTTGGAAGAAACTGCACCGGAGGAGAATTTGTTGCCGTTGCAGCAGGCACAGGGCTATGAACGTGTGCTGGAACGGGAACCGAATAATGTGGTGGCGTTGCAAGGATTGGTGAAGTTGCGGTTGCAGATGGAGGATTTTGAGGGAGTTGTGGCACCGCTAGAGAAGTTGGTGAAGCTGGAGCCGCAGGAGGAGGAGTATCAGGCGATTTTGGCTTCGGTGCAGGAAATGTTGGAGGAAGGCGAAGATTAATAGGTAGAAGTTGGTGAAACTGTAAGCTAAAGAACAGGTTACAAAACTTATTTGGACTCGTTAGGAAAACTGGTGGTATGTGGATAAAACAGACGTTTTATTTTGGATAAAAAGATAAGTAGGGCTTGCAAATTTTCAAGGAATAACAGATGAATGAAAAAAGCAAATTTGTTGTTTATACAGTTTTAACTGGCTATCAAGAAAACATCAGAAATCCCTTTCCTGCAAAATCCATTGGTTATGAAAGAATTTGTTTTACAGATAATCCGGAATTAAGATCAGAAAATTGGTCAGTTATATACATAGATACACACCATTTAAAAGAAGCAAGAGAGTCTCGACGACCAAAGTTACTGCCACATCGTTTTTTGCCAGATTTTGAATACAGTTTGTACATAGATAATACTGTTGAATTTAAAACTGATCCCTTAGATATTTTTAATAAATATACAAGACTGGATTCTTCACTGATTTGCTTTAAACATCCTTGGCGTGACTGCATATATGAAGAAGGTGAAGTTGTAATTCAATCAGGGATAGATGATGAATACAGGGTTAGAGAACAATTAGACTTATATTATTCACAAGGTTTTCCTAAACACAGTGGATTAATTGCAGGAACAGTCTTATTACGCAAACACTCAGATCCCAAATTGATAAGTTTGACAGAAGAATGGTTTGAGCATGTGCTAAGTTTTTCCAAAAGAGATCAAATTTCTTTTCCTTTTGTTGCATGGCATAGAAAGTTCAATTACTCAACATTTGATGAGTCATTACTATCTAATTCAATGATCGATTGGTTAGCACCTAAAAGAAGTTTTAGAAGAATACCACAAGATTTTAAAGACAAGGTTTATTTGTGGTTAAATCCAGAAGTTGTAGCTTCTAATATGTCGCCAAGAAAACATTATTTAGAAATAGGTGCTGCAAAGAGGTTGCCTTATCGGAAGTATACATGGGAGCTTGAAATACTTGCAAATAAATATAAAACTGACAAAGGGAATCTTTATTATAATTGTCATGGTTATGCTTCAGTTTATCAGAAATATCTTTCTAAACACAAAAAAACTAATATAAATTTACTAGAAATAGGTCTTCTCAGGCATGACGTTCAAAAGCGAAAGCCAGGTGGCCCTTACAATGATGTGCCTAGCTTAAAGATGTGGAGGGAG
This sequence comes from Cyanophyceae cyanobacterium, assembly GCA_050331735.1. Lineage (GTDB taxonomy): Bacteria > Cyanobacteriota > Cyanobacteriia > Cyanobacteriales > JBHJGN01 > JBHJGN01. The sequence continues at coordinate 43,301 of JBHJGN010000046.1, forward strand.
TATTTTCCTAAAGCGTTTATTTTAGGCTTTGATATTGCTGATTTCTCTGAATGTGTACCGCCAGAAAATGTTAAAATTATACGCGGCGATATGGGTAAAATATCCGATCTTGATGCTTTAGTTCAAGAAAGCCCAGGAAAATTCGATATTATTATCGATGATGCTAGTCACGCATCTCATCATCAACAAATAGCATTAGGATATTTGTTTAAGCATCTTCAAGAAGGTGGATTTTACATCATCGAAGATCTACATTATCAACCTGCCGATATAGAACACCCAAATATAAAAAAAACTATAGATATTCTTAAATCTCTTGAAAGAGGAATTTTAGATGAAACTAAGTTTTTAGACTTTGAAGCATTAAAATATATTCAAGACAATATTGATTTTATTCATTTTTATGACAGCCAGGATCGGCAGTTTGGTCAAATTCATAATGATGCTCTTGCAATAATAAAGAAAAAAAACATTTCTTTAAAAAAAGAAACTAAAAATTATAGTCAGTTTACAACTAAATACTTAGCACAACAGTTTTATATGCAAAATCTACGAATTGATTTAGGATGTGGCGCTAATAAAGATGAGTGTTTTATAGGTGTAGATATTCGTCCAGTTCCAGGAGTAGATATTGTTGCCGATTTATGTAAAAAGTTTCCATTTAAAGATAATAGCGTGGACGAAATTAAAGCACACGACATTATCGAACACCTTCCAGATAGAATTCACACGATGAATGAGATCTGGAGAGTTTGCAAGCATGATTCAAAAGTTGATATTCTCGTACCGTCTACAGATGGCAGAGGAGCTTTTCAAGATCCTACCCATGTAAGTTTTTGGAATATCAACTCTTTTAAGTACTATTGCGTTGAGTTCCCTAAGTATCTAGAACTATGTCAAAGCTATGGATTTAAAGGAGCATTTAGAATTGAAAGTTTAGAGCATATAGAGTCAAATGATAAAGTAATTCATGTTAAAGCACAACTTTCTGTAGTAAAATCAGCAGACAACAAAATAGATAATGCTGCCACACATGCAGGGATAGAATTGCTAGGCGTAGAAAATAAGTCAAAAAAAATTGTAGAAAAAAACATTAATTTAAATAGTAAAATTGGAAAAGACTTAGACTGTATTCTTTCTCCTCAAATTTTTCAGAAAATTGGAGAAGTAGATCGGCATTTTTGCCACATGCAGCAATGTATTAATAGTATTCACACTTCTATTCTAGGAAATCTTGATTCCTCATACTGGCAGCACATAGTTACTGAATTTACTACTCGCGCGAACCTTATTTATTCATATTTCGCTAAAGCAAATCTTAAAGATATTTACGTCAAGCGTGCTGAGATAATAGAATTTTTCTTAAAGCACCAGGGACATCAAGTCGATTCCGAATTTTCCCAGAAACCACAGGCACGAAAAAAACTTCGCTTAGGTATTCTCTCAGCACATTTTACCCCTACCGCAGAAACTTTTGCGTCACTTCCTGTCTACGAATACATTAGCAGAGATTTTGAAGTAATTCTATACTCGCTCAAGCAAACTATTCATCCTTTGGAAGAATACTGTAAAAGTTGCGCTAACTCCTTCAAACTCTTACCAGGAAACCTGAAAGACCAAGTTAATTCAATTCGAGCTGACGATCTAGATATATTATTCATTGCTACCAACGTTACGGCTGTAACTAATCCAATCTGTCTGCTCGCTATACACAGACTCGCTAGAGTACAGGTTACGAGCGTAGCATCCGTTGTAACAACCGGAATACGAAATATTGATTACTATATTTCTGGTCAACTGACAGATCCTTTATCAGAAGCACAGCAACACTATCAAGAGAAATTAATTAAGCTTGAGGGAACCGCTCACTGCTTTAGCTACGGTTCAGAACAAGGTAACGCAACGATAAAAGTTACTAGAAATAGTTTAGGCATTTCTGAAGAAGCTATCGTTTTCATCTCTGGCGCTAACTTCTTCAAAATCATCCCTGAACTTGTTCACACCTGGGCAAAAGTTCTTGCTACCATTCCTCAATCAATTTTAGTCCTTTTGCCCTTTGGACCAAACTGGTCGAATACTTATCCTAAAGAGCTTTTCAGCAATCACGTTAGTCAAGTACTGTCTGACTATGGAGTAGCAGCAGATCGACTAAAAATTCTAGATCCTCAGCCAGTACCGAATCGTTACGATCTCAAAGAGTATTATAAAATCGCAGATGTATATCTAGACTCTTTCCCCTTCTCTGGAACGACCTCATTGCTAGAACCGCTAGAAGTCGGTTTACCAATTGTTTCTAAACAAGGAACCTATCTTCGCTCTGCAATGGGAGCTGCACTTTTGCGATCGCTACAAATCCCCGATCTCATCGCCGATAGTGAAGAAGCATATATGCAATTAGCGATCGCCCTCGGAACTAACCCAGAACTACGCCAGCAAAAGAGTGAACAGATCAAGCAAGCAATGCAGAATAATCCCAGCTTCTTAGATAGTCGCTCCTACTCTGCCAAAATGGGAGCTGTTTTCCAAGAACTCTTCCATAAATACCAGACAGATGCTCTAGCCAAACAACTCAACCTCAGAGACACTAACCTCATCATCTTTCCCAACTGGTCAGCCCCCGAAGCGGATCTCGGCTTAGAACTACAGCAAGTCGTCAAAGCGATCGCCCTCCACCCCAACCCCAGCACTCTCACTCTCCTTGTAGACACCACCGACATCTCTGAAGAAGATGCCAATCTCTTCCTATCTGGCATCGCCATGAACCTAATGATGGAGGAAGACATTGAAGTATCGGATGACGTGCAGATCTCTTTAACTGGAAAACTCAGTACTCCTCAATGGCAAACCCTGCTCCCCCACTTCCAGGGACGAATTGCCCTCGAACATGAAGACCAAGCAGCCATTCAGCAAGCCGCCGCCGAGTCTTTATCAGTTTATGCTCTCGACAGTTTTAACCAGTTACTCGGCGATCCTTTAACTCCAGCTTAAAAACCAGACAGTCGATCGCCCTTTAACAATAGGGCAGAACTTAACTAGCGATCGCTACTGATTTCTAGCCAACTTTACTCCACACCGTAGTTCGATACGCAAAATTCATTCAATTGAGTCGCGGTGACGATAACGGCGGTAATAGAGAGCAAGAATTTGCTCGGTCACAGCTTGAATGTTTAAATCATCCGTATTGATTTCAACGGCATCGGCAGCTTTTCGCAGCGGGGAAAGGGACCGACGACTATCTAACTGGTCGCGTCGTTCAATCTCTTGCTGAAGCTGCGCTAGGTCAACTTCCGGTAGCTCCTCGGCACGGCGCTTGGCTCTTTCGGCGGCTGAAGCAGTTAGAAAAATCTTCAACTCCGCCTGGGGAAAAACGTTGGTGCCAATATCTCTGCCCTCGGCAACAATGCCGCCGTTTTGGCCGATCTCTCGCTGCTGTTTGACTAACTTTCGGCGAACGGCGGCTTGGGCGGAGACGGCTGAAACGTTGGCCGTTACTTTTGGCGAGCGAATTTTGTCCGTCACATTTTCCCCATTGACCTTAACCTGAACGGGTTCTGAGAAAGAATCTGCCGGGACCACATCTATTTGAATGTCCTCAACTTGTTCAGCGATCGCCACCGCATCCTCGACATCAATGCCAGAGCGCAGCACCAGCCAGGTGACGGCGCGATACATAGCTCCTGTATCTAGGTACAGTAACCCCAACTGATGGGCGACTTGACGCGCCACCGTTGATTTTCCCGCTCCGGCTGGACCGTCAATAGTAATAATGGGCTCGCGGTGCTGCAACACGACGTTATCAATCAAGCGCGTCGAACCGACCGTGCAGGCGATCGCCAATAGTCCGGCTTGCTCGATGCTAGTGAGCGGTTCTAAGGTGTCAGGATGAACTAACTCAATGTATTCTACCTCAACCCCCGATTCTGCCATTAAAGTCTGCTGAACAATTCCTAATAATTCAGCGCTCTTTCTCTCCCCGCGTTCAAATTCCGCTTGCGCTCTTTCTAAGCTGCGAGACAGAGACAACGCCTGCTGCTGCTCTTGGGCCGAGAGATACTGATTGCGCGAACTGAGAGCGAGTCCGGCTTCTTCTCGGACAATGGGACAGGTGCGAATCTCTACCGGGAGCTTGAGATCGGCCACCATGCGCCGCACAATCGCGACCTGCTGAGCATCTTTCGCTCCAAAATAAGCCACATCTGGCTGCACAATATTGAGCAATTTACTAACCACCGTAGCCACTCCCTGAAAGTGTTTGGGACGATGGGGACCGCAAAGAACAGCTAGCATGGACGCTGGCGGGACGACGACTGTCGATTCTTCTCCTCCCATTTCTGCACTGCTGGGAGCAAACACCGCATCAACGCCTATTTGCTCGCATACCCGGCAGTCTTGATTTAGCTGACGAGGATATTTATCAAAGTCCTCTTCAGGACTAAACTGAAGCGGATTGACAAAAATACTAACGATAATAAGATTACTTTCAGCAACCGCCCGCTTGATTAAGCTCACATGACCATTATGTAAAGCTCCCATCGTCGGCACTAGGGCAATCTTCTGGTTGGGTTGCTGGCGTTCTAAATAAGTCCGGAGTCCAGCAACTGTTTTAAGTAGACGCACTCTTAACCTCCCGATCAGGCGAGTCAGGGTAGAGGAAGCGCCTCCGGCGCGGGAAAGGGGTAAGTGCCGTAGGCACGGGGAAAGGGACTCAACAGCGATCAGTTAAATGAACTAGTCTGGTCACTGCTCACTGTTCATTGTTTCCCCTTTTCCCATCCCGAACCCTTTCCCTGTCCCCAAGGACTATTCTAGACAACCACCATAAGCGCTGGTCACTGCTTTAGCGTCCTAACACTTCTATCTGCACGGGAGCAATTCCACTCCGCACTAGGCCAATGGCTCTGGCGGCAGCAGCGGATAAATCAATCACTCGCCCACCAACAAAGGGCCCCCTGTCGTTAATGCGAACAATAACCGAGCGACCTGTATGGGAATTGGTGACTCGGACTTTGGTGCCGAAGGGCAGGCTACGATGAGCTGCGGTGAGAGCGTTCTGATTAAATATTTCTCCATTCGCGGTACGCCGACCGTGAAAACCAGGGCCATACCAAGAGGCCATTCCGCCGCCTCCTTTGACCATCTGAAGCAGTTGAGGCTTTAGGTTCGGTTTTTGGACACTAGGAGCCGATTTTTGAAGCTTATCCTGAGCGATTACTGTTGAATCTGATGTCACGATGTTAGCGTGACTTAGCTGACGAGCAAAGTTCGGTTTCACAGCAACTGCCTTTGTCAACGATTCAGAAACAGAGAGAGCAGTTCCGAAAGCAGCAGTCAGGACAGCAGTAGAAAGGTTTCTCAAAAATTGCTTCTTCATAAACTCATTACTTTGAATTTGACTTTCAACAATGTCAAGTGTTTCTCTTAATGGGTGTTAGTGACTTTGCGTTGGTTAAGCTGACACAGACTATCACGAATTTCACATTTTAGGAATCGTCACCTACTGGACAGTTCTCCCAAAGTTTATTAAAGCTTTTAATAAAGTATTGACAAATTAGACTAGAAAAGCTAAGAGGTAATTTTACTGAAGAGAGGAAAGACCCAGAGAGATGTTTCTCCGTTGGAGAACCATTGGTGGGGCGAAGAATAAGCTAGGATACTGGCGAACAACGCTGAGATTGAGCGGATGGATTATCAAGAAGCAGGCGTAGATGTTGAGGCTGGGCGAAATTTTGTGGAGCAAATTCGCGCCCACGTACAGAGTACCTATCGACCTGGGGTTTTAGGGGGACTGGGGGGGTTTGGGGGGTATTTTCAATTACCCTCTGGCTACACCGAACCGGTGCTGGTTTCTGGAACGGATGGCGTGGGCACGAAGCTCAAAGTTGCTCAGGAACTGAACCGCCACGGAACGATTGGCATTGACTTAGTGGCCATGTGCGTCAACGATGTTCTCACCTCGGGGGCAGAACCGTTATTTTTTCTCGACTACCTAGCAACCGGAAAGCTTAATCCGGCTCAACTCCCTGAGGTCGTGGCGGGAATCGCTGAGGGGTGTCAACTCAGCGGCTGCGCTCTGGTTGGAGGAGAAACGGCTGAAATGCCGGGCTTCTACCAGTCAGGAGAGTACGACCTGGCTGGTTTTTGTGTCGGAGTGGTGGAAAAAAGCCAGCTCCTCGACGGGTCGAAAGTCACAGTTGGAGATGTGGCGATCGCACTGGCAAGTCATGGAGTACATAGTAATGGCTTCAGCCTGATTCGGAAAATTGTGGAGAGTCGAGGACTAGACTGGAGCTGCTGTCCTCCGTCTCTAGGCGGTCAAAGCTTAGGTGAAGTGCTGCTTACCCCAACAGCTATCTACGTTAAGCCTGTTTTAGAGGCTCTCAGGTCAGGGATGGAAGTTCACGGCATGGCTCATATTACGGGGGGAGGACTCCCAGAAAATTTGCCCCGCTGCCTCAAACAGGAACAAGCGATCACGATCGAGCGCGGAAGCTGGCCAGTGCCCCCGATCTTTGACTGGATCGCTGAGACGGGGAAAGTGGGCGATCGCGCTCTGTTTGAAACTTTTAACATGGGGTTAGGCTTCGTGCTGCTCGTCCCGCCTGAGCAGGCCCAGTCAAGCCTAGACTGGTTCGAGTTACAAAATATTCAAGCTTACCTAATTGGCAAGGTGACTGACGGGAAGAGGACCGTAAGCGGACTACCGTAACCGCTCATTGATTAAAATATCTAATCTTGCTACAAAATTGCCAAATTGCTGGCATTTAAATTTTTAACTTCTGAAATAAGGAAAATGTATCTTAGGGAAGAAGACAGCAGTCAGTCACTTGCTTGGCAACGAAAAAAGGTGAGCTAATGCCAGTACCAGTAGCTGAGAAATGAAAATCAATTTATGTGAAAATTGGTGCTTTCATTTCACTTTTATTCACTGCTCCTAAGGATTTGAGAGTGTGTTTTTGAGCCTCCGTTAAACCGATCGCGCCAGTAATGTTCATCCCCTCGTAAAGCCGGGGAACTCTTAGCGTCTTGATGCATTCCCCCGTCTTTACCACCCAGAGTTTCATCGTTTCGTCTTTACTGCCGCTGGCAATAATGTCACCGCTAGGACTGAAAGCAACAGCATTAACAGTATCACTGTGTCCCCGGAAAATTTTCAAGCATTGTCCAGTGTGCACATCCCACATTTGAATCGTTGGCTCCTGAGAGGAGGCATAAACAAGTATACGTCCACAAGGACTGAAGCAAAGCGAGCTAAATTTTCCTAAGTGGTCTGTAAAGTCCTGTACGCATTCCCCTGTGGTTACGTCCCATAGTCTAATCTTGGCATCCTCGTGAGAGCTAGCGAGCCAGCGTCCTTGAGGACGGAACGCAACACACCAGATACCCCCCGCCTTAACGCACAGAGTCCGCTGGCATTGACCCGTGTTCACCTCCCACACTTTAGTAGTTTGATCGGAACTGCCGCTGGCTAATCTTTGACCGTCAGGACTGAAAGCGACTGAGAATCCCCAACTAGTATGCCCTTGAAGCGATCGCAGCACTTTGCCACTGCTCACGTACCACAGCTTCACGCCGAACTCCTCATCTCTAAGTGCCCAAATCTGTCCATTGGGACTAAAGGCACCCCATTGAGGTCGAGAACAAATTGGTACAGTCTTGTCACACTTTCCGGAACTAACATTCCAAAGTTTTGCCATCGTATCTGTACTGCAACTAGCTAAGGTTTGACTCGTCTCTGATGACTGGTTCACGCCGAGAGGACTGAAGCTAACCGACCAGACGGAACTGTGATGACCCTGTATTTGAGTACATTGACCCTCGTTATTTAGTTGAGTTCATAGATTTCGAGGGTCGCGAATATGCAATGGCTGTATTGCAAGCTGATGAGGTTTTAGCTCTGTATTATGAGTTAAGTTGAGTGAGCTAACATCAAAAAGCTTCTAGCACCGTTTAGCATTTTGTCATTGCTTCTTTGTAAGTGTTTTAGAACCAAAAAATTCAGCGAGCGCTTGGCTATGAATATTACGTAAATCACGCAACATAACAACTAGTTAAACTGCTCAAGTTATTGTAGAGCAGTGTTTGAAAAACTTGTTATGGGGCGATCGCACATACGACAAGCGAGTTGCTGATGTCAATTCGGGATAGGCAACTACAAGCCAGGAATTATGCTAGAGCAGCAGGAAGCTTCTCGGTAACGAGTGATGAAATTTATAGAAGTTGTATGAGTATGGGTATAGCATCAGCTTCCGCTATCATAGACATCAGCAAACAGCTTTACCGACTTATGAACTACCACGACATCATCACAATCGAACCTGGCAAAAGAAGTGGTAAACCCTGTATTCGAGGAATGCGAATTACGGTGTATGATATTCTAGAATATCTTGCAGGCGGCATGACAGAAAAAGAGATTCTAGAAGACTTTTCTGAACTCTCCTCCGAAGACATTAAAGCCTGTCTTGCTTTTGCCGCAGACCGCGAGAAGAAGCTATTCGTGGCATTTTTGTGAAACTGCTTCTAGACGAAAACCTTTCTGATCGAATCATTGCCCGGCTCGTAGATCTGTATCCTAACTCAGCGCATGTCAAAACACTGGCGCTTGTTCAAAGTGATGATTTAATGATTTGGGAATATGCCAAAGCAAATAATTTTGTGATTGTTTCCAAAGATTCGGATTTTCACCAACGTAGTCTTCTTTACGGTCACCCTCCGAAATTCATCTATCTCCGTGTTGGCAATTGTCCAAGTTGGCAATTGTCCAACCTCTAAAATTGTGCAAATCTTGCGGGACAATTATGCAACGATTAGCCAGTTTGGGGATGCAGAGCAAGAAAGTATCTTGGTGTTGGTTTGAAGAGCAAGCACAGCCTAACAATTTAAATGCAGCGGACTTTAATAAACCACTCAGAGCTAAAAATTACAGCGATCGCATCTCGTTAAACCTCAAGGTCGAGCCAATGAAACCAGTGTAGAATCGGACAAGGAGACTATATGGAAAGACTATTTTAAGGCATTACCTATACGGTGGAAACTGCCCCATCAAATGACCATTTCTTGAAGGGTACGCGCAGTCCTGATTGGATTGAGGTGTTAGGTAGTTCAAGAGCGTCGTTACCCAAATAGGGTGTCATCCAAAAAAAGTTTTGCTACTCTGCTGTTCCTTCTAAAGAAAGTTGTTTCAGCAAAGTTTGAATGAGGCTAGGGGACACTCGAAACGTGGTTTGCTGTAACCGAAAAATCACTTTAGGCAAATCCACAATTTCTAGAGTAGCTGCCTCTTCCAAAATGCCCAATGCACCAGCAATCCTAATCTTTTTGGAGCGGGCAACTCGGCGAGCTTTTCGATCGTCTGCTAACAGCAAATCTGCGCTCAACTGCTCCGCTCGTAAAATTGCCCTCACGTTCACCCAAATCTAACTCTGCAAGAACTGCATCAGGTTGAACATTAACAGGGTGGATTTCCAGCTAGATAGGAGGTTCTTCTATCCAACGTTTAACAATCTCTGGCGCTCACTCATCTGCTAATTCAGCTCGTACAGCCTATTGTCAATCATAGCTATCTACCAATGGTCGGGGACAGTCGAATCAGTCGAATCAGTTGAGGCTAATACCGATAATTACCCTTACCGGAATTAAAACAAGCTGTTGATTAACGAGATTATTCGAACATCACCAGCTCAAACAATCAACCCGAAGATTCCAAGACTAATCAAGATTGGGAGCGGTGGTGTCAATGTGAACAGGATTATATTCCTCGATCAAGTTGGTATTGGCAAAGTCGGGAGGCGAAGCGTAAGCCAAGATAAAAAAGCCAGTACTTTCAGAAATTTCATGTCCACTTCCAGGGGAGTTAGTGTAGACGGATTTGGTCATAGCATGATAGTGCCGCTCAATACTTCCATTCAAAACGGTGTACCACAGAATACTGATATGCTCGGTTTCTGCCGCCCCTGCAAGAATGAGCTTTTTCAAATTTGGTCTGAAGGTAAAAAAGTCATAGTTGTTTGGATTTGTTGTCAGATCGTCCAAATCGATGATCGTCGAGCGGCTCAATCCAGAGAAATAATCCTAAATTATTGGTAGCCTGTGAATCGTTGAAGTTAAAGTTCAAGCCCAAAATAAGTCCTACTACAGATAAAATTTTCCCAATCACTGCCTATCACTCCTTTTTTGAATAAGATCGGTGATAACAACTGAAAAGCCCTGTTGCGATCGAACTACTGGTGACATAACTCCTTTAACTGCTTTAGCACCGTTACTGAATCGGATGTCCAGCCAACAATACCCCCCTGCGCCCTCACCATCTCTAAGGTGGACTGTTTGAACGCCGGAAAATAGCTCTCAGTACAGTCCTCAACCAGAAGGCACTCATACCCCCGATCGTTAGCTTCCCGCAGAGTCGTTTGTACGCAGACTTCAGTGGTCACGCCCGTAAACAATAGGTGGGTGATTCTGTTTTCCGTCAGTACCTGTTGGAGAGAGGTGTGGTAAAAAGCGCCCTTACCGGGTTTAGTAATCACGGTTTCTCCAGGCAGAGGAGCTAGTTCGGCGATGATACTGTTCCCCGGTTCCCCCTTGACTAAAATGCGTCCCATCGGACCTTGGTCTCCAATTTTGAGTCTTCCCTCCCCCCCCCGCCTAAGCTTTGCGGGAGGACAGTCGGAAAGGTCGCTCTCGTGGCATTCCTGAGTATGGATCACGGGCAATCCCAAGTCCCGGAAGGCGGCTAGCAGAGTCTGGAGCGGGGGAACGATCGCCTGAAGCCGTAATACATCATTGCCGAGACTAGCACCAAAGCCTCCCGGTTCTAAGAAATCCCGCTGCATATCGATGATGATTAACGCCAGGGAGTGGAAGGAATTAGGAAGAGGGTAGGGATAGGGCAGGGCGGGAAGGGTAGGCATTGGGAATAAAAATAGACAAATAAAAAATGTGAGAGTCGTTAATCGGGTGGGAGAGTTAGGCACAGGTATTATCGTTTGTTCTCCCTCCCTCCTTATAGGTAATGAGTCTTGTATTGGGGCATCACGACGCTAAGAAAAGAAACGGTTTCCTAATGCCCAGCCATCCGCTGACCGATCAGAGTGTAGTCAGCAGTGGCAGTTGTACTTTCATAGACAAATTCGCCTTCGCTGATGACGATGAGGCGATCGCTAAGCTTGAGGAGTTCGTCGAGATCCTCGCTCACCAACAGCACGGCAACTCCCTGGTTACGTGCTTCGACAATGTTGGTGTGGATAACAACAGTGCTGAAGTCTAGCCCGAAGCAGGGATTGGCAGCGATGAGCAGGTTAATGTCGTTGGACGAGAGTTCTCGCGCCAGCACGGTGCGCTGCACATTACCCCCCGAAAGATGGTTGACGGGGGTTTCAGGAGACGGAGTTTTGACAGAGAATTGTTGAATGAGCGCGATCGCCTTGGCTCGAATAGCTTTGAGGCGGAGCAGCCCTCCCCTGGACTGGGGCGGTTTGTCGAAGGTTCGCAACGCCATGTTTTCAGCCACAGACATCTGAGGAACACAGGCGTTGCGGAGGGGTTCTTCCGGCAGCACAAACACGCGATGCTTGGTCAGTTCGGCACGAATGGCGGTGTAGGAATCGCCCTCCACCCGAATCTCGCCTTGGGTAGGTTCCCGTTGCCCCGCCAACACTTCTACCAGTTCTCGCTGTCCATTACCAGAAATCCCGGCGATGCCGACAATTTCTCTCCGGTGAACGGTGAGGCTAACTCCCCGCAAAGCTTCCACCCCATCCTCATCGGCATGGAGATCGTTCACTTCCAGCACAGGAGACGGCTGTACGGCAACCTTGTTGACGGGCGACGGTTCCTTGCGCTCCCTCATCATCATTTCTGCCATGTCTGCCACGCTCAGGTCTTGAACAGCCCCCTGTCCGGCTAAGCCACCCTTGCGGAGAACCGTAATTTCATCAGCAAAGGCGGTCACTTCACGAAACTCGTGGGAGATCATCAAAACGCTCAGTTCCCCTTATGTCTAACAAACGACCGCGCTTCATCACATTCAAGCGTCAATCGGCCTTTTTTTTTGCCTTAAGGTTGGCGTGACGGCGAACGCTCTCATATTTGGCATTCACATATTGCTGTAACCAAGGTTCTGACACCTCTACAACCCGCGCAATCCCGGCTAAGGGCAGTTTTTCTAGTAACAGTTTGTCCATCAAGGCTTTCGTCGCATCATCAATGATCTTATTCTGAGGGTCTTTGACGAACTGACGACCACAATCATTGCATTTATGATTTTGCTTGCCATTGTAAATCGTGCCGTTCTTAACGACATTTGTAGACGCACAATCAGGATACTTGGGTAATGAGGATGACATAATGAGGCCGATTCACAATTTGATGGCTACCCATTAGCCTATCCTTACATCTTTAGGACTACCCACAACTGCCTCTGCGGACAGCAATTGGATTGATTGAACAACTCAAGCATCCCTCTATTCAAATGACACTCGCGTAAGTTCTGAAAGAGATTCTTTACGTTTCACAAAATTAATAGTGGTAACTGCTTTTATAAAAATTACTAAAACCAAAGATTTACATTCATTAGTTTACAAAATATGTACGGTAGTATTTTTGAGATTTAAGCTGAAATTTAAGCTTGAAAAAGAACGAATAAAAATTGAATAAATTAGGGTTATAGGTCATGACTACAATCAACGGAACTGACGAAGCTGACATACTCATTGGGACTCCAAACGATGATGTCATTAATGGATTGGGAGGAAATGATCGGATATTCGCCAAAGATGGTAGGGATAACGTGCTAGGTGGAGCAGGCAATGATATCATCCGTGGCGGAGATGGAGATGATCTACTTCGTGGAGAAGATGGTCGCGATTTCCTCAAAGGCGGAGACGGCATTGATCTCCTTGATGGTGGAGCAGGCAATGACCTTCTCAAAGGCGGAGACGGCAGCGACTCACTTTTCGGCGGCAATGATGACGACCTTCTGATTGGTGGAGACGGAGATGACCTTCTTAGTGATTTTTTAGATGGAGATGACGTTCTTATCGGCGGAGCTGGGAATGATGACCTTGATGCTGGCGAAGGGAATGAACTTCTTCTTGGTGGAACTGGGAATGATGACCTTTCCAGTGGAGCCGGCAATGACACTCTTATCGGTGGTAGTGGTGCCGATAGATTCATCTTTTTCTCAAATAGACCCTTTGCTGCCAGCGACTATGGAAGCAACACAATCGCTGACTTTGAAGCAGACACAGATCAAATCCTGCTTGAACAAGAATCTTTTACTGCTCTCACTAATATGATGGGTGGGTTAATAGCTCCTGATGAGTTTGCAACTGTCGCTAATGACATAGATGCTTCTACTAGTGAAGCTTTTGTTATCTACAGTACAAGCACAGGCAATCTGTTTTATAATCAGAACGGAGCTGACCCAAATCTAGGAACAGGCGATAAGTTTGCGACGCTTTTGGGCATTCCTTCACTAAGTGCTGAAGATATTGCCGTTATAAGCTAAGTTATTGAAGAGATTAAAAAGACATACTCGTTTTATTGACTTATTGACAAGTAGTTCTTAATATCAGGCGGTTTGTTTTCTCTCTTTCAAGAACTGATTTTTGTTTAGGTCTGTTGCCATAAGCTAATAGCAACCTTTAATACTTGCAAAAGCTGCCAATCTCTTTTGTGTTCGCTAGTTTGGAAAGTCTACTACTTTGGGGTCAATGAGAATTCTTTTCACCATTCCCCACTTTTTCAATTCTGAAGCCGAAGGTAAGCACGGTTCGCAAAGAAAAAATTTCCAGCCTCGCCTTCGAGCTTTGAGCGCAGGAATCACGGCATTACACCAGCTATTTGGTGATTCTCAAAGGATTATCGACCACGGACAGCGTTTGGCACTCCCAGTTAACCAACCCCGAGGGTGTGAGGTTGATATTGTTATCTGTACTACCAGAAACTGCCATCTCCTGAGTCACTTTCTCTTGTTAAAACATTTATACAAGCATCAAGTGATTCAGGTAAACCCTCTTCTCTTAGGCTTTGAATGTCAGGCAATTCTGCGGGATTGCCTTGGTCAGTATGACTATTACTGCTACCTTGAAGACGACCTCATCGTTCGTGACCCCTGGCTGTTTATCAAATTAAATTGGTTTAGCCAGCAGGTAGGAAACGTATGCTTGCTTCAGCCTAATCGCTACGAAGTTTCCACTCAAGGTCCAATCTACAAAGCTTATATTGACGGCAACCTGGCTCCGCAGGTAACTGCGCCCTTCCAAAATATTCAGGAGCAAGCTTTGCTCAAAGGCGAGGTTTTGAAAGTACCAATTACTTTCCATCGCCCTTCAAATCCCCACTCAGGCTGTTATTTTTTGAATGCTGAGCAAATGGCCTACTGGGTGAAGCAGCCCTATTTTCTCGATCGAGATACAAGTTTTATTGGTCCACTCGAAAGTGCTGCGACGTTAGGAATCATGAAGACGTTCCAAGTTTACAAAGCAGCGCCAGAACAAGCTGATTTCCTGGAGGTGCAGCACTTTGGAACGCAATATCTAAAGCTTATTGGCGAGCGGGGGCGTCTGCTTTAAATTCGCCTGCAATTTAGAACGGATTGAGTTACTCTCTAGCGCAGCATTCTAGTTACTCTCTAGCGCAGCATTCTATAGACCACAATCCCCCACCGTAGTCAAGACACCACCAAAGCCAAGTAGTCCCCAGTAGGGACGGACGTGTTGCCGCTGACCCAAAGTCTTGACCACTATTGTAGCCGTGAGCTACCGTCATCTCTGACCATTTATGAACATTCCCTCTAGCTCGAATAAATGTCGTTTGAGATACTCTTGAAAAGGCTGACCAGAGGTGCTCTCGACAATGGCTGCAAGTAGACCATAGCCCGTATCAGAATATCAATACCTTTTAAACCATATCCCTCCTCAAAAATAACTCCGCCATTTTGAGCCACCAGAACCGCACCGGAAAATCCAGCCTCTTCTAGCACATCAAGATAGCTTTCGAGCTGAGCAATTATCTTCTTGCAAGTCCGTTGCTCAGTTTGAGCCACTTGTGATTCATGACTAATCGGTTGCTCGTTGAGGTCTGATGACACAGATTGCGTTGAACACCCTACTAAAAAAATTAGTAAGCTTGAGCAAATCTTTGCTCGTCCAACCCTGCGCGTTCTCATCGTTGATCTCCTAATATTCAAACCCGCTCTCTAAGAGCTTAAATAAAATTTGTAAAGACTTGACAACAAAAAACGATTGTCAGCGGAATACTAGCTTTGTTGTATCCTTGCACTATGTCCGCCTATATTTTTCTTGAGGTTCATCCTTAGAAGCGACAAGACTATGAGCCGTAAAGGACAATCGATTACCCTCTCTATTTCTGAGCAAAATAAAGCAAGATTAGAGTCCCTCGCCCTGGAGTTTGGCATGATGTGGGGCGATCGCCCAAACATCTCCAAACTCATCGAGGCGATCGCCCGTCATCATCTCCAGGTAACAGCCAACAATAATTGGTCAAACTACCGCATAGAAGCCCTTCAGGTAGCCATCAGAACCTTAATAGATACAGGCAAAATAGACGAAGCGAGAGAATTGGCCTGGTTGCTGAGCGAGCGCAGCGAACTGCCTGCTCCTTTTCGGGGAGAGATCGAGCAGTTTCTAAATAATCCGTTACCGCCCTGGCGCTTGGAAATGAATCGCTTGATTCGCCTTCAGCAGCCCTTTCGTCTGGCCTACCGAGATGCAGCCGATCGCCTCTGGAGCTATACCGTTTTGTACGCACAGAATGTCCTTATAAAACGACAGCCCTATCTGCTGTGCCGATGTGAAGAATCCGGAGAGGAAGTTGCAGGACTACAGCACAACTGGACATTGAGATTAAACCGGATTACCGAAGCAGCAGTGGCCTCCGTTAGTAAACCTTGGGAACCAGATTTAGCAAGAATTCCGGTAGAATTTGAACTCCGGGGCGGACTCGCGTTTACCTATAGCCGCCACCCGGAAGACAGTAGCGTGAGCGATATTCAGGGCGATCCCCCTGAGCGCAGAATTGTGAGAAACATTTTTAGCACAGCGTGGTTTTTTCAAGAGATATCCCAGTATTGGGAAGACTCTATCGTGATATCTCCTCTCGATGTCCGCTCGCGTCTGCAAGAAAAACTCAACGCCATGCACCAGAATTATCAGTAAACAAACAACAGGCCAACTGTTGAGCACGGAACGAGAAGATTACTGCTGTCCGTATCTTTGTCGGCCCGCTGCCGTGGCTAGTTCAGGGCGCTCAGCTTCAATAAGAGCGCGATCGCGGATGCGACAGGAATCACAGATACCGCAAGGCTGCACTCCTCCCTGATAGCAAGACCAAGTTTTTTCAATGGGCACTCCTAAACGGAGAGCGCGGCGCACAATGTCTACCTTAGTCTCTCTCACGAGAGGAGCGACTAACTGAGGCGCGTTTCCCTCCAATCCAGATTTTGAAGAGAGCTGGGCGAGCCTTTGATACGTCTCCAGATACTCGGGACGGCAGTCGGGATAGCCTGAATAATCAACGGCATTAATACCCAGATAAATCGTCCTTGCACTTTTCGCTTCCGCTAGGGAAAGCGCTACCGCAATAAATACTGTATTTCGCCCCGGCACGTAGGTATCAGGAATGACCCCTGGCTGAACTCCCTCCTTGGGAATAGACCGAGTCTTGTCCGTAAGAGCTGAACCGCCCCACAGAGATAAGTCGATGTCCACAATGTAGTGTTCCTGAATGCTCAACGCCTCAACAATTTCTTTCGCCGCTGTTAGTTCTCGCTCGTGCCGCTGTCCGTAGCGAACAGACAGGGCGACCAAATTATAGCCATCCGCGAGCGCCACTGCTGCCGTTGTCGCTGAATCTAGTCCTCCAGAAAGCAAAATTACGGCTGTTTCTTTCATCAGTTAAACTCCTATTGAGCGATCGGGGGGGATGGCAAAATTGTGCTTTTTCCCCAGCCGTTGAATAACGTTCACAATTAACACCTCTGTTGTGTCCGCACATAAAGAAGGTATACTCTTTAGAGCTTGAATACTCGGTCGAGAGTCAGACGGGCGATCGCAAAACACAACAAACTTTCTATAACTAGAACAATCAGCAATGGCCCATCAAAACTAGAATCAACAGTCTCAACAGGTGCTAATCCTCGTACCAGGGTAAACGCTAGCACCACCCCATCTTTCAAGAAAGGATTGGCTGGCTCTGAGCGAACGGTATAGCGATAGGTGACCCCAAACAAAAAGCCGCTCAGCCAAGCGACGACTGCTCTTAGGAATAAAAAGACTCCGGTCGCTGAAACGCCTACCAGCAAAAACCGAACCATCAGCAAAAAACCGTAGGCACACCCAAAAGACCAAGCGGCTGTTACTCCTACTTGAAAAGATTCTCTTCGTTGCGATCGCACATTGTCCAAAATTTCCCCTAGATCTGCTCTCGACGCAGTACTATATTTCTAAGTAGCAATTTTAATTTTAATGAGGTAGCCATGGATATTCTCATGCTCGGTTGGGTTAGTATTTTAGCGCTCTTTACCTGGTCAATTGCCATGGTGGTGTGGGCGCGTAACGGTTTTTAATGTGGACATATCGATTCTTAATGGTCTGTTTTTAGCCGCTCTTGGATTGCTGGTAGTGATTAGTGGAGGCATTGTTTACCTGACTGCGGTGGAGTGGCGCGACCGCCGCCGTCGAGACCGAGATAAACGCTCGCTGTAGATTCAGGACAAGAGCATTCTCTTTCCCACCTCTGGTGTCGGGTAATTTTTACGGACACTTCTTGGATTGGCCAATCTTCTGCCGTCTTCATCTCCCCATTCTCTTGTTATGCTGAAAGCAGTCCCGCTGTCGATCGTGTGCTTCCTATGTCTCAACCAATCCAAATTGTGATTCTTGGTGGCGGTTTTGGCGGTCTTTATACCGCTCTACGCCTCAGCCAACTTCCCTGGACACAACAGCCGGAGATTGTTTTAGTAGATCAGCAAGATCGCTTTCTCTTCTCACCACTCTTATACGAGCTAGTGACGGAGGAGATGCAAACGTGGGAAATTGCGCCACCGTTCGCCGAGGTTCTCGCTGGGACAGGAGTTCGCTTCATCCAGAGTCGCGTTACTGCAATTAACCCCGAAGCTCAGCAGGTTGCCTTAGATAACGGGTCACACCTAGCCTACACCAAGCTAGTTATAGCCATTGGTGGAAAAACTCCCCTCGACATTGTTCCCGGAGCAGCAGACGACGCCCTTCCCTTTCGGTCCCTCACAGATGCCTATCGCCTTAACGAACGGCTACAGGCCCTCAGAAAAGCTGAAAAAATTAGGATTGCGGTTGTGGGCGGCGGCTACAGCGGAGTGGAGATTGCCTGCAAGTTAGCAGACAGGCTCAAAGACCAAGGGAGAATCCGCTTAATCGAGCGAGGAGCAGACATACTCGCTACTTCCCCGGAATTTAATCGAGAGGCGGCCAAACAAGCGCTTCAGTCTAGACAGGTGTGGCTTGATCTAGAGACTGAAGTAGAGTCCATCGAATCTGAGGCAATTTCTTTAATTTATAAGGGCAAAGTTGACAAAATTCCCGTTGATATTGTGCTGTGGACAGTAGGGACTAAAGTCTCTCATTTTGTGAAAGAACTGCCGCTGAAACATAACGAACGCGGTCTACTCGTCACCACTCCTCTGCTACAGGCATTAGACTATCCGGACATTTATGCCCTTGGAGATGTAGCCGACAATAAGGATGCCTCTGGTCAGCAAGTACCAGCAACCGCCCAGTCTGCTTTTCAGCAGTCCGATTATTGTGCCTGGAATATTTGGGCCTCATTGACCAACAGACCGTTACTCCCGTTCCGCTATCAGCACCTTGGCGAATTAATGACTTTAGGAACCGACACCGCAACGCTGAGTGGCTTAGGCGTGAATCTCGACGGTTCTGCGGCCCATCTGGCGCGGCGCTTACTGTACCTATATCGGATGCCGTCTCTCAAGCATCAGCTCAATGTTGGCTTCAACTGGGTGACAAAACCACTGGTCGAGCTGCTTTCCTAGAGAACAATGCCACCAACTGTTATTTTCTTAGATGCCGTTGGCACTCTGTTTGGAATTCGGGGAAGCGTTGGGGAGATTTATAGTGCGATCGCCTCCCAAGCCGGAGTTGAAGTTTCTCCTCACCGTCTCGACCAGGCGTTCGTCGCTAGCTTCAAAGCGGCCCCTCGACTCGCTTTTCCGGGAGTCAATTCAGCACAAATTCCAGCCCGAGAGTTTCAGTGGTGGCAGACTGTTACCCGCACTACTTTTGAGCAGGTCGGCGTTCTCGACCGCTTTGCCGATTTCAACCGCTTTTTTACTAGTTTATACGGACACTTTGCTACAGCACACCCCTGGTTTGTCTATCCCGATGTTGTGCCCGCGTTAACCGCGTGGCAGCAGCAGGGCATTGAGCTGGGCATTATTTCTAACTTTGATACCCGTCTCTATCAAGTCCTCGAACATCTCCAGCTCAAACACTTTTTTAGCAGTATCACCGTCTCCTCAAGAGCCGGTGCGGCCAAACCAGCATCCTCAATTTTTGCGGCGGCCCTTCGCCAGCATCGCTGTTCTCCCCATCAGGCTTGGCACGTCGGCGATAGTCAAGCAGAAGACTATCAAGGAGCGGAGGCCGCCGGATTGAGACCGTTCCTGCTCCAGCGTTCTGCTACTCCAGACTACACTCTCAAAAATATTTCCCAGCTTGTTTAATGTTTGTTCCCTGATCCGGGCAAAGTAACACTAGGTTGGGATAAAGGGAGAAACTACTTTGGATGCCGCAAACTCGCAAAAGATCTTAGGCTACTTTATCGAAGAAGCAAAAGAACACCTCGTTACCTTAGAAAGGGGCTTACTAGAGCTAGCTTCAGTTATTAAAGACAGCGAACGGATCAACGAAATGTTTCGCGCTGCTCACTCGATTAAAGGCGGTGCTGCTATGCTTGGCTACGAAAGTATCCAGAAAACGGCTCATCATCTAGAAGATGCGTTTAAAATTCTGCAAGAAGAAGACGTGACTCCCGATCAGAACTTAGAAGCGTTGTTTTTCGACGGCTATGATGTTCTTCAAGATCTCATCGAGCTATTGCAGAGTCCAAGTGGGCTTCAGGAAGAGGAAGGCACAGCCATTATTCAAAAAGCTGAGCCCAAGTTCAACGAACTTCAAAATTACCTCAGTCAATCTTTGGGGCAAGAGTCACAGGGAGCGGATGAAGCCCAAGTGCCGCCAGTGTATCGAAAGCTCAGGCAAATGCTGGTGCTCTTTAGGCAGCCATCGACACCTCAAACGCGGCAGCAGCTTCAGGATTTGTGTGGCCAGTTGACAGAGGAAACTGACAACGAAGCTTGGCAGACTCTGGTCACTACGGCACAGCAGGCGATCGCGAACCCTAAATATGCTTACTCCCTATTGGCTCCCGTCGTGATTACAGACCTCAAGCGCGGTACTGACTCTCTAGAACTCGGTCACGAAATTACACCAAGTCCGGGGCTACAGAAGCTTGCCGTCGCGCAGCAGCCCCAAATTCTCGTGACGGTGGAACCTCAAGCTGCCGCAACCGCTCTTAAGCAAGCTTTCAATCCGCAGCAGCTCACCCAAATTGCCGCACTGCTGAGTCACTCTGACCCCTAAGAGCGGACATCCGCTGTTTGAGCCGATGGAGCGCCAACTCGCTTCGGTAAAATTAAGCCAGAGTGAGCTTGATAATCTGGAAACTCTGGGTAGCGAGAAAGAGATTGGTCCTTCCTAAGCATATGCGGAACAAACACCGCTGCCGCCACTCCTCCTAGGACGACGATCGCTTAGCGATCGGTCAAGGTCTTTTTGCCGACAGTTTCCGGGACTTCTGTGACAACCCGTAGCTGCTGGCAATCTAAGGTGAGCCAGGGCTGCTGTAGATGTAATTTGGCTAAAGGACTAGCATCGGGAATATCTAAATGTCCCTGTAGTAACCCTCCCTTGGCCTCCAGCTTCGCGTTGAACATTAACAGCTCCGCCCCCAAGCCGCTAAAAACATTGCCGCTAAAGGGCTGTCGCCACCAGCTTGAGAGGCTATACCATTCCTTGGTAAAGTCGAGGCGGCACAGGAGCTCGTCCTGTCGAACGCTGACGGAGTTGTTCATCCAGGTAAACTGAGCTAATTCCTTCGGCAGTCCCCAAATTTCTCGACCGCCAGCCACTGAATCTTCGAGATCGACATAAATATGGGAAATCCAGGAGCCAATTCGGTTTTCGTAGCGCACCAGCGCCGCCACCACAATGAGCTCATTATATTTTAGGGTAGAACCCTGTTTATAGGCAGAGAGATAAACTCCCCCCAAAGTATGTCCCGGCAAAACCGACACGATTTCTAACTCGGACGGAACAAAAATCCGCGCTCGCCGGATATCTAATAAATGAATTGTCTGAACCGCATGTCCCGTCAGCGTCCAGGGAGCAGCCGGATAACTCGTCATTAATCGCAATACTTACTAAATTTACAGTCATGGTAGCTATCATCCCCAAATCTTCCCGCTCCCGGCATCCATCCCTCGTCAGATTTAAGCTGGACGAATAGCCAACGACTAGCTGAAAGCTGTTAAGTTCTGTACTCCTTTGCTATGTCTAGTTCTACCGCCACGCTTCTGCTCTCCTGTCCCGATCAACAAGGATTGGTTGCCAAGTTCGCCAATTTCATCTCCGCTAACGGCGGCAATATTATTCATGCCGACCAGCATACTGATTTTGGAGCTAATCTGTTTCTAACCCGGCTCGAATGGCAATTAGAGGGATTTAATCTTCCTCGGGAAGCGATCGCCACCGCTTTTGGGGCGATTGCTCATCCTCTTCAGGCAGACTGGCAACTGCATTTCTCCGATACCCGGCCTCGCCTTGCTATCTGGGTAACTAAGCAAAATCACTGTCTGCTCGATCTGCTGTGGCGACAGCAGGCTCAAGAACTACCAGCAGAAATTGCTTTAATTATTAGCAACCACGCTGATCTAGAAGCCATTGCTCGCCAGTTTAACATTGACTTTTATCACTTACCGGTGACGAAAGCAACGAAAGCCAATCAGGAAGCCAAACAGCTAATCCTGCTCCAGCAATACCGCATCGATCTGGTTGTTCTCGCTAAATACATGCAGATTCTCAGCCCAGAGTTTATCGTTCAGTTTCCGCAGGTACTTAATATTCACCATTCTTTTCTACCAGCTTTTCCTGGAGCTAATCCCTACGGACGGGCTTACGAGCGAGGTGTAAAAATTATTGGAGCCACTGCTCACTACGTTACCGCTGACTTAGATGAAGGACCGATTATTGAACAAGATGTTGTGCGGGTCAGTCATCGAGATAGCATTCAGGACTTAATTCGTAAAGGAAAAGACCTAGAAAGAGTCGTGCTAGCCAGAGCCGTTCGTTTGCACCTGCAGCATCGCGTACTTGTCTACGGCAATAAAACCGTTGTCTTCGCCTAGGCACAAGCCATAAACACGAGGAAAAGGACTACTGCCTTACTCCCCGTGCCCCGTTCGACGTGAACTACCTTCTCACTGCTAATCAGGACGCCATCGTTGAACAATCGCTCGTTAGTCTTGATTGTCGGGATAGCGAGGATAAATTTGCTCGGCTTCTGGACACTCATCAGATACCGATAGGTCAGCATCAAGTTTAGACACAGAAGCTAGCTTCTGTGTAATTGAGCCAATGCTTTCTATCCGAACCATTTCCTCCCAAGAGCTAACTTCTTCATCTTCGTCTGTCTCATACCGAATCGTGACCAGGTCGCCTTCGAGAGAGACAATGCAGGCGTTTTCTATCCAGCGTTGCTGGTCCCGCAAGAAGATACAGACTTCCCGACCCTCTTGACTAAGTTGATAAATCTTGCGGTGTAGCATAAGTTTCTCCTAAGCAGTCTACTGCGTCCAAATTCATTCGTTTCTAGTCATCCCACCTGCCCAGACGCACAATGACGGCTCTTATTAGCAGTTGGCTGAGCATTCGTGTTGATGCAAGTCTATCGTAGGTTAGCAGGAATCGGAACGATATCCGGCTACGCTGATGAGCGCCAAAACAGCCGGAAGGAGCACTAGTGGGGCTATGGAGGATGTAAATGTCCGCGCCCACTAGTGCCTAGTGCCAGCATCGCGACCCGCTCAAAGTAGCCCGTACAGGATGCAGTCAGTTTGGCTGCAGGCCTTTGAGTCTCGTACAAGAATCACCAAACGATTAGGCGAAGTTCTTCTGATTACTGCCATATGACAACTAATGCTGAAGCTTTCTTTTATTGTGGCATAATCGTTGAACTAAGTGGGTAAAATTTACCGAGAAAATCTAGAAGTGATAGCTCGTGCGCTTCAGCTAACTTCCCGCACTGCCCCTACGCTTTACCCCCAGAGACTGCAACAGCGTTCTTCGTCGCTCAGTAGATAACGACACTGTCACCCAGTTACGGCTCAACAGGATACTTTGTCACGGTCTGTAAAATTAGAGAACCGACGGCTTCGGGTTGCTCAACCATTGACAGATGACCGCAGTGAGGAATCTCGAAGACATTATCTCCACCATCACCGAACAGAAAATGGAAGCTGGCTAAATGACGAACGTATTGCGGTTCCATGACTCGATCTCGGTCACCAGCAATAAAATAGACAGGCTGCTTAAGCCGAGATACAATCTGCGGGAGAAGATGAACTTCTGCTTCGGTGGTCGAATGGAGCAAAGCTCCCAAAGCCGCTTGCGGATCTGCTCTGACAAAATCGATGACTCTTTGGCTTCCCCAGCAGCGAGCCAGAGGACGCGCTACCATCATTCTCGCAAATGCCAAGTCAAGGAAGGGAAGATAAACTAACCAGCGAGGCCGCCGCTTGACAAGCTGTTGACCAGCGGTCCGAAAACGCTTGAACTCTTCTTTAAGATAGATGCCACCGCCAGAATTTAAACAGATTACCCCTTTCACCTCTTGGGGACAAAGCTCCGCGCTCCAAAGAGCAATGCTGCCTCCGAGAGAATGCCCAAGCAGCCAGACGTTGTTAACGTTAAGCTTTTGCAGGAGGATTTTGAGATCTTGGGCATAAGCCGCTAGACTGAAGTCTAAATGAGAACGAGGTGATGGAGAAGCGAAGGAATGCGGTTTTTTAGACTCAGAAATGACAGAGTCACCAAATCCTCTAAGATCGTAGGTCAAACACTGATAAACGGGGGACAGTTGCTCTACTAAAGGCTGCCAGTAGTGGCAGCTCAACAGCCAGCCGTGAACAAATACCAGCACCGGAGACGAGGGATTAGGAGAGGGAGTTAGGCTGTAAAAGTGTTTAACTCCCCGGATTTCGATAGTAGCCATAGGCTTATCCTAACTTAGGATAGAGGCATTTGAACATCAGCGATCGCCGCTGAACCAAAGAGCACTAGCCGTCACTCTTAACCGGGTCAGACTGGATGTCCTCAATGTGCATCTAAGTCAGGAGTATCTGAGCAAGCGGCTAGCGGTTGTGGGTAATTTGGAAAAACCGACGCTCAGAACTGTAAACTAAACATAGAGGTCAGCTTGTCAGTCTCCATCAGCTGTATCGGCGTTGCTTCGTTTTGCTGAGATGACCGCCTAACGAATACCTTGACACAATTTATAAGTAGCTTAGCCATTCACTGGCATGGGTTTCTGGAAAAAATTATTTAAC
The DNA here is from genome assembly GCA_050331735.1 of Cyanophyceae cyanobacterium. Taxonomy (GTDB): domain Bacteria; phylum Cyanobacteriota; class Cyanobacteriia; order Cyanobacteriales; family JBHJGN01; genus JBHJGN01. The sequence continues at coordinate 67,974 of JBHJGN010000046.1, forward strand.
AACGACGCTGTAGCCCCCTCGCAGCCATCTCAATTGACCGGCGATATGCTTAAGGAAATTCATGACTCTACAGGTCGCTCTCGAATCGTTTTTAGTACGCAAAGAGAAATTGACCTCTATCAACTCGAAGAACTTTGTGATGCAGTGGGGTGGGCCCGTCGTCCTCTCCGTAAGGTCAAAAAAGCGCTTCAAAATAGTTTTTTGGTTGTTTCCATGTGGGAAGTCAAGGGCACCCAAAAGCGTTTGATCGGATTTGCCCGGGCTACATCCGACCATGCCTTTAATGCCACAATTTGGGATGTGGTGGTCCACCCAAAACACCAAAGCCAAGGATTAGGCAAGGCATTAATGGAATATACCATTAAAAAGTTAAGAGGAGACGACATCAGTAACATTACGCTATTTGCCGATCCCCAAGTGGTTAACTTCTATCAGCGACTCGGGTTTGTCCTAGATCCTGAAGGAATCAAAGGGATGTTCTGGTATCCAAGATGATGCCTCAAAAAAACCGAAGTAGTTGACGACGAACCCTCAGCAATTCTCGCAGTTAGCAATCCCTCGCTGAGCGCTAGGCAGTCAGCGAGCAAATTCTGCCAAGTCCCTGTTCAAGCTAGCCGATATTGAGATATAATAGCGTAGTCAAGACTACGGGATGTAGCGCAGCTTGGTAGCGCGCCTGCTTTGGGAGCAGGATGTCGCAGGTTCAAATCCTGTCATCCCGATATTAGGGAACAAATACGGTTCTAGCGCGATCTCAGTCACAGATAGCTCGGCTAACCGCTAACGGTAAATTCAACAAAAAAGTTTCTGCGCAGCAACTCTTTAAAGAACAATTAGAATGAGGGTAATCGCGTCGCAGCCAAGCTTGATACAGCTCGTCTCAGCTCACGATTGCATCCGCCCATCCATTTCTGTAAATCCTGTAAAACTATTGATTGAGGTTAAGCGACCATGAAAGCATTACAACGTTGGGGGGCAACCCTAAGTTTGGTAGGAAGTACGTTAATTGCGACTTGGTTTGGTCAAAATTTGAAAGTTCTCGCCCTACCCACCGATCAGGTTGTGCAAAAGTTGCGCCCCATTCCTGTTTTTACGATCGCCGACGAACAAGGTCAGCCGCTAGTCGTCACGGTTCCAGCGAATAATGCCGAATCCGAAGGAGAAGCGGCTCAGGAAAAAGCGCAAATCGTGAGCATCTTTATTAGTCAGCAGGACGCGCAGCAGTTTGTCGAGCGATTGCAGAGCGAAAATACCGAACTGGGTAGCCAAGTAACGGTTGGATATATGTCCCTAGGCGATGTTTACAGGCTAGCGCAGGGAGAAGCCAAAGAACAAGGGATCTTCTTTGAGTTTGTCCCGATGCAGGAAGAAGTAACAGAAGCTCGCACCTTGCTCAGTCAAAACGGTCAGGAGTATAGCGGTGGCGTCCCCTTGTTTGTTGCCAGAGGAGGAGAGCAGGGATACCTCGTGGCCGAACAAAATAACCAACAGGTCATTCCGTTCTTCTTTGAAAAAGAGCAGCTCCAGCAGAACATCGAAAATCTCAAGCAACAACAGCCAGATTTAGCTTCTACCGTGACGATCGAAGTGGTTACGCTAGAGGGAGTGCTATCAACGCTCCAGGAGAAAGACGATGAATTTCTCAACAAAATTGTCTTGATGCCGTCTGAGGAGTCGATAGAGTTCCGGCGGAGCCAGTCTCAGCCTCAACCGGAGCAACCGAACTAAGCCCGAAGTGTCACTAACGATACCGGGAAGGGAGCTAGCGGTCTGGCGACATCAGGCCATTAGGGAGGCGGTCGCCGCCGCTGTCTCGCCCCAAGAAGTAGACTGGTTTCTTCAGGAAGTAACGGAGCTAGATCGCTTATCTCTACGTCTAGAATCGTTTAGAGAGCGCACTGTCACTCTTAAACGTCCATTGACGGTTCTCACCGAGCAATGGCAGCATCGTCTCCAGGAGCGGATTCCCCTTCAGTACCTAGTTGGCACCGCTCCCTGGCGCGACTTTAAGCTTCAGGTTTCTCCCGCCGTCCTAATTCCCCGGCCAGAAACCGAGCAGCTTATAGACCTGGCCAAATCTGCTGTGGAGCAGTCCCCGCTAGCAGCAGGACCGTGGGTAGACCTAGGCACCGGTAGCGGCGCCATTGCTCTCGGACTCGCCGCGGCTTTTCCCCACGCGACTGTCCATGCGGTTGACTGTAGCCAAGCCGCTTTAACAATTGCCCAAGAAAATGCCGCTCGCCTTGGTTTAGAGCACCGCATCCGCTTTTATCTTGGCTCGTGGTGGTCGCCTTTAGAAGAACTGAAAGGTCAGGTTTGCGGCCTAGTTGCTAATCCCCCCTATATCCCGACCGCTTTAATAGCAGAACTACAGCCAGAGGTCGCCCATGAGCCTCAGTTGGCCCTCGACGGCGGACAAGATGGACTCAGCCACATCCGCCATCTCGTTCACTCCGCTCCTCATTATCTGGTTCCTGGAGGCATCTGGTTAGTAGAAATGATGGCCGGACAAGGCGAAGCCGTGCGCCACCTGCTCGCTCAGCAAGGCAGCTACTCCCAGATTCAAATCATTCCAGATTTAGCGGGATTAGACCGCTATGCCCTGGCGCAGGTCAGCAACCCCGTTACGTCCGTAGATGATAGCTCCTTGGCTGCCTCTGACTTCGTGAATCAGTCGAGTCAAAAAACATACTCCTGACTTCTGACTCCTGACTTCTAACTGTCAACTTCTGCTGTACAGTAGGTGACAAGGCAGTTAACCGTTTTTTTGCTATTACTCGCTATCCTTAAGATGTTTAATCGATGACCCTTGTTTCTCAAGCTGATTTGGTAGCAGGAGCGCTCGCTGGTCAAGTCGTTAGTTTTCCCACCGATACGGTTCCGGCCTTAGCGGTTCTTCCAGAGTGCGCTGGTCTCATCTTTGCGCTGAAAAAGCGTCCTCCTCACAAACCACTAATTCTTATGGCAGCAACGGCAGATGAGCTGTGGACTTATACTTCTGGTACAGCCGCAGAGCAGCAAATTTGGCAGCAGGTCGCTCGACAGTATTGGCCAGGAGCGCTAACGTTAGTGTTACCCGCTTCCTCGCAGTTACCCGCCGCGATTAATCCTTGCCACTCAGCAACTATCGCGGTGCGAGTTCCGTCTGACGATCTAGCCTTGACAATCCTTGCTCAAACAGGTCCATTGGCAACGACCAGTGCTAATTTGTCAGGAGAGCCTCCTCTAGAGACGATGACGGCGATAGAAGCAAAATTCCCCGACATTTTGATTTTAGATGACTCTCAGCATCAGAAAAAACGCGGATGCGGACTGCCTTCTACCTTGGCACAATGGACAGGTCAGGAGTGGAAAATTCTCCGTCAGGGTGGCATTAGGGCTATTGAAATTCGTCGGTAAGATGCAATGGGTGAGGAGATGGCAAATTTAGAGATCAAACTGAAGCAGGCTCAGCTAGCCTATCAGATGGTGGCGCAAATGGGGCAATTCAAAGCGGGGTTTCTCGCTCGGACAGCTCACGAACTGCGCAGTCCCATTAGTAGCTTAATTGGCTTACATCAGCTGATTCTCTCGGATTTGTGTAGTTCGCCAGAGGAAGAACGAGAATTTTTGGCCCAGGCGTATCAGTCAGCTCAAAAGCTGATGAAAAACCTAGACGAGATTGTAGCGGTGTCTAAGATGGAGTACGGCACCGATATTGTGGAGCTTCAGCCGCTACAGTTAGCCAGCATTTTTTCGGAAATCGAAAGCCGGACTCATCTCCAAGTCGCGAATCGCAATCTTCAGCTTCAGATTCATCCGCCCGATGCCTCTCTCGCCGTGATGGCGGACTGGAAACGACTGCTCCAGGTACTGATTAATCTGGTTGATATTGCGATCGCCTACAACCAAGAACACAGTATCAGAATCTCGGCTCAGGCTTCTGAAGACTCCCCGTGGGTACAAATCGATATTGATTTTCAGTGTTCGGTCAGTTTTTTAAGCGAACCGATTGATTTACTCCAGCAAATTCCCGAACCAACACCAGAAGCCGCTAGAATCTATAGTCAAAAGCTAGAGCTTTCTCCGGGAATGAAGTTTTGGCTGGCTCATACTCTGCTAGAAGGAATGCAGGGACATCTTAAGTTATTGACCCCCGCAGACTCTGAGCCGCTGATGCGGCTTCAGTGTTCCTTCAAACGGGCAGCGATCGCTGAGTCTGCTCTCGAGTTAGGCTAGCGGGATAGGAATTGTACAGCACCATCGTCGTCGTCTGGTTGGTTTGAAAACCAATGCGCTCGTAAAAATTCTGTTGGTGAGTGGTCATTAGGTAAACTCGCTCTACTCGACTCAGATGGGGGTGGCTCACCACCGTTTCGACCAGCTTGCGCCCTAATCCAGCACCGCGATAATCGGGATGAATCACCACATCCCAAATCGTCGCGCGATAAATGCCATCAGAGGTGGCCCGGGCAAAGCCCACTAGACGCTCGCCATCCCACATGCTAATCACCGGATTGCTATAAGCGATCGCAATGTCTAAATCTTCCGCCTGGCGATCCTTTGCCCAAAATGCAGCAAGGGCAAACAGAGACTGTAGCTGCTTTAGATCTATTTTTGATTTGTCCGCACAAAATTGAATATGACGACAATCCATCGGTTTTTATTTGACTACTAGAAATGACAGGGAGCAGTTCCTGACTCTTGCACCGTCAACTGCTTAAACATCGTGCGGGAAAACCCGCTATCATCTTCAAAATTGTAGCCAAATTGACAAAAAAGCGAGCCGATATTATCTGCATCTCTTGACATCAACACCCCAAGAAGAAAGTAACCAGCGGGAAATTGGGTATTCTACTCCACAGCAAGCAGTCTTCACGAGGAGAGAACGACTGATTACTGGTTACTGGTCACCGATCGCTGCTCCTCTGTGCGACGCTATTCTAGAGGCTGATTTATTTACCAAAACATAGTTAGATGCTCAACAAAAACATCGTTTTGGCAGTGATGCTGCTGTTTGTGCCCGTTTCTATTACCGCTCATTTTCTAGAGTGGGGCGAGGCAATTGTCTTTGTGACAGCCGGTTTAGGCATTGTTCCCTTGGCCGCCTTTATGGGAACGGCGACAGAGGAAATTGCGGTGGTTGTCGGACCTAACTTGGGCGGATTGCTCAACGCCACCTTCGGCAACGCGACCGAATTGATTTTGGCCTACATTGCTCTCAAAGAAGGGCTCATCAACGTGGTTAAAGCAACGCTTACCGGGTCGATTATCAGCAATCTTCTCCTGGTTATGGGATTTTCCATGCTTTTGGGAGGATTGCGCTTCAAAGAGCAAGATTTTCAGCCAACTGCTGCTCGCCTCAATGCATCATCGATGAACTTAGCAGTCATTGCTATTTTGCTGCCAACGGCGGTGCAGTATACCTCTACCGGAATTGGGGAAGAAACGCTTCAGCGCCTTTCCGTTGCCGTTGCTATCGTGTTGATTTTGGTATACGGATTAACGCTGCTATTTTCGATGAAAACCCATGCCTATCTCTATGATGTTGGCGTGGCAGAGTCAGAAACCGCCGGTGAAGATGCTGCCGAAAAACCGAATCTGTGGCTGTGGTTAGGAGTGCTGCTAGCGGTCACCATTACCGTTGCCGTCGAGTCAGAATTTTTAGTTGATTCTTTAGAAGTAGCCACATCAGAGTTAGGGCTACCACAGCTATTTACTGGCGTGATTCTGCTGCCTATTATCGGTAACGCCGCTGAACACGTGACCGCCGTGACCGTTGCTGTCAAAAACAAAATGGATCTGTCTTTATCGGTGGCAGTCGGCTCCAGCCTGCAAATTGCTCTGTTTGTAGCCCCTCTGTTAGTTATTGCTGGGTGGGTGATTGGTCAGCCGATGGATCTTAACTTCAATCCCTTTGAACTCGTCGCCGTCGCCGTGTCTGTACTGATTGCCAACTCGATTAGTTCAGATGGTCGCTCAAATTGGTTAGAAGGCACTTTGCTACTGGCCACCTATACAGTTATCAGTCTTGCCTTTTACTTTCATCCGGTGATTGAATAAGCGCCAGAGGCGCAGGGGAAGCAGCGAAGCTGCGGGAAAAGGGCCAAGGGAAAGGGGGCAAGGAAGTAATTACCAAGTTTTTTCTTTAGTCCTGTGCTCTTTCCCCGTCCTGAAAGGACAGTTTTTCCTTTCCCCTTCCCCGTCCCGTACTAGAGACTTTACTTGAGTTGCCTGGTCAAATGACCTAATTCTGGCAAAATGAGCTGCTGGAGAGCTAGTTGAACGGCATTCGAGGAGCCGGGAAGGGAAAACACCAGCCGACGACGGTAGACTCCGGCAATAGCTCTAGAGGCGATCGCCCGCGAGCCAATTTCTTGATAGCTCAGAGCGCGAAACAGTTCGCCAAAGCCGGGTAAAGTCTTTTCGAGGAGAACGGCAAGAGCGTCAAAGGTGGTATCCCTCGGGGCAATGCCCGTGCCGCCGTTAAAAATTAACGCCTCCAGGGTTGGGCGATCGCACAACCGCGCGAGCTGGTGCTGAATCTGTGCTGGTTCATCGGTAATGATGAGATACTCCTCAACGCGATGGCCAGATTTGAGCAGCAGCTCCCGAATCAATTTGCCGCTCCGATCCGTTTCGTAGGAGCGGGTATCGCTAACGGTAATGACTGCACAGCTAACGACAATTCCTTCTGGATCTGGATGAGGAGTGCACATAGCAGGAGGAGGAACGAACGAGGATGGCTCTTAATGCGACCGCCGTCAAAAAGCAGCAGTTGGATGACGAGCTTCTCGACCCGCCTATAGTTTTACTCAAGATTTACTAAATTCCAAACCATTTTCCTCAGCGTACCGCTGCATAAACCTCATGAAGCGCTCCCACTCGCCCGGAGAGTTCATGATCAAGACTGCTTCAAGAGCCTCAGGCTTGCCGTTGACAAATTTGCCCTTGACCTCTCGCGTCACAATTTCTCCCTCTTCATCGATCATATACATCCCAGTGATATCTTCGGTTCTTTCACTACTTAAAACTTGAGGAGAATCAAAATAAAATGTAGCAGTACCACTTTGTTCGTCGCGAGAGCGAGTCAGCCGAACATCAGGAATAGTCGATTCTGCTGTACCTCTAGAAAACTGAATTTCAGCCATAATTGTTGCTTTGTATGCTAGTTGTAGATATTTCTCTATCATCTCATAGAGAATTTCCCCCTGAACAGGATTAGCAAGAATCCTCATAAACACAGTACAGTATCGTCAGTTATGCTACTTGAAGCCGCAGTCCACTCTGAACTACGAGCTTTTTTACGAGAGGAGGGTCAAAGCTGGACCCACAATTTGACCATGGCACGGCTGGTAGCGCGAGCCTTGCGCCTCGGTCGTTCAGCTCTCATTCAGACAGGAACGGCTCTCGGACGATACCGTTTGAGCTACCTGACTCCCGCCTTGCTCAGTCCTGGGCCGGTAATTATTGCCTCCCCCCCGTTGGGCTTGCCAGCAACCCTGGCCCAGCTTCAGCAGCGTTTAGACACTAGCAAAGAAATCCGTTCCGGCGACTGGCTTGAGGCGGATTTTCGAGGAGTCTTATTGACTACTCCTCAATCTTGGCTGGCCGACCGTCTCCACCGCCAAGGACGCTTTCCCCAGAATATCCCGACATTGATTGAAGGCGCTGACGATCTAGAGCCGTGGACAAGAAAGCAGCTAGAAGCTACTCTTGAGCCGCTGGATTGGGAAAAACTGCTTTACTGTTGCCCCCAACACGTCGAGCTGATCCGCGATATCCGCGCTCAGCTCACCCGGTCGATTCTCGCTCGTCCCCAGAACCCTTACGGCTGTTGTTTACTCGACGAGGCCGAACAACAGCTCCTCCACACTTTATTTGCAGGGTTAGCAACAGAACTATCTTCTAAGGTTGCTCGGTTTTGGCAGCAGTGGCAAACTGGCGAGCAAATTCTCTGGGCTTCGCTGGCAAGAGAAACCGGAAACTTCACGCTCCACCTCTCTCCTGGAGAAGTCGGAACGGCTCTTGCTCCTGTTTGGACTCAACAACCAGTCGTGTTAATGGGGAGCTTTTTAGACTGGGAATCTGAAGCTCCTACCTACCGTCAACAGCTAGGATTAGCTGACATTTTGTGTCTTAAGTTTTCCCCCGACCGCCAAACTGAGCATATTCAGCTTTACCTCCCCGACCGCTTACCGATGCCTAATACACCTCAGTTTCAAGGAGCGCTGGTCGAACAAGTGCGTTTGCTAATTAACCTCAGTCGCCGCCCGCAGCCCATTGTTGTGCTGGTCGATGATGTCCCCCTCAAAGCACAGCTAGGAGCAAAAATCGCCGCCGAATTTGGTTCAAGGGTTCAGGTAGAAAAGCGAGTGCCCGCTAGCGGTATTCTCGTCAGCGGCTGGCAGTTTTGGCGGCGGCATCAGACTCAGCTCCCTACTCCCCACCTATTAATTATTGCCACCCTACCGCTGCCTTCGCTAGAAAATCCCTTAGTAGCCGGTCAAGTCGCTTACTACAAGCGTCAGCGCCAAGATTGGTTTCGTCTCTATCTCCTGCCAACAGCCTTAAGAGAACTACAGCGAGCCGTGATTCCAATTCGAGATTCTCAAGGAGTAGTGGCTTTGTTAGATAACCGCGTCAATCACCGCAGCTACGGCAGTCAAATTCTCAATGCTTTGGAACCCTGCGCTCGCATTAACTACCTTGATGCTAGCTGGTTCGATCTTTAGCTTGCTCAAAGCAGCCGGTTCCTCGGAGGGGGTCTCGAAGCGTACTTCTTCCGGCTGACCTTTAAGCAGCTTGACCTAAAAGCGCTACGATCGAGCTAATGGTTAAGAGGTGAAGTCATGGGTGAAGCTAAACGCCGTCAGGCTGCGCTAGGAGACAAGTACGGTCAGGAAAAAACGATTCTTCCCTGGGTGCAGATTACTAAAACCCAAGCCGACCAGTTCATGAAAATTACGACTAGAGTAAGCTGGATCGGGATTTTTCTGATGATAGCGGTCTGGCTGACTATCCGTGTTGTCGGACCCGCTTTTGGCTGGTGGACTCTCAACTAAGTGCAGTACATATTGGCTCTACCCCACGAAATGGTCTCTTTCTTGGGGTAGATTTTTTTAAGGAAAATATCTCAAAAGGAAGATCCAGAGATTAAATTTTGTTTCTAGATTTGTGTATATGTTAAGCCAAGCTGGTTTAGGGTTTGGGGAAGCCGGAGCGGCAACCGCAAACCTTAGATGCAGTAACACAATAGTAGTAAGCAGAATCATGTCCATACCGTCATCCCCTCCTCCTCATGTTGTCATTGTCGGTGGCGGATTTGGAGGTTTATACGCAGCTAAAGCATTAGGTCGGGCTGCTGTGAGAGTAACGCTGATCGACAAGCGCAATTTCCATCTGTTTCAGCCTCTGCTCTATCAGGTTGCTACGGGAACTGTGTCTCCAGCCGATATTGCTTCGCCACTGCGAGCGGTGCTGAATCACTACGAAAATACGCAGGTTTTACTCGATGAAGTCGTCGATATCGATCCCGATCGCAAGCAAGTGGTAATGCGCTCTGGAAAAGTAGACTACGATACTCTGATTGTGGCTACTGGAGTCAGTCATCATTACTTTGGCAACGACGACTGGAAAGAAGTGGCTCCGGGACTGAAAACGGTAGAAGATGCGCTCGATATTCGGCGCCGGATTTTTATGGCCTTTGAAGCGGCAGAGAAGGCGACCGCTCCGCAAGTCAAGCAAGCCTGGCTCACCTTTGTCGTTGTCGGCGCTGGACCAACCGGAGTAGAGCTAGCGGGGGCGATCGCCGAAATTGCCTACAGCGCCCTCAGAAAAGACTTTCGCAATATCGATACCGGGAGCGCGAAAATTCTGCTGCTCGAAGGCATGGATCGGGTCTTGCCTCCCTACCCGCCTGAACTATCCGCCAAAGCCGCTACCTCCTTAGCTAAGCTGGGGGTGACGGTGCAGACTAATTCAATTGTCACAGATATTGCCGATGACACCGTGACCGTTCGCCGTGGCGAGCAGCACGAACAAATTAATGCCCGTACCGTACTGTGGGCTGCCGGGGTTAAAGCATCAGCAATGGGAAAAATCTTAGCAGAACGCACCGGAGCTACCCTCGACCGAGCGGGGCGAGTCATGGTAGAACCAGATTTAAGCGTACCTGGCTATAGCGATCTGTTTGTGATTGGCGATCTAGCAAACTTTTCCCATCAGGGAGAGAAGCCATTACCGGGAGTGGCGCCCGTTGCTATGCAGGAAGGAGAGTACGTAGCTCAACTGATTAAAAGAAAGCAACAGCATAAATCTATGTCTGCTTTCTTTTATGTTAACCGGGGTAGTTTAGCCGTGATCGGACAGAACGCCGCTGTCGTCGATCTCGGCTTTGTGAAGCTGTCGGGCTTTTTAGCCTGGCTAATTTGGGTGTTTGCCCACATCTATTACCTGATTGAGTTTGATAACAAGCTCGTAGTCATGATTCAGTGGGGCTGGAACTACTTCACCCGTGGCAGAGGAGCCAGACTGATTACTGGCTACGCGCTAGAGCCGATCGCGGCAGATGCTGAAGCCGAATATCGCATTCCGGTTCTTAGCAAATCGACCGAATCATGAACAAGTAGCTGGGCAACTAGAGGAGGCAGAAGGGTCGCGTCCTCCTCTAGTTTCAAGAGTCCCCTGCTCTCCCTGAATGAATTCGGGGGCTTGAGACCAAGCTTCGGGTGCTAAACTTTGCCGGAGATGATCTCCGGCAAACAACTGACACTGACAGATCTTCTCTTTCTAGATCGATTTGAAAAGTGGCCAACTCAACCTGAATTCGGGACAAGGAAAAGGACAGGAAGTAATACCAATTAGAAAAAGTAATGAAATTGGTTGGTTGGGGAAAATAGTTCGGTGTCGGAACGGGTCAAGGGGAAAAGGGCACCAGTTTTTCCCAGTTAACTTCCAACTCTTTGATAGTTTGGGGAACTCTCTGACTACTTTTGATAAATGGTATAAGCTAAAAATTACCACTTTCTTCAGTGAGCCTGTCCTATGTCTAGTTTAGAAGCTTGATTTGGTCATGTAGATGCTTTCGAGAGTTAAACCTTAATGGCTTTCATCAACTGCTACATCACGGAGAAGAGTCAAACGAGTGCGAGCTAAAAGCCTGTGTTTAAGAGAGATAAAAATCGTTTAATTGTGCGAGTATTCTCCTCCGGGCTACCCACGGTGACTCGAATACCGCCACCTGTACAGCGAACTAAAGTCCCCTCAGCGACGAGAGCTTCTCTCATCTGGTTTAGCGGAGTACCAGTCGTCGAACGGAGGTAGATGAAGTTAGCATCACTCGGCCACACTTGGAGCGATGTGTGCTCGCAAAGCGCTCGATACAGCCGCTCTCGCTCGCTTAAAATTGTTGCAATGGCTGGCAGAATGAGCCGCCGCTCCCTCAGCGCAGCCAGAGCCGCCGCCTGAGAGAATCCGGTCAGGTTATAGGGCAGGCGAATTTTTTCGAGAGCCGCAATCAGTTCAGGATGAGCGATCGCATAGCCAACGCGGTGAGTGGCGAGGCGAAAGGCTTTAGAAAAGGTGCGCAAAATCACCCAGTTGGGATGCTGAGCCAGTTCTGCGACGACAGTCGTTTGGCTAAATTCAAAATACGCTTCATCAACGACAACCAAAATCTGCTCTGGTAAAGACCGCAGCCAGTCTAGTTCCGCAGGTGTCAGAGCGTTAGCTGTCGGCGAGTTAGGGTGAACCACAAACACCACTCTCACTGGAGGCTGGTTCTCCCGTTTAACAATTGTTTGCGCCTCTTCTAGGTTCAGCGAAAAGTTTTCCTGACGCTCGATGCTGTGGACCGGAATGCCCAGAGTTTGCGACATGATTGCATACACGGAAAAGGTGGGTTGAGCCACTAATACAGACCCTTCTCCGCCTAGACAGGTGGCAATCAGCAGTGAACGAATCAGTTCATCAGAGCCGTTGCCTACGGAAATGTTGTTAGGAGCGATCGCCGTAGTTGAGGCGGATTCGTTGACGTAGTCGGCGATCGCCTCTTTCAGTTCACTATGGGTAAGATCGGGGTAGCGATTGGTATTGATTTGCTGCTGATAAACCCACGTCAGCTTTTCTTTCAGTTCTAGTGGCAAATCGTAAGGGCTTTCATTGGCATCGAGTTTGTCGAGGGAATCTGCCCCCTCATCAGCATGAGTCAGATAGGGAGCTAACTGAGCGAGGTCAGAACGAATAAAATTGAGCATGATCTAGTGACTTAAGTACATATCAGACGTGGCATCGGGAAGCCGCCAGTAAAGACCGTTTTCTCGCTGCATTAAGCGATAGCCGACTAGTTCCCGTCTTAGCGTTGCGCAATCGGGGTGATGTCGCTTGATTATCTCATTAACCGTTTGCTCTGGATAGGTCGTTCCAAACTGAAAGCGATTAGCCAGCCATTTCAAAATTACCAGCCTTTTTTTGCGGCTAGCGGGAATTTCCTTGAGCAACGCACCATCCATGTAGTTTTTGAGAACTTTAGTTTCCCACGCATTCTGGTTACTATCGTCTACCCAAGTGGTCATCTGCTCTTGGCTAAACGCAATATTTAGCTGCTTCAGCGTCTCGTTATTGAGCTGATAGAGGTGAACATTGCCAACCGGACGCATCTGCACCAACTCCAGCGCCTTCAGTTTGCTCAAGTGGTGCGATACGGTGGGTTCAGTAAGCTCTAATCGGGCAGCAAGTTCCTCTACACTACATTCTTGCTGCGCTAAAATCCCGAGGAGCTTTAAGCGGCTTTCGTTAGCCAGCGCTTTAAAAAAATCCAGCAGCGTTTGAAACTGAACGTTTGCCTGTACCATGACCGAAACTATTTTGATACTTATCTAATTAGACTAGCATCAAATTAGAGCTCTTGTTTGAGGAGGGTAATAACGGTTAACTCTGGAGGACAGAAGAATCGTCCGGGGAAATAGGTTCCTAAGCCACGATTAACATAGAGTTGATTGCTGCCAATCTGAAACCATCCCTGACTCCATTCCCAATTTTTCACAACCTGGGCACATTCTCTTAAAAAAGGAATGCAGCTTCTTAACGGTTTGGGTGTTGCTTGCCGTAGATGTTGTAGAAAAGTAGGAGCGGGTCCGATACCGGGAATACTAAACTGACCGCCATGAGTGTGTCCCGACAATTGAAGATCGACGCGCCATTTTTCTAAGATTGCGGCAGTGTCAGGATTGTGAGAGAGGACAATGCGAGGCGTATCTGGGTTCATTTGCGCTAATACAGGTTCCGGCTTAAACTCCCGCGACCACAGATCGGCAAATCCCACCACTGGCAACTCTGGTCCCAACGGATAGGCAATTTCATTCCACAATACCTGAATACCAACACGGGTAAACGCGGCGGTAACTTCTGCTTTTGCGTTGGGATAGCAGATATCGTGATTGCCTAAAGAAGCGTAGATTCCTCGCCGAGCATTTAGATACTTCAGCCGCAGCACGAGGTCGTGAACGGGGGTCGGATCGTCGGTAACGTAATCTCCTGTCAGCAGGACGAGATCGGGTTCTTCCTGGTTGCTGGCTTCAATGGCTTCTGCTAAGAGTGCTTCGGAAAGCCTTAAGCCATCGTAATGAAGGTCAGATAGCTGGACAATTTTTGTGCCGGTTAACGAGGCTGGTAAATCGGCGATCGCCACCGTAATTCTTTCTATACTGAGAGGTTCAGTTACGATCCAAGACCAAGTCATTGCCGTTAATCTTCCCTTATATGGAGCCATTTAAGCATAGCTTACCCTCCTTGAAGCTGAAAGACGAGGAGGATGTAGTCAGGGATACACTCGATCTTGGCTGCTTTTCTTAAATCTGTAATTTCTTTTGCTTAAGCACCGTATATTGAGCAATCTGTTCAAAATCGCGATCGCAGTGATACAGAAGCAAATTGTTTTCCATTGCACAAAGAGCGATCGCACAGTCAATATTGCTTCGCACTGTCACTCCTTTACGTCTCAACTCAAAATATAGTCGGGCAGCTTCTACCCATATTCTTGAATAGTTAGGAACAACATATTTTTGCACAGATAAATACTGACTTAACTTTTGCCACTCGCTTTCGTCTTTACACCCTTGAAGCAATTCCATTTGAGTAAAGACTGGCAAGTAGTAAGGGCGCTCGTCAATATAATTTTTCAATTTTATTTTGGTAGTGCCAGTTCTGTCTCGTAAAACATTGATCCATACCGAAGTATCAATCAATAACATAGCGATTTTGTCTGACCGTATCTGTACTAAAACCTTCGGTAAACTCAATTTGCCCCGCTAAATCTAGTAAATCTTTCGGCGAGCGTAATTTAATTAATTCTTCTAGAGCTAAATTGACTAATTCTTTTTTGGTGCGTACTCCTGTCACAGCAAAAGCTTTTTCCATGAGCTGCTCGTCTATTTCAATGTTGGTTCTCATCAGCTATGTATTCTTGCGCGGTGTACCATACACAAAATTATACACCTAATATTTCACAGATATCGTTATTGTAGTTATGAGCGGGGGTAGAATCGTCGGTAACGTAGTCTCCTGTTAGTACAATCAAATCGGGATATTAATCACTGACCTCGATCGTTTCCACTAAAAGCGACTTAGATAGTCTTAACCTGTCGTAGTGAAGGTCAGATAGCTGGGCAATTTTAAGAGGCTGGCAAAGCGGCGATCGCCACCGTAATTCTTTCGATACTGAAGGGTTCAGTTACAATCCAAGACCAAGTCATTGCCGTTTATCTTTCCTTCGCTACGCCATTTAAGCATCGCTTACCCTCCTTGAAGCTGAAAGACGAGGAGGGTGTAGTCAGGAATACAATCGGTGGGGGAGTTGGGGGAGCGATCGCCTTTGTGCTTCCGACGAACGAAATCTACCTGGATGCCCATCCTGAATCTTTGTAAAAAGGCTATTAATAGCTTTTAAGCCTTTTTTCGGGCTATTTACTCATCAGCTTCTACTGTGGTCCTTTTTCTGTTGTTATGACAGGATTGTAGGAACCTATTAGTGTTACCGTCATGGCGAATGCTCCATACCTCCCTTTCAGCAAGAAAGCAGATCAACTAGGTAAAATTATTCACAACCAATATCGCGTCAACGGCGTTTTAGGGAAGGGAAGCGTAGCGATCACGTATAGAGCGATTAATCTACAAACCAACTCTCCTGTAGCGATTAAAGTTATTTCTCTTAAACAGCTTGGCGGTTGGAAACACCTGGAACTTTTTCAACGGGAAGCCGAGGTTTTAGCTAAACTCAACCATCCAGCCATCCCTAAATATATTGACTATTTCAATGTTGATACTGAAACAGACAGGAGTTACGCAGTTGGCGAGAGAGTTAACCAAGGAAAAGCCAAATAAGAACGCACTGCCTCGCGCACGATGCTAGTTTTAGCTTCGTACCAACTGATGCCGGTGTTGAACCAGTGATTCTCTAAACGTAAAAAGGCA
>JBHJGN010000047.1:0-46929 GCA_050331735.1 Cyanophyceae cyanobacterium
ACTACTAAAGACGGAGGGAACACCCGTCTCTGCTAGTGGAGGAAATGTCAGACCAACTCGCGGTCGCAAGACTAAGACAAGGCAATTTCCTGCGAAGCTAGAAACCCCTGCTTCAACGAAGTAAGCAGGGGTAGTTCATGCGATCGCTTTATGAATATACTGACAGCCGTTACCGTTCTCTCTTTAACAATTTGGGGATATTTACTCGGCTTTAGAGGACAATTTTGGCGAGCTAATCAGCGTCTTGAAGAAGACACAACTCCGTTACAGTCCGCCCCTTCGCTGTGTGTGATTGTGCCAGCCCGCAATGAAGCCGAATTGCTGCCCGTCACCCTGCGATCGCTTCTCACTCAAGACTATCCAGCCCTATCCGTCGTTCTGGTTGATGATGGTAGTACGGACGGAACCGCTCAAGTCGCTCAAGAAGTTGCTAATAGCTTACAGTCTCAGCGGCTCACTGTCATTGCTGCTAAACCGCTGCCTCCCGGATGGACAGGAAAGCTATGGGCGATGCACCAGGGCATCGATTATGCCCAGCAGTCGTTTTCTCCTAATTATTTTCTGCTTACCGATGCCGATATTGAACACCACAGCGAGAATGTGCTTGAACTTGTTACCAAAGCAGAAACAGAAGATTTAGATTTAGTCTCGTTGATGGTGCTGCTGCGGTGTCAGAGTGTTTGGGAGAAGTTGTTAATTCCCGCCTTTGTGTTTTTCTTTCAAAAACTCTATCCCTTCCCACTCGTCAATCAGCCCCACAGTAAAATAGCCGCTGCTGCTGGCGGCTGTATTCTGATTCGTCGCCAAGCACTCAAGAGCATTGGCGGTATACCAGCCGTTCGCCAAGCGTTGATCGATGACTGCGCCCTCGCTCAAGCGGTTAAATCCTCTCCAACACGGGGGAAAATCTGGCTCGGACTAACCCAGTCTACGCGCAGCCTGCGCCCCTATCCAACGCTGAACACTATTTGGGAAATGGTAGCCCGGACTGCCTTCACCCAACTCCACTACTCGCCGCTGCTGTTGGTGGGTACGCTCTTAGGCATGACTTTAGTTTATCTAGTGCCGCCAATTGTCCTCGTCTGGGGAATCATCACGGGAACTGGGGTAATTGCTGTGGCGGGTTTAATAGCTTGGCTACTCATGGCGATCGCCTATACGCCCACTCTCCGACTATATCAAATCTCGCCGCTGTGGGCTGTGAGTTTGCCCGTGATCGCTTTTTTGTACACCTTAATGACCCTAGATTCTGCCCGATGCCACTGGCAAGGACAAGGCGGTGCTTGGAAAGGACGAGTCTATTCAGGCAAAGCTTAAGACCATTTTTTAGGAGAGTACTGTGTAGATTGAGGAAAGGGAGACACTAAATCACGTCTACTCTTGAAAATACTTGAGTTGTTACCTGCTGTAGTTTTTTTAGTCCTCGGATAGACCCCTGAATAAGTTTTGCTGCCGCTAGCGGCTGTTTAAGGAAGGCTAGGGTGAGCGAAATAAACTCAAGCGAGCCATCGACACCGATTGCCGGATTGAGATCGGGCAGATCGTGCTCACAGACATCGCTGACAACTCGTACCATCGCCACCGCCATTCCGGTTTGGGAAAGAATTTCAAGAGCGGCAAATCCTTCCATATCCACTACATCGGCTTGGTAGTCCCGTCCTAAGCGCTGCTTGTGAGCACTCGACCATACAAAGCGATCGCTCATTACCCCCTGTACTAGAGGGACGTTGAGTTGCTGATGTAGAACAGCAGTCAGAGGGCGATCGCAGTCCCGCTGGGCAGCGGTAGCCGCATCAATACAGCCACGATAAAGCACCGTATCTCCTAAATTCCCAGCAGGCCATAAACTACCGCACAGTCCCATCAGTAAGATTCTTGGCTGAGTCGTCCCTATCGGTGCTGACCACGATTTAAGATAGGCGGTGAGCGGTTTAGCTCCCATCGGAATCGGGATAACGGCTGGATGGGTGACATTAGCTCGCTTCAGTCCTCGACAAACCGCCCAATGTTCAGCGCCTTGGGGAACCAAGACAGCATCAATCCGCATTCAATAATGGCTCTCATCTGCTGTACTGGCGCTATTTTAGAGCGAAAAGGAAGTTTGATACAGCCAGCAGAATTTTTCAATCTCTCCTGCCCAAAGTTAGAGAAAGCCGCAGAGCTTTCATTTAAAATTTCCTCAGCTATTCTACGCTCTAGCTGTCAAAAATTGTCTTTACATTACCAAGAATTTACTCGGCCTGGAAGTAAATTAAGTTTCTAAATTGGGTACGCTAACTTACGAATGGTTAGACGAAGTTGCTAATGTAATTCCTCTATCCTTTTCTTGCTTCAAAGAGCAATGTTCTCTAAGAGCGACTGCGAACGAAGAGAATTCGCTGATAACTATTCGTCTTGCTTTTGCCTGTTCAGGACTCAGCAATTTATTTTGTCATTGCCGTACCATCTTCATGAGTAATTCTCAGTCTGTCACTCACTTACTAGTTATTGAGGAGCCGGAGTATCAGCATCAGATTACTCTCGAAGAAAATACCTATTCCATTGGTCGGCATTCAAGTAACTCCATTGTGCTGCTCTCTCGGGTTGTTTCTCGCTACCACGCAACTTTGCTGCGGGTTAAGTATCCAGAAGAGCACCGGGAAACTTTTTGGCTGATCGATGGCGATTTACAGGGCAAAAGAAGCGTCAACGGCGTATTTGTGAATGGCAAACAGTGCTTATCTCACGAACTGCAAAACGGAGATGTAATTACCTTTGGTGGTAAGGTCCAAGCTACGTACCTCATTGCTGATTCAACATCAAGTGAACCAAAACCGACAAAACAGCCGCCGCGGCTAAAAGAAAGGTCTAAAGACGAAGACAACATCATCACCGCGGTCGCCTCTGTCGATAAACTGAGCGAGTTAGGTCAAGAGTTCTTATTTCAGTTGGCTCGCTTTCCTCAACTGCTGCCTCATCCGGTAATCGAAATCAATTTACAAGGAGAAATTACCTACATTAATGCCGAGGCCAAACAGCAATTTGCCGAGGTTCTAGTAGCCAAGCTCAATCATCCCCTCCTCAAAGGAGTGCTCGATCATGTTGGCAGCAGTGCAGAAACTCTCTTTGTCCGCGAAGTCAAAATTGGGACAGATGTTTTTGAACAGTATCTTCACTATCTAGCTGAAGAACAGGCGATTAGAAGCTATATTTTTAACTTCACCCAGCGCAAACAAATAGAGTCAGCTCTTTGGGAGAGCGAGGAACGCTATCGGGCTGTCGTCAGACAAATTTCGGAAGGCATTTTCCTCGTTGATGCCCAAAGTAAGGAAATTATCGAAGCCAATGCTGCCTATTGCGAGCTTCTCGGGTATTCGCCCCAAGCGCTTCTCAAGCTGACTCTCTACGATGTCACAACATTAGACCGCGAGATCGTCGATAGCGAACTAGAGCGGATTCTCACTAAAAAGCTCGATCTAGTGGTTGAAACGGTCAACCGCCGACAAGACGGGTCTCTAGTCGATGTAGAGGTTGGCATTAGCACGATTTCCTACGGCGGACAAGAGGTGCTGTGCTTTGCGGTGCGAGATATTACCGAACGGAAGCGATCGCAAGCGAAGCTTCAGTACCAGGCGTTTCACGACGTGCTCACCGATCTCCCCAACCGCATTCTGTTTAATAAGCGCCTCTCAGAAGCGATAGACAGCGCCAAGCGAGAGCAGCGTCTGATGGCGGTGATGTTTCTCGACCTCGACCGCTTCAAAAACATTAATGATACTCTCGGTCATGCTGTTGGCGATCGGCTTTTAAAAGCCTTTGCCGAACGGGTTAATTTTTGCCTGCGTTCAGGAGATACGGTAGCGCGTTGGGGAGGAGATGAATTTACCATCCTGCTTCCACAAATCAGCGATATTAAGTATGTGGCAAAAGTTAGTGAGAGAATCTTAAGGTCTCTGGAGCAACCGTTCAAAATTGATGCTCATCAACTGCACATTAAAAGCAGCATTGGCATGGCTCTCTATCCCCAAGACGGCAGAGACGGTGAATCTCTCCTCAAAAATGCGGATGCGGCTCTGTATCAAACCAAAAAACAGGGTCGCGGTCACTACCAGTTTTACACTCCTTCGATGACTTTCATGGCGAGTGCGATGTTAAAGCTGGAAAACTCTCTGCACAAGGCCCTAGAGCAGCAAGAACTCTCCCTGGTTTATCAGCCTCAGATCAACATCAAAAGTGGCAAAATCTACGGCATGGAAGCCTTGCTGCGCTGGCAACATCCCGAACTAGGACAGGTATTGCCCAGCAAATTTATTTCCCTAGCAGAAGAATCTAATTTGATTATTCCCATCGGAGAATGGGTGCTGCAAACGGCCTGCGCTCAAAACCAAGCCTGGCAAGAAGCCGGATATCCAACGATGCGGATGGCGGTGAATTTGTCTACCCAGCAGTTTCGCAAATCTAATCTACCAGCAACCGTATCGCAGGTTTTGGCTCAAACAGGACTCAATCCTGAGCTGCTAGAGTTAGAAATTACCGAAACGACCCTAGTGCATAATGTCGATCTTGCTCGCAAAGCTCTGCAAGATTTGCGAGATTTGGGAGTCCGCGTCTCGATGGATGATTTTGGCACGGGCTACTCCTCGCTAAGCTATCTCAAACAGTTTCCTTTCCACACTCTCAAGATCGACCAGTCTTTTGTGCGAGAACTCACTGAAAATTCCCAGGATCGGGCCATCATTTCAGCGGTGATTGTATTAGGGCGCGGGTTCAATTTAAGAGTGGTGGCTGAAGGAGTGGAAACAAAAGAGCAGATGCAGCTCCTCCAGCATCTTGAATGCGAAGAGATGCAGGGATTTTGGTTTAGCCGTCCTCTCAGCGCTCAAGAGGCTACTCAGCTACTCGCTCGCAATCAACAGTTTGTCCTTGAAAAGGCAGAAGGCACTCCCCATGCCGGCACGAGGGATTCAGGGACGACTGATTAAAACGACGGGCTCTTGTTTCAAGGGTTTCTGCCTCTCTACGCCTCTCTCCTGCCCCCTGTCCTCTGCCTGCGAGCGCAATAAACGTCGGTTAACGTTCACAGTTTCTGTTCCTGATTAATTGTCGATTGCCCGCTGACAGACACAAATTGGCTAGGCTCTCTTGTAGATCGCTAAAAGTATAGATTACAACAGAAGTACCCCAAGAAAGCTACCTAACGATACAAAAACACTTCCAGAGCTTGGTACGATAATTGCTGGCAGTGAAATAAATTCAGTATGAGTATACCTACAGATGGAATTGCGCCACATGGCGGTCAATTGATTAATCGTGTTGCTTCCTCCGCCGAACGTCAGGAATTTCTCGCTCAGGGTGAGAAGTTGCCAAGAGTTCAGCTTGATCTGCGAGCCACCTCCGATTTGGTCATGATTGCCATCGGTGGATTTAGTCCCCTCAACGGCTTTATGGAACAGGCTGACTATGAAAAGGTCGTCGATGACATGCGCTTAGTCAACGGCACTCCTTGGTCAGTCCCAATTACGCTTTCGGTGAGCGAAGAGGTTGCTGAGCCGCTGCAAGAAGGAAGCTGGGTCCGTTTAGACGATCCGCACGGAAAATTTGTGGGAGTCTTAGAGCTTACCCAAAAGTATCGCTACAACAAAACCCATGAAGCCGTTAACGTTTATCGAACGGATGAGGATAAACATCCTGGAGTTAAAGTTGTCTACGAGCAGGGTCCGCTCAATCTGGCTGGTCCAATTTGGCTGCTAGAGCGAGAACCTCATTCTCTATTTCCGAAATATCAGATCGATCCGGCGCAATCCCGGCAGCTATTTGCTGAAAAAGGATGGAAAACCATCGTCGGCTTTCAAACCCGCAACCCAATCCACCGCGCCCACGAGTATATTCAAAAGTGCGCTCTGGAAACAGTCGATGGCTTATTTCTCCATCCGCTGGTGGGCGCGACCAAAAGCGACGATATTCCAGCAGACGTGCGGATGCGCTGTTATGAAATCATGATGGAAAAATATTTTCCTCAAGAGCGAGTGATTTTGGCGATTAATCCTTCGGCAATGCGCTACGCGGGTCCAAGAGAAGCGATCTTTCATGCCTTAATCCGCAAAAACTATGGCTGTACGCACTTCATTGTCGGGCGAGATCATGCGGGCGTTGGCGACTATTACGGTACCTACGATGCGCAACACATCTTTGACGAATTTACTCCCGATGAATTAGGCATTGTGCCCATGAAGTTTGAGCATGCCTTTT
Organism: Cyanophyceae cyanobacterium; assembly: GCA_050331735.1. GTDB lineage: Bacteria > Cyanobacteriota > Cyanobacteriia > Cyanobacteriales > JBHJGN01 > JBHJGN01. The sequence continues at coordinate 6,229 of JBHJGN010000047.1, forward strand.
ACTGCACTCGGACCGAGCAGATGGCCACGACAAAGACAAGTCCGAGCACCAAAGAGGAGCGGGTTCATCTCTCGGGAACGAAGGTAAGAGAAATGCTGCGACGAGGCGAGATGCCTCCACGGGAGTTTTCGCGACCGGAAGTAGCGGCAGAGCTAGCCAGAGCGATGCACCGTTGAGGAAGAGCGAGAGCGATGGGGACTGAGCAGTGCCTTCCGGCGCTCCTGTGTGTCGCTTGATTTAGATAGCTGACATTCACAATAAAAGGCTTAACGGTCTATCGGTGAGGAATACAGGCGCAGAAATGAGAAGGAATGCTCTGGACGCTCACTAGCTTTCAGTCCGCCCTGCTCTCGCGAACTTTTGGGCAACCGCTTCCACTCAATAGAAGTGTTGACGCTTAGTCGGAATCTACTGTCAGCAACCGAACAGTTTGATTTGTCCGCAGAAGACGGGCAAACGGTAGCTGTCTGTTCTGTGGCAGTGACGACAATCAGCTTTCGTCCGCTCCCAATCATGGGGACCGTCGCAGTACCCTGGAGGTTTTTCAATGAAATTTAATCGGCGTACGCTGCTGCAGCAGGCTAGCTTAACCTTACTCACCCTCGGAGTCAGTCAAGCAACCGGGCAGAAAGCCTGGAGTGCTCCGATCCAGCGCTATCTAGAAACTCTCGCTCAGCCCAGCACTCGGAAGTTAGCGTTACTGGTAGGAGTCAATGAATACCCAAACAGCATTAATCTCAGTGGTTGTGTGACTGATGTCGAGCTCCAGAAAGAACTGCTGACCAGCCGCTTTGGCTTTAATGCCGCAGATATTTTGACCCTCACCGGTCAACAAGCGACCAGAAAGAATATCGAAGCCGCTTTTAGCGAACACCTGGCGCAGCAGGCCGCCGCCGATGATATTGCCGTCTTTCACTTCAGCGGATACGGGAGGAGAGTCAAATCTGCCGGGACTTCCGACGAGGCTCGGTTTGTCAATAGTTTAGTTCCGAGCGACGGGTCTCCGTCGGCTCAAAACCAGCTAGCTAACGATCTGCTCGAAGACACGCTGTTGTTGCTAGCGCGATCGCTCCCGACCCAACGATTAACCATCGTGCTCGATACCAGCTACACCAGCAGCAGTAACCCGCTGCAAGGCAACCTCAGAGTACGCTCCTATCCCCATCTGTCCTCCCGCCAGCTCAACCCAGAAGAACTCACTTTTCAAGAGCAGCTTCAAAGCCAGCTCAAGCGACGGCCCTTGGCAGGGACAGAGCCCATTCCCGGAATGGTTCTGCTAGCAGCCGGGGAAGATCAGATCGCTACAGAAGCAGAGTGGCAGGGCTTCAGTGCTGGCTTGTTTACCTACGCTTTAACTCAGTCTCTGTGGCAGGCCACCCCAGCCAGCACCGTCTTCGTGAGTTTGGGACGAGCGGCAGAGCAGGTTGAGCGCTTACTCAATAAACAGCAGCCTCAGCTCAAAGCCCGCAGCAAGCAACTGTTTCCGTATTATCAAAGTCCCCAAGACTGGACGGGAGCAGAAGGCACCATCTTAGCCGTAGATGACCCCGTAACAGCTCAGGTGTCGCTCGCTGGACTGCCAGCCCGAATTGTAGAGAACTACGGTCTCAGTTCCTGTATGACGCTGGTATCGTCGTCGGAGGAGAAGTCAGCTTCGCCTCCGCAGGCTCTTCAGCTACGCTCCCGAGAAGGACTCAACGCCAAAGCTCGCCTCATTAAACCACCGGCTGACACTGCTCTACAGGTTGGCCAGCTCGTTCAAGAATGGATCCGGATGCTGCCCCGCAATCTCGGGTTAACGGTGGCTTTGAGTAACAATATGGAGAGAATTGAGCGGGTCGATGCCACTAGCGCTTTTTCTAGCATTGCGGCTGTTACTTCTGTGGTCACAGCCGGAGAACCGGCGGACTGTCTACTCGGAAAAACGGCCTTACCGTCTCAGACTCAGGCAGAGTCTACTGAGGAGAATCAAGCGGCGACGATCAGCTATCGGCTGTTAACGATTGGGGGAGTTCCAATTGCCAATACGAATGGGGCTAGTGAGGCCGTCAAGTCGGCGGTGCGGCGGCTCGTTCCCGCTCTTAAAACCTTGTTGGCAGCAAAGCTGTGGGGATTAACCAATAACGAGGGCTCTTCTCGCCTAGCCGTCAGGGCGACGCTCTCTCAGGTGGACTCCAAACAGCCAATCGTTGAGCGCCGGACTCACCGCTCACTGGCGCCTGGGCGCTCTAGCCCCGCTTTAGGCACTGGGGGACGCGAACCGCGATCGCCTGAGCGCGATCCGTTTATTCCTCAGCTCGCTATCGGCAGTCAGATTCAATATCAGCTAGAAAATATCAGCGATCGTCCCCTCCATATTATGGTTTTAGGACTCGATTCGGGCGGCAATGCGATCGCCCTCTACTCTCCCCAAACGCGCACTAACGGCAAGGACGGAGATCGGCTCCGCGAGCGCGTCATTGCTCCGGGAGCGACCATTACAGTTCCCAACCCCACTGATTCAATAGACTGGAAAATCGAGGGACCGCCGGGGACAGCAGAAATCCAGCTAATTTTTTCTCAAGCACCCTTTACCAAAACGTTCAAGGCTCTCTTGGCTCAGCAGCAGCTTAAGAGCGACAAAGAACAAACCCTGGATATTCCGAATGCCCTCAGCGTTGCACAGGCGTTGCTAGAGGATCTGCACGTTGCTAGTCGAGTGCCTCTAGACATTCTAGAAACGGCCAAAGAAGATGTCTATGCCCTAGATGTCAATGCCTGGGCAAGCTTGAACTTTGTTTATCAGGTTGTGTAGCGGTGCGATGATTCTCCCTGGCTGAGGCTTAGTCATCGCACTACCCTGATCGAAGAGTGGGCGAAAGCCCTCACCGAAAGCTGGAGGATAGCGGAATTATTCCTCATCCAGTTCCCAAATTTCTACCCCAATTGCCTCTCCAGACTGAGTATCAATAATCACAGGGTCTTCGACAATATCAATTTCCTCGGGAAGCTCTAAAGGAGTTGTATGATCGGCGGTGTTAGGAGTGCTGACATCTTGATTGATATCCTCAGAGAGTTCATCGAGGCGCTCCTCTTGATACTCAAACAGGTCTGTATCTGAGGCTTCTGGAGGTCTCGACTCAACCTGGAGGCGATCGCTACTCCACCCTGGCCCGGTGGAAAGTCCTGCCAGCACGATGAAAACCGTTAAGAGAGTCTTCATAGCATCTCTCCTGAATTTTAGCAATCAGTTTAAGTCTGCTTCTAGCTTAGCTCAAATTTTTCATCAGCTACGGGCGATGAACTCTTCTGAGTGCTATCTAGAAACCGAGCATTCCTTCGTCTTCCCAGCAAGCAACAGTCTTCCGTCGGAGTTGTTGGTGTTAAGATAACCGCTCTAACAACGCGATTGCGTCCTTGCTCCTTCGCTTTGTATAGTGCCGTATCGGCATCGGCAACGAGCATTTCTAGCGGTTCTTGACTGGGAATGCGACTGCTGACTCCAATACTGACAGAAACATACTGACTCACGGCGGAGGCGGCGTGGTTGAGCTTAAGCTGCTGGATTTCCTGCCGAATCTGTTCGGCAACGCGACTAGCCCCCTCAAGACTTGTGTTAGGCAGAATGACGGCAAACTCTTCACCTCCATAGCGGGCCACTAAATCCGCTGGACGCTTGACCGCACGACTAATTCCGGTCGCTACCCGCTGCAAGCAGTCATCCCCTGCTTGATGTCCGTAGAAGTCGTTGTAGTGTTTAAAATAGTCAATATCACACAAGATTATCGATAAAGGCTGTTGCTCTCGACTAGCCCGCTGCCATTCTTGCACGAGGCGCTCGTCAAATAGGCGGCGATTGGCAACTTGAGTCAGGCTATCTAACCTAGCTTGACGATGCAGCTTGGAGTTCGCTTTTTGAAGTGCCAGTTCCATCTGCTTGCGCTCGGTAATATCTCGAAAGGTGATCACAAACCCATCGCTAAGCTTTACTGCTACAAAATGGAACCAGCTCTGATTGCCGTTACGTCCAGAGCCGAAATCCTTTTCGAGAACGTTGCCAGTTTCTACCACTTGCACAAACCACTGAAACAGTTGCGGATCGAGCCGATCGATAAACGGCTTGAGGGATTTGCCCGTCAGATCGTCTGTGAAGTGGGACAACGCTTGAGCCGCTACCGAGTTGACTAACAAACAGCGAAAATCAATGATTTTGGCGCGATCGCGTACGCTCTCAATGGCAATCACACCGTCATGAGAGCTGTTGAGGACGCTGCTGAGTAGCGTCCGGGACTGCATAAGTTGAGACTGGGTTGACTGAAGCTGCTGTAGCGTCACAGCTAACTCTTCGTTTTTCTGCCGGAGAGTTTCTTCGGTCTGCTTTTGCTGAACGACCGTTCCCAACTGAGCCGCCACCGCTGAAATAATTTTGACCCAGCGCTCGTCTTCTTTGCGCAGTTCTGGAAACAGAAACACCATCACCGCTAGTACGGCATCCGGTCTTTCCCCGGCCATCGGGCAAATAATCGGAACGCCAAAGGCTCCTCGAAAGCCACAGGGTTTAGCGGCGGTCGCTCTAACAAACACTTCACTATCTTCTTCGGGTAGGCTCTGTATCCATTCGGGGCGCTGCGACTGCCAGACTCGTCCAAATATTCCCTCACTAGACGAGCAGGTAATCCGTTCAGTTTGCTGCCGAAATGCTCCCAGCGCAACAATCGTCGCCCGGTCTTGCTGAGTCGAGTCAAAGTACCAAATTGGCGTACACCTAAGAACAGACTCGTCCTCACCGGGCATCCATAATTCTCCGTAGATCCAGCCTGTCGCCTGACAAATGTGCCTCAACGCGGCTTCTAAGGCCGCTCTAAAGCTAGAGGCAGAGCTAATGCTCTGAGCGATGGTGAGGAGAAGCTGCACTTCTTCTTCCGCGCGACGGCGTTCTACGATTTCCTGCCGCAGTCTGGCTGTCGTTTGGGTAAGCTTGCGCGTCTTTTGCTCAATCAGCCAGGTTTGCTGAATGCTCTGGCTTACCTCCCCGAGCATGTCAATCACTAATTCTGAAGCGGCAAAGTTTTGCTCTTCTACCCCGAGCCACGGTAGGGGTTTAATCGGCGCGTCGCTGCTAAAGACGATTTCAAACTGACCGCTGGGTAACACTTTCCCAATATAGCAATCTTTCCAAACATGATGATTGGGTTCAATAGTAATCGGTCCTCCGGGAGCCTGAAAACTTTGCCCGTAGGCAGCGCGGCGGACTGCATCAACGGCCAAGGATTGAGCCGCTTCGACGGCCTGCTTCCAGAGATACACTTGCGCATAGGCCGCTTCAACCGGATCTGAGGTAACGCAGTGCCTGCCGTAGCGAGTCTGGAAATTACGCACAAAGGCAGTGTTTTCTGGATTGGGGAGGCTTTGGAAATAGCTCCAGCTCGAATAGTGACCAACCGCGGCTTCCCTGATATTTCTTAACTCGGCCTCTGCTACGCTGACCGCCATAATCGGAATGTCATGAGCGGTAATACCTGCCTCTCGGTATTGACGATAGAAAGCTTGGTTACTGTCACCATTAAGGGTGTTGAACGCAACATCGGGACGCAACTGCCGAATTTGAGCAATAATTTGCTTGAACTCCGTTTCACCGAGGTCTACGTATCTCTCACCCACGACTTCTCCCCCCTGCTGCTGTAGCTGCCCCTGAAGAATTTTATTAACGGTGCGCGGGAACACGTAGTCGGAACCGATCAGGTAGAAGCGTTTCTTCTGGTGTTGCAGGAGCCAGTTGACGGCAGGCTCGACCTGCTGATTAGGACAAGAACCAATGTAAAAAATGTTTTTTGAGCTTTCGAGTCCTTCATACTGAAGCGGATACCACAGCAGAGCGTTGTTTTCTTCAAAAATAGCCAGAACGGCTTTGCGTGTTGCCGATGTCCAGCAGCCGAAAACGGTGGCTACCTGGTCATCACAAATCAGCTTTCTTGCTTTACAGGCAAATACAGCAGGGTTAGAAGCTCCATCTTCAATGATGGGGTGAATCGAGTGTCCTAAAACTCCTCCAGCTTGGTTAATTTCGGTGATCGCCATCAGCGTGACATCAATGAGAGGAGATTCGCTGAGACTCATCGTGCCGCTCTGTGAATGAAGAATACCAACTGGAATGCTAGCCATAAGCTTGTAAAATCGGCAATTTGATGCTCTTAAGACTGAAGATTATCAGAAATTGATACTAGCGTACTGTGAAAAAATCATAGACGTAAATTCGAGGATTTCCTGAGCTTTTCTTCTGAGCGCCGTTGTTTGAAGTATATTCACCGAAAGCCACCAATCCGGTGAGCAAAAGCCTAAGATAAAATGAGCAACTGACTGTACCGAGCTAATTATGGAGTCTTCATCCTCTGCTGCCGAGCAATACAAGCGCAAAATGCAGCGGCGCAAAGAAATTCAGGAACAGCGTCTTGCTGAGCGATCGCAGGAGAAAGGCTTAGTCATTGTTCATACGGGCAATGGCAAAGGCAAAACCACCGCGGCCCTGGGCATGGTGCTGCGTTCTCTGGGGCACGGCTATCGAGTGGCCATTGTGCAATTTATCAAAGGAGCCTGGGAACCAGCGGAGAAGCAAGCGTTTGCTCACTGGGGAGACCAGATCGAGTTTCATGCCCTTGGAGAAGGCTTTACCTGGGAAACTCAAGACCGCGAACGGGATATCCAAACCGCCGCCGCCGCCTGGTTAAAAGCCCGAGAATTTATCAGCAACGCCGATTATCGGTTAGTGCTCTTAGATGAGGTGAACGTGGCGCTTAAGCTCGGGTATTTAGAGGTAGACCAGGTGATCGCCGGACTCGCACACAAGCCAGCGGAGTCCCACGTTATTTTGACCGGTCGAGGCGCACCCGCTGCCCTCATTGAAAAGGCAGATTTGGTGACAGAGATGACGCTTGTCAAACATCCCTTTCGAGAACAGGGAGTCAAAGCGCAGCCCGGAATCGAATACTAAATTACTGATACTGCTCCAGACAAATGTTGAGGATGCGGCGGTCGTTACTGTTCGGTTCCCCCACTGGGTGGTAGCCGATCAGATTAACAGAGCGGGGGAGCTGTTCGCCCGCTACTGCGACTGAGGCATTTTCCTCTAGCACAATGGAAGTAGGATAGACAGAGCCATCATAGGGATGAACAAGGGAAAGGGCAATTCGCTGCGAACTGATGGTGCCGTAGAAACAGCTAAACTCCGAGCGCGGCAGATACGAAGCGCCAACAATTTGATCGCCATTGACCTCAAACACCAGATACTCTTTGCCAATCTCTTCCCGTTCGGAAGACTGACCGTAGAGATAGGTTCCTGCGGCTAAAGGAATGGCTTCAGTTGGCTGAGCCGCAGACGATGCTGCTTGCTTGGCCTCATCTGAAGCAAGCAGGGGAGCAGAAGTGGCAGCAATCATCCCAAGACTGAAAAGCAGTCCGAGCCGTGACGGCCATCGTTTAATCTGGAACCGGATGTTCTGAATGTCGAGCATTTTGCCCTCCCCCATATACACAGCTAATACCTGCTGTACTTCTAGATTACTCAAGCCTATGGACCGAATGGTTCACTCACTGGGATGATTTAGGTTTCCTTTAAGCAGCGAGGGTTTGGTCTGTTTTTCACTCTTTAGAGAGAGGATACCCACAGTTGAGCAAAAACCGATCGCTGTTTTAGAATTTAAGGCGGTGAAGGCCAGAAGCGATCGCTTTCTGTGCCAGTTTTCGCTCTGGTCAGGAGCCGTTGGCTATTAGCGTTTAGGCAACTCATCGCTTCCCCCCCACAATCGGAAGCAGGGGTTAATCAAGCTAAAAAAAAGCGCTACTTTTTCAGTAGCGCCTGAGCAGATATAAGCAATTAGCTTAGTTAGCTGGCCGCAATGTATTCTTTAACATTGGCTCGTCTTCTGCGAAGCTGCGTGAGAGCTTGGTTTTCTAACTGACGAACCCGCTCGCGGCTGAGATTCATTCTCTTGCCAATTTTGGCTAAAGACAGCTCTTTGCCATCTTTGAGGCCAAACCGTAAACAGAGCACTTCCCGCTGCTGGGGAGTGAGGTCGTCTAACATATTGTGCAGGTCTTGCCGCATCAGCTCTTGAGTCAAGTAGCTGTCTGGAGAAATGCTGTCGTCCTCTAAAAGCTCAGACAGCTCTGTATCCTGATTATCGCCGACTCGAACATCCAAAGAAATCGGTTGGCGAGCAATACTCAAGTACTCGCGAATCTGGGCAGGCTGTAAATTAAGCTCGTCAGCAATCTCGCTAGGAGTGGCGCTGCGTCCTAGCTTTTGGGCTAGTTCTCTTTGCGTTCTCTTGATCTTGTTGAGCTTCTCGGTGATGTGGATCGGAAGACGGATGGCCCGTGCTTGTTGGGCGATCGCTCGGGTAATCGCCTGACGAATCCACCAGTAGGCATAAGTCGAAAACTTAAAGCCTTTCGTCGGGTCGAATTTTTCTACTCCTCTTTCTAACCCCAAGCTTCCCTCCTGAATCAGATCGAGAAACTCCATGTTGCGCTTTTGGTACTTCTTCGCAATAGCAACCACCAGGCGCAAGTTGGCTTCGATCATCTTCCGCTTCGCTCTTTCTCCTTTACGGAGAGCTTGATTAACTTCGGCAACGCTTGCCTGAACATAATCAGCCCACTCCTGCTGATTGGGTTCTCGTCCCAGCTTCTCTGCTAGCTCTTCTTTTTTCTCCACAAGACCCATCATCTTTTGGACTTGCTTCCCCAAAACAATTTCTTGCTCGTGGGTTAATAGCGGTACGCGACCAATCTCGTGGAGATAAGTACGAACCATATCTGCCGAGAACGTTGCTTTATCCGTTTTTTGTTTAACTTTGGCAGTGGGCATCGGTACAGTGGTGACTCCTTATCGAGTGAAAGTCTGTTCGCTGATTCTGTGCGTTTAAACAAAAAGTGTGCTTGTCTTCGTCAACAAACGCTAAATCATAATCGTTATGACTTTATACTTCCATTTTAGTATAAGTATAGACGCTCGCGACAGAGAAAAAGTTCATTTTCCTCGGGTAACTCCGAGCCTGACTACAATTCAGAGTTCTGCCAGAATCAGTTCCTCATACAGACAGCAATTAAATCATCTTTATATAATGATGACCCAGAACTCTAAATAATAGCATATAAAAAAATACGGATTCCCGAACCTTAACAATCAGTTACCAGTTGTCGGGGATCAATGGCGAGTGCTGAGTGCTTAATCAGTGACCAATGACCAAATCAATCTGCTCATTATCGGTTGGTCACTGCTCACTCCCTAAAACCCCAAGTCCGCCTTAGCGGTTTCAGCGGCGGCAAACACCTCTCGGTCGGGGATCGCTTCCCAGTCCGTATCGCCAATTTCGGCGTAGAATTTTTGGTCGTAGGCACGAGTTTTGACCACCACCGGCATGGGGACAGCATGACCGAGAACTAGCGCTTGCTGCTTGGAGTCGAGCTTGGCAAGAACCGAGCGCAGACTCTGACCGCCAGAGACTCCGGTAAAAATGGCGTCAATATCTTTTTCATCATTGAGCAAGCAGGTAATACGAGTCCCAACTTGTGACATCACCTCGGTGTCAATCCCGGAAGGACGCTGATCGACAATGAGTAAAGTGACGAAATATTTCCGCATCTCCCGGGCAATTGTGCCAAAAATAGTTTGATGAACAATTCTCGAATCGAGGAAACGGTGAGCTTCTTCAATGGTAATCACCAACTGACGCGGACGATCGAGAGGATTTTTAGACTGCAAAAACCGTTCTGCTTTCTTGACATAGCTAGCGTGGATTCTGCGGGTAATCATGTTGGTAGCTAGCATGTAAGACAGCATGTTTGACTGGGAGCCAAACTCAACGACCACGTGTTTGCCAGCATCGAGGGACTGAAGAATCTGATCGATGTAGTTGTGGGGACAGGCAGAACGCATGTATTTGAGGCTGTCTAAGCGCATTAGTTTGCGCTGTAGCGCCATGATGGAGCCTTTGTGTCCCTGGCGTTCCTCGCAGAAGGTTTGAATCTCGTCGTTGGTCATGTTCAGCAACTGGATCATCCAGGTTTTGCCAAACTCCGCCTGCAAAATATTGGCGTTGTCGATACTGGCATCGGAAAGACCGAGTTCGTGTCCGACGAGCCGCAGATCTTCAATATCGATTTGGTCGTAACTAAGATAGAGTTCTTGCGCATCCCGGACTCCGCGGCGCTTGGTTGATTCGGAGTCGAGAGTGTAAATTTCCACCATGCCGGGGAACAACTGACGCAAGCCTTTGACGGTGCTGAATTGCTTTCCTTCGCTGACGGCTTCCCAGCCGTATTCGGAGTGCATATCAAACATTAAATTAACGGCTGCCTGCTTGCGAATGATGCCAGAGATTAAAAGGCGCGTCAAAAAAGATTTTCCCGTTCCCGATTTGCCGAAGACGCCGTTACTGCGCTCCACAAAGCGATCGAGGTCGATACAGACTGGCACCTCCATATCGAGGGGTTCGCCAATGGAGAAGTTGCGGCGGTGGGGATCGTCTTCCCATCCGAAGACCGTTCTAAAGTCGCGTTCGCTGGCTTCAAAGACTTGGCTAAAATGAGCCGGAATGGTTTTGATGGGACGTAGTTCGATTTCAGCACTCGATTGGGGCTGATAAGACCCGAGGCTGCCACGATCAGCGGCTATTAAATGCTCTGGTTTTGCCTCTGTCTGAGTGATCATCAGCATCGGAGACAGTTCAATGGTTCCGTAGGTTCCACTTCCAGCGAGGACTTCTCTCATCAAGCTATCGCTAGGGCTCGGCGGATTAGCCAGAATGCGATCGCTAGCCGTTCCGAGGCAAACATCGGTAAGCAGGCAAAAAAAGTGCGATCGCACTCCCTGCACGACGAGAAACTTGCCAACGCGCATATCTTCGACTGAAACATCTGGATGCAGCCTAACCTCTAATCCTTGGCTAAGCGAGCCTTGAATTACTGAACCTAATGGATCTGTCATAGTTCTCCTCAGTCACTAGCCATTAGTAATTTATTTCTAACTAATGACTTGAAGGACATTTTTGTTGATTGTTGATTGTTGACGGTTGATTGCTCCCTGACTACAACCGAGTCGGTTTTGCTAATTTAACACCGATCTATGCTTAATATAAGGCGATCGTTTCCTTAAATGATAGAGGACTTGTCAGTTTTTCTGTCTTTTTTTGAGCTTTAAAGTGACAACTTGAGCCCGGTTACACGAGCGCTGCTCGCGATTTCCTGTCTGATTTACCCTAAGAATACTAATTTGATCAGTTAAGCCGAGAGAAATGGGATAAATTATGGTGGTGACTCTCCCCAGGAAAACAAGATGACTGGACTGCAAGGCCCTTGGACGGATGGATTTGTGAACGCCCACGGCATTAATTTGCACTACGTGATGCAAGGAGAAGGGCCGCTAATGCTGATGCTGCACGGGTTTCCTGAGTTTTGGTATTCGTGGCGGCATCAAATTCCTGAATTTGCCACCGATTACAAAGTTGTGGCCCTAGATTTAAGAGGCTACAACGATAGCGATAAGCCGCCAGGAACCGAAGCCTATTTAATGGAAGAATTGATTCGGGATGTGGAGGGAACCATTACCGGATTAGGCTACGAAAGCTGTGTTCTTGTCGCTCATGATTGGGGAGGAGCGATCGCCTGGAGCTTTGCCTACGCCTATCCTCAAATGGTGGAGAAGCTGATTGTGATGAATATTCCCCATCCGGCTCAGTTTGCAGCAGGCATTCGCCACCCCGAGCAACTGCTGCGGAGCTGGTATATGTTTCTCTTTCAGATTCCGGTACTGCCGGAGCTATTGTTGCAGGCGAATGACTATGAGGCGATCGCCTCAGCGTTCAGCAATACTGCCGTGAATCAAGCCGCCTTTTCTCCCGCCGACCTAGAAGCCTACAAAAATGCCGCAGCGAAACGAGGGGCGCTGACGGCCATGATTAATTATTATCGCAATATTTTTAGAGGTTTGTTCAGTCAGCATCACTGGCACGTTTTAGAGGTTCCTACGCTGATGATTTGGGGCGAAAACGATACTGCATTAGGGAAAGAACTCACCGACGGGACAGAGGCTTATGTTAAAGATTTTCAGATCAGATACATCCCCAACTGTAGCCATTGGGTGCAGCAGGAACAGCCGCAGCTCGTGAATCAGTATATGCGAGAGTTTTTGACTGCCCGTCACGATACTTAGTTACTAGTGATAGCGCAGGAGCAATGGATCGGTGCGAATATAATCAGCTTAAATCGTTTTTGACCAATTAACATCTATGACGCGATCGCCCTCTTGCAAGTTAGTTTTACTCAGCATCCTGTTCTGGCTGGCGACAAAGCCTGCCCTCGCTCACTCTGAGCATGATGGGACTTTTTTTCAGTCTTTAACAGCACAGAATCTTACGCCGACCGTTAGCTTAACCGGATTAGGGATTGCCTTTATCGCTGGGGCCGGACATGCCCTTGCCCCTGGACATGGCAAATCAATGATGGCGGCTTATCTAGTCGGTGCGAAAGGAACGCCTCAGCAAGCACTGCTGCTCAGCTTAATTACGACCATTGCCCATACCGCGAGCGTGTTTGGACTGGGAGTGCTAGCGCTTTGGGCATCGCGGTATATCATGCCAGAACAGCTCTATCCTCTCCTCAGCTTTCTCAGCGGTCTGACCGTTTGTGGGCTCGGTTTTTGGCTACTCTATCAGCAACTCCGTCATTCATCGGATTGTCATCACGCTCATCATCACCTCGCTGAGGCTGTTTCTCTCAATGTTCCGGAAGAGGTTCCGGGTGCTGCGTTCAGCCAGCTAAAATCCCTCGTTACCCTGGGCATTGCTGGCGGCATTGTGCCCTGTCCGTCAGCGCTGGTGCTGTTACTCAGTGCGATCTCTCTCCATCGAGAAGCTTACGGAATAGCGTTACTCGGCTCCTTCAGCTTTGGCCTCGCAGCGGTGCTGGCGGCCATTGGGTTAACAGCGGTTTACGCCTATCACTGGCTAGAGCGCATTCCCAGCGGCGGTATGCTGTCTCGCTATGTTCCCGTCCTTAGTGCTGTCGTCGTTATTGTGGCGGGGACTGTGCTAGCAGCCGGGGCAATTATCTCAGGGTCAGAACTAGCGCAGACGGCGTTGCCATTTGTTGAGCTGCCACTCTCCCATCGTGGCTAACCGCCGGAGCTGACGGAGTTCTGTGTCTCTGGGAATATCAGTATTTTGGCTAGGATGTTGAAGGTCGGCAAGCTGCTGCTGCAAGCTGGCAATGAGGCGGCTCTGTTGTTGACACTTTTGCCGGAGCGAGTCGTAATCGCTGTAAGCAGCAAGCTGCTGCTGTAGAGCTGCAATCTGTTGCTGTAGGTCAGCAATGACGGGATTTTTGTGTGGAGATGGAGACTGAGGAAGTTTCTGCTGACGATCTCGTTTGCCGGTAGGAGAGGCTGTTGGCGGCTTCTGCTGCTGGATAGGGCGCTCGAGTTGGGGTAACGAGCGATGGGGCATGAGATCGGCAAGACGCGATCGCAGTCGCTCGGTTGTCGCGGCATCGGATTTATGAGTAATCACGACGGATGCAGTCGAGCGATCGACGTGGATGCTGGTTACTCCGGCTGTTTTCAGCGCTAATTGCTCAAGCTGCTGAGCTAGCGTAGCATTGTCGCTGAGCCGTGGCACTCGTAGCTGCATTTTTCCCGGCACTGCCTGGACAATTTCAATACCCGTCTGCTCGATGGCGTCACTCATGACTTAAGTCTTCTGGAGAGAGTCTTCTTTCATCATAAGTTGTTTGTAAATTCGGAGATGTTTGTGGGCAATGTCTGACCAGGTGAAGCGACGCACGAACTCACGACCCTGTTGAGCTAAGCGATCACGCTGTTCGCGATCGCTGATGAGCTTTAAGAGGGCCTCTCTGAGGGCTGCTACGTTGCGGGGCGGCACTAAACAAACTTGATGGTCTAAATCGAGATCGGGCGGTTCGTGGCGGGTAGCTACAATCGGCAAGCCATGAGCCATGAGAGTCAGCAGAGAGCTGCTTTTGAGAGTGACCCCGTGATTAAAAGGCAGCACCCCAATATCCGCCCTGGCCAGGTAATGAGAAGCAACCTCTGCTTCTACATACCCCGTCATCTCCACAACATCCTTTAAGTGCAGCGTGTCGATTAAGGCATGTAGTTTCTCCCAGTATTCCTGAGCCGCTTGAGCCGGTAACGCCAGACTTTCTACACCCCCAACGAGGAGCAGTCTGACTTGGGGATGCTGCCTAGCAATTGGCTGCAAGGCGCTCAGTAAATTTTCGATGCCTTTAACCGGATGCAGGAATCCAAAGAAAGCAATGACGGTGGCAGCTTGCCAGCCGTACTGCTCGCGGTACTCTACAGTAGGGTTCGCCGCCGTTCCGACACTAGCAGCAATGGGAATTCGGTAGACGTGTTCGCTCTTGTGGGGTAGCCGCTCCAGAATCACTCGCTGAGCGTCCGCATTGGTCGTAATAATCGCTTGGCTTCCCGTGAGTAAAAACCCATCCTCTCGCTCCCACCAGCCGCGCTGCTGTCCCCACTGTTTGACCCCTTCTAGCCACTGAGGGGGAATTCCTGGAGGTTCCCACTCCCACCAGCCATACTCGTGAACTGTGGTGACAATCGGTTTGCGATCGCCAACTAGCCGTAACAGCAAAGGCAGTAAAAACACCGGGCGCTGAAACCCGTAGGTTCCGGCGGCATGCTGAATGTGAAGAATATCAGCCGCAGTAGATTTAACGGCACAAACCAGCGGGATCATGTCTGCCAGTCGCCAATTCGGCACCACTCCTCGAACAGCGGCCTCATCGACCGCTACAGCCGCTACATCTGTCGTTAGCACGCAGGATTCAACCCCCTGAGCCGATAGTTCTGCTCGCAGATGGGCTGTATAATCTGCGACCCCACAGCGTTGAGGACGGTATGTTCCAGCAATAAAGGCAACGCGAACCATAAAGAGAACGACTAGTCAAACTAATAGAGCTAATAACTGGTGAGATAATAAATTTATCACTCTACGTCACAGCCATGAAAATCTTTCAAGTCTCCTCTTCTCGTTCCTCTTTAGCACGTGTAGATTAAAACTTGAAACGGGCAAGGAACCAGGCAACACCCTCCTTTCCCCCTTCCCCTTTACCCTTTTCCCCATTAATCGCTGAGCACTCCATTCAACCCATTTGAAGAAATTATGTCTATTTCTGAAGCCGAAGCTAAGCAGCTATTGCAGCGTCTCATTTTTGAAGAGTTAGATCCTCAAGACTGGAAGCAAGACGTTTGGGAACTCAACCCCGTTTTAGGGGAAAGCGCGGCCAAACTACTAGAGGTGTTTGAAGCTCTGGTGGAGTGCTGTTCTAAAGAACAATTAGAAAACCTGCTGCAGACTCTCTACCTAAACAAACTACCGTAACCAGATGCAGGAATTTTCGCCAACGATGGGTCGTTTAAGGATAAGCAGACACAAAGAGACTAGTCACCTAATTCAGCCTCGCGAACAGCGTTTAATAGCTCGTCCTTATTCATCTTGCTTCGTCCGCTGACGTTTAAATTTTTGGCTCGCTCGTATAGCTCATCGCTGCTGAGGCTGGAGAGGTCGTCGGTTGTGGTGTCTGCGATCGCCTCTTGCAGCTCGTTTTTATCCATCTTGCTGCGTCCGCTAATATCTAGCTCTTGGGCCTGTTCGTAGAGCTCCTGTTTGGTGGGTTCGGAGTTTTCATGGGCAGTATAGCCTGCTTCCTCCATCGCCCGCTTGATGGCAGGAGTCCATTCTACGAATTGTTTTCCCTGTTTTGACGCTTCTTCTTTGGTTTGTTTCGCCTCTTTTTTTTCGGCTTCGCTCAGTTGGTCCCACACCTCTTTTGGAAGATACCGTTTCGTCTTCCCCTCCTGACGTGCTCGTTCTCCTGATTCGGTCTGCCAGTCCTGTTCTCCCCACTCTTCTAGAGATTTGGCTGCTTCATCTTTTTCGTCTTGCTTGTAGCCACCGCCCTGTTTTTCGTATTCCTGCACGAGAAGCTGACTTTTTCTGGCGGACCACTGTCCCGGCTTGCCCCCTTTATCGGATTCCATCAGCTCATCTTTAATCTCCCGCCGTAGCTCAGGTTTGGTGTATTTTTCTTCGTAGTGATCGCTTGCCATGTCTTGATTACGGTTAACTCTGTTGGTCATTGTACATAGAAAGAACACTCTTCCCGGGGGAAAAGTGTTCTTGGGATAAAACAAACTTGCCCTAAGCACTAGGAGCTATGGTTCGCTCTGGGAGGAGCGGTCGGTTACCAAAACTCAATGGCCAAGGTACTAGGAGATAGTGCCATCGACAGCAAACACCTCAATTCCCTTTAAAGCAGGATTATTACTGTTGGCGTTATGCAAGAATTCCAGGCTGAGGCTATTGTCATTTACCGTTGTCGTATGAGATAGCGCAAAACCAGCGTTCAGGCCCGCGATCGCAAACTGGTCGATGTCGTCAAACTCTGCGGGGACAGACCCCTCGACTTCAACATCAAAAACTCGTTTGCCAACGGCATTAGCCTTGCTGTAATTTTCCGCAAAGAACAGCCGCACTTCGTAGTCGCCGTCAGCTTCAACCGGCAGTTCCCACTTCATAGGAGAACCTGACTTCGGATCCCAGCGCTCTGACTGGAAGATGGCTTCGGGCGCGCTGGCAGGAACGCTTTGGCCGGTAATATCAATGGCGGCATTTGTTGTCGCAATCTTGTTCCCGCCGTTGCCCACTCTTAAAGTGGATGGATTAGAGCTAGTGTCTTCACTCCAGCCTGTTGAGCCATCCGCTGCGGCTACGGCTGGGCCACCGACGTTAATCCGATGGAGCAGGACAGGCCCAGCCGCCGTCCCATCATCATCAGCCAGCGCGATCGTAGCCGTATCGGCAGCATCGAGCACAACATCACTATCTCCTGCCGTAATCGCATCAAGAGTAATTTCAACGCTCTCGTTCCCTTCGCTTTCCTGGTCGTCTAGCACCGCAACATCAATAGAAGCCGCTAGCTCGCCAGCCGAAATCGTTACCGTTCCGCTTAAAGCCGTGTAGTCATCATCAGGAGTCGCTGTCCCTTCCACGCTATAGCTAATAACCGTGTCGGTAGTGGCTGCCTCGCTGAGGCTGACAGTGAATTGACCGTTACTATCGGGTTCTGCGGCATCTTGAGTAGATGAGAGCGACACCTCTATTTGTGTGGTTGACTGTTCCTCAAATTGTAGATAAATAGGCTGTGTCACTGAACCGAGCGGCAAATCGTCATTCGTGGGGTCGATAACGCTAGCGACAAAACCAAGAGGCAATTGGTCCTCCCCGGGGAAGTCGTAGTTAGCAACGCCCGAGAAATCAAACTGATTCGAGATCTCCTGGTTCTCGCCAGTCAGCGTCACATCAACCGTCTGAAATTCAACAGCGTTGTTGGCCGGAAAGACTGAGGCAGCCAAGTCCTCTAGCTGATCGGCTAGAAAAGGAGCGTAGGGGTCTACCGGCTGAATGAATCCTTTAGTCAACACAACCCGCGCTGTCTGTCCATCAGGTCCGTTGACTACCACACTAGGATCGCTACTATCGTAAGTACCAATGTCCCCTGCGCCCAGTCCATTTACCGCGAGAGAAACCGGGAGTTCGGGAGAATCTGACGAGGCGAGAGCCTGAGAGCCAGCCTGACTACCGTCGCCTTGGAGTTGCCCCGTAGCCGTTGTTCCGTCCGTGAACGTGACTGTAAACGTTGAACCAATTAATTCGGCCCCCGAGACGCCGCCAACATCCCAAGCTGGAGCTGAACCAGCATCCAAATTAGATTTTTGAGTCCCGGCAACCGAGTTGGGGTCCATGTCTACGGCGAAACCGACTGTCTCTCCGTTTTCAAACCCACCATCAACTGTTTCGTCAAATGTCAGTCTTAAACCTTCATAGCCTGCTGTTCCGCCAGCGCCGACATAAGAATTGTTACTAGGGGCAACTACTCCAGTATCGCCATTGGTGTTGATGGTTAAGGATTTCGAGGCAGTATCTCCAGCCTCTCCGAAGGGATCAAAGACCGTGTCTGGATAAAGGGCATCGGTGACATCAATATCCACCTGAGCAATTTTCTTCTGACCTGTATTCGTAATTTGGAATGAGTTATTACCGAAGTTTGATTCCTGAACGTCACTGATGCCAGGAGTAATCGTTAAGACGGCTTCTCCATTACCAGTTTCATTCACATCGCTGACGGTAACGCCAATGGTTTGCAGGTCGGTCAAGCCGGTGGAGTCTTCGACGATCGCCTCAAGCTGGTAAATGTTGTCACCATCATTATCAAGAGGGTTCTCAAAGTCTGGAGCGTTGATAAAGCTCAATTCCCCAGTATCCGGATCGAGCTCAAAGAGTGCTGCATCCGGCCCTGACAAAGGTTGATAAGTCAGACCGTTTCCTTCCACATCGCCATTGGCATCTGTGGCATCGATATCCACAACCTCCGTTTGATTCTCCGGCACGGTTACTGAGTCTGCTGTTGTAATGGTAGGAGCCGACTCGTTTTCGTTGACATCGCTGACGGTCACACTCATGAGCTGGGCATCGGTCAGTCCAGTAGAGTCGGTGACCATCACCTCGACCGTATAGACGTTATCGCTGTTGTCATCGCTGGGCTCCTCAAAGTCCGGTGCTGTAGCAAAGCTCAAGCTCCCCGTATTAGAATCAATAGCAAAGCTGCCCTGATCTACTCCTCCGGTCAGGCTGTAGGTAAGACCATTGCCTTCCGAATCTCCGTTAGCATCTGTGGCATTAACATCCACAACCGCCGTCTGATTCTCCGGTACAGTCACTGAGGTTGCTGTAGTGATGGTGGGAGCCACTTCGTCCAACACCTGTGAAGACAGAATTTCAATTCCCTTCAGAGCTGGATTCTGGATATCGTGAAGAAATTCTAGGTTGAGGACACTGTCGCTAACCGTCAAGGTATGAGACAACATCAATCCTCCGTAGCCAGCCTCCTCATACGGATCAATGTTGTCAAAAACACTGGGAATGTCTCCTTCAACCGAGACATCAAAGACCCGCTGGTTGGGAGCAACAATGGGTTTGTAAATCTCGGCGAAGTAGAGTCTCACTTCCACGTCGCTGCCTGAGTCAACGGGAAACGCCCACTGCATGTTCGCCCCTGAACTCGGATCCCAGCGTTCCGATTGAAAGAGAGCTTCGGGGGCATTACCAAGCAGGCTAGGATCGCTCAGGTCGATAGCATCAGCAGTCGTGTAAACTTTACTGCCACCACTGCCGACTCTGAAGGAGGAGGGATTTGTGCTGGTGTCTGCACTCCAGTCTGGGGTAGAGCCATCTGCTGAGGCGACCTGTTCCCCGCCAACGTTGACGCGATAGAGAATAGCAGACTCATCGTTATCAACTACGTTTACCGCAAGATTGGGAACGTTCACTTGGGCATAGTCGCTATCGTTGGTGCTGAGTTGATGAGTAATCTGACCAGTATGACTTCCTTCGCTGTCACTGTCGTCCACCGCCGTAATCGTCACCTGCTGGGGGGTGTCCCAATTAGCGGGAGTAAAGACCACGTCAGATTGGTCCAGGGTGACTTGGGAATTGGGCGAGAGGGAGACTGTTACATCGGACGTGGGTTGGGTGCTCAGAACTAAAGAATAGGTATCGGTAAATCCCCCTTCTGCGACTTCGGTGAGTCCATCCGTCTCTACTAACAGTACCTGGGGCACGTCATTATCAACAACCTCCACTACCAGGTTGGGAACGTTCACCTGAGCATAGTTGCTATCGTTGGTGCTGAGCTGATGAGTAATCTGACCAGTATGACTTCCTTCGCTGTCACTGTCGTCCACTGCCGTAATCGTTACCTGTTGGGGGGCAGCCCAGTTGGTAGGAGTAAAGACAACCTCAGCTTTATCGAGGGTAACTTGGGCATTAGGCGAGAGGGAGACCGTTACATCGGACGTGGGTTGGGTGCTCAGAACTAGCGAATAGGTGGCAACGGCACCGCCTTCAGTCACTTGTGTTTGACTACCGCTCTCCTCGACTAACACCTGGGGAGTCGCCACCGTTAAATCCAGAAAATCGGCAGTAAATGGTTGCGCTCCTTGTGAGGTTGAAGTCAACGTAATCACTGGAGCACTCTGAATCCCGTTGATGGTGTTCTGTCCCTGCAAAGCCTGCGCGACTGTTCCTCCGCTTGTTAACGGGACTGGAGCATTACCAAGCTGGATAATGTCAGACCAAGCCCCTTGGGTCTGATAACGCCAGGAAGGAATCACTTCGAGGGTGTCCGTATCAACTGTGAGAAACAGTTCAATCAGATCGTCATCAATAGCGTTGAGAAGATCAGGGGCAGCCGTAGCCAAACTGGCCAGGGAGCTGTCGTTTTCCTCGTAGGAAAACTTCACCTGGGCACCCGTTGAATCATCTGCAGCGACGGCAATTCCTAACCAATTGGACATGGTGCCATCGCCAAGAGCCACTCCCATCGAGGCTGACTCACTAAAGGAAACACCGTTGTTGGCATCGCTAGTAAAGGGATTAAAGACGGGCACTTTAATCGTAAATTGACTGACGTCAGCGGCTGGCAAAAAGCCAGTCTGCATGGCATCTTGCTGATCGTTACTGCCGCCTTCAAGATCTCCGGTTCCCACACTTTTCACCTGGAAGATGCCCGGAGCTCCACCCCGAATTGTATTGTTGAGGTCTGTGAGGGAAGGATCGCTAAACAGCTCCGCAGGTTCACCATCTTCTTCTAACAGCCAAGATCCGTTCACCATCCAGCCCGTCATGCCGATGTTGTACTCGCCCGATGGACCGGGATGAACGCCGCTGTCGGCAGGATTGAAATCCCAAAAGAGAATTTCATCGGGGTTGAGCAAGGTATTAGTACCGTTGACCGGATCGTACTGTAGCGGGTCAATGTTGTCTTCTAAACCATCGTCATCTTTATCAATATCCGTTGGGGGGGGAGTGCCAGGAACCAACGCCGTTAAACTGTCTGAACCAAATTTAGCAATAAACAGAGCATCTTTAAATTGCTCAGTTCCAACGGCAAAAGCTTCAACATCTCTTACGTCTAGAGGGGTGCCACCAATCAAAACTGGAGAGATATCGGTCAGGTTCGTTCCAGCCTGAGTGCCATCCCCGACAATTTCCATAAAGTAGATATTGCCATTGAAAGCCACAACGACCACCACTTCGGCTCCTGGAACATCGGTAACAGGATTACTTCCCGTAACTTTCCCGGCAATATATTCCGCTAGACCGTTTGACGAACTGTCGATCGTGACGAGAGAATTATCGGGGCCTTTATCTGTACCGTACGGATTGTCGCCCGGAGTGAGGTAAACTCCAGCGTCGGGATTGGTCACACCGCCAGCAATCTCATTCCAGTCTGAGGGAAGATCGTCTTCTAGGGTAGTAGGATCGTTGTTTGGGTCACTCGGATCGGTTAGTTGTTTCACCACCGGCGAACCGCTACTGGTATCGACCCAGTACAGTCCAGCCGCCGGACCCGAGGCATACACTGGGTTTGGATGACCAGCATAGAATCCTTCCGTTACTAAATGGAGATTATCCGGGTCGTTGTCGTTGCCAGTGTTGACATCAATATTAGGAGTATTGGTCGCTACCTGGCTACTGTCAGTAACAGGAGTTCCATCGGCTGTTAGAGGAACGTCTCCCCAGCCATTGTTAGGACCGTTATCAAAGGTATAGATATTGTCATTTTCGGTAATGACGATGTCATAGGCATTGCGATAGCCCATCGAATAGATCTGCACCGGACCATTCGGGTCGTATTTAGCTTGATTACGCCCATCGTTGCCGCCAAAGGTATCTGCGGCTTCGGCATCGGCTAGCCCTGTGGTGCCGGCGGCGGTGTCCTGACCTTGGTCGTTGTCAGGGCGAGTCGGATCGTTCAACGTTGGCAGAGCATAAACGTAGGGATCGACGTAGTCTGTTCCTCCTTTGAGTCCTTCGGCAGCCTCAATTTGTTCCAATTGAGTAAGATCGATGCGTAGCACGGCGGCTGAGTAATAATACTCAGAGGTCCAGGCAAAGTTGTTGCTTGGTGCTCCTCTGTTGGTGTTGCCCCCCGACACGACGTACATAATTTGGTGGGGTTCACCGTCAACCATCTCTGTCCGAATGTCCATGCCATTGGTGGAGTGGTTTTCTTCTGACCTCGGTAGGCCGATTACGAGGTCTACTTTCTCCCAGGTATTTCCGGTCTTAGTGAGGCGAGAAATGATCCCAGAGTTAGTGTCTAGATTTTTCTCACTCCCGCTTTTTCCTCCTCCAATCCGTGGATCGCTGGAAGACACATATAAGACAACTTCTCCGTTAGCTCCTTCGTCTACTACTAATCCAGTTACCTGGCGGTTGTTGACAGACTCATTGAGAGCTCCATCGTCATCATGGTTGGGGATGTTTTGGACAAGCTCATTTTTATCAGCTCCACCTTTGTTGTTAATAACCAGTTTGGTAATGTTGCCATTCTGATCGAGGATAGGCTTGAGGCTATAGGAGCGAATCAGTCCGTCTTGCTGGGATACATAAAGACGGCCATCCGGTCCGAACTGAAGCGAAGTAGGATTGTTCAGAGGATTTCCCTTCAAGTCCACTTCGACTTGGTTGAATTCAGGTGATAGAGACATATGACTTAAGGTGTTAGTAAGTGTAGTGTTTTTTCGACCTGTGCCATCCCGATAACGATGGGACGGGTTTAGATGACCAGCAATCTTTACCTGGAATTAAGGAAAAGGAGCTGCTGGAGCATCAACGGCTTTGATAGGCCGTCATGCTGAGCAAAGGGCGTTTTTCTGAGAACTAACGTAAAGTTGATTGACGAACAGTCAAGCTAGACAGGTCTGCCTAAACGCAGCTAGTTGTTAGCACCAGAGAATCTACTTATCCCATTGCTTAGATATATGTATTCGATCTCTACCTACAAGCGGTGTACCAGCCATTCCGGAAATATTTGCGGAAACTACTGAGACCGCTTTTAAAAAAGCTAGCTTAGATTGCTGCTTTTTCCGTAGCTCAGTTATATATTTATGCACGATATGGTTTAAATCAGCAGAATCTTAAGAAAATCTACGTACGTACATTTACGGTCTTAGTTGGAGGATCACTGAATGGAGCGGCTTGTTCAAAGTCAGCTACTAGAGCGACATCACTAGCTTCTCCTCCCTTTGGTTTTGTGGGAACTGACCTTTATCTATAGCCTATGGACTTGTCATGCCAAAATTATGGGCGGAAGTGACTAAATCTAGCTTAAGCAAGGCTAGTTTCTTTTTGTTTTACATTTTGACTAACAATAGCTGAATTCAGCCAAACTATTCGGGGAACTACGTACGTATATATACGCATTTTCTAGGCAACACTGGAGAGAGCGTGGAAGCGGGTCGTGTCAAACCGAGAAAGTATTAACAAATCCAAGCCTTGATATGCAAGGACAGTCACTTAAGACCAATTAGAAAAAGTAATGAGAGACTTAATGAGTTGGGGAAAAGGAAAAGGCAAGCCCTGCAAGTCTTTCCCTTTGAAGTGAATCATAACGATGCTCTATTGGGATTCAGGCAACTGAATAGAGAGTTTAGTGATCGCATAGGGAGCTAACTCAAGCGTTTGGCTCGCTGCTCCCTGTTCCTGCTCGACAGATCGAGAATCTTCCACTAGAGTGCGAGGATCGGCATAGAGCTGTTTATACTCTGCCCCCTCAAGCATCAAGTTCTCCAAATTAACAGTGACTCTTTGCTCGGAAAGATTGATGATGAGCGCTCGCTGCTCATCTTCGTTGCTAAATCTCCAACCGTACAGAGCCGGATATCTAAAGTTGTCTTGCCCCTGCAATAGCTCTCCTGGGGAAAAATCGATTTGCTGAGCCTCAGTCATTCCGGCGATCGCTTCATTAAATAGTTGTAGAGTTAGACCAGTAGCCGAGAATTTAAAAGAACCAGCGTTCTCGGTTTCGGGCAGCTCGCTGAGATGAACAGCAGTAAACATGGAATTCCCGATTAAATCGTGATTACAAATTGTAGTAACGCGAGGGTCTTCTAAAAAAAGCAACGCCATCTCCAGCGCATATAGACCATGAGTCCAACTGCCAACGACTCTTTGTTCAAATTCCTGCCCAGGCACTGTGGCTTTTTCAATATAGTTGTATTCAGTAATCCAGCGCTCCATGTTGTTGGGAATGCGCTGATAGGCATCCCGCTCTCGGGTGGTCTGCCAAACTCTAAAGGGTTCACCTAAAATAATTGAGACTTCTTCCGCGGTGAAGAAGGGATACTCTAACTCTGGGTCAACTTGGCTATCTAAACCATGTCTACCGTAGATATGGAGTGAAATAGCATCGGCCCTATCCGCAACTTGATTCAGCAGTAAACGATTCCAGTGCTGTAAGCGCTCAGGCTTTTGAGGGTCAGGAGCAACACCAACAACAGAAATTTTTGCTTCGGGAAACTCTTGTCTAATCGCGGCAATCCAGCGTCGTGCTGTTGCAGCATAATCTTCGGGCCTGGGAAAAAACTTTTTGTAGTTAGGGATGTTAAAGTAGAACTCATTGCCCAGCTCAATGTGTTGCACTGGGATTCCTAGCTCTGAAGCTGTTCTGAGCATCTCTATTTGACTCTTTATGTTAGAGGTCAACAGATTAAGTACAAATATAGGCGCTGTATCAGTTAAATCTAGTCCGGCTTGAAGCTCCTCTAGTCCCCCTGCTTTGTAGCGACGGGCTTTGTACCGCAAAAAATTAGGCAGACCTCGAGGCAAGCGACTGGTATCTTGAATCACTCCTCCTCTTTTCCAGTCCCAGTAGTTTGCGACGGTTCCACCAGGAAAACGCAGGGTTTTGGCGTGAAGTTGCTGTACAGGATCAGTAAAGTTAGATTCTCTCCAAGAGGCAACCCTGACAGCATTGATATTAAAGCAAGCCAGCTTAGCCGTTACCGAACGACGTTCATCGACCAAGGAGGCTTCTACTTCAGCCTTTTGAAAGCTGCCGCGATCGCTCATAGATGCAGTCGAACTTTTTTCCAGGTTTTGGTTCGTACAGCTACTTAGGCCCATTCCCAACAAAATAAGTGGCAACAGTGCAGCTTGCTTGTGCTTAGAAAAAAGGCGCTTGGCGCACAACTGAAATCGAGAAGGCTGCATAGGCAACTGAGAAATGTGAGTCTTTCGATCACAAACTGACCAAAACTAGAATCATTCTAGCGGTCTGCCGCTTTAGTTTCTACCTCAAGGTCGCAGAATAGCGAGCTCAAACCAATAGCTCAAACCAATAAAGTCTTTTCTGGCATCATTGACAGCCCTCTCGTCTACTCAGTTGTGAAATAATGAAATCACGATTACGTGTAAATAGGCTCTGAATTGTTGGGGTTGGTTATGTCAGTTGGATTAATTGCACACTATAGAGGTCCACGTTTGGGTATTGGTCAGTATATCCAGCGTTTGCTCCCGCCCCTGGTTAAAGAATTAACTACCCGCAATATTGACGTTCGCATTCTCGCCTCTCCAAACGCTTTTGAGAATACTGCTGCCCTTCAAGACCTCTCTGAAATTGTCGATGTCCTTCCCCCTCTCGACTATCTTCCCGCTAAGCGTTATTTCTGGTGCGCTACTCGCTTAGCGCGCTACTCTCAGCAAGAAGCATTAGACGTTCTTTTGTGGTTGTCTAATCCAATCGTTCTGCCCTGGCATCCTCCATCTCTAGCTGTCATTCATGATGTCAATGAATGGAAAGCTGCCGAGAAGTACGGTAATTATCTCAAGACGACTCTGCGCTCATGGATTTACTTAGACGCCTCGCTTCAATTTGCGCGGCGAATTATCGCGATTAGCCAAGCAACAGAACGCGACCTGCTTCACTTTCGTCCTTCCCTTGCTGGCTCTCAAAAGCTAGTCACAATCCTGAATGGAGCAGATTCCCCGCTTACCACGCTACCCTCCATCGAGATTAATACTCCTCTTGCTCCTTTTCTGCTATCGGTTGGACGCATCGATCCACTAGCCAAGCGCTTGCCGGAAGCTGTCTCCCTTGTCCAAGCTTTGAGAAATAGCAGCGGACAGGCCTGGGAACTGCATCTTGTCGGCGGCATGAACGATACGACCCGTTCTGCGGGAGAAGCTTTTCTTAAGTCGGTTGAGCCTTTGCCTTGGGTAATCTATCATGGCTATCTAGAAGATCAAGAACTGGCCCAGTGGTATCGGCAAGCGACTGCTGTTGTATTTCTCTCCAATGATGAGGGATTTGGGTTTCCCATCGCGGAGGCTGCATCGCTTGGTCGCTGGGTAGTTGTGAGTCAGGCTAATCAAGCTGGAGTAGAGGCCGGTGCTGGGTCTATTATTCCTATTAATCCTGATGATCCTCAAGCTGCTGCTGCTACCCTTCTGCGCCAACTGCAACGGCAACCCGCACCTGTTACGAGCAGTACTTTGCCGCGCTGGCAGATGGGGGCGGCCAGATACGCTGAAGAAGTCAAGGCTTTGCTAAAAAATAGGAACAGCCCATAGCTTTTGATAAACAATAAAATTCTATGTCTAATCGGTAAAATCTTTTTCACTGCTCTAAGAACCGCCGTGTTCTGGTTCTTCATCCCTACAGCTCTTTCTATATTTTCTCACCATCTAGGCTAGGAAATTTTATTAAATATAAATAGTAATAGCTTTCAGGAAAAACAATACTTTTGCCAAAGCTTGTTAGCCTTTCAATAGGTAGTTTCCGATTACTGCTAGATATTTCTTGTAAAAAGTTTTGACGCGTTTCTTGTGTCAAGACTAACAAAACATCTTTTTGGTGCTGCCTTTGAACTTTTTCTATCCTTTCTACTAAAGTTAGTGAAGAATCGACGCCTTCATTTCGTGCTTTGTCATAAATAACATAGGTGCCAAATCTATCGCTGAATGGATAATAAATTCTTTGATCGAGATAGGCTGATAGAGAAGCAACAGGAAAATCTGGACTGCCAACAATTGTTAGCTTATCTAACTGTTGATCTTTAATGTAACTAGCAACTTTTCTGCTAACAGTAAAAGGAAATATTAGATCGTTTATGTAGGAAAACATCCCTGCAAACACGTGCAGCAAAAGAATGACATTAAAAAAATAGGTTTGATGCTTCCGAGCAAAAAGACGTAGACCAGATACTCTTGTGTCTCGAGGATTACTCAGTAGGTAGTTATTCAGTAGCCAAAGGCAAGCGACAGAGAGAATAAATAGATAACCAAGATGACGAACTTTGCTGGCAGCAGGCACTATACTTACAAACACTAGCAATAAACTAGTCCCAAAGCTGTATAGAAAAAATACAGTTGAATAATTGCTAAATAAAATCAATAGGTATAAAATAAGGCAGGCAGCGATCAAGCCAGCGCTCAATCTCAGAGCAAAGGGGAATTCTTCAAGAATGTTTCTTCCCCAAAACTGATATTCCATAAAGTTAGGGACAGGAACAAAGCTTTTCCAAATCAGTTTAAAAATCTCAGTAATTTTGTCTGACCAATCAGCCACTATATCAAAAACCACTCCGCTTGAAAAGTCACCAGTGAATTCGTGTGATTTATTAGCTATAGGGTTCACAGAGAGATCAATTTGGCCGTAGCTACGGTCGGGAGGAGGTAAAATTTGATATATTGCTAGCAAGCCAAAGCAACAGGCTATAATGCCAGCCACAATATTCTGCTTGTTGATAACAATAACATTTTTTTTAATATTTCTTGTCTGCTCGAAAATCAAAGTTGCCAACAAAGAAACAGCAACGAGTAGTGCGATGATGTTGGTGTTTGCCAAAACAGCAATTGTAGCTAAGAGAGCGAGACAACTCTTTTTTTTGGCAGAGAAAAGGGCACAAAACAAAAAAATAAACATAACGCCCAACCCGTAACCTCGGCTGATCAAGCAGTATTCATAAAATGGAAAGTAGCCAAAGACAAACAAAACTTTTTGAACTTTACTAAAAGGAGAGAAATTAACAAAAATATAAATAGCAAGTGTGGCAATTCCTAAATGAAGAAACTGCATAAGAATAGGGTCTCTACTGAATCTACTAATTATGTAGAGACACAAATGCCATAGTCCTGGTTGACCTTCATATCTAACGTTCTTGAATAAATTTACAAGAGAAAGGCTGTCTCTAGCAATTAGCCATGCCTGTAGCTCGTCAAACCACATTTCATGCCTTAAAATGCCGATGAGACCCAAAATAAAAAAAACTAAAGTTAGTATGCTAGTGAAATTCTTATTGCTCATGAATATTAACGCAATTTTTGTGAGAAGGAAAAAAATATGAAATCACAGAAAGTAGTTCAAGTAAGCACGCCTTTTCCTTCTTCGATGGGCCGCGCAAAAACATCGAATCTGGCTACTGAAAACTAGATTCTATACCTTCTTTAGGAACAGCACATATAGTGTGGACTAAATGCTTATCAATTGACGAACTGCCTTCTAAATATAACTTCAAAACAAAATTGCGACGCTATTTGGAGGTGATTATCCTGCAATTCTACAGGGATAGCGCTACTTCTACGGCTTCATAGCGTTTTGTGGTGCCAAAAGGTGCTTATAATCTGCTGCAAAAAGCAATCTACCTAGCTCGCCTCTTGTTGAGCAGCAACAGAAGCTAGCCAACGTTTGTTATAGCGCGACTCTGTTATCAGGCAACCAGAAGGAAAAGGAAGTAGCAACTCTCAACTCCTCGCGTGTATTTATTGTCGAAGATATCACAACATTTTCTGAAAAAGCTGAATTTCCTCTAACTATTTTCGCGATTTTATCCTAAGTCCAGGACAGCGAGTTTTGTCAAGAAATGTTTTTCTGCGTAGCAATGCCTATGTATTTGAGCATATTCGACACTCAGACACGCTAACTACCTGGCCGCAACTAGCATTGGCTTAAAGCTTACCAGCGACTGATTTAATTGTGTTTATGACTCTGTTGAGGGAAAGACAGGGAGGGCTTTTCCAGCTAGAGCAAGAATAGCAACTTAGCGCATGTATTATTCTTGTAATCAAAAATGAATTTACAGAAATATTCTGATCAGAGGGAGGAAATAGGAAAAACACCGCTTCTGTAGTAGCCTTCAAGTCCTTAAGCCACAGCACACAAGATTTTGAACAGCTAAACTGCACTTCTGTTTTTTTTCCGTGAATTTACCGATGAGAAGCTTGACTTCTCAAAAATGTTTGTATATGGTAGTCTACGATTGTAAAAAATAAGTAAATTTATGTAAGTAAAGTTACAAAAACGATGCTAAAGTTATTGAAAGGGTACAAGTAGAAGGATTACAACCCAGGTCATTCCATTGCGGAGGAAAAAAGTTGTTTTGAGATCGAGAGAGCCCTGCTCGACCTGTCTCTCGTGACGATGTATTTCGGCAATACCGCTTCTCTTTTGAACTGTGGATGTTGGTGTGCTGGTTTGTTCAGCAAGGTGAGGTGTGTGAAACAAGGTGACCATTTGTCACAAGTATCTCAATAACTATCTAAACCCCAAGGCAAAAAAGAAGCTAATGCCGGATAGATTTTTCATTTACTTTTTAACATTGCCAACCAAAAATAGGGGGTGATGCATGTTGCTGCAACACCAACCGCCAGGACAATTATTAGAAGTATCAATGTGTAAAGAAGGTAAACGGCATCAAAAAATTTAAAGTCGGATGAGGAAGGACGGGAATCAGGAATAGGAGTCTCGATAACTCCGTTGGGAGGAAATGCAACCCAGATGTCTTCTATTTGGCGAGGTTTTGTCCAGCGGTGCTCTCGACACCAGACGCTCACTTGTTCTTTATTCATTGCGCGTTATTCTGCCTCAACGGATTACTAAGAGATCTACAAGAGGATACAGGCGCTTTGTTCTCAGGCCATTATTAATAGTGGTTAACCGCCTTGACCAACAGCTAAGCAGAAGATAATCTGGCGATATACCCAATTTTGTCGATAAAACGCTCATTTTTGTCTATATTGTTTGACCGTCTTTCTGTTCTTTTCTTCTTCAGCAGAAGTTGATTGGCAAACATTCTAGGACAGATACAAATACGGTCAAGCTTTATAACACATACTCTGTATAGAAAAAATTGTTCATAGATTACCCATTATCAGGAGTTAAAGGCTCGTATGTCTGTAGATCGTAAACTGCAAATTTTAGGAACTCGCGGCATTCCAGCAGGTCATGGAGGATTTGAAACCTTCGCTCAGCGCTTGGCGCTTTATTTGGTAGAGCGGGGTTGGGAGGTAACAGTTTACTGCCAAACTTCAGAACAAAACGTTTCTAGTAAGATGTGGAAGGGAGTTCGTTTGATCTATATTACAACTCCAAGAAACAACTCCTTGGGATCGATCCTATTCGATTTTAGATCAACAGTTCGTGCGGCTACGACGAAGGGCGGTATTATCTTAACTCTTGGTTACAATACTGCTATCTTTTCCATTCTGTATCGGCTCTGCGGTAAATTTAACATCATCAACATGGACGGACTTGAATGGCAGCGTCAGAAATGGAACGCCTTGGAGAAAGCCTGGCTGTATTTAAATGAGCGTATTGGAGCTAAACTAGGCAACTGGCTAGTGGCAGACCACCCGGAGATGAAGAAATACCTTTGCCGTAGTGTTCCTGCCGACAAGATTGTGATGATCCCCTATGGAGCGGAGCGTATTAGCCAAAGCAACGTCTCACTGCTTGAATCTTATGGTCTAGCTCCACAAACCTATGCTCTTGTCGTTGCTCGACCTGAGCCGGAAAATTCGATTTGGGAAATTGTTTCTGCCTTTTCAGCCAAGAAGCGGGGTTATCAGCTTGTTGTTTTGGGCAACTATCATCCCGAAAACGCCTATCACCACAAAGTCTTACAAGCTGCTAGCGAAGAAGTTTTGTTTCTTGGCGCCATCTATGACCCTGCAACTGTCCATACACTTAGGGTTCACACTCGCCTATACATCCACGGTCATACGGTAGGTGGCACTAATCCTTCTTTAGTAGAAGCTCTAGCAGCTAGTAGTCCTGTTCTTGCTCAAGACAACGCTTTTAATCGCTGGGTTGCTGGTGAAACAGCGCACTATTTTAGCTACGAGGCCAAGTGTATGCAAAAGCTCAACGAACTTCTCGACGACTCAGCAGAACTGGAAAAAATGAGAAAGGGAAGTAGAAAGCGCTACGAGCAAGCATTTGCAAGCAACAAAGACTTAAGAGCTTATGAAGAAATGTTCTTATCTCATCTAGCAAATTCACCAAAAGTTGCCCTTCTCTATCCTGAGTGGGAAGTGTAGTTAACACGAGGACATATAGGAATTAGTCAATCTTGGTCAAACCGCTGAAGCTGCCAGGACAAATGGCACGAGCTGGCCTCACTCGACAAAAGGGCCTGAACTAGCACTAGTTAGTGTCCCAAAACTTAGTACGAGTTTTCCTTTTAGTCTGTTGTGCTAGTTTTGAATACCGATGTTTCCATGTTCGTGTCTAATTTGTTAATGCTATGACCCGGATCTCACGCCTCAATAATCTTCTGCAATTCTTCACCAGTAAGGACAAAAGCAAATTTAAGCAGCGTCTTTTTGAGAAGGCACTAGGGACATTCGGACTGAGAGTTGCTGCTACCGTTCTCGCGTTTCTGACCAGTATTCTCCTTGCTCGTCTACTGGGTGTAGTCGAGTTCGGTATGTATTCCTATGCGGTTGCTTGGGTGCGTTTTCTCAGTATTCCCGCTACTCTTGGTCTGGATAATTTGTTGGTGCGAGAAGTAGCTGTTTGCCAAACACACTCTAACTGGGGACTGGCGCGAGGCTTATTGAGCTGGACGAATCGGTTAGCGTTGCTGCTGTCTGGAGGAATAGCTTTGTCGGCTATTGGTCTAGCTGCGGGACTTAATCTTTATACCAATCCCCAGATGATGTGGGCGTTTGCTCTCGCGATGCTGATGCTGCCAATCATGACCTTGAGGAATCTCCGTTTGGCAACAATGCGGGGGCTGCATCACATCGTTATCGGTTTAATTCCAGAACATATCCTAGCTCCCCTTTTGATCGTGATTCTGACTGGAGGAGCCTACTTATTGCTGGGAGAAGATTTGACAGCGGTTTGGGCAGTGGGAATGAGATTAGCTGCTGCCGTTGTTACTTTGATAGTTGGAGTACGGGTACTTAATAGAGTTTTACCGGTAGCAGCCAAGCAGGCATCTCCTGAATATAGAGGGAAAGATTGGATTCGAAGTGCTTTGCCCCTGGCCTTTCTGGGAAGTACTTATATTATTAATTCTCAGGCAGACATTCTAATGCTGGGAGCGATTAAAGATACGGAAGCCGTGGGCTTGTATTTGCCCGTCACAAGGGGAGCACAGCTCATCAACTTTGTAACCATTGCCGCCAATACGGTTTTAGCACCAACGATCGCTAGCCTCTACACCACTGGCAACACGGAAAAACTCCGGCGAGTTATTGCCAAAAGTACGGGGACTGTCTTTTGGGTTGCCCTACTGATGGCAATAGGGCTATTTGCCTTTGGACACTGGTATCTATTGTTGTTTGGAGTGGAGTTTACCCGAGGGCACACCGCCCTATCGATCTTATGTTTTGGGCAGCTAGTGAACGCGGGAACCTGCGCGGTTAGCTGGTTGTTAATTATGACTAAGTACGAACGTTTTAATGTCTTTAGTGATAGCTTAGGAGCAATTCTAAATATTATTTTAAATACCCTGCTAATTCCTCGTTGGAGTATCGAAGGGGCTGCTGTCGCCACAACAACGAGTTTGGTGATCGTCAACATTATTAATGCTATTTTTGTGCAGAATAAACTTCACATCAACGCCACCATCTTAGGAGTTTTTTTTCGGAGGAAAATTGAGCGTGGAAAAACAGCCGACAGTTAGTATTTTGATTAACAATTACAACTACGGTCAATTTCTTGGAAAAGCAATTGACAGTGTTCTTTCTCAGTCCTATGCTCCTGTAGAAGTTGTGGTAGTTGACGATGGTTCGACAGACAACTCGCGGGACGTTATCAATAGCTACGGCTCACAAATTATCCCTGTTCTCAAGGCAAATGGAGGACAGGCTTCTGCTTTCAATGCGGGGTTTATTGCCAGTCGTGGCGAAGTGATTTGCCTTCTAGATTCCGACGACTTTTTTCTAGAAGAAAAAGTGGCGGAGGTAGTAAAAATTTTCGAGGCTTACTCTGATGTTAGCTGGTGTTTTCACACCCTTGAACTCGTCGATGTGACTACAGGAGAATTTCTTGGAAAAAGCCGTGAAAGAGAGTCGCGCCTATGTGATTTTAGAATTCACGCTCGGCGAGGCAAAGTCTATTTTTATGCTCCGGCAACCTCGGGATTAAGTTTTAAAAGATCGCTGCTGCAAAAAATTTTGCCGATGGCCGAAAAAGAAGAAACCAAATTATGTGCTGATCGCTATGTTTCCTGTGCTGCTGTAGCAACTAGCCAGGGATTCTATCTCGATCAGGCGCTTGCCGTACAAGGAATTCATGGCAGTAACGGATTTAACTTCAACCAAAATATTGATATAATAAGATCGCGGAGTGCCTTAGCAACTGCTTGTTCCTTGCGCGATAAGTTTCCGGAATTAATACGATATACAAATCGCGAGTTTGCTAATGGGCTCAGTGGACTTTGGAAAAGTGGAGAGATTGAGCCCCCATATACCCAGGCAATTAGCGAATATTGGTCTGCCCTTTCCCTGATTGAGAAGCTGGAAATTATTTTCTGGACAGCTTATCGTAGTATTCCTCGTAAGAGAACTGCTCGCCACCGAATGACTTAGAGAAAGAAAATCGGTCAAATCTGTAGCTATGGAAGGTAAACCATTAGTTAGTATTATTGTTAACAACTACAACTACCAATATTTTTTGGCTGATGCGATTGACAGTGCTTTAGGGCAATCTTATTCTCCTATAGAGGTCATCGTCGTAGACGATGGCTCGACCGATAATTCGCGCCAGATTATTGCGAGCTATGGTAAACGCATTACTCCAGTTTTTAAGGAAAATGGCGGTCAAGCTTCTGCCTTCAATGCAGGTTTTGAAGCTAGTCGGGGAGAGATAATTTGTTTACTAGACGCTGATGACACTTTTTCAGAACATAAAGCAGAAGCAATTGTCCAGAGGTTTACTAGCAATCCTAGTGCCGGATGGTGTTTTCACCTTCTTATGCTAGTTGACGAGAGCACCAGAGCTATAATTGGAAAAACTAGTGCTTTTCCAAGCTGGAGTCCGATTAAGGTAGAGGATGAATACGATTTTAGGCCAAACATGAAGAGTGGAAAGCTACCTATTTATCATCCTCCTACTTCGGGTTTGTGCTTCAGGCGCTCTCTTCTGGAAAGAATACTTCCCATGCCGATAACCTTTATTAAAACGTCTGCAGACCACTACCTGCGCTGTGCAGCAACTTGGCTGAGTCCAGTATATATTTTGACTGAGACTTTAGCTTTTCAAAGGCTTCACGGTCAGAATGCTGCTACAAGTATCAATCATCACATCAAAAAGCATGCAAGGGGACTCGTGATCGCCTATCTTCTGCGAGTACAATTTCCTGGAATAGAGGAATTCTCCAACCGAATGTTTGCTAGAAACCTTGGCATCTATTGGACTACCCCCTTGCCTGAGCCTGAGTATAGAATTGTTATCGAGAAGTATTTTGCTCTCACTTCGATTCTAGAGAGGAGTAATATTTATTTAAGAGCTATTTACTCCAGACTTCCTTTCCGGGAAAGGTATACCCATCAGCTATTTTCGGCAGATTCTAAAGTTGCTCTTCAGACAAAAGCTTGAGAAGACGATCAATTGACCCTTGATGAAGCTGAGGATTAACGACCGCTAATGGTAGACAAGTACATAGTTCCCTCCGATTCTTTGGCTAACCCCAAACAACCTCTTCGACGAAAGAGCGTGAAGAGGCTAAGGCTATTCTTAGGAATTGCCGTCGTACTCAATGCAGCTATCGGCGGCATCACCTTATTCCTCCTGCAATTATTAGCTCCGAGTTATATCAGTAAAGGAGCGGCAATTATTTCAGGTGTCGGTACTCAAGGATCTGTTGAACTCGCCGAACCAGGTATATCCTCAAGTTCTGGTCAGACGCCCTATGGCTACTTATTAAAGGTCGACCCTCGCGAAAACTATCAGTTTGTTGCAGGAACAGAAGCTGTGCTTGCTAAAGCTGCCGCGGCGGTCGATATGTCTGTAGAAGAATTTGGCGAACCAACTATCTGGTTGAATAAGGGAACGACAATTTTGGAGTTTGCCGTAGACGGAACGACTCCTGAAGAAGCACAGCAAAAAGCGTGGGCTTTCTACCAAGCATGGAGCGATCGCATTACTGACTTAAGAAACGATGAAGCCACACGCCAAAATAACAATATTGAACAAGAATTAACATCTGCCAGTCGCCAGCTTGAAACTGCTCAAGAGAAAATTTCTAATTTTAGAGGTCAATCTCCTCTAAAAATAGCTAGTCAAATCGATCAGCTCGCCAAACAGGTAGAAAATTTGAGGATTCAAAAAGCGAGTCTTCTCGTTGAGCAAGTGGGTTTTGAGTCGCGTTTTCGTCAACTTTCCAAGCAGCTCAACTTCTCCCCAGAACAGGCTGGGGATGCCCTTATCCTGCTTGACGACAAGGTTTTTCAAAGTAGTTTGCAAAACTATAGCGAAGCGAGCGCTAACTTAGAAGTACTATCTTCTATCTGGTCTGCTAACAGTCCCCAAGTTTTGGCCGAACAGGACAAGCAAGAAAACGCTCAACAAGCTATGATTGAGCGCAGCCGAATTATTCTCGGCAAATCAGTCGACCTGCCATTTCTGGCTCAACTTGATTTAGGCGGCGGAGGACGGCGAGACCTGGTTGAAGAATTGGTGCGTCTGCAGGTCGAACAGGCAGCGACCACCACTCAAATTCAAGCGACAGAAGGGCAAATTGAGCAATTTGAGTCGAGACTCAAGAAGCTGACCCAGGAACAATTTATTCTCAATCGCCTTGAACGAGAAGCACAAATTTCCGAGTCGATTTTTGCCGAGGGACTAGCTAGACTTGATGTTGACAAACCGGACTATGCAACTTACTATCCACCGCTCCAGTTAGTAGAGGAGCCTATCCTACCACTAGATGAAGAAAATGGTTCTCAAACAAGAATAATTCTCCTTGGAGGCTTGGCTTTTGCAACTCTATCAACGACTGGATTGATCATGTTTTGGTGGGGAAGATCGCAGCAGGAGAATATTTTCTGTTATTCTTCAAGCTCCAATCACGAGGAGAAAGTTTAGAGATCTGTTCGTTAATGATTACGCAGATTCGCCAAGCCATAGTTTGTCCACTCATCTCATCCTACCGGCGGGCCCGGCGAGAGGGCCAATTAGCCTTCTGGATCATTAGTGCGATCGCGTTCTATACGCCATTTGAAGACTGGATCGCTGCTTGGCTACCTGTTCCTGGACCTGTACGAACTCTAGTTCGCTTTGTTCCAGAAATATTGCTCTATTCAATCTTGGGGCAGATTTGCTCTCAACGCATTCTAGAGGGCAGAGGACTAAGAAAAACTCCCATTGATATTCCGGTCTTCGCTATTTTTGTTTCTGCTTTTTTTTCAATTCTCTCCAGCGGTGCCTCTCTACCTGGAAGCATTGCTAACTTGAGAACAAACTGGCGCTACTTAGCTATTTACTATAGCCTAGTCAATCTTGATTTCTCTAATCTCCAGCTCAAAAACTTGCTCAAAAATCTCAAAATTGTCTTGATTATTCAAGGAGTAGTTGCCTCTCTCCAATTTTTTCTTCCCAACAGTTTCAATGTTCAGTTTGCTGCTGGAAATTGCAGCAAGGCTGATTCTAAGGGAGCTAGTTGCGGAACTTTCTTAGATAGTGCCGTTTTATCAGGGTTTTTAATCGTTGCCGCTATTGTTATTCTTACTAGCCTGTACGTAAGCTCTAGCGAACTGATTCCTAGTTTGAAAGCGCTTGCCAGTGTAGTGACTATCTACTTTGGAGTGTTTGCCTCCAAGAAACGAGCTGCCTTGTTTGTCGCTCTCGTGATTCCGTTGCTCGTTCTTCTCTTCCTCAGAAGGCGAAGAAATCTCATGATAGCCCTGTGGTGGTCAGCGGCCATTGCTATCGTGTTTTTTTTCGTGCTGTCCTCTATCCAGATTTCTCCTGTTTTTGGTGGTTATGCTAATGCTGAAGGTGGAGACCCCTCGGATCTCGTCTCCTACTTCGGCACAATTTTTACCAAAGAATACTGGAACCAGACTTTAGCAAGTTCCCGCGGTTGGGCAATTGTCGTGACCATCAATGCCTTAATCAAATCTGGGAGATGGTGGTTTGGGTTTGGTCCTGAACTGGGTTCAGTGCAAAGGGGAATCGAGATATTTCTTAATCCAGACGATCAAGCTCAACTTCAGCGTAATCTGTACGTTTTTGACGATCCCTACTGGTTCGCCATAACGGCCTATTTCGGAATTGTTGGTTTACTTCTCTATTGGGTTGTTCTCTGGCAGCTTCATCGAGCTTCCCGACAAGTTGTACGCGCCGCCTCATCGGAGGAAGAAAAAGCATCAGGAGCTATCTTGCAGTCACTAACAGTGATTGCCTTTCTCTATTCTTTTGTCGAACGCTTGTTTAGAATCAGACCTTTCAGCTTTTACTTTTGGCTCTTTGCTGGGTTAGCCATAAACTATTATTGTCGTCAGCGGGAACAGCGTAAAATGACAAGTTATTCCATCAACAAACACTCCTTATCAGAAGAAAGCTTTGATTAAAAACATTTATCGAATTGAGCAGACTTTTAATGGCAGTATTTCTAATTTCTCGGCGGAACTGAGGACCAACTCCCTTTCACCTAGTAGCCATTCTTAGAAGGAATACGGCATTATCAGCGCCGGCAATAATTATCGGCTCTGTATTAGCATTTTAGATTACCAATCACTAGTATGTCGTTATGAATCTACCTATTTTGCCAAAATCTTCCTCCAAAGAACGGCTTATTTTTGTAGTAGGAAATTCTCGCAGTGGAACAACCCTGCTCGGAAAAATATTAGGATTAAACCCAGACGTTTTCACCTTTGAAGAACTCCATTTCTTTGAAAAATTGTGGACCTCCAAAAGGAATGAGCCATTAGTCTCTCGAAAACAGGCTGAGCAGCTAGCTGCTCGTTTGTTGTCTATTCAAGACGAAGACTTCATTAGTCAGAAGAATTCTGATCTTTTTCTAAAGGAAGCTAAAAATCTTGTAGATAAAATTCCTCATAAAGAAATAGATTCTGTAGAAGTTTTTAAAACCTTTCTCCTATATTTAACTACAAAGAATGGTAAAAGCATTCCCTGTGAGCAAACTCCTCGTAATATTTTCTATGTTACGGAAATTCTTGATTTTTATCCAGAAAGCCGCATCATTAATATGATTCGCGACCCACGGGATGTGCTGCTTTCGCAGAAATATAAATGGAGATTAAGATCGCTGGGTGCTACAAATATTCCTCGCCGTGAAGCTGTTCGTTCCTGGTGCAATTATCATCCAGTTACTATATCAAAGCTTTGGAATGCTTCAGTCAATGCAGCCAATAAATTTTCTGAACACCCGCGGGTTAACACAATTAAATTTGAAGATCTAGTCGCTAATCCTCAGAAAATAGTGCAAGAAATATGTAATTTTCTTGAAATAGAGTATCAAAAAGAGATGCTTGAAGTAGCACAGAATTCATCTCACAAGAAACGGAATAGAGAACGTAAGGGGATAGATGCAAATGCAGTAGGTAGATGGAAAAATGGAGAGCTTTCTAACACCGAAATTTTTATTTGTCAGAAGATAACACATAGTAATATGGATAGGTATAATTATCCTAGCCATCTTTCTCGACCTAGTACGTTAAGCCTCAGCTTAAGTTATCTTTTCTTGCCAACAAAGCTGATGCTAGCTCTTATGCTTAATCTTCGTCGAAGCCAGAACATAGTAAATGCGATTAAAAGACGACTTTAAAAAATTGAAAGCTTTAAAACCAAATTCTTTAGCCTTAGTCTCTGTTGACGTTATTCAAACTTGGCAAAACGAAGCTCAGTAAATGTATACTTTTTAAAAGCTGTTATCAATGGTTGCTCAATTAAGTTGGTTATATGTTAAAACACGACCCTACAAGGCTCTGTCTCGCTTACTGAGCTATGCTTTATTTGAAGGAAGACCAGTAACAACAAAAGGTCGCTGGATTAATCCCTTTCTGTTTGCACTACTTAACGTAGAGAAGACAATTCCAGCTTTAAAAAAGGTTGAAAAACCAATTTTTATTGTTGGTACAGGTCGGAGTGGCAGTACTCTCTTAGGTTTGATTTTATCTCTTCATCCTCAAATTGGCTTTCTTAATGAACCGAAAGCCCTGTGGCATGCCATCTATCCA
The DNA here is from genome assembly GCA_050331735.1 of Cyanophyceae cyanobacterium. Taxonomy (GTDB): domain Bacteria; phylum Cyanobacteriota; class Cyanobacteriia; order Cyanobacteriales; family JBHJGN01; genus JBHJGN01. The sequence goes on from JBHJGN010000047.1 coordinate 45,585, forward strand.
CAGGAGGATCTAACCGGTAGCTATAGTCAAAAAAATGCGTATTACTCCTTAACAGAAGCAGAGATAAACGATGAAGTCCGTCAGACAGCTCATCGTTTGTACAGCTTCTATTTAAGTCTGACCGGTTCTAAAAGAGTACTTGACAAGTATCCAGAAATGATATTTAGAGTTTCTTTCGTTAAAGAAATATTTCCAGACGCAAAACTTATTTTCCTGGTGCGCAATGGGTGGAATACCTGTCAATCCATTGCTAAATGGTCAGAGCGCTTCGGTAAATTTGAGAACGGTGCCACATCAGACTGGTGGGGGGTAAATGACCGTAAGTGGAAATTACTTGTTGAGCAATTAGTTAATACCCATCCGGATTTTCGAGTGATAAAAGAAGAAGTCAGTAAGCTTGATTCTCATGTTGATAAAGGAGCGGTCGAATGGATATTAACCATGCAACAGGGACTTGAAGCTATGCAAGAAACTCATCACAGTATTTATCAGCTTCGTTACGAAGAACTGACGCTGGATCCGGCTAGAAGCTTAACAGAGGTTTTAGAATTTTGTCAGCTACCGTATGACCAGAAAATGATTAATTTTGCCTGTCAAACGATTACACCTACTGGTCCTTCTCGTCCTGTGCCGTTAAACCCCATCCTTCTTCCCAGCTTTGAAGCAACGATGCATCAGTTAGGTTACTAAGAAACCTGAGTTCGGGTTAAACTGAATGAGGCAAAGCCCAATCAAAACGGAGGGAAGGCTTCTTCGGTTGATGACAGTAGGCAATTAAGCCACATAAAACGTTAACCAGGAAATTGACGGGACTACGATGACGAGAATGTTCAATCTGAGAAATGTTTTTGAGCTGATCGATCATCGTTTCAATAATCGAGCGTTTCCGGGCTAAGAGCTTGTCCGTCAGACGCATCAAGCGATTCTTCCTGTTGCGTCGCGGTTTAGCAAAAAACTGAAGCTTCAACTCTTGAAACAACTGAGTGGCGAGTTTTTGAGACACATAGCCTCGGTCAGCAAAAACTTTACCAAACAGGCAACGGAGCAAATCAGGAACGGGCTGACGGTCATCAACGTTTCCTGGAGTCAGTTGAAAGTTAAGCAGTTCCCCGTACTCATTGACGACTAAGTGTAATTTGAAGCCAAAGAACCAGTCCACGGAGGTTTTGCCTCTAGCAGCAAGATTCTTGAAGACGGGGTAAAACTGTTGAACTAAGCCGGACAGTCACCTATCCGACTCGTCTGCAAAACGGAGCATGAACCTTTCGATTCACTCCGCTCCTCGGTAAGACAGCCCTTGTCATGAGTACCAGTATTGTTCACCAGAATCCGAAAATCGTTTCTA